>JARGNI010000022.1:35662-44143 GCA_029213195.1 Verrucomicrobiales bacterium
ATGAGGATTAAGAGTAAGAGTAAGAGTAAGAGTAAGAGTAAGAGTAAGAGTAAGATCAGGAGTGAAGATTGGGAGGAACGGTGGAAAAAATACGCTCTCCCAAAAATCCAGGGTTCCCATCTTGTCCGGGGGATGGGACAATACCGCCCATGGCACGACTGTCGGCAAAGGCGAAGCAACGCATCTACTCGAACCTGGAGAAATACGCTCGCTCCGGGATGGGAATGGAAAAAACCTGCCAGTCTCTCCTCGATCAACCGCGCCTTCGCGCGGTGGAAAAACGAATCTACTCCGGTCTCCTCTCGGGAATCCAGCAGGGAAAGTCGATCGGCGCCGCGCTCGGGGACTCCTCTCCGGTCATCACCTCCCTCGAGGAGGAAATCATTTCGGCTGCCGAGGCGGGAGGCATGCTCGATCGAGGTTTCAGTCATCTCTCCGAATACTTCCGTCGTCTCCACGTCACGCGTGGCCGCATCCTGAAAGGCCTCACCTACCCCATCATCCTGCTCCACATCGCGATCCCGGTCTCGACGCTCGCAGTCTCCGTCTTTGGTCAGTTTTCCTTCGACTCCAGCGAACCCAAGACCAGCTACGCAGAAGCCTTCGAACAAATGGGCATGACCATGCTTCTCGGCTATCTCGGGGTCGCTCTCCTCCTCGCCTGGTCGGTCCTCCTCGTCCGGCTGGCACGTCGCTCCGCTGTCACTGACCAGTTCCTGAATCGGATTCCCCTCATTGGGAAAGCCCGCCGATCGGCCGCCATGGAGCGTTTTACCCAGGTCTTCGAGATCTTTCTGCTCGCCGGGAAAAAGATCAGTGATGCCCTACGAGGTGCCGGAAAAGCCTCCGCGAGTGGCGTCCTCCACGAAGCCAGCGAGCGTGGCGCTCGGCTCGCGGAAGAGGGAGAATCTCTCTCCAGCGCACTCAACGCCTCGCCTTATGCCTTTCCCGATGACTTCTCGCGCGGCATCATGGCTGCCGAGGAATCCGGTCAACTCGATCGCGAGCTCGCGGAATGGTCGCGGCTCTACTCGGAGAATACCAAGGAGGCGATGGAGCAGGTGGCGGAATGGGCTCCGAAGCTCTTTTACTGGGCCGTTCTCTTCTTCGTCGCCTTCCTCATCATCCGCTCGGCGATCGCCTATCGCGATCTCCTGATGAACCTGCTCAACGGATTTTAAAGGCTCACAATCCTCCCAAGCACGGGTCTCAAGTGGTGCGCTATCCGACACAGAAATGGGATCGACAGAGAAGCGGGCGCTGCTAGATTAGCAGGCCCGTGAAATAAGAACCGCTTGTTTTTCGGGGGAAACGGATGGTCCCCAAAGGAACCTGAACGCTCTGGTATGAAGATTTTTGCACCCAAGGAAACGGATCCGATCGAAACCCGCGCCTCGCTCGACCCGGCCGCAGTAAAGAAACTCATTGGTCTCGGTGCCGAGGTCGTCGTCGAGGCCGGAATCGGCGCACGATGCGATCACCCTGATGCCAGCTATGAAGAAGCCGGTGCCACGGTCAGCGACGATCGATCCGGCGAACTCGGATCGGCGGATATCGTGACACGGATTCGCAAGCCCTCCGAAGAAGAGGTAGGACAGCTCAAAAAGGGTGCGATCCACATCAGCTTCCTTGATCCTTTCAATGAAAAGGATCTCCTCGGTTCCTTTGCCTCCCAGGACACCACGGCGATCAGCCTGGAAATGATTCCCCGGACCACGCTGGCGCAGAAAATGGATGCGATCAGTTCGCAGGCCAACCTTGCGGGCTACGTGGCGGTCATCACTGCGGCCAACCGGCTTAACTCGATCTTTCCCATGATGATGACCCCCGCCGGAACGATCTCTCCGGCGAAAGTCTTCGTCCTCGGTATCGGGGTCGCAGGACTCCAGGCGATCGCTACCGCGAAGCGTCTCGGCGCCCGCGTTACCGCTTTCGATGTTCGTCCCGAAGCCCTCGAGCAGGCCGAGTCGCTCGGAGCCAAGGCCCTCCGGATCGATCTCGGAGAAACCGGCGGAACCGACCAGGGCTACGCCAAAGAGCTCACCCCCGAGCAGCTTGAGAAACAGCGACAGGCGCAGGCCAAGGTCTGTGCCCAGAGCGATGTCGTCATCACTACGGCGAAGGTCTTCGGACGCAAGCCTCCGGTGCTGATCCAGAAGGACGTTGTCGAGAGTATGCAGCCCGGCAGTGTCGTCGTCGATCTCGCCGCCGAAACCGGTGGCAATGTCGAAGGCATCACCCCGGGGGAAGAAACCGAAACCGAAAAGGGGGTGAAACTCGTCGGTCTCGCCAACTTCGAAGGCCAGGTCTCCAAGCACGCTTCGCAGGTCCTTGCCGCCAACTTCGCCAACATGATCGAGCACTTCTGGGACGAGGAAGCCAAGGCTTTCCAGATCGATCTCGAAGACGAGATCCAGAAAGGCTGTGTTATCACCCACGGCGGCTCCGTCGTCCACGAACGATTCCAAGACTGATCCATCCCTGTTCGATCAACGACATGACCCTGTTGAATCGGCCAATCACCCTTCTCTACTTCTTTCCTCCTCCACTTCTCACCTACTTCAGAAAATGGAACTCACGCTTCTCATCTTTGTCTTCGTCATGGCCGCCTTCCTCGGCTTCGAGCTCATTCAGAAAGTCCCCAGTCAGCTGCACACCCCGCTGATGTCCGGATCCAACGCGATCTCCGGAATCACGATGGTCGGAGCGATTCTCGCTGCCGGTTCGATCGAGGGAAACCTCGGCAAATGGCTCGGCCTCGCTGCTCTCATCCTCGCCACGATTAACGTGGTCGGAGGTTACATGGTGACCGACCGGATGCTCGGGATGTTCAAGAAGAAAGGCAAGTAAGCCGCGGTTTCCCAACCACTCACGATTTCTCATGGAATACCTGATCAACATTTCCTACATCATTGCGTCGGTGCTCTTCATCTTTGGCATCAAGATGCTCGGTTCCGCCGACACGGCTCGACGCGGAAACCTGGTTTCCTCGCTCGGAATGCTCATCGCCGTAGTCGTGACCCTGATGGCGGGCGGTCTCAGCTACACCTGGATCATTGCCGGTCTTCTTATCGGATCCGCCATCGGTGTCGTCGCTGCGAAACGCGTGCAGATGACCGGGATGCCCGAGCTCGTCGCTCTCTTCAACGGCTTCGGAGGACTCGCCTCGCTTCTCGTCGGCTGGGCCGAATACGCCAAGGACAGCACTTTCGGCGGATCGGAATATCCCGTCTTTACCGCCTGCGCCGTCGTCTTCGCCGTTCTTGTCGGTGGTATCACCTTCACCGGTTCGATGATCGCCTACCTCAAGCTCTCCGGCAAAATGGGAGGATCGGCCACGGTCTTTCCCGGGCAGAAAATCATCAACGCGATCGTCTTCATCGCTCTGCTCGCTTGTGGAGGAGTCTTCGTCGCCACCGGATCGGCCTGGTCGCTCTATGTGGTCATCGGACTTTCGCTCGCCCTCGGTGTCCTCGGGGTCATCCCCATCGGAGGTGGAGACATGCCGGTGGTCATCTCTTTCCTCAACAGCTTTTCCGGAATCGCTGCCTCGGCTGCCGGTTTCGTGATCCTGAACAACGTTCTCATCGTCGCCGGCTGTCTTGTCGGAGCGTCGGGGATCATCCTCACCGTGATCATGTGCAAGGCGATGAACCGAACCCTCGGCAACGTTCTCTTCGGAGGATTCGGAGCCACCTCCGGAAAGGCCCAGGAGGTCGAAGGGGAAATGAAGCCGATGACTCCGGAAGATGCCTTCTACGTTCTCGAGGCAGCCGAGTCGGTCATCTTTGTTCCCGGCTATGGAATGGCGGTCGCCCAAGCCCAGCACGCCGTGAAGGAACTTGGAGAAATCCTCGAGCAGAATGGTGCCGAAGTCCGCTACGCGATTCACCCGGTTGCGGGCCGGATGCCAGGTCACATGAACGTCCTCCTCGCCGAAGCCGACGTGCCCTACGAGCAGCTCTGTGAGATGGACGAAGTCAATGCCATCATGGAAACGGTCGATGTCGCCATCGTCATTGGGGCGAACGACGTCGTCAACCCGGCCGCAGCCGAGGACGAGGCAAGCCCGATCTACGGCATGCCCATCATCAATGTCCACCAGGCCAAGACTGTCTTCGCTCTCAAGCGAGGCCAGGGTGCCGGATTCTCCGGGTTGGTGAATACGCTCTTCTTCCGCGACAACACCCGGATGATCTATGGCGATGCGAAAGCGACGATGACCAACCTCGTCGGGCAGTTCAAGGAATAGGAGCCTTCTTCAAAGCAGTCTTCGAGAATCCTGTATGGAGTGCGGCGGCTCGACGCCGCTTTTCCGGTCGATGTGAGAAAACGCGCACTTCCCACAGGTCCCGCATTGGCAGGGGGCGGAGCGGACATCCCGAGGCTCTGCCAAAGCGGCGTCGAGCCGCCGCACTCCAGATCCCTCCTACTTCTCTGGCGATGTTGGAACCGCAAGCCAATCCCCTTCTTCCTGCAAGCGCAGTTGCCCACAGGCTGCATCGATATCGTGCCCCTTTTCCCGCCGGATCGTGGCGGTGATGTTCGCTTTCGATAGAACCTTGAGAAAGGCATCCTGCTGCGGGATGTCCGGGCGCTTCCACGGGAGACCTTCCACCGTGTTGTAGGGAATCAGGTTCACCTTGGCGTGCAGCGACTTCGCCCGCTTCGCCAGGATTGCCGCCTGCTCGAGGCTGTCATTGACCCCCTCGATGAGAATGTATTCGAAGGTGACCATCTGCTTCTTGTGCGCCATCCAGACATCGAGAGCCTGGAAGAGACGCTGGATCGGATACTTCTTGTTCACCGGCATGATTTGCTCCCGCACCTCATCGGTCGCTCCGTGGAGCGAGATCGCGAGTCGGATCTGCATGGGGATTTTCGCGAGCTTTTCGATCTGCGGAGCGAGTCCACTTGTCGACACGGTCATGTGCCGCGCCCCGAGGTTCATTCCCCAGTCCGCATTCAGAATGGTGAGGGCTTTCGTAAGTTGCGTGAGATTCGCAAGTGGCTCCCCCATTCCCATGAAGACGATATTGCGAATCGAATCCCCCGTTTCGTGTTCGGCGGTCATGACCTGCCCGACGATTTCACCGGCGGTCAGGTTTCTCGTAAAGCCAGCGAGTCCGCTCGCGCAAAACTTGCAGTCATAAGCACATCCAACCTGGCTCGAGACACAGAGGGTGATTCTCCCGGAGCGATCTCCATCGAAATTCGCATTTGCCGGAATCTTGACGGTCTCGATCAAGCGGTCGTCCGAGAGTCGGAAGAGAAACTTCCGCGTGGTGTCCTGGGAGCCGGTGAGCCGCACCGAAGGCAGCAGCCCGATCGTGAACTCCTTCTTCAGTTCTTCGCGGAGCGACTGACTGAGATTCGTCATCTCGTCGAAGGAGGTCACCCTTTTGAGGAAAAGCCATTGGACCACCTGCTTCGCTCGGAATTTGGATTGATCGTGCTCCGCCATCCACTCGATCCAGTCATCGAGGGTCATTCCATAGGCAGAGGAGAGGGAAGCAGGCATGGTCGCTAGGGGAGCAGGCAAATATACGGATACAAGGACGAATCGCGTAACAAACCACGAATTGACAGAGATCGCACCCCGCATTTCCCTCCTCTAGATGCACGAAGCCGATTCTCGACCCCTCATTCTGATTCTTTGTACGGGCAACTCCTGTCGCTCCCAGATGGCCGAAGCTTATCTGCGGAAGGCTGTGGGCGACAAGATTCGGGTCGAGAGCGCCGGTTCGCATCCAAGTGGCTATGTCCACCCTCTCGCGATCCGAGCGGTTGCTGAACAAGGACTCGACCTCGCCGAAGGTCGCTCCAAGTCACTGGAGGAATTCCTCGAGCAGGAAGTGGAGACGGTCATCACGGTATGTGGCAATGCGGACCAGGAGTGCCCGCCCTTTCCCGGCCAGCTTCGTCGCTACCACTGGCCCTTCGATGACCCCGCCCATGCCGAAGGATCCGAGGAAGAGCAATTGACTGTCTTCCGACGAGTGCGCGATGAAATCGATCGCGTGTTCACCGCGTACGGTTTCGGACGCGCGGACTCTCTCGGTTGAATCCAATCTTCGATCTCGGAAAAGGGTTCGAGTTACGAAACGAGGCCTTCTCACCTGTCTCGTCGTTGTAAGGCCAGCCCTTCCTTTCTGTCACGGAACAGTGGGCTCTGTCACACCTCTTTCTCCGGTGATTGGCTTCCGAAAACTATTTTCGGTCATAAAATATTTAAGGAAATTTAAAATTTTATGATTTTTATATTGAATTAATATAATTTCCATATAAATTGCTCTTATGGAAAAGCTAAATATTAATTTTCCAAAACTTGTCGGCGTCCTTTCTGTGACGATGTTTGCCTCTTCTGCATTTGCCGGGGGATATCGTCTCCACTCCAAGGCGCCCGTTTGTGAGCCGAAAAAGGAGCACAAGGCCTATATCTTCGGATACGGTGGTGTCGACTCTGGCTCCAACTACGACACGAACGGTCAATTCGACTACCTCCCTGCCATTATCGGAATCAACTTCGACTTGAAGAACGGAATCAACTACGGTGGTGGTTTCGGTTTTTACTCGAGAGCATTTGGTGGTAGCCGATTCGAGTTCGAAGGTTCTTTCACCAACAACGATGTCAGATATCTCGAGTATGCCGGAGCCATGCTACCTGCAGATTTTGAGATGAGAACGCAGACCTACATGTTCAACTTGCTCAAAGAGGTCGATCTCGGCCACGGTGTCACAGGTTACTTCGGTGGCGGTGTCGGGTATGGCAGCACGACCATGGCAGGAAACATCGATACGTTCGAATACGATCATGAAGACAGCGGGTTCGCCTGGCAGCTGATTGCTGGTGTCGACTTTCCCATCACGGAAAACCTCGCTCTCTTCACCCAGTATCGTTTCCGGGTCCTCTCCGATGCGGACTACACCACCAACTTTGGTGACTTCACTTTCCGCACCAACGAGCAAGCCACGAGCCACGCCGTCCAGGTGGGTGCCCGTGTTTCCTTCTAGGGAAGCGCTCACTCCTCAACGCTTTCATATTTAGCATCCGCCCTGTTCGCTGGAAAATTCCGGCGAACAGGGCTTTTTTCGTCGTATACGTATCGTTGTGAACTTTCAGGAATCTATCGACTGGCTCTATGGCACGCAGACTTTTGGCATCAAGCTGGGTCTGGAAAACACCGAAAAACTCCTCGGAGCGTGGGTCGCCACCCAAAGGGTCCAGCGAGGGGATGATCAATTGCCGGACCCGAAGGTGATCCATGTTGCAGGGACCAACGGAAAAGGATCGGTCTGTGCCTTCGCCGAGAAGATCCTTCGCGATGCCGGACTCCAGGTCGGCTTATTCACTTCTCCCCATCTCATCTCTTTCCGAGAGCGGATCCAGGTCAACGGGAAATGGATCCCCGAGGAAGAGGTGGCCGAGATTCTTTCCGGGATTCGAGAACTGGTCTCCACCTGGGATCCTCACCCTACTTTTTTCGAGATCACTCTGGCCCTTGCGATCGACTACTTCTCCCGTGAAAAATGCGAGGTCATGGTGCTCGAAACCGGCATGGGCGGACGCCTCGACGCCACGAACGCTGTTCCATCCAATGTTTCCGTGATCACCCCCATCGCCCTCGACCACCAGCAATGGCTCGGGGGAACGATTCGGGAGATCGCCGGAGAAAAAGCCGGCATCCTCAAGCCCGATGTCCCCGTCGTCGTCGCCGACCTCCACCCGGATGCCCGCGACGTGGTGGGGAGAAAAGCGCTCACCCTCGGAATCCCCTACATCGAGGCGCATCCCCTTCCCCTCGAGTGGGAGCTCGGTCTCAAGGGACCTCACCAGCGGGAGAACGCCGCTCTCGCCGTCGAGGCCGCTTGTCGCATCGAGGGCGAGCGCCTGACGCAGGAGGGAATCCGGGAATCGCTCGCGACGACCTCGTGGCCCGGCCGCTTCCAGCAACTCGGTGAAAATTTCATTCTCGATGGTGCCCACAATCCGGCCGCCGCTCGAGTGCTTCGGGAAACCTGGGGGGAGACCTTCGGAGAACGAAAAGCAGACCTGATTTTCGGAGCGGCCGAGTCCAAGGATGTTCGCGAAATCTTCTCGGAACTCCTTCCCATCGTCGGGACGGTTCGCTTTGTCCCGATCCAGTCCGAACGTCGCCTCTCCTTGGAAGCCCTGGAGGAGATCTGGATCGAAGCAGGAGGAAAAGCCGAGGCCGTGCAGGCAGTAGACTCACTCGAAGAAGCGTTGCAGAAGCCCGAATCGACCGACTCTCTCACGCTGGTCGCAGGCTCCCTCTTTCTCGTCGGCGAAGCCCTCGGAATCTTGACCGGCGAAGATTTCGAAGTCAGTTTACAGTGAGGGTTGGAGCAGAAAAGAAGTAGAGTAGGAGAGGAGTAAAGAATCTCTCATCCCGACACCTTTCCTACTTTCCTACTTTCCTACTTTCCTACTTTCCTACTTTCCTACTTTCCTACTTTCCT
>JARGNI010000022.1:44243-94468 GCA_029213195.1 Verrucomicrobiales bacterium
TCCTACTTTCCTACTTTCCTACTTTCCTACTTTCCTACTTTCCTACTTTCCTACTCCAACAAGTGATCTATCTCGACAACAATGCGACGACTCGCATCGCACCGGAGGTGCGGGAAGCGATGCTGCCCTGGCTCGATGAGCACTATGGCAATCCATCGGGTGGCTATCGTTTCGGACGGGAAGCGAAAAGGGCGATCGAGTTCGCCCGCGAGCAGGTTGCCGAGCTCATTGGAGCGGCAGCCGAAGAGATCATCTTCACCAGTGGAGGCACCGAGTCGACCAATTCCGCCATCCGATCCGCCCTCGCGATCCGGTCGGAGAGAAAGACCATCGTCACATCCACCGCAGAGCACAGCGCGACGGAAGAACTGGTCTCGTTTCACGAAGAAACAGGGTACGAAGTCACACGCAACCCGGTTGACTCTCTCGGTCATCTCGACCTCGAGGCGTGGGAGTCTTCTCTCGCCTCGGACGATGTCGCGGTTGCTTCCCTGATCTGGGCGAACAACGAAACCGGTGTCTTCAGTCAGATCGAAGAAGCAGCAGAGCTGGCCTCGGAGCGAGATGTCTACTTCCACGTCGATGCGGTCCAGGCGGCAGGGAAAATTCCCATCGCGCTCGAACAGCTCCCGATCCATGCCGCGTCCCTCTCGGCCCACAAATTTCATGGTCCCAAAGGGGTCGGTGCACTCTACATCGATCGACGTACCCGCTTTCGTCCCGAGATCCTGGGAGGAGGCCAGGAAAATGCGCGTCGCTCCGGAACCGAGAACGTCGCCGGCATCGTCGGGATGGGGGTCGCAGCCCAACTCGCCAAAAAACACTTCGAGGACTTTGCCGAGTTGTCCGAGCTACGCGACCGATTCGAAAAAGGAATCACCGAAGCGATTCCCGATGCGGAGATCAATGGCGATCCCAACTACCGTCTCGCGAACACGAGCAACCTCCACTTTCCCGGAGTCGATGGCGAAGGGCTCCTCATTCTCCTCGATGAATCCGGTGTCTGTTGCTCTCCCGGATCCGCCTGCAGCACCGGTGCCGTGCAACCGAGTCGCATCGTCAAAGCGATGGGACACTCCAGTGCCCGAGCACGCAGCAGCGTCCGCTTCTCCCTTTCTCGCTACACCACTTCGGAAGAAATTGAGAAAGCGATCGAGGCGATCCTGCTCGCCGTGAAAAAACTGCGTGTCGTGATTCCGATGACATCTGGTCCCGTCATTTCCTCCAGCACAAAACGCGACGCCTAGAATACCGTTTGACCATCACGACGTTTGCGCGGATTCTACGCGCCTCAAACGAGAAAAAGATGGCAGCAAAAATCTACACAGATAAAGACGCGGACCTGGGAGTGCTCAAGGGCAAGACCTGTGCCGTGATTGGCTTCGGCTCACAAGGCCACGCACACGCATTGAACCTCAAGGACAGCGGAGTAAAGGTCATCATCGGCCTCTACGCGAAAAGCAAGTCCCGCGCGGTCGCTGAAGAGTATGGCTTCAAAGTCATGGACACCGCCGATGCGGTCAAGGCAGCCGATGTCATCTTCATCGCGACTCCCGACACCAAGATCGCCGGAATCTTCAACTCCGACATTCTTCCGAACCTCGAGAAAGGAAAGACGCTCCTCTTCTCACACGGGTTCGCCGTTCACTTCAACACGATCGAGCTTCCTGATTTCGTCAACGTCATCATGGTCGCTCCCAAGGGACCCGGACACATCGTTCGTCGTCAGTTCGTCGAGGGTAAAGGAGTTCCCAGTCTCATCGCCGTTCACCAGAACGCCGATCGCCAGGCCAAGAAGATCGCTCTCGCCTGGGCCAAGGGAATCGGTGGCACCCGCGCCGGTGTTTTCCAGACGACTTTCAAGGAAGAGACCGAGACCGACCTTTTCGGAGAGCAGACCGTTCTCTGTGGTGGAGTCAGCCAGCTGATCACCGCTGGATTCGAGGTTCTCGTCGAAGCCGGCTACCAGCCCGAGATGGCTTACTTCGAGTGTCTTCACGAGCTCAAGCTCACCGTCGACCTCATCAACGAGTCCGGAATTTCCGGAATGCGTTTCTCCATCTCCGACACCGCCGAGTGGGGTGACGTCAAGACCGGTCCCACCATCATCGATGGTTCCGTGAAGAAGAAGATGGAGCGTGCGCTCAAGAACATCCAGTCCGGCAAGTTCGCCAAGGAGTGGATCAAGGAGTCCGACGAAGGATGCCCGAATTTCAAAGCCCTCCGCAAGGAAGGCGAGCAGCACCAGATCGAGAAAGTCGGAAAGCGACTTCGCGGTCTCATGCCCTGGCTCAAGAAGCGGGACATCAAAGGTTCCCAGGCTTCCTACAGCTAAGCGGTTGGAAATCGGGAACGTTCGCAAAACGAGCCCGATGCGAGAAACCCAATTTCAAGAAGGCCGGAGCGAAAGCTCCGGTTTTTTTGTGCCCTCGAGAATCAGGCTATGTGAGTGTCTGATACGAGATCCAGCTTCGAATGAAGCTTCCACACCTTCAACTCGAACCGGGCCATCCCCGGACGATTCGCCTGGTTCACATAGCTGGCGTCGTAGATGGGAACCGCCGCCCACCATTTCTCGCGAAACGGAGCTCTTATCTCACCGAGATCCCAATCCTCCCGCTTCGCATAATTCTCGATCGATTCGAGGAAGCTATTGTGATGAGCAAAACGGAAATACCCGTAGAAGACAGCACCAAAGAAACCAAGAGGGATGAGGAGGATCCACTGGTCCATCGACCCACGCTACTTCCCCACCGGTCGAAAGTGCACCCAGATCTCTTCTTCGGAACCGAGCTGCATCTTGATACCGGTTTCAGTTTTTCCCCAGCTGACGATCTCTCCATCATCGTATTTCACGAGATAACGATCCGGGGAAACTTTCTCGATGACCTCATAGCCCTGGGACTCGCCCGCTCCGTGCTGGATCCGACGCATCTCGTCACGAGTGAACTCGATATCGGTTCCCTCGAGTTGGCCGATCAACACCACGGAGAGACTTTTCTGCAATCCTCCAACAATTCCCTTGAGTAGCGCTCCCGCTCCTTCTTCCGCATCCGGCTTGGGGCCGCCCTTGGACTGAATCGCCTCCAGGGTGGTCTCGGAATCAAAGGTCCATTTCCCGATCAGAAAGTTGCCACCGACACAGCCGGAAAGGAGACTCGCAAAGGCGATGAGAAGAAAGAAGCGGAGGAGAGCAGTCATGACTTTTACCGCTACAGACTAGGCTGGAACCCGAGCGAGTGTCAATCGGAGACCCGCTGAGCCGCAATGGGTTTCAATTTCTTTTAGAAACCTAAGATATCCATTGAATCAAAGCACCAATGAGTCCATATTTGCGATTAAATTCACCTTCAATTGCGTTTTCCATATTTTTTGGAATTCGTCGCTTGTTTGACGCTTTTTACCTGTATGGCTGCCCGGAAATCCAGTGCTTCGAAAAAGAAAACCGCGACTCGGAAAAAGGCAGCCCCCCGGACGACCAAACCGGCCCGTGCCAAGAGGGCGATTCCGGATGGCCCCTACGCCTTTCATGAAGTATTTGCGATCTCCCTCGCTGGGATTTGCGTGATGCTGTTGCTGGCCCTGATCTCTTACTCTCCCTCCGATCTCCCCACCTGGGTTCCTTTCAGCAGCCAGTCCGGGCAGAGCGATCTCGTCCACAACTTCATCGGCCCGGTGGGAGCGGTCACGGCGGGCTATACCTACTTTTTCTTTGGCGTGGCGGGATATCTCATCCCCGCGGTCCTCGCCTGGTGGGCGGTGCAGGTTCTCACCGGCGCTCGCCCGTTTCATCCACGGAACATCATTTCTTTCGGAGTGCTCATTTGCTCGGCAGCTTGTCTCGTCGAGTTCCAAACCTGGTTCTTCGAGGGCTGGTCCGACCGAATCAACCTCCCCCGCAGCGCCGGAGGTTTCATCGGATATGGCTTCGGTCACAAGCTCATCGAGCAGTTTCTCGGTTCGGTCGGGAGCGTCATCGTCATGGCGATCCTCTACACGATTTCGCTGATCGTCATCACGGGGATCCACCCCTTTCAGTTTGCCGTCCTCCTCAAAGATGGAGTCGCTTCGGTTTCCCATCGCATCCAGGAAGCCGGCCCCTGGTGGGAGAAGCTGAAGTGGCCCGAGCCTCGTCGAGTCGAGAAGCCGAAACGTACGGTGGAGAAAAAGAAGAAGGATCCCAAGCCGGAGAAAACAAAACCCGAACCGGAGAAGCAGCCGGATCTCTTCGAGGAAGAACCTGCCGCAGAAGCCGCTCCTGTCCCTGAACCGAAGATCATCGACTCCTCGCAAAGCGCGCGGAAGAAGCTCTCTCCCGAAGAGGCGACCGGATCTCTTTTCGCCAAGTCCGAAAAAGAAAGCACCGTGCTTTCGGGAGGTCAGTTTCCCGATTACGAGCTCCCCAGTCTCGGGATTCTTCAGTATACCGATGATGAAGATGTCGAGCCGACCGATCAGAATCTCCTGATCGAACAGCAGAAGAACATCGTCTCGACGCTCGGAACCTTCGGGGTCGACGTGGAACCTGGCGACATCACCCGGGGTCCGACGATCACGCGCTACGAGCTCTATCCCATGCCAGGGCTTCGGGTCAACCGGATCACGGCGCTCGAGGCCGACATCGCCCGTGCCACCCGCGCGGAGCGGATCAACATTCTCGCTCCCGTCCCCGGAAAAGATACCGTAGGGATCGAAATCGCAAACTCCGACAAGATCGCGGTCGCCCTCCGCGAACTCTTCGAAGACGAAGCCTTCCGCGATTCCAAAGCGAAGCTTCCGCTCGCCCTAGGAAAGGATGTCTATGGTAGGACCATCGTCGGAGACCTTGCCCGCATGCCCCACCTCCTCGTCGCCGGTGCGACCGGTAGTGGTAAGAGTGTCTGCATCAACAGCATCATCGCGAGCCTGCTGTATCGATTCACCCCGGACGAGCTTCGATTCATCATGGTCGATCCCAAGGTCGTGGAGATGCAGCTCTACAACGACCTTCCCCATATGGTCGTCCCCGTGGTCACCGATCCCAAGAAAGTGCTCCTCGCCCTCCGCTGGGTCATCAACGAGATGGAGCGACGCTATGCGCTCTTCGCAAAGGTGGGCACGAGGAACTTTGAAGGCTTCAATGCGATGCGAGCCCGCGAGCGGGCCGAGGAAGAACTCGCCGAAGAGGTCATGGAGGAGCCGGAACTCGAGATGGCTCACCACGTCAAGCTCAGCGACGACCTCGAAACCGAGGGTGGTTTCCCCGAAGAAGTCGATCCCGAGGCAGCCGATCCCCGTCAGAACCGTCCCACGTTCGAAGACTTCGAAGAGGAACTGCCTGACAGTCTCCCCTACATCGTGGTCATCATCGACGAGCTGGCGGACCTCATGCAGACGGCTCCCGCCGATGTGGAATCGGGAATCGCGCGGATTGCCCAGAAAGCCCGGGCTGCAGGAATCCATCTCATTGTCGCTACCCAGACTCCCCGCGCGGATGTCGTCACGGGGATCATCAAGGCGAATATCCCGTCCCGGATCGCCTTCCAGGTATCCTCGAAAATGGACAGCCGCATCATTCTCGACCACAACGGAGCCGAAAACCTGGTTGGCAAAGGGGATATGCTCTTTCTGCCTCCGGGAAGCGCCCAGCTCATCCGCGCCCAGGGAGCGCTCATCACCGATGAGGAAGCCCAGGATCTCGTCGACGCGTGTGCGGCCCAGGGAGAACCCAAATTCGAGCCGGAGGCGCAGGAAGCCATCGAATCCGGTGACCTCGAAGGGGGCGATGACGAGATTTCCGACGCCGATGAGGAAATTCTGGAAAAGTGTCTCGAGGTGGTTTACTCCGAGAAAAAAGCTTCTACTTCCCTGTTGCAGAGGAGGTTACGACTCGGTTACACCCGTGCAGCCCGCATGATCGATATCCTCGAAAGCCGTGGAATCATCGGTCCCGGCGATGGCGCAAAGCCACGCGAAATTCTAGTCGATCTTTCCGATGACTTCGCTTAGTTTCCGTCACCGGTGAAAAAATCGTAATCATTCCGCTACCTCATTCGTCCTCCTGAGAGGCGGCGGTAACGACGACTGCCGGCTCAACCGCTTGCCTCGATTGGCAACACAGCATGGTGACGATAGGACAAAAACTGGGTGATGCCCGTCGTGAGGCAGGATTGTCGGTAGAGGCAATCGCGCACGATACGAAGATTCATTCCACAATGATTCGGGCCATCGAGGACGACGATTCCTCGATGTTTCCCAGCGTGGCCTATGCCCGCAGTTTCATCAGCAAGTATGCCAGCGTCCTCGGGATCGATCTTTCCGACTCTCTCAAAGCCCTCAACAGCGGGGTGACTCTCCAACTCAGCGACCATGAGCTGATGGGAGAGATGAAGAATACGATCAAGAAAGACAGCCGCTTTCGGCGGGAACGGACTCCCCGTGCGCTTCGGAAGCCGAGGTTCAAAGCTGGCGGTCGCCCCCTTCTCCTCAATCTCATCCTCATCACCCTGATCGGGGCGATGGCGGTCTTCTATTTTCTTGGATTCCATGCTCATTCCCCCGAGCAGGCCCAGGAGAATATCACGAAAGGGCTCCAGGGCGCCAACCCATTCGATGCCGAGGAAGAAAAGCTTCCCGAGTTTCCCCTCGCCAGGGAGATCGAGCAACCCGCCGACTCAGGTCCTGCGCGCCCCCAGCTCACCTTTGTCGATGGCGACATCGAGAAACCCGAAGTCGATCTGGAACTCGATGATCGTCCGCAGCCCTCAGAAGCCATCACAAAAGCCGAGACGCCGGCTCTTCCGCTCCGGGAAACTCCCGCGATCTCTCTCGATCCCGTAAGGTCTTCCGGACCCATCACGACTTCGGATCTTCCCGCACTGCGAAAACCGACCGAAGAACCCGCTGCAATCCTCCGTCCCGAAGGAACTGATCCGGTCCAGGAACAAGAGCCAGGCGAGCCGGCACCTACCCGTCCCATCCGAGCCATTCCCGTGGCCGGCGGTGGAAACCGTTGATCAGATTCCTGTGCCATGGGCGATTTGCTGGTCCCTCTCTACTCGCTGGACACTGCCTCCACGAACGATCCCGATTCGGGCTTTCGCATCCAGCGCCCCCTTGCCGCCGACAAGCATCGGGTCGCCGCGTGGGTGAAAGAACATTTCAGCGAACGGTGGGCCTCGGAAACCGAGATCGCCTTTTCGGATCTTCCTCCCCGGTGCTTCATCGCCCTTGATTCCGAGAACCAGCTCGTCGGATTCGCCTGCTACGATGCTGCCTTTAGAGGTTTCTTTGGTCCCACCGGCGTGGCTCCTGAATTTCGAGGACACGGTCTTGGAACTCGCCTCCTCCTACGCAGTCTAGACGCCATGCGCGAAGCCGGCTACGCCTACGTAATCATCGGAGGCTCCGGAGCCGACGAATACTACGAGAAAACCGTCGGGGCAATTCCCATTCCCGACTCGACTCCCGGACCCTACCGAGAGTGGATCAAACCAGAGGAGTAAGGTTTTTCCTCTTCCTGTTCACCTCCAGACGAGGACCGGCACCATCCACCGCACCGCGACATCACAGGAGGCGGGGCGCCAGATATCCGCGCCCGGACCGAGGGGGTCGTCCTCGCCCCAATAGAGATCGATCTGGCTGCGATAGAGTCCTCCTCCGGTATCCCCGACCTGGAAACGCACCGCTCCGAACTGGTTGTAGAGTTCCGGATCGAGGATCCAGACCCGGGTCGTTTTTCCGAAAAGCGGATTCCCTCGATGTACCGCGATGGATTCTCGATCGAGCAGCGTGTTGTTTCGATTCCCGAGGATGCGGGTGTGAAACTTCCCATCGTAGGAAAGGTACGGACGCCCTCTCACCGGTTCCGCCATTCTCCCAAATCCCTCGACGTAGGTGGCCCGAACAAAGTCCGCCGGGAACTTGTAGGATCGCAAGGCCCGTAGAGAATCCGGTTTCACGTTGAAACCCCGCTCCTTCGTGAAGCCCGCCTCGCGCGGAGTGTAGTAGACGGTGCAGAAGAAATAATGAGTTTCGGGTGCTTTGTCGAAGGTTTCGTAGATCGAGGAAAGCACCTCGGTGAAAGAACGAATCCCCTCCGCCGCCACTGCCCGGGGAGGAATCACGGAACAGAAACTCTCCGGGTCCTGGAGCAACCCCTCCTGCTCGAGGGGAGTCGTGAGAATTTCCTGCCAGGTCACTTCCGTAGCGGAAACCGCTCCGTGGAAGGACATCCCCCCGAAGGCGAAAAGAAAGATCAAGAATCGGATTGTTTTCATATCAGAGAGTCTCCGAGAAAATGCGGGACTCGGGACGCCCACAGAGGATCTCGATCGGGAGTTTATCATACTCGTATTCATAGGGCGGCTTTTTCCACGCAAACTCACTCGGATACCGCTCCCTCAGTTTCGCGAGGATCTGCAGCGCTGTTGCCACGGGACGAAATTCGTTTCGGTCGGTCACATGCACCTGGCAACCGTGACAGACCTGGCCCGCAAATTTCTGGAAACCCGGCTCGAAGGAAATGTCGCGAAAAACAACCCCCGGCAACCCGACGGCGTTCAACTCGCCAGCGAATTCCTCGCCCTCGATCCAGGGGGCTCCGAAATATTCAAACGGGCGCGTCGTCCCCCGCCCCTCGGAGACATTCGTTCCTTCGAGCAGGCACATCCCGGGGTAGACCCGAGCCGTTTCCAGGGTGGGCATGTTAGGAGAAGGAGATACCCAGGGAATGCCGGTGGCCTCGTAGTCCATGGACCGCTCCCACCCTGACATGGGCAGAACAGTCAGCTCGAGATCCGGGAAGCATTCCGCTCGAAACTGGTCCGCGAGCTCTCCGATCGTTCTCCCATGGCGAATGGGGATGGGATGCAGTCCGACAAAGGACAGGAAATCCGGTTCCTGTGGGCGCCCTTCGATCAAGGCGCCCCCGATCGGATTGGGACGATCCGCGACGACGAGAGGAATCCCTTTCTCCCGACACGCCTTCATGCAGAGAAACATCGTCCAGATGAAGGTGTAGTAACGCGCACCGACATCCATGAGATCGAGAAAAAGCACGTCGACCTCGGCCAGCATCTCAAGAGTCGGCTCGCGATGCTCGCCGTAGAGACTGTGGATCGGGACTCCAAGCCGAGGGTGACGATAGCCCTCCCACTCGATCATGTTGTCCTGGGTCGTCGTCGCGAAACCATGTTGAGGCCCGAACAAGGTAGTCAGGGAAACCAGACCCAGATCAGAGAGCCTCTCCAACTGCGAGAGCGTGCTTCGCAGATCCGTCGTCGTCGAGGCAGCATGGAGCACGGCTCCGACTCGCTTTCCGCAACAGGCTTCCGGCCAGCATTGTTCCAAATCGTCGACCGGAAGCTGCACTTGAAGCTTGGAAACCATCAGGGCTTCTTCTCGCTTTCCCGCTTCTTGAGAAAGGCGATCACTTCCGCCGTGACATCCTCGGCCCCGGGGGCGTGGACAACCTGGGGGAGTCCCGTCGACGAGGAGGAGGAAGAATCGAGAATCACGGCGTATTTCCCGGATTCGTTCCACTCCGCGACCGCCGCTTGTACATCGGTCAGGATTTCCTTCTTTGCGATCCGGAATTTTTCTTCGAGATCTCGCAGACCCGTCGTGCGCAGGGTGGCAATGGCTTTCTCCGCTTCATTGGCCTTCTTCAGTTCTTCTGCCGCTGCTTCCTTCTTTCCGGCCCGGATCAGTTCCTGGTGTTTTTGCAGGATCTGCTTGAGCGTATTCGACTTCTCTTTGAAATCTTTTCGAGAGGCTTCGCGATCGTCGGTAAGTTGCTTCGTCGCTGCCGCCGTCTTGGGATGGGCCTCGAAGACTTCGGTCAGGTTGACCACCGCGATCGCAGGAACCGCGGCTTCCTGCGCGGAAACCATTCGATAAGAAGAAGCACTCGCGAGAATGATTCCTACCAGGAAAAGGAGGCGTGGCATCGGCATGAGAAGTTTCTGCCATGAAAGATCAATGCTCGCAACGACAGAGCTGAAAATTCGATCCCGGCCAAAACGAAAGCCCTCTTTTTGGACTGTTTTTCAAAGCGAATCATGACTATTCTATGGGAAGCGAAGAATATTCTTTTCCCGATTTGAGATGCCCATGAAACCCACGCTGATCCTTCTCTCTTTTGCTCTTGTCTCCTGCTTGCTTCCCGCAGTCGCCGAGGATGAGCATCCCCTCGAGGCCTTTTTCTCCGCCGAGGTTCTTCCCGACGAAGATGCCAAGAAGGTGCAGACGCACTTCGAGGTGTCCGATCACCGTCCCTACTCGCTCACTCTGGAGATGTATCATACCGACCTGAAGAAGAAGCTTCTTGGAGCAGTCATCGAGGTCAACGCCGAGTCCCTGAACCTGACCTACGATCTTGTCATCGAGATCGACACCCTGCCCTACACCCGGGTGGAGAAGGAGGCCCCTCTCTTCCGCGGGCGCGAAATCGCAAAATCGGATGTGACCTTCAAGGTCAAAGAGTTCCGCTACGAGGAACTTCCCGATATCGACGACCCATCGAAAGAGGACGAAGACTCCTGATCCGGCGGATCACGGTTTTCTTTGGTCACGGAGATTCTCCACAACCTGAAGAATCTCTCTCCCAATCCTTTTTTTCGAAGCGAGAGAAAGCACCTGGGACTCCCCGCTCCGAAACAGGAGCGTCACCTCATTTTCTTCCCGGTCGAATCCGATATCGCGGCGACTGACATCGTTCGCGACAAGCAGATCGCATCCTTTTCGCTCCATCTTCTCCTGCGCATGCGCGAGGACATCATCCGTCTCCGCCGCAAAACCAACCAGCACTCCCGAAAATCCGAATTCGCTTCGAGCGCTGCCGAGAATGTCCGGATTCTTGATCAGCTTCAGGATAAGTTCGTCCTCGGTCTTCTTGATCTTCGATGCCTCGATGCCATCCACGCGGTAGTCGGCCACAGCCGCACAAAAGATCGCGGTATCACAACTTCCGATCTCGCGAGCCACTGCCTCGTACATCTCCACCGCCGTTTCGACTTGGACAGTTGTCGCGGCTTTCGGAGCGGTGAGGTTTACGGGGCCTGAAACGAGAACGACCTCGTGCCCTGCTTCGAGCGCAGCCTCGACCAGGGCATAACCCATCTTCCCGGACGAACGATTCGTGAGATAGCGAACCGGATCAATCGGCTCGCGAGTGGGTCCCGCCGTGATGAGCAGCTTCATCCCTGTTTCGCGAGCAAATCTTCAATCGCTTCCTCGATCCCTTCGACGGGCCAGAGACGACCGATGCCCTCGTATCCGCAGGCGAGCATTCCTTCCTCGGGGCCGATGAAATGGACGCCGCGTTCCTTGAGAGTCTCGACATTACCTTGGGTCGCAGGATGCTTCCACATTTTCCCATTCATTGCTGGAGCGAGGAGTACCGGAGCGAGGGTCGCGAGATGAATCGCACCCAGAGTGTCATCGGCGATTCCGTTGGCGAACTTGGCGACGACATTCGCCGTCGCCGGTGCCACGACCAAAAGGTCCGCCTGGTCCGCCAATTCGATATGGCCAGGATGCCAGTCCGCTTTCTCATCGTAGAGATCCGTCGTCACCGGCTCTCGGGAAAGGGTCTGAAGCGTCAGCGGAGTAATAAACTCCTGCGCGTCTTTCGTCATCACGACATGCACTTCGTGACCACTTTTCTTGAGTCGACTGACCAGATCGGCGGCCTTGTAGGCAGCGATCGAACCCGTCACTCCGACAACGATATTTTTTCCTGACGATGTTTCTGACACGCCAAAAGATCGCGGCGAGACCGGGTCTTGGCAAGGGATACGTGGTCATTGGTTTTGGTTTTGGTTTTGGTTTTTGAAGGGCGCGGAGAAGCAAAGGACACTTCTTGTTGGAAGATGTCGTCCCCATCGGAAGCGTGGCCGCTTCCGCTACGAGCCCGAAGTAGCGGAACCTGCAAAGGTTCCGAGGCACAGCACAAAGCCGCAGCAGAGATCACCAAAGACAACGCGCCAATCTTCTGACGGGTCGCTGCTACAGTTCCAATTCGGGCTGCTCGCCCGGCAATTGGGGATCCGGGATCAGGCGCTGCGAGCGACAGCGCTCTCCGGCAAAGATCGAGGAGAAAAGGGCGAAGTCAGCTTCCTTGTCCCGGCTCACGACGGTGTATTGGTAGCGAGCCCAGTGCCGCATTTCTTCGTGTGCATTCTCGAGGCGGAGCGCGAGCTGCTCCTCGGTCTCGGTCCCTCGAAAATTGAGACGACGCAGCAGTTCCTCGTCACTGGGTGGCAGAATAAAAATATCGACAAAGGCTTCCTGGATCCGCGGATCCTCCTGGTTTCGAATGAGTGAAGCCCCCTGCACATCGATATCCATGAGGACGTCCCGACCGGCTTCGATGTGAGCGATGACCTCGGATTTCAGGGTCCCGTAGAAATTCCCGTGCACCTCGGCATACTCGAGAAATTCTCCTCGGGTCGCACGCTGCTCGAACTCCTCTCGCTCGAGAAAGAAGTAATCGATCCCATTCTTCTCCTCGCCGCGCGGGGCCCTCGTCGTTGCCGAAACCGCGTAGACCGCTTCCGAATCGACTTCGGAAAACCGACGACAAAGGGTCGTTTTTCCTGATCCGGAGGGACCCGAGACCACGCAAAGCAGTCCCCGGCGTTTCAATTCGAGGTCGGTCATGACTAGGGGAGGAATCAACAGGGTATGATCAGCGAGTCAACCCTGTTGTGTATCCCAAATACCGAACGAACATCGGATCGCTCTCTCCCTACCTCTTTTTCTTTTTCCTACTCCTTTTCATTTTCCCACCCCTGATTTCCGAGAAAAGGAAAAGGAGTAGGAAAAAGAAAAGGACGAAACGAACTGGGAAGTAGCGACCCCAGGACAATGCGAAATCTACCCGAATTCAAAAATTGACTCTGAGTTACTTTTTGTTATATTTCGCTCACCATGGCCATTGCAGACCGGAAAAAGCGAGCCTTTGAAGCTCGGGAAAAACTCGTCATCGAGCAGGCAGACGAGCTGCTCATGGATCGCGGGTATCTCGGTCTGAACCTGGATGAACTCGCCGATCGAGTCGAGTATTCGAAGGCCACACTCTATCATCACTTCGTCAGCAAGGAGGACCTCGTCCTCGCGGTGATCGCGCATCACTTCAAGATCCGGATCGACTATTTTCAGCGCGCGGCCTCCTTCAACGGCAACACCCGGGAACGGATGTTCGCTTTCGGCGTCGCCGATCGCCTCCTTTCTCGAAAGTATCCCCACGGTTTCCCTCTCGTCCAACTCGTCCGACTTCCTTCGATCTGGAGTAAATGCTCCGAGCCACGCCAGAAAAAATACTTCGAATCCGCAGGCTGCTGCTTCGAACTGGGCATGAAGGTCGCGACCGAAGCAAAGAAAAACGAGGACTTCACCGAGAACGCGCTCTCCCCCGAGCAGATGGTCTGGGGTCTTGTCAGTCTTTCGAAAGGGGCCCATCTCATCGCCGAAGAAGGAATTTTCCGCGAAGCGGGAAACATCGAGGGAGAGCCACTCCAATTCCTCTTCGAGAACTACCATCGCTTCCTCGACGGAGCCGGGTGGCTCCCGTTCACCGCGGATTGGGACTACCAGGAAACCCAGAAACGAATCGAAACCGAATTGTTTCACAAAGAAGTGGCATCCTTGGGAGACCTCTGAAGCGTCTTTTTTAACATAAAGTAACTCTGAGTCAGAATTTGAAATGAAGTCACTGCGAGTCCTCCTCCTTCCTCTCGCTGCCGCGACCCTGCTGGGTTGCAGTCAGACCGAGGAGACCGAGAAAGAAATCCGCTTGGTCCCCGTCGAAGTCCTGGAGGTGACGAAGTCTCCCGGTTACGAAGTGGAGCAACGCTTCGTCGGCAAGGTCGAGGCTCGTCGGCGTTCCCAACTGGCCTTCGAGCTCGGTGGCAGTGTCGAGGAAATCTGGTTTGAAGAAGGGGAGCCGGTGGAGGCTGGTCAAAAACTCGCCCGCATTGACACAGACCGGCTCGAAGCGCGAAAAGCGGAACTCGCCGCCACTCTCGAACAGGCCGAGGCCACCCGGGATCTCGCCAAAGCTACGCTCGAACGCTACGAAGCGCTCGTCGATCGTCGTGCTGTCTCCAAGCAGGAACTCGACGCGACCCGAGAGCGGCTTCTCACCTCCCAGGCAGTGATTCGACGGATCGAATCGGAGATCAAGACCGTCGAGACCGATCTCGTCGAGAGCGAACTCTTTGCGCCTTTCTCAGGAACCCTCTCGAAACTACTCGTCGATGAAGGAGCCGTCGTCTCGCCCCAGCAGATCGTATTCGAGCTTCTCGAGACTTCTCATCTCGAGGTCAGGACAGGTTTGGCGGAGGAAGCGGTGACAGGTCTCAAGCCCGGTGATTCGATCGCAATCATGACCAGCCGGGGAGTGCAGGCCGAGCTCCCCATTTTGCGCATTCTCCCGCAGCGGGACGAGCGAACTCGCACCGTCGATGTCATCCTCGATGCCCACGACGCCAACCTTTCGATTCGGGATGGCGATCTCGTTTCGGTGCAACGCACTTTGGAGATTCGCGAACCGGGATTCTTTCTCCCCCGCGACGCGCTCACCGAATCGACTCGAGGACTTTGGGCCTGTTTCGTTGCGACACACGATCCCGAGGCCGGACCGGAAGCGCATCGACTCGATCGACGGGATCTCGAGGTGCTACATGAATACGCCGACAGCGTTTTTGTGCGCGGATCCATTAAAGAAGGGGACTGGATTCTACCCTCCGGTCTCCAGAAGATCGCCCCTGGTCAGCGAGTCCGCATCCTCGAGGTGAACTCTCCGACCTCGGAGATTCCCTCGGTCGCCCGTCGTGTCGTCACTCCCTGATTTGTCCTCATGAAGTCTTCCCGCCTCATCGGTTTGTTTTTCGACAACCGATACTTGCTGACCCTCCTCATGATCGTCACCCTGGTGGCAGGGCTTTCTGCGATCAATGGTTTGCCGCGTCTCGAGGACCCGGTCATCACGAATCGGAATCCCATCGTCATCACCGTCTTCCCGGGTGCTTCCGCCGAACGCGTGGAGGCTCTCGTCACGGAGAAAATAGAAGAAACTCTCGACGAGGTCGACGCGATCAAGAACTACGACAGCACCTCGCGAGCCGGTCTTTCGATATTCAGCATCCAACTGGAAGACTCGGTCACCAAGGAGACGGTCGAGCCCATTCACTCCGAAATCAGGGATGCCCTCGCCGAAGCCTCGGCCACTTTCCCGCCCGAGGCGCTTCCTCCATTCTACGACGACAACCGAAACCCTGTCGCCTATACCCTCCTCGTCGCCCTGCGATGGGAGGAAAGTGAGAAAGGTTCCGACAGTCTCGGTATTCTCTCCCGCCAGGCGGAAGAGCTCGCCGATCGATTGCGACGCGTCTCAGGAACGGAACTTGTACGGCTCTACGGACAGCCTGCGGAAGAGATCCAGGTCACAGTCCGACCCAACGAACTCGCGGCCCGTGGCCTCACTCCTCGGGACGTCGCCAACGCGTTGCAACGAGCCGACGTCAAGATTCCGGCCGGGCAACTCCGCGGTGACTCTGCCGATCTCCTCGTCGAGGTTACAGGCCAGCTCGACACCCTCGACAGGGTCCGCGAAGTGATCGTACAGCAGGCGTCGGATGGACTCGCGACCGTCCGGGTCGGCGATCTCGCCGATGTTTCCCGCACCTGGCAGGATCCCCCCTCACAAATTGCCAAGACCGAGGGCCAGCGAGCCATCTATGTCGCCGCCCGAGTCGCCGAAGACCAGCGCGTAGATCTCTGGGACAGCAAGGCCAACGAAGTTCTCACGGAATTTACCGGGGAAATCGGAAATGCGATCGCGGTGGACACGCTTTTCCGACAGAGCGACTACACCACGGCCCGTCTCGGAGAACTGACTGGCAACCTCATTCTCGGAAGTCTCGTCGTCGTTCTCGTGATCTTCTTCACGATGGGATGGCGTCGCTCTCTCATCGTCAGCTCGGCTCTCCCGCTCACGGCGGCAGCGACGCTCTTCGTCGTTTCGATGCAGGGTGGAAAGCTCCACCAGATGTCCATCTTCGGGATGATCATCGCGCTGGGCCTGCTCATCGATACCGCCATCGTGATCACCGACGAAGTGAGAAAATTTCTCGCCAAGGGAAAGAACCGTCGCGAAGCGGTCATCGCCGCCCTGCGACATCTGTTCGTGCCGCTCCTTTCTTCGACCCTTACGAGCGTTCTCGCCTTCATGCCCATCCTTCTCCTGCCGGGAAGCGCGGGCGACTTCGTGGGATCGATCGGTGGATCCGTAATCATCGCGATCTCCGCTTCCTTCCTCCTGTCCCTCACCGCCATCGCGGCCATGGCCGGAATTTTTTCCCAAGCTCCGGGGAAAGAGAAGAAGAAGCCTCTTCTCCCCCGCTGGATGCGAGAAGGAGTTGAGGCTCGTTGGTTCTCGCTGGGGATGAAAAAAATCATTCATACCTCGGTCCGTTTTCCAATCGTAGGACTGGGTCTCGGAGCCGCGATTCCCGTCGCCGGTTTTCTCCTCGCCCAGACTCTCGGGAGCCAGTTTTTTCCACGGACCGACCGGGATATGTTCACCGTCGAGATTTCTCTTCCCACCGTCACGACGATCGAGAAAACGATCGAGTTTGCCGATCGCGCGGAGGCCTTGATACGAGAGCACGAGGGAATCGAGCGGGTCCACTGGCTCGCCGGTGCGAGCTTTCCCCCCGTCTACTACAACCTCATCGAAGGTCGCGACAACTCGTCCGAGTATGTCATGGGCGTCATCGATGCCGACCGTTTCGAAACCGTCAACGAGCTCGTCCCGCGCCTCCAGGAACAACTCGACCGCGCCTTCCCGGAAGCTCTCGTCCAGGTCAAGAAGTTCGCCCAGGGTCCTCCGGCCAATGCCGACGTCGAGTTTCGAATCCAGGGCCCCAGCTTCGCGACCCTCCAGTCTCTCGGCGACGAAGTGCAGCGACGCCTCGGAGAGCATCCCGACATCATTCATGCCGAATCGACCCTGACACGGGGCGAACCGAAACTCTATTTTGAAACCAACGAGGCCGAAGCCCGCGCCGCGGGAATCGATCCAAGCGCGGTCGCCGATCAACTGCAGACCAATCTCGAGGGGCTTCCCGGTGGAAGCGTCATCGAAGCCGTCGAAGAAATGCCGGTGCGAGTCCGCGTTCCCGACGCGGGACGGGACCGCATCGATGTCATTGCCGATCTCCGTATCGTCGGCCGGGATGGCGCGCAGGTTCCACTCCGGGCCATCGGCGAGTTCCAGATGCGGCCCGAAACCGGAGTCATCACGCGACGCAATGGCGAACGCGTCAACAGTGTCCGGGGCTATGCCGCAACCGGAACGCTCCCGATTGATATTACCAACGAGATTCTCGCGGATCTCGAGGCGAGTGAGTTTTCCCTTCCGGCAGGATACCGTCTCGATCTGGGCGGTGAGGCGGAGAATCAAGGCGATGCGGTGGGTAACCTCCTCCTGTATCTACCGGTGATCGTCACGGTCACAATCGCGATTCTCATCCTCTCGTTCAAGAGTGTCCGCATCGCGAGCATTCTCCTGACGACGGCTTTCCTGTCGGTTGGGTATGGCCTTTTTGCGACCTGGGTGATGCAGTTCCCCGTGAGTTTCAACACCATCCTCGGCTGCATCGGACTGGTCGGACTGGCCTTCAACGACAACATCGTATCGCTGGCCGCCATCTACTCGAACAGGAAAGCAAGAGTCGGAGATGTCGAAGCCATCACCGAGGAAATTCTCGGCTGCGGTCGTCACCTCATCAGCACGACGTTGACGACCATCGGAAGCTTTCTCCCTCTTCTCATCCTCATTGGAGGCCAGTTCTGGCCCCCTCTCGCCATCGTTCTCGCCGGAGGCGTCGGGGGAGCCACCTTCCTCGCTGCCGTGTTTACCCCTGCCGCTTACCGACTCATCGCGGCACGTAAGTATCGGAAAAAAGCAGAGAAGGAAGCGACCGAATCGCTGCCCGAGGGGGCCGCTCCGGCGATGGGCTAGATCACGAAAAAATGAGCTTGCGATAGTCCGGCATGCTCTCCTAATCTCGGCCTCTATGAAATCGCTCACCCGCTTGTTTGCTCTCGCCTCTTCTCTTTGTCTCCTTGTATCGGTAACCGCCGATGAGAATCATGAAATCATCGAGAAGGTCATGAAAGATGGGCTCAAAGGAAAAACGAGTCCTCTCGCCAAAGTCCTCGAAGAGGAAGCCAGCGACAAGGAGATCAAGAGTCTCGCCGAACTCATTCTGACGATGAAGGGAACGAAAGCTCCCGTAGGTGATCAGTCCGCATACGATGAAAAAGTCGAGGAAATGATCGCGGCTATGAATGTCGTCGCCGGAGGCGACAAGGGACCGAAAGCCCTCGAGCGACTCGACAACGCGACCAACTGCAAGGCGTGTCACACGGATCACAAACCCAAGAAGGATTGATCCTTCTCTCGACCGACCTCGGTCTTCTTTCAGACGGAGCACCCTTGATCTGTTCTCCGTCCAAAAAAAACAGGGTTAGGTGAGACACCTAACCCTGTCCCATCTCAAACGAGTTGAGTTGAGGGGAAATTATCCGCGCAGGGCGTCGAGAATATACTCACTGGGACGGAAGTTTTCGATGATGATCTCCTCCTGGTCACCCCGCTTCATCCGCACCTGGCTGATGTTGAAGTTGGGGGTCTTGTGAGGGGCAAAGAGAATATCGTCGTGAGTCGAATTCTCGTGCTTTTTGAACATGTCAGGAATGATGTCTCCGCCAAGATGGTCATCGCGACCGGTAGCGAGGTGACAGGTGCCGAGCACTTTCTCGTCCTGGATATCCGCTCCGGAAACAGGAAGAACCTGGGTGCCGAATCCCAACTCACCCAGTGTCCCGGTCATGGGATCATCGGCGAGACGCTGATTGTGGGCGTCGATCGTAGCCTGGTCTCCTTCGATCAGGGTCGAACGGACGATGTTGCGATTCTCGACGTCGAGCACGCCGAGTGTGCCATCCTCGTATTTCATCGGAAACTGACCGTTGGCATCGACGGGCACGAAGTAGACCTCACCTGCGGGAAGGTTGGCGACATCGGGTGCCGTGCCCTGGCAGAGTCCGTGGGACTTCTGCGCATCCTGCCCGTCGAGATCAAGCGAGGCGGTGAGAACCCGGCCATCTTCGAGGGCAAAGTCGATCTCGATGGTGTCGGCATTGGTCATCGCGGCGCGCATTTTCTCGGCATCGGCACTGACCTCGTTGTAGTCGACCGCGAGCCCGGAGCCGAGAATGACATCGTTCACCCCATGAAGGGTCGCTCCGCGGAAACCAAACTCTTTGCACTTGGCCGTGAGCGGGGCGGTCGCCGAGTAGGTCGAAATACAGAGGATGATGTCATAGCTGGTGTAGATGTCGCGATCGAGACTGAGCTCGTTCCCGTCCACATCGTAGCACTCGTCACGAAGGTCGAGGTTGGAACCGTAGGTCATGGGAAAGGCGAACATTTCGCCGCCTGTCATTCCGAGTGTTTCGAGACCGCCATCTTTCAACCCGAGGTAGAATTCCTCGTAGGCCTTCTTTTGAATCTCATGCCCTTCGGCGTCGAGGAATCCATATCCTTTCATGAGGCTCATGTCTTCGAGATCAATGAGAATGCAGGTTCGAGCTCCCTGGGTGGGCTCGAAGACCGTGCCGAGCAGACGCTCGAGACTGAACTCCGGGAAAGTTCGTTTTTCCGGATTGAGGATGGTTTCGCGTTCCAGTGTAGCAACAGACATAATAAGATGGATCTAAGGTTCTCGAAGATGGGCAAAGGCTCGATTCAAAGAATTCTCCCTGAGACGAACCGCTGATACCCAACTTACAAAATTTTGGGTCCAGATCGCCAACATTGTGAAATTACGATGCCTATTGAGAATGGGGATATACAAAAGTTGTACATTATTGTAACACGACCTGTTTTCGGTCCGTTTTTGGTGACCCCGAGGTTTTCATCGCTGCTTGCCATTGGAGGACTTGCTCCGGAAAGGGACAGGATTGGCACTCGGAAAGGTCTTCGAGGCAGAAATCCTGGTAGATTTGCAGCAATCCCTGCTGCTGGTAGTAATAACTTGTGAATAACTTTTTCCGCGCCGGATCTTCTCCAAACAGACGAAGGGCCGCACGGCGCAAATTCCGGTTCGAATCCACTTTTTGAAGCGCCAGGTATTCCTCCCATCGATGGGCTCCCTGCCCCATGACACCGGGGAAAACCACGTTTCCGAGAATATCCCGCCGCCGATCTTTGCCAATCAATTGCATGGGCCGCGATGTCGGTTCGGATTTCAGGGTGTAATGCTGGTCCCAGTAGTCGTGAGACAAGTTATTCAGAGAGTTATTCACAATTTTTCCCAATCCTTTTTGGGAAGAATTCCAGAACTCGTGAATGGAATCCCAACGTGCCAGCAAACCGAGCAGGGCCGCGACTCTCCGCTGGGGGTGATTCAGCGGACGATTCCCTGAAAAGCACCATGGGATCGCCCGATGAGAGGAAACTTCGAAACCTTCCCGAATCTTCCACCAGCAATCCCAGAGCCTGCGCAGGTATCGTCTTGTTGAATCCCGACTGGTCTCTTCAAATCGATCGACGGAGAGAAAGCCGGCAGTTCCGAACAGGGCGGCCTCGCGCTCGATGGGAGAGAGTTCCTTCAGGACTCGAATCGGGCATCGCTGGGCAAGGATGGCCATGGCGGTTTTGTTGCTTCGATATCCCAGCGCTTCGGCCAGCCCCTGGTAGAGTGCCTGTTCGCGATCGACCGCGGAGCTGAGTGCCGAAAATCGCAAGGCCTTCTGCCGGAGACGATATTGGGCCGCCGAATGGAGCAAGGTCGCCACCTCGTGATCCGTCATGTTCGCAAGAGGTGTCGTGCATCGTCCGGGAAACGCCTCGGGCAGAAAGTCGGGTGGCCCCTGTGACCAGGCAAACTGGGGCAGCTGGACCTGGCAGACCTGCCGATGCTGCTCGGTGCGAGTGAAGAAACGCTTCAGCGAGGGACCATCGGTGTAGACATGGAGGACGACGGACTCGAACTCGGGATTGCTGCCGTGGCCATGCCCTTCCCAGTCCCGGGCGTCGAGATCGAGCTCGATGGCACCGGCGTGAAGGACCCCATCGATCCGCACGGTGCTTTCGGTAAAATCCGGTCCCGCTCCCCGATTCCAATGGCCGAATTGGACAATCTCGACTTTCTCGCCCTCTTCCCCGCGAAAGGAACGACCAAACTCTCCTCCAAACCAGCGCGCCTGGATCTCGAGCTCCGACTCGGACACCACCTTGTCTTCCGCCACTCGATCCCCATCGGACATAGCGGGAACGGCCGAGTCAAAGACCCTCGCTCGAAAAACCGCGTATCGGTCCGCGGCAGCAGGATACCCATTCATCATAGGATACCCTTACCAATTACTGTTCAAAATACCAGTCTTTTCTGGCGGCTGAATGACTGATCGCTATCGAATCGGGCGAGATCTCGTTCTCCTTCGTCGAATTTCGCGAATCGTGTAGCGGAGCCGGAACCCGCGGATGCGGGTGGAGACAGCCGGAGGCAACGTGCCAAACCTTCCGAAAATCGCTCTTCGCGCAACCGCGGGATCGGAATCATGGCCGCTTCCGGGCTACAGAAAATGGGATCTAACGAAGTAGCCCTAGGCCAGCATCGCTTCGAGCGTCTTGGCGGTGTGCGGATTCCCGACCTTGGGATCGCCGGTGCGTTTCGCATATTTCTTCAGCTGCTTCGCGAGCTTCCGCCGGGTTTCCGCCTCGGCGGGATCTTCGGCAAAGTTCTTCAGCTCATCGGGGTCCTTTTCCAGGTTCAAAAGCCAGGGCTCGTCGGTATCGGAGAGAATCAGCTTGTGGGTCGAAGTCACCGCGGCAATCCAGCCCGAGTCATCTTCGGGAGACTTGGTCGTGCCTCGCATGAAGGTGATGTCGGCTCCATCGACTTTCTCCCCACGAAACAATTCGCTGAGATCCCGCCCCTCTTCCTTCCCGGAGGCTTCGCCTTCGAGGAGAGAAAGAATCGTCGGCATGAAGTCCGTCGTGTTCATCGCAGCATCGATCCGCATACCTTCCGGGATCCCACCCGGCCACCGGATCACGAAGGGGATCTTGCCGGAAGCTTCCATCGGAACCCCTTTGTTCTGACGACGATGTTCCCCTCTCATGTCGCCATGGTCGGCAGTGAAGATGAGGATGGTGTTGTCGTAGAGATCCTGTTCCTTCAGCGCGGCGATGAGCTTTCCGACGTTGTCATCGATGCATTTCATCATCCCGTGGTAATTCGCCATCTTCCACGAGCAGCGCTGCTGTGGCTTGGCCCAGCTCGGAGCGCTGGCCGCATCCTTGTCGTAGGTGCGCGGCTTCTGCACCTTGTCGTCGGAAAACATCGTGTCGTAGGGAGCCCTCACCGTATCCGGGCCGTGGGGATCCGGAATACTGACGAGGTAGGCAAACGGCTTCCCCTTGTTCTCCTCGATGAAATCGATCGTCCGATCCGTGAGCCAATCGGTCGCAAAACTCTCCTCGTCGGCACCCTTCACGGAGTAGCTGGGTTTACCCTGGTTGTCGCGGGCTTTCACGCGGGGTCCTTCCGGAGTCAGCTCGAGCTGCTTCCAGTGACCACGATTGAACATGAATCGATTGTCCTCGAAACCAAACTTTCGCTCCGGCGCCCACTGGGGCTTTCCATTGCCATCGAGATGCCATTTTCCGGCGTAGCCGGTCGCATAGCCTTTCTTGCCGAGCTGGTGAGCAAAGGTCACGACGCCGTCGTCGAGATGGGCATTGTTGTTCGTGACCGGAGTGTTCTGGGGATACTGACCCGAAATCAAGGAAGAGCGCGACGGAGAACAGACCGGAGTCGCCGCGTAGAACTTGGTGCAGATCGCGCCTTCCCTCGCAAGCGAATCGATATGGGGAGTTTCGCAAACGGCATCGGGACCCCACATCAGGCCTTGTTCCGGCGAGAGCGTGTCACGATAGCAGCCGATCGTGCGAAAATTCAGCTCATCGCAATGCACGATGACGAGGTTGGGCGGGCGCTTCTCTTTGCCAGAGGCGGTCACTCCGAGGGCGGCGGCCGAGCTGGCTACTCCGGCTTTCTGAATAAAATCTCTTCGTTTCATGAGGGGGAAAGGAACCGCAGAGAATGAACAAAATCGGCAATCCTGTCAAAGCGGGATCGCGTCTCGACCTTTGGCCGTCCTCCACCCGGCAACTGCGTGTTTCGGTCCATGAATTTCTTGGACCCGATCGCTTCTCTTTCTACGATGAAGCCATGAAAGACTCCCCGATCGATCGACGCGGGTTCGCCAAAGGCATTGCCGCGGGCGCCCTCTCCTCCACGGCCGCCCTGGCAGGTGCCCAGGAGAAGATCAATCCTGACAATCGCCCCAAACCACTTCCCAGGATTCGCCCCGGCGACGAAAACAAGATCTTCGGAACGAATGAGCGGATGCACATTCGCACATCGGGATCGCTGAAGGGCGACTGGTTCTCGGAGGAGGCTCGCGACATCCCTCTCGCCGGCGATTTCGATGTCATCGTCTGCGGAGGCGGCCCGGCCGGATTCGCTGCCGCTCTCGCCGCGGCACGCAGCGGCGCGAGCACGATGCTGATCGAGGTCAACGGGTGTATCGGAGGAATCTGGACGGCGGGAATGCTGTCCTGGATTCTCGACGGAGTGAACAAGCCAGGCATCATGCGGGAGCTGGGGAGCCGAATCGAGTCCGACTCTGTGGGCAGCCGCTACAAGCATGCCTGGGTTTATCATCCTGAACCGATGAAGCTTCTCCTCGAGGAAATGCTGCTGGAGGCCGGGGTCAAAATTCGTCTCCACACTCGGGTGGTCGGTGCCGTCCCCGATGAGGGCGGACGTCTCTCCACCATCGTCACCGAGTCCAAGACCGGTCGCGAAGTCTGGACCGCGAAATCCTTTATCGACGCGACCGGAGATGGCGATCTCGCCGCGCAGGCAGGCTGCGGATTCGACTTTGGTCGACCCGGAGATGGGATCACCCAGCCCTTCAGCCTCATGGCCTTGTTCCACGGAGCGAAAACCGATGAGATTGCCCCGTTTGTCAATCATCTCGCCTCAGCTCGAGGTTTGGGAAGAGCGAAGTCCAACCTGCTCGAAGAGTTTCGCAGTGCCGGGATCGATCCTTCCTACGGCGGCCCCACCATCTTTGAAATCCACGACGGGCTCTATGCGATGATGGCGAATCATCAATACACGGTTTCCTCCATCGACGCCGCGGATGTTTCCCGGGCCACGCTCGAGGCGAGAAAGGAAAACCATGCCCTGATCCAGGCACTGCGAAAGAAGGGCGGCCCCTGGAAAGGGATCGAGATTCTCGCAACCGGGGAGCAGATCGGAACTCGGGAGGGACGCAGGATCCATGGTCGCTATTCGGTGAGCGACGAGGATCTGAAGAACGGAGCGCGATTCGAGGACGGCATCTGTCGAGTCACCTTTCCCATCGATGTCCACGCGACTGATCCGAAGAAGACCAAGGAAATCGAAAAGAAACCCTTCAAGTCGCAGCCCTACGACATTCCCCTGCGTTCCCTCATGGCCAAAGACGTCGACGGACTTGTCCTCGCGGGACGTTGCATCAGTGGCGGCTTCATCGCCCACAGCAGCTACCGAGTCACCGGCAACGCGGTTGCCATGGGAGAAGCGGCCGGAGTGACCTGTGCCGTGGCCGCCCGCGAGAAGGTACTGCCTCACGAAGTGCCCTTCGATTCTCTCGGCGTGAAACCCGCTTGAGTGTCCGAAGGCTGCGCGAGCCAAAATAGTAGCCTTCAGAATCAATTCTGCTTTCGGCGCTCCCTTGTTGAAAGGAGATGCTTCGGTTGTACTCTGCACTCATCATGACCCGATTGCTCCTCCTCGGATTTCTCTTCTGTCTGCTGCCGACGAAAATGGACGCGCAGTCGGAGGATGCCGTCGCAACCACGACCCCGATCTCCGTGGAGGGTGCTGCTTCGGACACCCTCATTGCCGAACGAATCGCCAATATTTTTGAAGCGGTGGGCGGATTCGAGGATGTCGTCGTCTCCGTCGACTCCGGTGTCGTCACGCTGGGGGGAACGGCGGCCAACGCCACCGCGCGGACCGACGCGATTTCTATCGCGAACCGCACCGAAGGCGTTGTCCTCTCCCTCGATCGCATGTCGGAAACGACCGAATTGGAGAGCCAATTCGCCCCCGCAATCCAGAAGCTGCGGGAAATGGGACGCATGCTCATCCTGAAGCTTCCCCTCATCGGAGCCGCCATCATCCTGCTTCTCATCTCCTGGTATGTCGCGCGATGGGTGGGAACCCGTGAACCCTGGCTCGCTCGGATGCAGATTTCTTCCCTGGGAAAACAACTCATTCTCCGAGTCGCTCGCTTTGCCATTCTCGCCGTCGGGATTCTCCTCGCGCTGGAATTGCTCGACGCTACCGCCGTCGTCGGAGCCGTCATCGGCGCGGCCGGTCTCGCCGGACTGGCCCTCGGTTTCGCCTTCAAGAGCATCGTCGAGAACTACCTCGCTGGTGTTCTTCTCAGCACGAGGAATCCCTTCGAAATTGGTGATGCGGTCGAGATCGATGGCCGCACCGGAAAGGTCGCACGACTCACTGCCCGAGATACCGTGCTCGTCACCCTCGACGGAAATCATCTCCGCATTCCGAATGCGATGGTCATGAATTCGGTACTTCTCAACTTCACCCGAAATCCGCAACGACGACTGGAGTTTGCCGTGGGGGTCTCGACCGAATTCGATCTCACCGAGGCCAAGCGAATCGGACTCGAGACTCTCCAGACTCACCCCGCTCTACTCGGAGACCCTGCCCCGCGTTGTGTCATTGATAGTCTCGGGGACAGCTCGGTCGTGATGCGATTCTTCGCCTGGATCGACCAGGACGAGTTTGATTTTCTCATGAGTCGTAGCGAAGCGATCCGGCGGGTCAAGGAAGCTTTCGACGAGGCCGGAATCGAGATGCCCGAACCCATCTACCGGGTTCATCTTCGCGAAGGAGGAAACGCCATGAGCTCCGGGGGCGATACCATCGGAAACCTGATCGAGGGGGACGCAGAGAAAGAGGACTCGCCGAAAGCGGATTCCCCCATTCAAGCCGAGGAGCTTCGCGTCGACCGCACCATCGATGAACAAATCGAGAAAGAGTCCGAGTCCAGCGAGGAAAATCTACTTCCCGAGAAGCCCGAGTAACACGTCCCGCGAGAGCGAGAGCCAGGTCGCCTTCGACCTGAGATGACCGAAAACTTCTTCGTGAGATTTTCTCGTCCGTAGCGGTATCCTTCCGGGAAACCTTCAACCGGAGACCTACCATGAAACGCGATACGGAAGAATTCATCGAACTGCTGACCGGGGCCCAGAGCCCTGTCTTTGGCTACATTCTGTCCCTGACCCACGACCATGCCAAGGCACAGGACATTCTCCAGGAGACCAACGTCACGCTGTGGCGCAAAGCCGATACCTTCGAGCCGGGAACAAACTTCACAGCCTGGGCCTGCCGGACGGCTTACTTCCACGTTCTCAACCATCGACGCAAGGCGAATCGAGAGCAGCTCGTGTTCGACGAAGATGTGCTCGACTATCTCGCGGAACGACAGGAAACCCGTGCGACAGCGAGCCAGGATCGAGTCACGATTCTCCGCAGCTGTCTCGAGAAGCTTCCCGACGATCAGCGAAAACTGATCGATGAACGCTACGAACCGGGGGGCTCCGTCCAGGAAATTGCGAAAGCCGCCGGAAAATCGGTCGGATCGATCTCGCAGGCTCTCTATCGGATTCGTGCGACCCTGCAGCGCTGCGTCGAGAAACAAGTAAAGCAGGAGGAATTCGCATGAGCCAGCGACAAAGAATGCATCGAGTCGAGGAGTTGACTTCTCTGCTTTTCGACGAAGGACTCTCCTCGGAAGAGCAGGACGAACTCAATGATCTTCTTCGCGGCGATCCCGAGACCTGCGAAGTCTATCTCGCGATGGCCGAGTCTCATGCCGCCCTGGTCCACGACCATGCCGCAGAGGAGCTGACTCATCCCCACTCGGATTCGATCGTCGCCTTTCCCGGTGGGGAAAGGAAGCGCCGAGCCCGCTGGGTCACATTGGCGACGGCGGCCGTGGTTTTTCTTTGCCTCAACGCAGGTATCCTCTGGTTCCTCCAGAGCAATCCCACAGAGGGACCAGTTGCCGAAGAACCCCAGGGTGAAGCAGAGTGGATCGCTGTGGTGACCCGCGTCGTCGATGCGGTATGGGAAGACGAGAAGAAAGCTCGAAACGAGGGAGACGGCCTCTCTCCCGGGGAGCTCAAGCTCACCTCGGGCCTGGTTCACATCGAATTTTTCAGCGGGGCCTCCGTCGTCGTCGAGGGTCCTGCCCATCTCTCTCTCGATTCCGCGTGGAGAATGGCCTGTCATGAAGGAAAACTGCGCACCTTCGTTCCCGAGCCAGCCCAGGGCTTCACGATCGAGACTCCGGAGTATCATGCCGTGGACCTCGGGACCGAGTTCGCTCTGCGGGTCGATGCCTCCGGTCGCAGCGAGTTGCTCGTCGTCGATGGAGAAGTCCGAATCGATGACGAATCCGGCACTCCGCTCGAACACGTCCGAGGTGGCGAAGGAATCCTATCGGCCCAGGGCAAGCGCGAACGTCTCGAAGGAGATGGCTCCGACTACGTGAGCAGTGAAGCCCTCATGGGGATCGCCCTCGCGGATGCCGAGGCTCGCTACAATACCTGGGCGAATCTGCGAGACCGTCTTGCCTCGGACCCAGCGACCCTCGTCCTCTTCGATTTCGAAGATCAGGATCCCTGGGACCGCCAATTGGAGAATCGTGTCCCTGGTGGTCCCGGAGGGGCGATTATCGGATCCCAATGGGGAGAAGGTCGATGGAAGGGGAAAGGGGCTCTCGAGTTTCAGCGGATCACCGATCGCATCCGGGTCCGCATCCCGGGGGAGTTCACCGCCCTTTCCTACTCCGCCTGGGTCCAGGTGAACGGCCTCGACCGCTGGCTCAGCTCCCTGATGCTCACCGATGGATTCGAGGAGGGAGAAGTGCACTGGCAGATGAGTGACAAGGGAGAGCTGGTTCTCGGAATTTCCTCCGAACGCCGACAGCCCAATACCATTTCTCCCCCCGTGATCGGTCCCAAGGATCTCGGGCGGTGGATGCATCTTGCCGTGACCATCGATCAGGAGAGCGGCGAAGTAGTCCACTACCTCGACGGAGTTCCGCTGGTAAAAGACATCCGGTCGGAGGTTCCCCTGCTGCGCCTTGGCGAAGCGGAAATCGGGAACTGGAGCTCGCAGGGAAAGAACCATCCCTTGAGGAGCTTCAACGGCACGATCGACGAGTTCATGATCCTGAAGCGGGTTCTTTCTCCCGGAGAGATCGAGGAGATCTACGCTGCGGGACGCAAAGGCTGAGGACGGATCAAGGAACCTCGCTCTGCCTTCCTCCCGTAGCGGAGCGCGCAAGCGCTCCGATCCGATCGTCCTCACTGCACATTCTCGACCTCGGACAACGAGGACGTTGTCCCTCCCCTTTTTGCCTAGATCATGGGAGCGATCACCAGGGCAACCACACTCATCAGCTTGAGAAGAATATTCAACGAAGGCCCGGAGGTATCCTTGAAAGGATCGCCAACCGTGTCACCAACGACGGCTGCCTTGTGGGCCTCGGATCCCTTGCCCAGCATCTCCCCATTCACCTCGTAACCTTCCTCGATCATCTTTTTCGCATTGTCCCAGGCGCCTCCAGCATTGGACTGGAAGAGAGCCATGAGGACACCTGTAATGGTCACTCCTGCGAGAAGACCTCCGAGCATCTGGGCGCCGGCCCCCTCACCGAACAAATTGCCCCCGAAGCCGACGAGAACAGGAGCCGCAACCGCGAGCACTCCGGGCTTCACCATTTCCTTGATCGCTGATTTCGTCGAGATCTCGACGCACTTGCCATATTCAGCCTCAGAAACGGCCTGATCGAAAATGCCACGGTCTTCCTCGGACCAGGATTTCATCTCTTTCCCCTCATTGCGATTCATCGCATCGAGCCCGGCCTTCAGTCCCGGGATCTCCCGAAACTGACGGCGCACCTCCTCGATCATCGACATGGCGGCTCTACCCACCGCCTCCATCGAGAGAGCGGAAAAGAGAAAGGGCAGCATCCCTCCGACAAAGAGAGCCGCGACAACCTGCGGATCCGTCACTTCGATCGAAAGGACCGCGCCACCGTTGGCCGCTTCCCAGGTCGTCTTGTAGGCAGCAAAGAGCGCAAGAGCCGTCAACGCCGCCGAGCCGATCGCAAAGCCTTTCCCGATGGCGGCGGTCGTGTTACCAACGGCATCGAGCTGATCCGTCCGCTGGCGAACCTCGGGCTCGAGTTCACTCATTTCCGCGATCCCTCCGGCATTGTCCGAAATGGGTCCGTAGGCATCGACCGCCAGCTGGATCCCCGTGTTCGAAAGCATGCCCACTGCGGCGATCGCAATTCCATACAGTCCGGCCAAGTGATACGAAGCGAGGATGGTCGAAGCGAGAACGAGGATGGGCAACGCAGTCGAGATCATCCCGACACCGAGTCCGGCGATGATATTCGTCGCCGAGCCCGTCACCGACTGCCTCACGATACCCACGACGGGTTTTGTTCCCGTACCGGTGTAGTGCTCAGTGATGTAGCCGATCGCAATTCCCGAAATCAGGCCCAGGGCGATCGATCCGAAAACACCCATCGAGGAATACACCTTGCCCCCGTCGACCAGTGCCCACTGATCCGGGAGCAGCATGCGGATCATGACAAACGCACCGATGAGGAGAAGGACGCCCGCGGTCAATTCCCCCAGGTTCAAAGCCCGATGGGGACTCCCCCCTTCCCTGACCCGGACGAGAAAGGTTCCTGCAATGGAAGACACAATCCCGAGGCTCGCCAGCATCAGGGGCAGAAGAACCCCCCCGAGTGGCAGATCCGCAAATGCCGGCAAGGTCATGAAGACCGATCCAAGCACCATCGTCGCGATGATGGATCCGACGTACGATTCGAAGAGGTCGGCGCCCATGCCTGCGACGTCCCCGACATTGTCACCCACGTTGTCGGCAATCGTCGCGGGATTGAGCGGGTGATCCTCCGGAATTCCGGCCTCCACTTTCCCGACGAGATCCGCACCGACATCAGCGGCCTTGGTATAAATCCCGCCACCCACTCGGGCGAAAAGGGCAATCGACGACGCACCGAAAGAAAATCCCGTGACGATGGTCATGACCTTCCCGATCGCCTCCGGTCCCGTCCCGATCGCGGTGCCAAAAATCAGGAGCAGCGATCCCAGTCCGAGAAGACCGAGACCGACGACACCAAGCCCCATCACGGAACCTCCCGCGAAGGCAATCTTGAGCCCTTCTCCCAGGCTGGTCCGCGCGCCATTGGTCGTACGCACATTCGCCTTGGTTGCCACCTTCATCCCGATGAGCCCGGCCAACGCCGAGCAGATCGCGCCCACGACAAAGGAGAGCGCAACGAAAGGAGAGTTGGCTTCCGGATCAAGGAACCCGGCAAAGGCTAACAAAACAGCAACACAAACCACGAAAATCGAAAGCACCTTGTATTCCGCGCGTAAAAAAGCCATCGCCCCGACCGCGATGTTGTCCGCGATCTGTTTCATCGACTCGCTCCCGGGATCCTGCTTCGCAACCCACCGGGATCGCCAAAATGTGTAAAGAAGAGCGAGTACACCAAAGCACGGCACAGCAATCAGCAGCATATTCATAAGTCACAGGGGGTTGGAAAAGCGGTAATGCTCCGAAGTTTTGTTAACAGAGACCGCGCGCTGCATTCAAGAACTGTTTTGGAAAGAACCTTTCGGTAAGTCAGAAGAGAACCTCCCTTTTCGTGACAAAAGAGTCACCAACACTCTCGAAAAACCGAACGATGCTTTGCCTTTTTCCATGCGGGAGGCCTCAGAAACATCCGAAGAATCCAAAGTCATCGATCTGGCCAAGACGGAGCAGGGTTTCAACGGGAACGAACCTATCTACGTTCTCCGAACGACGCAGCAGAATCAGGTGCAGCTCAACCTGATGGCTGATCAAAAGGCGAATATCATCATCGGGATCTCGCTCATTTTCTTCACGATTGCCCATCGCCAGTTCGTAGCAGGAATCGGAGAAAATCCGCTGCTCATCATTCCTCTCCTCATGCTCATTGTCACGATGCTGTCGAGCTTCGTATTCGCCATCCTCGTCGTCGCGCCCCGGATCAAGGCACTTCGTCCCTGTTCTCCCGAGGATCTCCCCAATCCGCTTTTCTTCGGTTTCTTCCCTGCCGTTTCCGAAAACGAATTCGTCGATTTTTTCTCCCATCGTTTTCGCGATCTCGAACAAGTGAGAGAAACCTTTCTCCGCGACATTTATCAGACTGGCACAGTACTTCGCCGGAAATACCGATTCCTCCGTTTTGCCTATATCCTCTTTTCCACCGGAGTTCTCACATCGGGGATCGCGACCATCTGGCTTCTTCTCGACTCCGCAGGAGGATGATGCGATCGGATTAGCAAAAGGCTAACCAAACAGCAACATCTGCGGGTCGTCCTCTTCTTCCTCATCGCCGACGGACTTGGCCGCGGTTTTCTTCGCAGGAGGCGAGGACACTGGCTCGGTTTCGAGCGGGAGATGCTCGCCTTCCAACCCGGCCAGGATCTCCTTGGCACGATCGATGATGGTATCGGGCAGACCAGCGAGTCGAGCCACCTGGATCCCGTAACTCTTGTCGGCCGCTCCCGGCACGATCTGTCGCAGGAAGATGATCTGGTCGTTCCACTCGCGGACAGCGATGTTGTAATTGTTCACCGCAGCGCGCGAATCGGCGAGCTGGGTCAGCTCATGATAGTGGGTCGCAAAGAGGGTGCGGCATCCCACCCGGTCGTGGAGATGCTCGACGACACTCCAGGCGATGGAAAGCCCATCATAAGTGGCGGTGCCTCGTCCGATCTCATCGAGGATAACGAGACTCTTCTCCGTCGCGTTGTTGGCGATGAGGGCCGTCTCCGTCATCTCGACCATGAAGGTCGACTGTCCCCGCGCGATATCGTCACTCGCACCGACCCGGGTGAATATCCGATCGACGAGTCCGATCTCGGCAGAAGTCGCCGGGACAAAGCTCCCGACCTGGGCGAGGAGGGTGATCAAGGCCACCTGGCGAATGTAGGTCGACTTACCGGCCATGTTCGGACCGGTGATCAGCATGAACCGATTCTGTTCCGGAGTGATCGCGGTATCGTTCGGCACAAACTTCTCCTCTCCGATATTCTGATCGAGCACCGGGTGTCTCCCCTTCTCGATGACGAGGTGATTCGACTCGTTGAGAAAGGGTCGGCAGTAGCCAAAGAGCCTCGCGATCTCGGCGAAGGCCGTCAGGACATCGATCTCGGCGAGTGCTGCCGCTGTCGTCTGGATCGCTTCAAGACTTTCGAGAACGGTTTCCCGGAGATTCAGAAATTCCTCATACTCGAGGGATCGCAATCGCTCATCGGCACCGAGGATCTTGTTCTCGACCTCCTTCAGCTCGGGAGTGATATAACGCTCCGCGTTCGCCATCGTCTGCTTGCGCGTGTATTCGGGCGGGACCTTTTCGAGATGAGTCTTCGTCACCTCGATGAAATACCCGAAGACGGCGTTGTATTTGATCTTCAGGGAAGGGATCCCGGTGCGATCCTGCTCCGCGTTCTGAAGCTCGGCGACCCACTGCTTGCCTTCCGTGGCAGCGCGTCGGAGTTCGTCGATCGCCTCGCTGTAGCCATCGGCAAAAATCCCCCCGTCCTTGAGCGAAGCGGGCGGCTCTTCCCCGATCGCCATTCCTAACAAAGATACAAGATCCTCGAAGTTGCCCAGGCGACTCTCCAGAGAATCACCGAGCGAACCTCCCTGCAAGGCACGGAGATGCTCGCGGACATCGGGCACTTTTCGAAGCGACATTTCCAGCGCCTTGAGGTCCCGGGCATTCCCGGATCCCTGGCTGAGACGACTGAGAGTTCTCTCGATGTCGCGGATTTCGGAGAAGGAATTGCGAAGTTCGTTGAGGAGAAATGATTCCCGGATCAGGGACTCGACCAAGTCCTGGCGCGAGACGAGGACGTCGAGATCCCGGATCGGATGCAGGATCCAGTTTCGCAGGAGTCGCGCGCCCATCGGGGTCTCGGTCCGATCGATCGCCCCGAGCAGGGAACTCTTCACCCCACCGGACCGACTCGTGACGAGATCGAGATTGGCCTGGCTCGCCGCATCGATCAGGACGAACTGATCCGTCTGGTAGGCCTGCAGGGTGCGGAGATGACCAACACTCCGACGCAGCTGGGTCTCGACATAGTGCAGGATCGCCCCTGCGGCACCGATCGCAGGACCGAGGTCGGCACAGCCAAAGCCATCGAGGGACTGCACCTTGAAATGTTCCTTCAGGGTGTATTCGGCCTGGTCGAGGAGGAACGGATAGCCATCATAATCCTGGGCATTGGGGAGCAGATCGAAGTGCTCGGCCTGCTCTTCGGAGAAGAGAAGCTCGCTGGGACGCAGGCGATGCAGTTCGTCCTCGAAGGCGTCACGATCCTTGAACTCGGTGACCCGAAATTCGCCCGTGGTGTGCTCGATATAGGCAAAGCCGATCGTTCCCCGAGTCTGGTAGACGGCGGCGAGATAGTTGGACCGCGCCGAGTCGAGCAGATTGAGATCGTCGATCGTTCCCGCGCTGATGATCTGGCTGATCTCCCGTTCAACGATCTTTCCCGGTTGCGGCTCCGTGGTCTGCTCCGCGAGCGCGACGCGCTTGCCTGCCTTGATGAGTTTCGCCATATACCCCTCGGCGGCATGATGAGGGACGCCGCACATCGGCATCCCGTTTCGCTTTGTCAGCGCCACGTTGAGAATGGGTGACGCAACCTTGGCATCCTCGAAAAAGAGTTCGTAGAAATCACCAAGACGGAAAAACAGGAGGACGTCGTCGGGCAACTCCCGTCGCATCGACTGATACTGCTGCATCATGGGGGTCAGCTTCCCCTCGGCTTTTCCTTTTCCTCCGGCCATGCGTGCTCTCGGTGTGGCATCTTAGAGACAGGTGGAGAAAATGCCAGTGGGTTTCGCAGCCAATCCGAGGGGTTGGGTCGTCACGGTGCGATGGGATCGATAAAGCAAGTCTCCAGTCACCCAGATCCCAGTCCTACGAAATCCAGATAGTGTCCTCAGACTTGACCAAGATTCGATTCCGGGTTGGAAACATCGTCATGGGAGCCTGCCGTTTGCTTCGTTGTTCGTCCGGCGTCGTCAGCACTTTGGTATCTGTTGCCGTTTTTCTCGCGCCGAACCAATTGGGTGCCCAGGAGGCCATTCCTTTCCACGAAGCTCTCAACAAGGGCTGGATCGAGGCAACGATCCTGCAGTTTTCGCAGGAAAAACTGAGCTTGCGAGTGGTCGCCACCTCTCCACAGGGTGCGAAACGAGTCGAGGTTCGCGATGGGACGTGGATCGACCTCGCCGCATTCCCGACAGCTGGCAGCCTTTTCCTGAAGAGCGGAAAAACTTTGAACCTGTCGAGATCCGATCGAAAGGATTCGTATCAGCCAGAAACGCTGTCCTGCATTGCCCTGTCACCCAGGCTTTTCCCGACCGTTCCCGTTTTGGATAGCGTCTACCTTCACAAGGAGGATGACGCCGCCGAACGCAAAGTGAGCCGGGCCGGCCACGAACCCCTCGCAGAAGGGATTCTTTCCGAGGCAGTGAAGGGAAAAGACGAGATCCTGGGGATGGCGGCGGCGTTGGTCATGGTCAATCAGCCCGGCCTCACCACCAACCAGCTCCAACTCTACGTCGATCGATATTTCAACAAGCGGAGGACCGAAAGGCAGCAGAAGGAACTCGATACGGGTGACCGCCGGGGGCCCCTCTGGGTCTGGAACTCAGACGAGAGTCACCTCAAGTTGGGCTTTCATTACCTGGAGAAAGCCCGCTCTCGTGAATCTGGAGCCCCGGTTCCGAAAAAGCTCACCGCCGCAGATGCCTGCGCAAAAGGATTCCTCCAGGCAGAGGTGCGAAAGGGTATCCTCAGCAACAGCGACATGATCGTACGCGTGACACGCACCCCCAAAGCGACCGGCAGCTCCGCCGAAGTCACCTTTCCCATCGGAACCTACTTCCTCTTCGACGACAGGGAGGACGGCGAACCGGCAAAGTTTTTTCCCATCACGGAAATGACGATCGACCTCTTCGGCGAGATCAAGGAGGGTGCCCATCTCCCCTGCCTCAATGCCTCCTACAAGCGTCGCATCAGTACACGCAGGACCATCGCCGTAAAATTCGGCTTCGACGAAAAGGCCGCCAAACTCTGGGCCGATCGTCCCGAGAGCCACCGGCTGCAGATGGCGGTCGAAGCCGTTCTCCTCGAACACCCCGATTTGACTGACGAACAGATTCAATACCACATCGTCCAGGTGGGAGCCCCCGGGGTGGAAGACCTGGCTTTGACCGAAGAGTTGATCGCCGCCGCGAAAAACCGCATTACCGGCGGCCATCCCTCCGTCCCCATTACTCCGCCAACCACTTCGGAGCCTGAGAAACCAAAGACGGTTCCAGAGCCCTCTCGACCCAAGCCCTCCCGCCCGGAACCGGAACCAAATCCGTATGGCGTAACCCTCTCCGAAGGCATGCGCGGCGTGCGCATCGATCCGAATGTGCCCCGCGATCCCGACGGATTGCTTGCCAGGGAACCCAACGGCAAGGCCGTCTGGAAAACCATGGTCCAGCACGTCCCAGAATATCCCGAAGAGGCCTTGATCGGAAACTGGTCACCCCTTCCACGGGGCGAAGCGATCCAGTCTCTCCTCTCTTTGAAAATGGACACCCTGGAAGAAATCTCGGCAGCCACCGGCGAATCCATTCCCCCGGAGATGGTCCAGACCATGGAGGCGATGATGAAGCTGAACGACAACCAGACCTTCTACTACACGGGCAACCTCGGATTCAGGCGGAACGGAGAGGTCCGTGGAGCCATCAATGGGCCCAACGACAGCTCCGTCACCCCGATCGATGCCAAGTGGAAATTCGACGGCATGAAAACGATCCGAATCACCCCAGGGAACGAGATCAAACATTTCATCTTCGGTCGGGATGGTCGCCTCATCTACCACGACGAGCGATCCGGTCGCCTCATCGTGATGAGGAAATACTAGCGAGGAGAATCGGAGTTGGGAGAGGCGAAGATCTCAGACGAGATTCTCTTTCATCCAGCGCCGGATCTGACCGGCAATCCTCCTTCGCCGGAACCACCTCGACACACCCTTCTCTTCTCTCAGTTCCTGTTCCACAATGCCCATGGCGCGCTGAAACAGCATCTCATGAAACTCGGGAGACTCATCCCCCGGAGCGCTAAACTCATGGACGGCTCTTCCGACAATCTCTTCGTCACTGGTTTTCTCGAGAAGAGGTTCACCTTTTTCCGTCGAGTGGGAAACCGCCAGCTTCCGGGAAGGAAATCTCTCATCGAGAGCGGACTGAAACGCGGTCCAGAGTTTTTCCTGCTCAGGTTCGGGAAGATGGGAGATGCAGTCGCTATATTCACGAAGCGCCTGCACTTGACCGAAACTCTCGCGATTCTCTTCCGGAACGTTTTCGAGGAACGCTTCGATCCAGGCGGTTGGGTTATGGATGTCCACGATTCTCTCCCTGCTTTTCGCATAGGATGGAAAAGAAACTCGACCAAGTCAAATCGACACGAAAGGTGCTGCGATGCTTCTCTTTTCTTCGCGATCCCGGCGAAACGGCAGGTGCCCCTCAAAGATCCGAGGGCACGGCGAATTTCCATCGGCTTCGAAAGTGAAAAGCCAGCCTGCAGGAAACGTCAGGGGTAGCCAGGCGATGCCCGGGGCAGATCAGGCAGATCGTCCGACTCAAGTCGCTCATCGTAACTGAGCACTTCCTGCTCGAGATACTCCGGAAGCGGCAGTCGAGACCCTTGAGTTCCAATCATCTCCGAGACCGGATACGTTTTTGTCTTGTCGATGATTCTCCCCTCGTTGTCTCGAATCTGCAGCAAGGAGACGGCTTCGTCTCCAGGCCTCCGAAATTGAAACCCGCTCATGGTCATGGGAATCGTCAGAATCCGGGTTAAGCCACGCTTCGTCCGGTAGACCTGGATACCTCTGTATTCTTCCAACTCGAGGATCTCCCGCCCCCGGGGAGACCAGACCGCGCCAGTGTAACCCTCGTTGATACCCATTCCCCACCAACGCGTCACCAAGCCTCCGTTCGACAAAGGGACCCCTTTCGTGCCTTCGGCCAGGTCCGCGACGTGGCGACCGAGCAGGTAAATCCGGCCTCCTTTCTCCAGCAGAGGCGCGAAGGTGATGGGGGCAAAGAGGCGATGCACCCACATGCAGTCTCCCGATGAGAGCACTTTGGGCGGCAAGATCAGGGAGGCGACAATCAGGATCACACTGGTGATCGATCCCTTGCCGCCTGCCACGCGATAGACACTCGTTGCCGATCGCCGGTTTCGCTTGTGGGGCAAGACAGAATAGAGCAACCAGGGAGCAAGCAAAGCGATCGCCAATCCTCCGAACCGATAGCCCGCACCCGCAAGCGAGTGGGTCAGGTGCAGGGCGATCCAGGTGAGAAACGGCCCCAGCAGGAAAGCGAAGACTCCCACCACTCGATGCCAGCCCGGCCTTTCATGCGAGCTCGAGGGGGAGCGGGGCGGATCGGCGGAAGAACTGGCCCCCGTCTTCTGTGGCGCGGGGGCAGAACCTTCCGCAGGGATCTTCTCCATCCAGGCTTCTTCGACTTCGCCCGCCTTCGATTCGTCGATTTCGAGAATGATCTGCGGCGACTTCAGAACTGTTCCCGTCGCGATGGGTTTACCCATGATGCTGCCCGAGAAGGGAGTCTTGACCTCCATGCGCCGCCCCTGGGCATCCTCGATCTCATAGAGGAGTTGCCCCCGGCAGACAATTTCTTCGGGGGCGACCAGGGTTTTCCTGACGACCAGGGGATAGGCGGCATTCTTCGGTGCACTGAGAGATTTCACTGACATCTTCGATCAAGTTGTAACTGCGCTCGAGGAATCGGGACCAGGTGCTCAAGGGCCGCGTCTCGACGGCGTAAGGCCATCTTCAGATCTTACGCAGGCACATCCGGGGATCAAGTTTGGTTCTGGATGCGGGCCTGTGGAAAGGGGGGCGTTCGCGACTTCACGCTCGGCTGCTAGAAACCTGCTCACCAAGACTCGCCTTCCACGCGCGAAAAGCCTTCTCCCGCGGCTTCATATACTCGACCAGCTCGGGAAAACTCACCGGAACATAGCCGGTCGCATCGACCCCGACATCGCGGACGAGGAGACGCGGCTGCTCCGCGTCCTCTTCCTGGAGACGACCGTGCACATGGCCATAGAGGTGCCAGGCTCCGTGAAAAGCCTTGTCCCAACTCCGCATCGGATAGTGATTCAGCCAGATCTTCTGCTTCTGGTGCTTGATCATCCCCTGGTCGAGGACGCGGTCGAAAAGTTCATCGTAGGAAGAGAGATCGTGATTCCCTCGAACGAAATGGACATGGCGGCACCGGATTCGGGATCGATAGGCCGCGGCTTCCTCATAGGATCCCAGGCAGAAATCACCCAGGATCCAGAGCGTGTCGCCCTCCGCAACCCGATCGTTGATCGCCTCGAGCAGCGCGTCATCATGACGTTGCACCGTTTCCGGAGAGATATTCCCTGCCCGGCGCGAATCGATCCGAACACGCTCCTTCTCCGCTTCGGAGAGAAAGGGACGATGGCAATACGAGATGATATTGGCATGACCCAGGTGAAGGTCGGCAGTGAACCAGAGTTCGGACATGAGGAAGGTTGGCAACCAGAAATCGAATCGGAAAAATCAATGAAACCGATTCGCGGAATCGAAAAACAGACCGCGATGCAAGATGGGATTGCAAGGAGGAATCAGGTGCGTTTTGATGACCGTCCCGATGCCCCATTCCGCACCATCGGACATCCCCGTGGATGTCTTTGAAGGAGGCTCTTTGCGTCTTTTTCAAGGCGAAACGGAGATGAGTCTCACCGCCTGGCCCGTTCCGCGGGCGGTGAGACGCCGTGGGGGTTCGACTGCCGAAAATCCAACCGCGCGCTGGGATTCCTTTCTTCCTGAGTTCCGTGTCGTCTATCCTTACCGAAGGAAAAAGACCCGCGCGACTCCCCCTCCCTCCGACCCGGATCAGCTGACCTTCGGCTTTCTCGAAGAGACGGCTTCCTCCCCCCAAACGAAAGGTCCGGTCCGGCCTGCGCAGCGGCGAAAGGAGGCCTTCGATCAATTTCGATTCTCCATGCCCAAACCGGTCGCCAGGGTTCTCGAACCGTTCCGCAACAACCAGTGGGCCCTGCTCGTCCTCTTGCGATATGATCCGGCGGCTCTCGAACTGGCCGAGAACAATCCCGTGCTCGCGTTTTCCCTCGCTCAAAAAATGAAAGGCGACCGGGAGATGATCGCTGCGCTGAAGTGCTGCCAGATGCGACAGCGGGATCTTCTCGAAATGCTGCAACTTCCATCCTCGAACCGAGCCGTGAATCTCTTCCGAAAGGTATCTTCAACCTCGATCAACGGCGACAACTGGAGTGCCCTCGTCGAGGTGATCCGGAAGGAACTCGACGCACCGAAGTCTCCCCTCCTCCATCTCCCCGCGATCAATTCCGGGGTTGTCGAGATCCTCGGCAACGAAACGACCTCACGGGCCGCGACCCATCAACTTCTTGCCGAAGTGTCCGAGGAGCGTGCCGAGAACTACCGCGGACGAGTCGTTCACCTCATCAGCAGCACCCTGCAGATGCAGGACGAGATGCATACCCGGGACCGAGTCACGAGTTTCTCCAGTGTCGAACGACTCAAGGAAGTGCATTCCGAAATCACGGCACGCTACCGGAGACGAATCCGGCAATTGCTCGACGCCAACGGACACAGCGCGAGTCACTTTCGGAACCCACCGCTTCCCGGTATCCCTGGTCGGATCGAACCGATCACGAGCCCGGAGGGACTCGTCAACGAGGGCGAAGCCCAGGGGAATTGTGTCGCTAGCTATGCCAGCAAGGTCCAGGCAGGGACGACCTTCATCTATCGGGTTCTCGAACCGGAACGCGCGACCTTATCCATCGTGCGAGCCTCCCCCTTTGCCGACTGGAAGATCGGAGAACTCGAGGGGCCCTACAACACCGATGCCAGCGCCGAGACCGAGCAATTCGTCGAGTCCTGGCTCGACCGGAATCGAGATCTCGTGAGCTAGACGAGAAGCTCCTCATCGGATTCCCTCCTGCGAAATCACAGTCCTTTCCGGGCACAATGCCCCTTTCCTCGCTCCAACCGGAGCCTTCATCTCGCGAAATTTAGGAAAAATTTATATTCAATTTTCCAGAAATTGTGGTAAGTTTGCTTTGTTTCTAAAATTTCTGGCCATCCAGAGATCAAAATCGGCAAATTTATGAATCCGACGCGACGCCATTTTCTCCAAACCACCCTGCTCGGTGGAGCAGCCGGACTCGTGGGCTGCGCCGCTCCAGCCAGTTCTCGACGATCCTATCTCTCGGGCGTACTCGAAGTCGGCGAGATTCCGGAAGCGGATGCGTTCCTGACCGATGTCATGTTCCAAGCGGTACGGGACCAGGCCATCGGCCCGCCTCTCGCCGCTCGCGCCTACGCAATGGGACATCTCGCGGGATTCCTCGCCGTCAACGGGATCCAGCGAACCCATCGCAGCCCCTATCCCGAGATCGGAGTTGCTCCGGCCGGAACCTCCCCGGAAGCGGCCTATGTCACGGCGGGACTCCGAGCTGCCGGGGAAGCCCTCCAGATGCCCATGGGACTGGATCGGGAACGCTACCTCAAGAGGCTTTCGGCCTCCGGGGAGGCGATCCAACAGGGACGGCAGTGGGGAGAAGAAGTCGGACGGATCGTGCAGAAACGTCGCACCATCGATGGCGGACATGCCGAGCGAGTCGGATTCTACTTCGATCCCGCCTACGAACCTCGAAAGACGATCGACAGCTGGTCGAGCACGGGCCCCTTTTACCGCACCGAGATTGGTCCCCGATTCGAAACCTACGAGCGAGGCCTCTTTCCCAATCTCGGCAACATGGATCCCTTTGCGATCCAGTCGAAAACCCAGTTTGCCGCGCCACCCTTTCCGGACATTCGCTCCCGCGAATTTGCCGATCAGTATGCTGAAGTCTACGAACTGGGCGGCAGCCGGAGCCGATCCCGGACAGACGATCAGACCGAGATCGCCTTTTTCTGGGAGGATGGACCCCGCGGTGGCACCGTCCCCGCAGCCTGGCTGCACATCGCGATGCGTCTCGCCCTCCGGGACCGCAGCTACGATCTTCACGATCGCGGTCGCTTCCTCGCCCTCATGAGTGTCGCCATGGCCGACGCCGCCCTCTCGGCCTGGCACAGCAAATACCACTACGACATTCTCCGTCCCGAAACCGCGATCCGACAGGGAGGAGAGAAACTCGGGAACCCGGATCCTCGGGTGAAACGGGACCGTCGCTGGACGACCCTGATCCCGACTCCGCCGTTTCCGGCCTATGTCTCGGGACACTCCGCATTCTCCGGTTCCGCCGCCGAGGTGCTCAAGCTTTGGTTCGGCACCGACCATGTCCCCTTCCAGGTGGAAGCAATCGACCTCGTGAACTGGCCGAAACAACTCAGCGGTGCGACCCGAAGCTACACCAGCTTCACCACCGCCGCCGATGAGAACGGCATGAGCCGGATCTATGGAGGAGTGCATTGGCAGCATGACAATGTGGAAGGACTCCGCATGGGACGGGCCGTGGGAAAAGAAGTCTTCACCCGCTTTCTCTCTCATGTCTGATCGATCCCCAAATCGCGGTTCACGGCACCAGGGAAGGCTCCTGCTCCTCTTCGCCTGGCTGTTTCTCTGTCAGTCGGTCGGGGCGCAGACCCTTCGTGTCTCCGATGTCGATCAGCGAGTCGGACCTCGGACCGAGTTTCAAAAACCCATCGCCTGGGATGTCGCAGGTCACACCGTGCTTGTCGAGGGCATCACCGCCGCGGGCGGACAGGTTCTCCGCAAGCGGCACTCGGCGCAGGACTTGTTCGGAGACCAGGACGACGAATACGCTCTCGTCTACGAAGGCGTCTACGATCTCCGGATCGCAAAGAAACTTCCGACCACTTTCACCTACGGATTCAATGGTCGCATCCTTCTCTCCGGAGTGGGTGATTCGGTAGCGAACGAGGAGCGATTCGATGTCTATCTCCGGAACTACTTCGGCCAGTTTTCCTACGGCAACTTCGACGACCGCGACGCGCTCGTTTTCTCGGCCCGCTCCGTCCTCGCTGGAGAAGCCAACCTCTTCTTCGACGGATTCTTCGCCCCCTCGACCGATCGCGCCTTCCGTTTTCGATCGCGAGTCAGCAGCTACCTGATCGATGCGGCGATCGACGAAGACGGAGACGCCTACAATGTCGGGGTTCGATTCGGAAGCCCCAATGACTACGTCAAAAAATTCTGGTCGCTGAACTACCAGGGCGGAGATCTGCTCTCCCGCTACCATCGCCATGGTCTCTCCGCAGGGTATCTCCTGAGCTATGGCAGTCTCGACATCGCTTTCGGGCTTGCCTACGACCAGCTCGATCCCTACGCCAACTTTGCGACCTTCGACCGCCTCTCGGGGAGCCTCGGGATCAGCTACAAGTTCGGAGCGACCACCCTCGCCGCAGGAGCGCTTCTCGGAGAAACCAACGGCGGACCTCTCGAAACGGCCTACACCGCAGGCTTTCGTTATGACTTTGTCAGGGGCCTCAGCTTCAATGCAGGATACTTCTACATCGACAGCGAAAGCACCGGGTCCGATGGCGAGGCGCTCTCCGCCGGCAACGTTTCCGGTGTCCGGACTTCGCTATCCTATCGATTCTGACTCGATCCCTTTGCGTCCCTCTACGAGCGCACTGGAACCGATCGGTCGAAGCTGCCCCTTCCGGATTTCGCCCTTCTCGGAAGCCTGGGTGTAGCTGAAATCCTCGAGGTCGAGGCAGGTGAGAAACTGGCCCTTCGCGATCCCGGTATCGATACAGACCGTGTGACCGAGGTCTGCGATTTCGCCAGTCGCCTGGGAAGAGTGACCACACACGACAAGCCGACCACTCTCGTGCGGCATCGCGTCCGAAAGCACCATCGACTGCAATCGCTCGACCTCTTCCTGACACGGTTCGAGAGAGGGACGGATCCCCCCATGAACAAAGATATGGGATTCCGTTTCGAAAAAGTCTAGGCACCGTTCTTCGAGAAATTTCCAATGAGATCGAGGAACCCGGGTCAGGAGATCCACCGTCGACCCTCGGCCATACGAAGCGAGTGGATTTCCACCGGAAAGACACTCCCACGCATCGAGCGAATCGAGATCGTGATAGGTATCGAGCATCATCTGGTCGTGATTTCCCCGAAGAAAGATCCAGTCCGGATGACGACTCAGCTCGATGAGAAAATCGACGGTCGACGAAACCGATGGCCCTTTGTTCACATAGTCTCCCAGGAAAACGACTCGATCCTGAGGTGTCGGGTTCACTTCCGAGAGCAGGGCCTCCAGCGAACCGAGATAGCCATGGATATCGCCGATCGCGAGGAGTCGCATATCCATTCCAGACCCCGAGGGTCAGTCGAGATCGAGATCGAGGATCAAGACCGAGCCCTGGAACGTTTTCGGGACGATATACCCTTCGGTGTCTCCTTCGAGCTCGAAGGAAAAGAAGACCGAGTACTGTTTCGTATCCGGATCGTAATCCCCCAGCTCCGCTTCTACGATTCTCCCCTGCGTTTTCTGGGCCCCGTCGATCTCGGAACTCAGTTCCTTCACGAGATCTTCCTTATCCTGCAATCTCACCGGGACTCCTCCCGGACCCTCTTCCATCTCGGGGTGCAGCAGATCTGCGAGGGCTTCCGCATCCCCATGATTGAACGCGTCGGCAAACTCTTTCAGCAATCCCGAGACAAGATCTCTCGGGAGGGTCTCTTCGGAAGGAGCGGAAAAGGCAAAGACCACCAGGACCAGGATCGAGATGATCCCTTTACCCAATCCAAGCGAACTGTATTTCATTGTCATGACCCTCTTTCCCTCAAATCGAAGCAGCGGCAGTGTAGTAGGCTCCCATCGTTCCCAGAAATCCGATCGGGACACCGATCCAGAAAGGGCGTGCCCAGCGACCCATCGGATCCAGCTTCCAGCGGAAGATCACTTCGGCGAGGAGAGGGATACATCCCACGGCACCGAAGAGCCAATGGGTCACGACCGAACCCGTCGTGTGGCCCGAGTCGAGGTAGAAATAGAAAAGAAAGAAACAGGGCACGGCAGCGAGAGGATAGAGCGGCCAGAGCGCTTTTCCGGCGAGTGTAGCTTCCACCGGAGTGGCAAGCACACAGATGAGAATTCCAAGCAGATAAGCTCCCAGGTATCGTAGGATCGCGAAGAGAACCCTCCGCCATGCCGGAGCAGACTTGGGGTTCCCTTGTTCGGACACGGAGGAGGAGACTGAATCGACAGATGGATTCATAAGAAGTTTGTGATGAGAATGCGTTGCGGAGTTTTCGTGAGAAGAGCTCGGCTCTTCGAAATGGTTTCGCCCGTTTTTACTCTGGATCGACAAAGAGGGAAAGATTCAAATCAATCGTGTAGTCTTCGTCCTCTCCTCGAGTAAAAGGCAGCTCGAGACTCTTTTTCTGAGCCGCAAGATCGAGACGAGGATCGGCGCTCAACACGAAATAGGTCCCATGGATGGCAAATCCGTAGGAATACATCGCGGGGGCAAAGCGCTCGTCGAGCTCCACGTAGTTGCGCAGATACCCGACACTCGTCTCATAGCTCCCCTCGAGAGTCGCATGGAGTCCGCGGGAATCTCTGAGGATTTTGCCGCTGAGTCGCTCCGTGGCAATTTCTTCTCCCAATTCGATTTCCATCGTCTGGAGCAGAAGATACTCCTGGTCGCTGTTTCTCGTGAACCAGTGCAGAAACAAGGGGGATTCCTGCTCAGCGACGCCGGCTCTGTCACAGCTCGGTAGCCAGGGAATCGCCAGGAAGAGAAGGAGAGGGTAAATCTTCATGAACTCGGAATGGGTTATCTATCGTTCCGAGAACTCGAAACCTTCGTTCCCTCGGATCGTAGAGAGAAAGGGGGGGAGTAGAAAGACATTTTGATCCGTAGCCAATTCAGCCCAGGACGCCGGACTCGCCTACTCCACTTGCACATTTGCCGAGTTCCGCTTTTCCCTTCGCATAGTCGACCCACCACAGCGTGGAGGCGATCAACCACATCGCGAAAATCACAGAGTTCACGGGTCCCGGAGCGATCGCGGCAGATACTCCACCGAAGAGGGCCGCCACCGTAGCGAAAATCGCGGTGAGAAACTGGGTTTTGACCTTCTTTCTCTTTCTCTCGAGGTCCTGCTCCACCTCCTTGTGCCCGTTTGCCGCCTCGGTGGGCTGATCGGACAAGAGGAGCCCCTTTGCCTGTTCAGACTCCGCCTGGGAAAGTTCTCCTCGTTCCCGGAGAGAAACGAGCTTTTCAAGTTCTGTACGAATATTCATTTTATCGGAGGTCAAAGACGAACTGACCAAGAGGAAAAACGGGATTCAAACGATCAAACGCTTCGCCTTGCGTCCCAGCCACCACCCACGCAGCAGCGAGATCAACCCGCCCACGACGAAGAAAGATCCCACCATCGCAGGGACGAGGGTCGCACGGACGCCCTCGGCGATGGCCACCGCGGTTTCTCCTCTGCCCTCAGCATGGAAATTGCCGAGGTGGATCGCAGTTATGCCGGCTCCAGCCAAGCCAGAGAGCAAAAGGATGATGCCGGCGAGTTTGTATCTCATTTCTCTCATCTAGGAAGAATCTCTCACTTCTCCCGATGGCAGACGATTACAAACTCCCTTATCCTTTGGAAGCCGAGACGATGAACCCGCCTCCCGAGAAGTCCGCTTCGAAACGCGCCTCTCCTCGGTCAAAACTTCCCGTTGTCATTCACCCACTCGCTTCGAGGTGGCACGTGATCGACGGTATCCCAATGCTCGACGATCTTCCCATCGACGATGTGAAAAAGGTCATAGAACGAAACGTGGGCCTCGACGAGAAACCCTTCCGTTACCGATAGGACAAAACTCCCCTCGGCGAGGAGCCGATGGACCTTTTCATACTTCCTGCCCTTTGCATTGGCAGACAGCGTTGCCTGGAGCGATTCCCTTCCATCGCTCATCTCCGGATTGTGTTCCGTATAGCTCTCGGCATCGACGTAGGCGTCCAGGCGAGCCCACTCCCCCTCAACGAGGACCTCTTCCAGGAAGCGCCGAATCATCTCTCGATTGGCCTCCGTCTTTTCGAGATCGGTCGCTTCGGTGGGCCCATCCAACATGGTGTGACCCGAGGGATTCGGGTGACTCGGTTTCCCCTGGAGATTGTCCCAGTGCTCGACGACGCGGTCGTCTTCGAATCGAAAAACCTCGAAACCCACCTCCCTGACATCGAAGTCGTAGTCGGTGTGAGCAAAGACAAAATCCCCATCCTCGAACACCCGTACGATCTCGACTCGAGGAGAAGTCTTTGCGAGCCGCTGGAAGAGTTCCGCCAAGCCCACGCTCCCTTCCCGCGTCAGGGGATTGTGCTGGATGTACTTGGCCTCGTTGACCACTTCCGCAGCTTCCGGGTCCCCTGTCTCGATCCCCTTCAGCAGGGTGCAGATCTGTTTTTTTCTTCCCGAATTCATTCTCCCTGGTGGTCATGCGGACTGGCAGGCCCGTTCTCGAGCATCCTCGAAACTCGCACGCCGGAAGTCAATCCTTCCGCTGCCTTGTCTCTCGATACGAGCCATGGAAAACCAGCAACCAACCTTCCTGATTTTCTTATTCGGTATTTTTTTACCGTAAAACGGTAACTTTTAACTTTACTTCAATCAATTTTTAATGCATCTATGCATCCATCGGCAACAAATTCGCTCTCCAGAGCCCGAGGCGGTCGCCAAGATAAAAACCAACCAAGTCTCTCCATGAATTCCGAATCCTTCCTTCATCAGAAAAAAGTCCGCACCATGGGCATCTTCCTCGCGATCGTTTCCTGCCTCGCCCTCATCTTCTCCCTGCTCCTCATTCCTTACGGTCTCTTGTGGTCTTCCTCGCAACTCACCACGGGAACGGCTGAGGAGATGGAGAGTTTCTCCGAGGAGATCGAGGGGATGTTTGCTGAGGCGGTTGGCGAATCCGACCTGTCTCAATTCCGCCTCAGCGAGGAAGAGCTCAAAGAGGTCTATGCGGAAACCTACGACGACCTCAAGTCCGAGCTCGAACTCCCGAAAGACGCGACCAAAGAAGATTTCATCGGCACCATGCTCTACCTGAAGCGAGTGGGGGAGGGAGAAGACATTCCCATGCCGGAAGAAAACATCATCCGGGAGTGGGTTGATCCCACCCTCATGTATCTTCCGGAAAACGTCGATGCAGAAACCACCGTGCTCGAGCTGGTCGAAAAGGACATCGCCTTTTTCGAAGATCACAAGAATTCCTTTCGCTTCCTCTCCTTTCTCGCGGCCGCCCTCTACGCCATCATCGCTTTGATTATTCTGCAGATGGCTCTCGCCTGGAAACAGGGGGATCCCTTTGGAAAAAGAACCATCCTTGGACTCCGATGGCTCGCGATTCTCTACATCGGTCAGTTTGTGGCCAGCTTCGCGATAGGACCCGTCCTGCCCCACGCAGAATACGACGACCTCTTGTTTCATGCCTCGATCTACCAGCTTCCGATCGACATGCTCTTCGGCACAGGTGCCAACCTGTCCTGTGGTCTCGTCCTCCTGACCCTCAGCTGGGTTCTCGAGCATGGCAGGAAGATGAAAGATGAGCAGGCCCTCACGATTTAGCCCGCTACGAACCCAAGCCAGCGCAACCCTTCTCGAAGAAAAGAATCCCTTTCTCACCAGCCCTCATTGCCATGCCTATCATCGTGAACCTGGATGTCATGCTTGCCCGCCGGAAAATGAAACTCAACGACCTTGCCGAGGCTGTCGAGATCACCCCGCAGAACCTCTCCGTCCTCAAGACGGGCAAGGCCAAAGCGATCCGATTTTCCACCCTCGAAGCAATCTGCGACCACCTCGACTGCCAACCGGGAGATATTCTCGAATTTCAACCCTCCGAAGGAGACAGCGACTGAGCGGCATCTCTCGCGCCCTCCCATTCGAAGACAGAGCCTTCGGCTACGCGAATTCACCGTATCGTTTCTTCAGTGCTCTCCCCAAAATGATCATGTAAGCGATATTCCAAATCGCCCCGAAGAAGCTCGAAATGATCATCGTCGGATAGACTCCATAACAGTTGATCAGGAAGAGCAGAGATCGATGCCCCCGGACCGTGAGGAGTCGCAAGATGCTGAGAAACGAAACCAGGTTCAAAATCAGGATTCCCGCTCGCACGACCCATCCCCAATGACTCAACGGATGCATCTGGACATTCCCCCATGTCAGCCACTCTACGATCCAGTGAGGATAGGAAATCGAGATGGGAAGCCAGATGGTGGTCAGGTGAAAGACCGGGAACGCGACGATCGAGAGCCGACGATTCTGAATCGAAGTCTTCTCCATGGGGACCCGTTCCATTCTTGCAGGCGCTCCGGCTGGCCCAGGTTCCGCCCCGAAGCACTTCCCTCACGAAAAGCCAACCGCCTACTCCTTCACCAGGATCACGAGACTTGCCGCGATCACATGCCCGGTGCCGCCCATTGCCGTGGCCGACTTCACAGTCCACCCCTCGCGTAGAAGTTGATTCAGCTCAGCAAGCGCCCCCTCTTCGGACTTTCCTCTTTTCTCCGTCAGATCGACGGCAACGATGATGGCTTTTTCCATGTGGTCTCTTTGGCTGCGGTTCCGGCGTCCGGGTCGACGCTTCGCTCTTCCCCTCTCCAGGACGCTCCACCCTGTTCGCCCTGATGCGGGTGAGGCTTAGATTCATAAACGAAGCGAAACACTCCGGGAAGAGAATTCGCTCCAAACTGGGGCAACCTTCACCTGGCGTATCAACAGCTGGAAGACAAAGAGCGTGAGCAGTTGCTGGGATTCCAGTACAGGGCTGCCCAGCTTGGTCGGAGAATGCCCGGGCGAATCGACGGGCATCCCTTCCGACTTCAAAAGGTATCAACCCTGTCGATGCGGATCTTGCCGCCGGTGATCCCCAGGTAGAGGACTACCGGCACGTCGACCCGTCCCTTCTTTCCGCCCTGGAGCGCCGTCATCGAGAAATCGCCGGGGCCGTCTGTCTCCCCTCCACCCGAGAGGAACGGCAGCTTCTCCTGCTGAACCGTCGTCGAGGTTCCGGCGTGGTCGACGAGCGTCAGTCCCCCACCCGAAGTCACCTCGATTGCGCTGGGAGGGGTTAGCATCTGAGCAGCCTCCTCGTATCTTTCCTGAGAGACATGATCAACAAAAGCCGCAGTAGTACGTTTCGGGCGAAAGACCCACCAATCGATCAAGGCGATGCCAATGAGGATCAGGGCGGATATCGTGAGGATGCGTTTATTCATAAAACATGGAGTCCGGAGAGAGCCTCTTCATGCGGAACGTTGGAGGCCGACCTCCCGCTACTGAGAGCGCGAGTCCGAATCTGGTTTGGGCTTCCCGTCGTCCTCTGATTTCGAGTCCACACCGGTTGTGGGTTGGTCAGGGCCATCTTGTCCGTCCCCTTTTATTCCAGGCTCGGGACCCTTTGCTACCTTGACCTTGAAGAATATGTTTTTCTGCAAGATGGCAATCACCTCCTCGGGTTTGGCCGAGCCAGTGTATTGAATCACCTGCCCTTGTTTCTTCACTTCTGGATTCCGGGACTCCTGTCCAGGAACCTTGAGATCAGAAATCCCAGCCGTATTCGCGAGTGCAGACCGCACCGCTTCAAATCGACCGCCTACTCATCCCATCCCATCCACACTCAGGTACACAGTTCGTTCTTTCGGGTGAGCCAGCTCTGCTCGGACAGGCTCTTCTGCTGATGCTGTCCATGTGAGGACTGGCAATGTAAGGGCGCACACAATAGCAATCTTGTTGATCATGATCTGGGAACTTCTGTCGTTAGATACGCGAGAAAGTAGCACGTGACCTGATCCCGAAAAAGTGGACGTGCCAAAATTGAAGTTCTGCCTCAAGATA
>JARGNI010000074.1 GCA_029213195.1 Verrucomicrobiales bacterium
TCGCTCATCCGGGATCTCGCCTGATCCGCTTGCGCTAACCCCGACAGTCTCCTAGTCGTTCCCATTGTTGCCGATCGCTTCGACGGGACAGCCTTCCATGGCTTCGTCGCAGAGGGCACGCTCTTCATCGTTCTCGGGCTGCTTGTAGACGTAGGAATAACCACCGTCCTCATTCCGCGTGAAGTTGTCCGGAGCGGTCTCGCGACAGAGATCGCAGTCGATGCACTGATCGTCGACGTAGAATTCTCCATCAACGTTGTCTTCGTATTTATCTTCGAGTTCGGCCATGTTTTCGATACGTTCTCGCTCTCGGGCGAGGCGGGGCAAACTAGGATTTTTTTTGTCTGGACGCAACCGAATTCGTTGGCTTGTTGATACGTGCAAAAACCCCTCGAGCCTATCATTGCAGGCTCCCCAACTTTTCCATGAATCCTACGCCATCCTCAGACGCTACCGACAACGACTCCGTCATCCCCTACCAGGGCTGGCATGTGCTCCATCTCTTCTACCAGATCGAGCAGGCTCAATGGTCACTCCTCTCCGACGAAGAACAACGCGAAGCGAAGACCCACCTCGCCGAGCTGGTTCAGGAAATTCGCTCCGACGAGTCCACCCAGCTGCTCACCTTTTCCATGGTAACCCCCAAGGCGGACCTCGGCTTCATGCTGCTGACCGACGACCTCCACAAGGCCAATGAATTCGAGAAGAAACTGGGGCGTGCGCTGGGTCCCGACGTCCTCACTCCGACCTACAGCTATCTCAGCATGACGGAGCTGAGTGAGTACACGACCACCGAGGAACAATACGGCGAGCAACTGGTATCCGAAGGCGTCGAGAAAGACAGCGACGAATTTCACGAGAAGATCGCGGAATACAACCGCCGCATCGAAAAATACAACCAGGACCGGCTCTACCCCAACATGCCGGACTGGCCGGTCTTCTGCTTCTACCCCATGTCGAAACGCCGCGGAGAAGTCCACAACTGGTATGGCGAGGATTTTGACGCACGCCGCCAGCTCATGGCCGGTCACGCCCGTGTCGGTCGCCAATGGGCCGGAAAGATTCGTCAGCTCATCACCGGCTCTACGGGGCTGGATGAATACGAGTGGGGCGTCACGCTTTTCTCCCACAACACCCAGGACATCAAGGAGATCGTCTACACGATGCGCTTCGATGAAGTCACCGTGAAATTCGGCGAGTTCGGCGACTTCCTCATCGGGCTGCAGCTCCCTCTCGACGAACTGTTTCGTCGTGTCGGGCTCTGATTTCGAACGCCATATTCTCACACAAGAAAGCCTCCGCGGGGAACTCCCCACGGAGGCTTTTTGCGTAGAGAGAACAGCAGATCAGGCTCCTGCCAGGGCCGCATCGAGATCCTCGAGGATGTCGTCGATATTCTCGATCCCCACGGAAAGACGGACCAGCTCGGGGGTGATCCCCCCATCGGCCTGCTGCTCGGCACTGAGCTGGGAATGCGTCGTCGTCGCCGGGTGAATCGCCAGCGACTTGGCATCCCCGACGTTGGCGAGGTGAGAAAAGAGGTTCAAACCCTCGATGAATTTCTGGCCGGCCTCGGCGCCGCCCCGGATTCCGAAGACGACCATGGATCCGCCTTTGCCCGCGATGTATTTCTGGTTCTTCTCGTACTCGGAATCGGTCTCGAGTCCGGGGAAACGAACCCACTCGACCTTGTCATGGGCCTGGAGGTGCTTTGCCACTGCGAGCGCATTCTCGCAGTGTCGCTCCATGCGCAATGGAAGGGTCTCGATCCCCTGCAGCAGAAACCACGCGTTGTCGGGTGCGATGCAGGCTCCGAGATTCCGAAGAGGCACCGTTCTCATCCGGAGAATGTAGGCGAGAGGAGAAAGAGGATCGGGAAGATCGTGTCCCCAGCGCAGTCCGTGATACGAGTTGTCGGGCTCATCGTAGAGCGGGTGCTTTCCACCGGCCCAGTTGAACTTTCCTGCATCGACGACAACGCCACCGATTCCAGCCCCATGGCCACCCATCCACTTGGTCAGGGAATGCACCACGATATCGGCACCGTGCTCGATCGGGCGAGTCAGGTAGGGAGTGGAGAAGGTGGAATCCACGATCAGGGGGAGCCCATGGTCATGCGCCACGTTGGCGACTGCCTCGAGATCGGTCACTTCGAGAGCCGGATTCGACACCGTTTCACAGAAGAGGGCCCGCGTGTTCTCGTCGATTGCATGGGCAAAGGCCTGTGGATCCTGAGAGTCGACGAACTTCACTTCGATGCCGAGCGCTGGCAGGATATCGTTGAACTGGGTGTAGCTTCCCCCGTAGAGATTTCGAGCCGAGACGATGTTATCGCCCGCTTTCGCCAGGTTGATGATCGCGTAGAAGACGGCAGAAGTCCCCGAGGCCAAACCAAGTCCACCCAGTTCGTGAGCACCTTCGAGCAATGCGACGCGCTTCTCGAGCACGTCCGTCGTCGGGTTCATCAAGCGAGTGTAGATGTTCCCGAGTTCCTTCAGCGCAAAGAGATTGGCGGCATGCTCGGTCGAGTCGAAGGTAAACGAACTCGTGCGATAGATCGGCACGGCGCGTGCGTGAGTGGTAGGATCCGGGGTGTGTCCCCCGTGGAGACATGTGGTTTCGATTTTCATAGTGAGTAAGGTGGAGAACCATGGCAAATCGCGACGGACGTCGCAAGCGAAAGCCCCTGGATCCGACTCGAATTTCTCCACGAATCAGTCACAAACAGGAGGGAGACAATTTCACTCCCTTTCGGTATCGTGGTGCGAAATGAAATCCCGTCGATCCTTCCTGACTCATTCCGCTGCGGTCACCAGCGGCTTTCTCGGCCTGCAACATTTTCTTTCTCGCAGTGCGGGCGCCTCCGAGGCTGGCGCCACAGAGGCCAACAGTCCCTTTGGCAAACTCATCCCGGATCCGGAAGGTCTTCTCGACCTGCCTGCAGGTTTCCAATACGAGGTCATTTCAAGAACCGGAGATCTCATGGGTGACGGCTACAAGGTTCCCGGGCACCCCGACGGCATGGCCGCGTTTGCCCTCGACAGTGGTCGCATCGCCCTCATTCGAAATCACGAGATCGGTCACAACGGATTTCCCAAGGGCCCCTTCGAAGACAACACGAAGATCCCGGAGGGCCTCAATCGAGAGCTTGTCTATGACGCAGGTCGCTTCGGCGCGCAACCCTTTGTCGGGGGGACTACCACGGTCATTTTCGATGTCCAGCGACAGAAGGTCGTAGATCAGTATCTCAGCCTCGTCGGCACCGATCGAAATTGCGCAGGCGGACCGACCCCCTGGGGTTCCTGGATCACCTGCGAAGAACCCGCCGATATGACCACGCAATGGGGGCTGTTCCACGGCTATTGCTTCGAAGTTCCGGCAAGCCCGGTCCCGGGTCTCGTCAAACCCGTCCCGATCCGGGCCATGGGTCGGTTCCGCCATGAAGCGATCGCGGTCGATCCAACTACCGGCGTCATTTACCTCACCGAAGATCGCAGCGACGGCGTGCTCTATCGCTTCCTCCCCAACGAACCCGGTAAACTTCTTGCCGGAGGTCGTCTCCAGGCTCTCGGTCTGCGCGACGATGCTCCCGGCGACTCGCGCAACTGGCCCGACTCGAAAAAAACCTTCCCGATTGGAGAACGACTTCCAGTCCGTTGGATCGATCTCGAAGACATCGAGTCTCCCCACGACAACCTGCGCCACCAGGCCCTCGAAAAGGGTGCCCTGATCTTCTCACGCGGCGAAGGCATGTGGTTTGGCAGTGAAAAGGAAGTCGAAGAGAACGCCGTCTACTTCGCCTGCACCGATGGGGGTGCGAATCAGGCAGGTCAGATTTTTCGCTACCACCCTTCCGCCGCCGAAGGAAGCGCCCAGGAAGACAAGGTCCCCGGAGAGATCGAGCTCTATCTCGAGCCCAACGATACCGAACTCCTCAAGAACGGAGACAACATCACGATTGCTCCCTCGGGCACCCTCTACATTTGCGAAGACAGCAAGGGCACGAACATGGTCCGTGGAGTCACCGTAGAGGGCCAGATGTTTACCCTCGCCAGCAACCGTCTCAACGGAAGTGAGCTCGCTGGAGTCTGCTTCAGCCCCGGAGGCGAAACCCTGTTCGTCAACATCCAACAGCCCGGCATCACCTTCGCCATCACCGGCCCCTTTCTCGAGAAAACCGAAGCCTGAAGGTTTGGGGCCCGCCGGCTTTCCGGTTTTCGGTTCGATCACTTCGCGCCTCGCCCCGAAGCAAAGGTCTCCAATCCCGAGTCCTTTTCAGGGACCGCCTTCGGTTGCACCCAGGACACCCGAAGGATCTCTCCACTGCGGGCGGAGAGATAGACCGACCCGAGGGAGACCTGTGCTCGACCGAGAAATTGGATCATCCAGACTGGCTCTTTCCCCGCGTCTCGACAACGGAGTTGGAAATGCGCATTCTCAAAGGATACCTTCGCCTTTTTCGCAACCTCTTCGGCAAGCTCGAACGCGCGCCCCGAGTCGATCTTCAGCTCCTGCCTCCGAATCGGAATCGTGGGCAGGTCCTGATTGGGAAGGCGTCGAAACGTGCGCTCAGCTCGAATCTGCCCCTTCGAAACGACCGATTCGTGCAGAACATCTCGGCTCAGATCCGTCGAAAAGAGAATCAACCACTGCGGTGGCAAAGGCTCCCCAAAAAATCCCACCATCCCAAGCACGTGTTCGACCTTTCCTCCCGATCTCTCTTTCAGGAAGGCATCGAAGGCCTCACGAGCTTCCTCACCTGCAGCGACACGCTCATAACTCGCCAGCAGAAAAGAAACGGCGAGACAGCGAAGGAAAATGGAGGAAATTCGAGGCATGAAGGAGGGCACGGAAAAAAATTCTCCGTGACTAGTTTAATAATTATAAATAGCTTAGTAAACTAAAATATTCCAACAGCTCCCGGATCGTCTCTCTGATCTGCGTCCGGCTGGGCTTGCTTTCCGTAGAATTTCACGATGTCCCTTCCCAAACCCGACAGCGCCCTCCTCATCCTTGGTCACGGCTCGACCGAGAATCCAGACTCCTCTCAGCCCAGCTGGGACCATGCGGAGACGATTGAGAAATCCGAACAGTTCGGCAGCGTCCACTGTGCCTTCTGGAAAGAGGAGCCAAGTTTCCGACAGATCTGGCCGATGATCGAAGAAAAAGAGGTCTACGTGGTTCCCAACTTCATCAGCGAAGGCTATTTCACCCGCCAGGTCCTCCCTCGCGAGCTCGGACTCGATGGCCACACCACGGAGGTGGGTTCGCACACGGTTCACTACTGTGACCCCGTCGGAATCCACAGCCGCATGACCGATCTCCTCATTAAGCGGGCCAGGGAAATCATCGACGAAGGAGTCCGCCTCGAGGAAACCTGTCTCATCATCGTCGGGCACGGTACGAACCTGAACAAGAAATCGACCGATGCGATCACCGCACAAGTCGAAGCGATCCGCGCCAGTGGAGCCCCCTTTGCCGAAGTACTCGACGCCTACATGGAGGAAGCCCCCTTCATTGCCGACTGGCAGACACTCACCGACGCCCCCACCGTGGTCGTCGTTCCTTTCTTTATTGCCGACGCCCTTCACAGCTACCAGGACATCCCCGTTCTCCTCGGGATCGAATCCGAGCCCACCGAAGCCGCGAGCCAGCGCGAAGTGTTTCGCCAGAATCCCTATCACTTCGGCGACCGGGTCCTCTATTACTCCTCCGCCATCGGAACCGACCCCTCGCTTTCGGAAGTGATTCTTGATCAGGTCGAGTATTTCGACGAACACTACCGATCATGACCCTTGCGGAAACTCTGATTCATCTCCTCCCTCGGGGAGATTCTCGTCGGTTTGGAGAAGTCTTCCTCGAACACCTCGAAGACGGAACCTTGCGGGCCCGACATCGTCATGACCGAATGGAACTGGAGGGACTCGAGGAACTGTCTTCCCCCCAGGAACTCCGGGAGATGGCAAAATGGGATACCAAGGGAGAATACCGTCCCCTCAAGACTGCCCCGAACCTCATTTCGGGTTGGGTCACTTCCTGCCAGGACTCCAGTGAATTCCTGAAACGACTCGATGCCATCTACCCCGGCGTGTTTGCGACCTGGGCGGCCTACGAAAAAGGAACGCACGATCCCACTCCGCTTCGAGACACCCTCGACCGGCAAACCGGCATGTATCGTTTTGCCGGATCGATCACTGATCAGATGGCGAATGAAATCATGCGGGAAACCTGCGCCAAGGGCTGTCTCCGCACCATTGCGTGGCCCATCAGCAGCGAGTGCCCCACGAGCCGGTTGAAGCGACCACCACAGGACATTCCCGTGATCTGCACCGAAGCCTGCACCTTTGCCGTCAGCGAAGCCCGCCGCCTGGTGAAGGAAGCCTACGACAAGGCCAATCCGCCTTCCGAATCCTGACCGTCCCAAAAGAAGCCCAAGGGGCGAGCCTTACGGATCGATTCCGCGCCAGAAACGACTGGACTCTCGATCGCTCTCGGGATCTTCATCCGGAATGTCATTCCGGTGGATTCGCTCTGCGTGCCCGTCGAGGAACGTCGCAATGAGTTTTCCGCCATCCCACCGCTCCTCGGAAGTCTCGATGATGGATTCCCGGTCTTCGAAACGAACCACGTTGGAGTCTTGATTCTCGATGTAGAGCATCGCCTTGGGACGAAAAATCAGATTCGCGACCGTTTTCTCCGTGAGATACGGGTCTTCGGAGGGGACCTTGTCGTAGATCCGATCATACTGAAGACTGGCGTTCATCGCGTAGCTGTGCCGGTGCCAATCCTCTTCCTCGGGGTTCTGCTTCACCGATTGAGTGCTCTCGAAAAGCGTTCCTTTCAGATGAGTCCCCTTCTCGTCGACCTGGTAGTTGCTGACTTCTCCATCCTTGTTCTCACGCATGTAGATCGTCCCGAACACCACTCCATCGATCCAGAGACCTGACTCTCCGAGATCGAAAAACTTCGGAAAGAAATCTTCCGGCTCCATGCTGGCAGGAACCTCCATCCCTCCAGGGTACTCTGGGGATGGCAACTTCCCCCCATTGTCTTCTGCCCAGTTCAGCGTCGCGAGATTGATTTCGCGAAGATTCACCGTGTTTTTCGAAGCTTCAGCCACCAGTTTCACTTTTCCAATCCCCGGAATGAGGATGGAGATCAGAACCGCAATGATCGTCATGACAATGAGCAATTCGAGAAGCGTCATTGCCGATGCACGTCGGGAAAGAAGAGACGAAATTTTCATAAGGGAATCTGAAGATGCTACACAATCCAAAGACACAGCGTCAAGATTCAAAGCCAAAAACCCATTCGCAAATCTCCCCGGAAAATTTCCCAGAAAAATCTCACTCCCTTTTTTGTCCCTTTTGACGTCTCGGAACAAACCTTGCGAAATCATCACTCGCCTGATAATCAGAGTCCATGCGAAAGATTTCTTCCCTGTTTTTCTGGACCCTCTCCGCCATCGTCTCACTGTCGGCCCTCCCGGACCAGGCACGGGCCGATGAGAAACCAAACGTCGTCATCGTCATCACCGACGACCAAGGCTATGGCGATCTCTCCTGTCACGGCAATCCCGTCGTCAAAACCCCTCACCTGGACTCCCTCGCGAGCGAGTCGGTCCGCCTGGAGGACTATCACGTCGCCCCCACTTGCTCTCCCACTCGATGCGCCCTCCTGACCGGACACTGGACCAACCGCACCGGCGTCTGGCATACCATCATGGGCCGTTCGATGCTGCGGGCCAACGAGGTCACCGTGGGAACCATCTTCAAGAACAATGGCTATGCGACGGGCATGTTCGGTAAATGGCACCTGGGAGACAATTACCCTTTCCGCCCTGAGGATCGTGGCTTCACCGAAGTGCTTCGCCACGGTGGAGGCGGAGTGGGCCAAACCCCTGACTACTGGGACAACGCCTATTTCGACGACACCTATTTTCATAACAAGGTTCCTACCAAGACCGAAGGCTACTGCACCGATGTCTATTTCGACTATGCCAAGAAGTTCATCGAAGCGAGCGTTGCTGAAGACAAGCCCTTCCTCGCCTACATTTCTACCAACGCCCCTCACAGCCCCAATCACGCTCCCGAGGAATACTCCAAGCCCTACGCCGAGCTCGGCGTCGCGGTATCCAACTTCTTCGGGATGGTCGCCAATATCGACGACAATGTCGGCGCGATGCGCGAGTGGCTCGACGAGAAAGGGCTGACCGACAACACCATTTTCATTTTCACCACGGACAATGGCACGGCAGGGGGCCGATCCGTCTACGACGGCGGCATGCGAGGTGCCAAGGGTAGTGAATACGATGGCGGGCACCGCGTCCCCTTCTTCCTCCACTGGCCCGGTGGCGGTTTTGATCAAGAGAACAAAGTCGAGACCATCACGGCTCATGTCGACGTTGTTCCTACTCTCATCGATCTCTGTGAAATCGAGGCTCCTTCAGAGGTCAAGTTCGACGGGGTCTCCATCCGCCCCCTCATCGAAAGTACCGAAGCTCCCCAAGACTGGCCGGATCGCATCCTCGTAACCGATAGCCAGCGCGTCAAAGACCCCATCAAATGGAGAAAGTCCGCCGTCATGACCAATGACTGGCGCCTCGTCAGCAACAACGGGAAAGACGGCAAGCCCAACCACGAGCTCTACGCAATCAAGAGCGACCCCAAGCAGCAAAAGAATGTCATCGCAGACCACCCGGAGGTCGCCCAGCGCCTCAAGGATTTCTACCATGCATGGTGGGCCGATATTGCTCCCACTTTCGGTGATCCTGCCCGCATTCACATCGGCAACCCTGCAGAGAATCCGAGCCGACTCACCAGTCACGACTGGATCACGACCGGTTCCAGCCCGTGGAATCAGAAACACATCCGCAGCGGAATCACAAAGCCCGGCAATTTGGGATTCTGGTATCTCACCGTCGAACAGGCCGGAGAATATGAGATCGAAGTGCGTCGCTGGCCCAACGAGGGCAAAGTGGCCAACACCCCCATCACCGCCTCCATTCCCGGCGGTGCCCCGGTTCCGGGTGGACCTGCATTCCGCGAGACACCCGGCAAAGCGGTTTCAGCGAAAACTGCCAACATCGAGATCCAGGGACACAAGCTTTCCGCCGACGTTCCCGAGGGTGCTACCAACGTGAAGTTTGACGTTACCCTCGAAGCGGGTCCTGCGGAACTCTACGCCACCTTCCTCGGAGAAAAAGGCGAAGTCACCGGCGCCTTCTTCGCCTACGTGAAAAAGAAGTAGGCCCTCCCATTCCCGAGGCCATTCAACAGGGTCGGGCCGATCGCCCCACCCTGTTTGTTCCTGCCATTCCCTCACCGGAGTTGCGAAAACGCCGTTATTCGCGTATTGTAAGGCGCTCAGATAACCGGGGGTGTACTGGTTTCGACTGATGGTTTGAAGAGCAGACTGCGTGTCGAGGTTGATCGGTTGGCCTCGTAAAAAGCCGATCAAAAAACAAATGCAAATAACGAACCTGAACTTGCGCTGGCAGCCTAATTGAGTTGCCCGGGAAATGGCCGACGCCGGCTGAGCCAAATCCCGCCATTTTAGTCGGCTTAGTCTCCTGACGGGTGTCCGGTCAAAGAGACGAAAGGTTACAGGGCAATAGGAGAAACGGAATTCTGTCGTTCGAAGTCCCTTCTCCGAAATCAAACGATCGACTATGCATGTAGAAGTTTGCTTAGACAGCTATTAGGACAGGGGTTCAACTCCCCTCACCTCCACTTGTTGATTTTCAACGAGTTATGAAACGTAAAACCCCCAGTTACAACTGGGGTTACAACAGGCTGTGATGCTGTAGAGCGTCTTCTTTCGGGTGTCTTGAGTGAACCGCCCTGCCCTTGAATCACGAATGTGTTTGTTCATTTCGGGTATTTCACGGAAAGACTTTTTCTTTATCATCTGCGATCAGTTGCCGTGAATCTCGATCATGTCTTCTGTGAGCGAGCCGATGTAGCCCTCCCCTTCACTGCCCTCTTCCTCTCCGCAGTAAGTGACTCGAAGCTCTCCGCCGATGCCACCCGTGAAGTGCCAGGTGTCACTAAATTCACCGCCCTCGTATTCATATCCATCGCCCTCTGCATAGAGATCCTTCCCCGCTTTGATATCAGCCCAGTCCTCGGCGTCGAGCTTCAATGCGTGCAGTTCATAGCCCCACTCAACCCAGATCGTGGCGGTTTCTTTTGGTTTCATACTTTGTTTGTAAGTCTTAACACTTACCCGAAAACCCTCTCCAACCAGTCCTCGGCAGTCGGATAGGATTCCCGAATGTAGCCATCGTTGTCTTTCTCGTACACCCGACGGATCAGCTTCTCGATCTCTGACCTCGGAACCAGCTCGTCATTGAAAACCCGGAAGCCTTCAGGATTCCAGACGAGCGAGTTCAGATCCTGCAGATTTTCCACCTGAACGGCACCTGAGTCGGTAAATTCAACCTGCGCACCCTCCAAACTCACAGAGCCACTCCCACCGAACAGCTTCTCCAGAACACAGGGAAATACCGCATCCCGATCGAGCTTCGGGACCATTTCACCGATTCCGCTGGAGTCGCACCCCCGGCAATAAAGACGACCTACTTCAGCGGTCTTATCCCATAGCACACCGAGATATTCAAAATACGGGCTGTCTTCATCGCCGTAGCTCAACAGGCAAATGTCCTCGAACTGCACGAGACGCTTCCGCAGTCCTTCGGGAGCCTTATCAGGATAAAAGGAATCGTCCATTCCGTCCTCATCTTCCAGAAATGAAACGATGAAATGTATCTCGTCGCCATCCAGCTCTACCACTGGCTTCTCCCAAAAATCAATATCCTCCGATTCCTCTTTCATGAACTTCTTTTCTCCATGGCAGAGGAAATCTGAACCATCGCATCACACACCGTTGACCGAATTACTTCAAACCTTTCGCTCCTCGCGCCGGTAGCCTCATCCATGTATAGGTCGCGCCTCACTTCCAGCATCAACGCCTGAACCCTCTTCTCTTTTCCGTAGTGCTTTATCGGCGTCAGTGCCCCGCCAAATGGATGATCCACGTCCACCGAGAAGCCAGCCCCGCGAAAGAAATCACAGGCAACGTCCGTGAGAAACCCTGCTGTGTGGAATGGATCTGTTCCGATGCAGATCTCCGGGCGCACATTGTCAGATGCAATCTCGTAGGGCAGCCGCTGGGAAGGGAAACTGTGACAGTCCAGCAAGAGCGCCGATCCACATTCCGCGATAGCCTTATCCACGCTTTCTGTGAGGCGCTGGTGATGAGGGCGGTAGTATTTTACCAGCAACTCTTCCCGCTCATCGCCTTCCAGACTTTTCCTCAACGGTCGCTGATCATGAGTTCGCGTGTAAAAAACGCCCATCCCCCGTGAGACCATCACCTCTTCCTCATCCTTTTCGAAACGCTCGACGTCGACGAGGAGGCGAGACAGAGGGAACACGATCTCCTCCCCCGGGCCATCACCGAAGAGAACGTCCGTGTGCATGTCCGTCATCTGAATCAGCTCATTCGTGACTCCCTCTTCATCGAGGAGGAACTGGTGTCGATAGGCTTCCGGAATCTCCGTGCTGCTGTGCGGTATGTGCCGGATGACAGGGCTCATAGGGGACTATAAAAAGCTCGTATCAGAAGGTGTGTTTTTTGATCGATCGCCGCAGTATCACCGCGCCTTTCACCACTCAATCTCAAACGTCTTTGGATCGTATCCCAGAGCTGAGATCGCCGCATTCAGCTCGGAGAATGGTCCTTGTGGGCCACCGGTGCTCGTGACGATCCAGTAGAACCTCTCGTCTTCATGACGCTGTGAGTAAATATACTCTGCTTCGTCACCTGAGGCAAAATTCCCCGAGTCAGTCTCCCCGGAGTGCTCAATATCCAGCCGGTCAGAGTATTTTTCAAAGTAGTCGATCGCCCAATCCTCCGAGAAGGGTTCACCGTCTTCGGCAAACAGTTCATGATGCCTACGCAGCAATTGGTTTTCCTCACTCATAACGTATTCTTGATCACTTCACGCACCACTGTTTCCGACGCGTCTCTCTGAGCAGGCTTTGCAAAGTTCCGTCCCGTCTGATTCGCATTCCTCTGTCTCGCATACCATCTCGCCACATTCGTCACAAATTTTGCATGCCTCGGGGTTCCTCCTGCAATCTTCGCAATAGCTCTTATCGCATTCAGAACATTGCCTGATGTAGCCCAGCCAGAGTTCTTCTCCGCAAAGGGAACATTCAGCCGTGGGGTCTTCGGATCCGTCGTGCATGGGATATCTTCGGTTTTTTGCTATTTGCTTGAATCTGCGGTTAAAACTGATGGACGTGCAACCTTCAAGCCGATTCCTCCATCAGATCCAGTGGAAACTTGAAGAAGAAATTCAACCCGTCAAAGTCGCCTTTAACGATTGCTCTCTGGATCGAGTAGCCCAGAAGCTTCAATTCTTCCTTATCAATTCCACTGTGATGCTTCGGAGTGTCGAATACGCCTCCGTCATCCAGGGACACGGTGTCGAAATAGGAACGCAACGTCGCATCCACAAGCATCCGCGGATTACTTGCCCGAAAATACTTCCGCGAGCTAAAATGCGAAATCAGGGTTTGGCGCAGGTTCTCTCTGAGGTCAGAAAGGCTCCGGGACATCACGAGAGCGCCGCCACGAGATTGCTCCATCTCCTTGTCGTAGTAGTCGGCTAGAGCTGTCTTTAATCTCTCAGCCGCATTGTCGTCCGAGTCCCTCGTAGCGAGGTCACGCCAGACATCGTAAATCTTATTCAACGGAGTGATCCCCGATGACCATTCTACTTTTTCCATCTCAGTTTTGTAAACCTCACTGTCATCCGTCACGTCCACGTAAATTGGCGGCTCGGCACTGATATACCGTAGCTCCTTCTTGATGCGGGAAATGTTCTCGTCAACGCAGTAGTCGAGCAGTCGACGAATCGTCTGCGCCTTCGTTTCATTAGGATGAATCCCCATCATGTCACAGATGGCCCGAAGGCTGGGTGTCCGGCCTGAGCGCATGATTCGTCCGCATTCTTCGACTACCCGGACTTTATCATAGAAGCTGAAGTGGCATGGTGTCGGTGCGTTCTCATCGTTGGGATCGACTGCACTCTCTCCGCCGAAATACTCGTCCAGGTCCATGATGTCCCGACATCGCTCATCCATGTGGATGATGAAGTCCATCGCCTTGGCAAGTTGACTCCTGGCCTGAAAAATCTCGTGGGTGATAATGTAAAGACGGTCGTGATCTCGCGGCGGTATCATAGCGATACCGCTGTTTTCATCTATCGTGTGAGCGGATCGAATCAGCCGCCCGATTGACTGGACGTCGGATGTCAGACTTTCTGACGAACGGGCTTGGCCCAGAACACAGGCGTATTTATTGTTGGTGCCTTCCTTCGCCATATCCACCACGACGAGAAACCGAGCGCACTTCGCATCGACTTTCCCTCCCAAATTCCGGGCACGGAACCAGGCATTGTTGGTATCGCTAAGTTTCTCTTCCGATCCGGTAAAGGTAGTGATCGCCGTCCATCCCTTCTTCTTCGGATAGCGAGCCCGGTCGGCTTCGAACTTAGCGTTGAGGTAGGCGCAGATGTCTTTGGCCGTCTGCATGCCATCGACTCGGATCATGGCGTGTGCCGGGTAAGGTTCGCCATGCGCCACCTCTATTTTGTTGGTTCGATAGCTGAACGTCGAATCGCTCGGATCTACCCGTGGCGATTTCAGACTATGACGAACATCCTGAACATCAAGGGACCAGATCTGGAAGACCACCGCGTTCGCCAATGACTTGGCAAAATCCAAGTCCCCGGCCAGTTTCTTCCGTCGATTTTGAGGCAAGCGCCTCACCTCATCTGCTGTGTAGATCGCACCGTCGATCTCCATGTTGTCCTTCATCTCCAGCTCCGTGATGAAGGAGTCAAAATTGTGGCGGCCATTGTGAGGATTCCGTTCGCTCATGACCTTCATGCTGCTGTCCAGCATGGATGCATTTCGATACCCGTAGACCGATACTTGGATCATGTTCGGATAGAGGTCGCCCCTTCGATCTATCGGAGAAGCTGTGAATCCGAAGCAAAGAGCGTGAGGCGTGTGATTCTTAACGATCTGGCCGATCCTTGTCTTGGCATAGTGCATCTCGTCAATCAAGACGACTCCAAACGGAGCAAGGAGCTGCGTCTTGGTTTCCGGATCATCTTCTTCACCCCAGATCATCTGGGGACAGCATACAAAGAACTGGTTCCTATCCAGAATCGCCGGGTCCGAGAGCATTTCTTTCGACTTAATCTCAGAAGTGGCCCCGGTTTTCGGAGCCAAAGGCGAGATGAAAGATTGAGGCTGTCG
>JARGNI010000023.1 GCA_029213195.1 Verrucomicrobiales bacterium
CATGCACGAACTTTATCGATCTTTCAGGATTGTTCAAAGTCCGACAGTCTCCTAGTCTCCCGATTTTTTCTTAAACGTAAAAACGACGTCGCCGCGAGGTGCCGTCGTTTTTTTGTGGAGTGGGCCGTCGATCGGATCTACTCTTGCGCCATGGCCTACCGTTCCCGTCCCAAGCGCTCGATGAGAGAGCGCGCCCTCGCGCAACTGCGAGGCTATTGGGAGCCGCAGGATGTTTCCAAGTTCGAGCAGAATATGGGGTCGGCGGTGGAAAAGACGATGAAGGGACTCGGGCTCGAAAGTCGTTTCAACGAGGACCAGGTCTTCGATGCCTGGAACGACCTGGTCGATAACTTCGTGGCCAACAATGCCCGCCCCATTGCCCTGCAACGCAAGGTGCTCATCATCCAGGTATTGCACTCGACGGTTTTCTATGAGCTGGAGAGAATGAAGGGGCAGATTCTCAAGCGGATGCAGGACCGATTTGGTGAAACTCATATCCGCGATGTCCGATTTCGGCTCGGCTGATCCTGACCGAGACGATCTCCGTCGAACCCATTTCGAAATTTTCCATGAGCGATCACATCAACATCTCCGGCCTGCGACTCGTCACCACGATTGGAGTGCCCGAGGAAGAACGGAGCCGACCCCAGACGGTTTCGGCGAATGTCTCGATCACCCTTTCGAAATCTTTCAAAGGGTTCGATGACAGCATCGAGCACACCATCGACTATTACCGGGTCTCGGAGCGACTCCGCGAGGTCGCGTCGTCCGGAGAGCGGAAACTCATCGAGACCCTCGCCGAGGACCTCGCTGCAGCCGTGATTGAGTTCGATGGGGTATGTGCGGTGACGCTCGAGGTGGAGAAGTTCATCCTTGCCGACTGCGATAGCGTCAGCGTGGTCATCACCCGGGCGCGAGAGCACGTCTGAGGGAGTTTTCCACCTCGACCGATCGAACCCGGGCCACGTAACCCTGCTCATGAAACGCAAAGGAATGTGGATCTCCATCGTTCTCGTCAGCCTCCTCCTGCTGGTAGGGATTGCTTTTGTGGCGACCTCGCGAGCCGGTTATGAGACCGCGGCCTACGAAGTGAAGGAGAAAGACGGGGCCTTCGAGATCCGGGAATATGCTCCGCACGAAGTGGCGACGACCTCGATGAAGTCGGGTTCGCAGAACGGCAGTTTTGGCCGGCTCTTTCGGTACATTTCCGGAGGCAACCAGGCCGAGCAGAAGATCGCAATGACGACTCCGGTTTTCATGCCTGCGACTTCCGAGGGAGAGATGGAGGAAATGCAATTTGTCGTGCCTGCGGAGGTCGCCAAAGAAGGGGCTCCTACGCCGAGCCAGGATTCGGTTTCTTTGAAACGGAATCCCGGTGGGCCATACGCGGTACTACGGCACCGCGGCTGGGGGCGTGGCGAAGAACGTCGCGAGAAACTCGAACAACTTCGAAAGGAGATCGAGAAACGGGGACTCAAGGGGAAGGGGGATCCGATGTTTGCCGGATACGACCCGCCGTGGACTCCGGGCTTCCTGCGGAGAAACGAGGTCCTCATCCCGATCGAGTAGAGGCGGGGAAGGGAGTCTCGGTCTTCCGGCCTTGGCCCGATCCAATTCGTCGCGAATGCGGGATTGGCAGCAGACCCGAGTTCGCTGAGACTTTCGGCCATGATCCGTATTTTCGCCTGTTCTGTTCTCGCTTCGATTGGATTCTCGTTCTTTGCCGACGCGACAGAAAATTGGCCCGCATGGAGAGGACCTCGTGGTGATGGCTCCGTGCAGGAAGCCGAGCGTCTCGTCACTCGTCTCGACCTCGAGAAGGGCTTGCTCTGGAAAACGGCGCTGCCAGGGGTGGGACATGCTTCTCCCGTCGTTTGGGAAGATCGAATCTTTACGGTGACTGCGGATGAGGAATCGCAGGCGCGGTCGTTGGTCTGCTTGGATCGGAGCACCGGAAAGGTTCTCTGGGACAGGGTCGTCCTTACTTCTCCCTTCGAGGGCATTCACCGGCTCAACAGCCACGCTTCGAGCACTCCGGCGACCGATGGCGAGCGTGTCTTTGTCAGTTTCCTGGATCGCGACCGGATGTTCATCGCCGCCTACGACCTGGACGGGAAAGAACTTTGGAAAGCCCGCCCCGGGGTGTTCGCCAGCAAGCACGGGTATTGTTCCAATCCCGTGCTCTGGAATGGCAAGGTCATCGTGAATGGCGATCACGACGGGGAGGCCTACCTCGTTGCGCTGGACCAAAAGACCGGTGATACGGTCTGGAAAACGGAACGCCCCAACAAGACCCGAAGCTACTGCACCCCCATCATTCGCGAGATCGATGGGCGCACCCAGATGATTCTCTCGGGCAGCCTCTCGGTCGCGAGTTACGATCCCGATACGGGAGAGCAGCATTGGGTCATCGATGGTCCGACCGAGCAGTTCGTCGCTTCCCTGGTTTACAACGAGGAACTCGAGCTCCTGTTCATGACCTGTGGGTTTCCGCAAAAACACATGCTCGCGATCCGCCCCCATGGGAGCGGGAACGTCACCAAGACGCACGTGGCCTGGCGGGATACGGCCGGCGCCTCCTATGTGCCCAGCCCGATTGCGATGGGGGACTACTTCCTGGTTGTGGCAGACAATGGGGTGGCCAGTTGCTTCGTTGCGGAAACGGGAGAGCGACACTGGCGGGAGAGACTTCCGGGAGGACACAGTGCGTCGATCATTTCTGCGAATGGTCTCGCTTACTTTTTTTCCGATGAGGGAGTGCTTTCCGTTCTGAAGCCAGGGCCCGAGTTCACGGTCCTGGAGCAAAGCGAACTAGGGGAGAAGGTTTCTGCCTCGCCTGCGGTCTATGATCACCATCTCTACGTTCGCGGACACGAACATCTCTACGCCTTTTCCCCGGCAGGGGAGTGATGCGGTTTCTCGGGTATGTAACAGACTCGTCATGGTTTCGAGACTAGTCGTTTGTGCATTTGTGGTCTACGCTCACTCATGTCCGAAGAAATCCCGCATACCCTGTCCGAATTCGAGGATGGCCTGAAGAATGTAAAAGAGTCCGTACTCGTCATGGCGAGTATGGCTGCCGTGAATCTGGAGAGTGCTGTCAAGGGGGTGCTCGACAGGAACGAAGATCTCTGCAACAAGGCCATCGTGGATGACACGGCGGTGAATCACTACGAGCGAAAGATCGACGAAATGGGGCTGGAGATCATCTATCGCTTCAATCCCGTGGCGACCGACCTGCGGATCGTTGCTTCTTCGATGAAGATTGCGACCAACCTCGAGCGGATCGCCGATGAAGCCGAGAATATCGGTCGGCGTGGCAAGAAAATGGCCAAGAAGGAGGAAGTTCCCGAAGTGCTCCTGATCGAGCCTTTGGCGGACCAGGCCTTGAGTATGCTTAAAGAAGCTGCCCAGGCCTTTTCCGAAGGGAACGTCGAGTTGGCATTGGGACTTTATGAGCAAGACCAGGCCCTCGATGCCGCATACAAGAAGACGGTGAAGAAGCTGACGCGTCGAATGGAGGAGGATGTGGCCAATCTCAAGTCGTATCTCAATCTCATCTTTATCAGTCGCTGCATCGAGCGGGTCGGCGACCATGCCCAGAATATCGGTGAGGACGTCGTTTACATCAACAGCGGCGAAGATATCCGGCACGTGGGACCCACCGACGAGCTTCTCGAGAGCTAGCCGCGGAGGGACCATGTCCCCGAGATCCGCGATCATCGAGCATCCGCAGAAAAGAACGTCCCTGCGGCGATCTCCTCCCTGAAAACGGGATGGAGGAAGGCTCGCGTTTCGACGCTTGGTCCGTTACGCTACCGGAATGAACAGCGAAAATTCCCCTTCACGTCGTCGTTTCCTCCATTCTGCCGCTGCCCTTGGCGGAGCCGTTCTCGCTTCCAACGCGGCCACCGTTCGTGCTGCCGCGAACAAGAACAGCAAGCTTCGCATTTTCCAGATCGGAACCGGTGGCATCGGAGGCATGCAGCGAAAAGGACTGAAGGGTCACCCCATGGTCGAGTTCGCCGGTTTCTGCGATACCGACGAGACCATGTTTTCCCGCATCGAGGACTACCATGGCAAGCCCTGGACAGTGACCGACTATCGGGAGGCTTTTGCCAACAAGCTCGGCGACTTCGATGCGGTGATTGTCGATACCCCCGACTTTCACCATTGTCCGATGATGGTGACAGCCCTCAAGAACGGCAAGCATGTCTATGGCCAGAAGCCGCTGGTGCACCAGCTCGATGAACTTCGCGTGATCCAGGAAACCGTAGCCGCCCGCCCCGATCTCTACACCCAGATGGGGAATCAGCGGGCCTGCGTGAACAGCCGGATGCAGGCCACGGAACTACTGCGATCGAATCGTTTCGGACGTCCCGTCGAGGCTTACATCTGGGTGGGAGGAATGAGCCGAGGAACCTATTTTGTGGATCCCTGGAGCGAGTATGGTGCGGAGAAACCCGTTCCCGAAACGACCCATTGGGATCTCTGGAATGGGCCCCTCACGAAGTCTCTGCCCTACAGCGAAGACCTCCATCCCCGTCGTTGGCGCTCCTACTGGGAAACCGGCGGCGGAATGCTTGCGGACTGGGGTTGTCATGTCATCGACACACTCTACTTTGCCTATGATCTGCCTTCTCCCGAAGCGGTCGTGACCCACACGATCAAACCGGCGGGAGTTTGTCACTCGGGGCACAACCAGTCCATCATCACCTATCCCGGAGGGGACAACTTTGCTCGCGAAAAATTCGTTCTGCACTTCAACGACAGTGGGATCAAGCCTTCCTTTGCCGCCCTGGGGCTTCCGGAGCCGGGCATCAAGGGGACGTGCACCATGGTGGTTTGTGAGGAAGGAACGATCCTCATCGAGCCGGGTGGCAAGTTCGAGATCTATCGCAAAGGGAAGTTGGTCGAGAATGAGCCGCTCCCCGAAGTGGCCCCTCGCAACCACTGGAAGGACTGGGCCGATTGTGCCCTCGGAACCGAGAAGCCGCTCTGGACGCCTTTCGATATCGGGGCACGCATCACCGAGCCGGCCCTCCTTGCGACCAAGGCGACTCGCTATCCCGGGCAGGAATTGCGCTGGGATGGGAAGAGCTACAAGTTCACCAACAGCGAAAAGGCGAACGAGACGATCCTTTCTCGGAAATATCGCGAAGGGTTCGCTCCGCCCAGTCTGGGGTGATCAGTCGTCGCTCTGCCTCCCGCTTTCTCCGAGCGGGATGGTCCTGGCGCCGAGGCTGATGTAGTCCTCCGGGGTGCAGGTCAGGAGAATGATCTGCAGCCCCTTGCAGCTAGCAAGGTCGAGCATGCTCTGCAGACTCTGGATCCGGCTGGGGTCCGAATTGGTAAAGGCGTCGTCGAAGACGACTGGGAGCGTGCCTCCGTGGTCCGCGGCGAGAATCTCGGCGAGCGCGAGTCGGACTGCCGCAGCGACCTGTTCCCGCGTTCCTCCACTGAGATCGGCAAACTCGAAGGTCCCCTGGTCCCGTGTCATTGTCCATCCTCCGATGACCCCGTCGTCGACGGATACGGTGGCTCGAGCCGAAGGTCCAAAAATCTGGGCAAGGTAGGAAGTGACTTTTTCGGCCAGGGGCTGAGAGAATTGGTCGGAAAGTTTCTGCTGTTCTTCGGCAAACCGGTCGCGGAGCAGACGAATCGCTTCCGCTCGTTTCCAAAGGCTGCGATGACGGGCCTGCGCGGACTCGGCACGGGCCTTGGCGCGGGCGAGGCTGGCGACGGGGTCCGAGGATCCATCCTGGGAGAGAACGCTCTGGGCCACGGCTCGCTTTTGTCCGGCCGCTTCCAGCTCTGCTTTTCGCATTTCGAGGGCCCGGCTGAATCGGCTGATCGAAGCCTCGATGGTATCGGGAGACAGGGCCGCCCATTCTTTCTCCGAGGCTTCCCGTTTCCGATTGGCTTCCTCGAAAGCGGAGGTCAGGGAAGCGCGTTTTTCCTCCCAGGTTTCCGGATCGCCGAGGGGCTCTGACTTGGCCTGAAGAAGCGCCGCGAGTTCCAGTTGTTCCCGTTCCGCCGTCGAGATCGCTTTCTGAAGGCGGTCGATTTCTTCGATCGTGGTTTCCAGTACGGTTCGAGCTGCAGTGGTCTCCTGTCGCGCCGTTTGCAGCCCTTCCTCGAGAGATTCCAGCTGGTCGCGACAGGATTCCCAGAGGGTGCGCGCATCGGAGCGAGAATGGGGAGCCCCGAAGTCGGGACTGCGCTCGCTTCTCCGTTTCACCTCCGCTTCGTAGCGGATGATCTCCTGCTGGGCCTTCTCTTTCGCCTGTCGTCGCTCTTCGGGGTTTTCCTTGGACAGCTCCGAGTCGAGGATGCGCTTTTCGTCTTCCAGTGCCTGTCTCTCCGACCTGACCTGGCGGGCGTGTTCCAGATCCGGAATCCCATGCTTGCGCAGGGCCGCGTCTTTTTTCTCGCGACGCTGTTTGGCTTCCGATCGGGCTCGTTCGAGGTCAGTGCCGCCCCCGGGCGTGATCCGGAGTTCGGCATCGGATCCGACCGAGATGGTAGTCTCCTCGTGGATGACGTGTTCCTTGCCGGTGGCGAGAGACTTCTCGCCGATGTGGATGGCAGAATCTGCGCGAATCACCTCGATGCCGGTCGACATGGCTTCCAACACGGCAGAGGCTTCCGAGGCTGCCATATCGAGATCCTGGAGGTGCTGGTAGGTGGCCTCGTCGATGGCAGGGAGCGCGGCCAGTTTTTCGAGGATCTTCTTTCGGGCGGTCTCCTTGGCTTCGACTGCGTGGAGGGTCTCGTCGAGCGCGGCAATTTCTTCCCGGTTCTTGAGAAGGTGTCCCCAGGCCTCGGCGAGCTCCTTCTTTTCCCGGGCTTCGTCGAGAGATCTTTCTGCTTTCTCCAGCTTCGTGGAAAGGGTGGTCAGTCGGGAGCTCTCTTCCTCCTTTTTCTTTCCCAATGCCTCGAGCCGCTTCTGCTCGGGTTCGATTCGACTGAGGATCTCGAACTTCCGTGCTTCGAGGTGGGAGATCTCTTTCACGGCTCCCTGGAAGCTCTCGAGGTTCTGTTCAGCGGTGTCCTGGTTTCTCTTCTCGAGATCCATTCGGTGTCGAAGTTCGATGGTGGCCTTCGACTTCTCGCGCGCTTCCTCGAGTTGTGACTTGAGATCTGCAATCTGCGCTTCCCCCGAGGCGAGAACTGCCTCGGCTTCTTCGAAATCCGTCATCGCCGATCGAAGTTTCTGGAGGGCGGAGGAGGCCTGGTTCAGCGCTTCTTCCGCTTCCTCCTTTTCCTGGTTGGCGAGGTAGAGATCGGAACCTGCCTTGGGTTGTCCTCCCTTGGTGAAGATGGCATCGAATTCCTCCTGGAAATGACGGGCAACCCGGCCGTCGAGATCGGATTGCATGACGGCGCCGCCTCCCTGTTCTTTCAATCGAGATAGCAGGGCATCTTTCTGGTCGGCGGCGTGTTCGGACGGGTCGTCTCCCCCGGAGCCCTGCCAGACCCAGAGGTGAGCCCATTGCGCGAGCGATTTCTTCGCGGCGGCGACTCCGCTCCCACCTTCCTCGACCTGCATCAATTCGGCAATCCTCGCTTCAGCATCGGACTGATGAAGTGTCGCGCCTCCTTCCTCTGTGAGGATCGTTTTTCCACTGGTCTTGCTGAAGACTTTTTTCAGGTCCCATCGCTTTCCGGAGGCTTCGAAGGAAATCTCCACTTCAGGATGCCCGTTGTGAATGCTGGACTGCATCGCCTCCTGGATTTTCCCGCCGGTGGTGGCTTTGAGAAAAAGTCCCCGATGAATCGCCTCCGCGAGAGTGCTCTTCCCTGTTTCGTTCTTTCCCCCGATGAGAGTGAGGGAGTCCGAGAAGTCGACACTCACCTCCCGGTGGATGCGGTAGTTTCGGATCGTGGCAGAAAGCAGTCGCATGATCGTTCAGGGAGTGACGGCAGAGTAGAGTTCCCGCAAGGCAATCCTGGCGATTTCCGATTCTTCTCCAGAGCCCTGGGCCGATGCGAAGAGTCCTTGTGCGACCTGGGAGAGAAGCGGATCTTCGGCTCGCTCGGCCAGCGAGGTGATCTCTTCCTCGGAGGGATCGATGCGGAACTCGAACTTTCTCCGGAGTCGGAGGAGCCTGGCCTCGAGCGTCGTCATCTCCTCCTCGATACGGCTGGCTGCTTCGAGGCTGAGTGAGCCACCGAGCGAAAGTCGGAGAAGATCCTCTCCCGTGCGACTCTGGAATCTTTCTTTGAGAAGTTCCTTCAGTCTCTCGACATCCTCGTCAGAGGCGAAAGAGAAATTGATCACATGCCAGCCGAGGCGCCCGGTGCGGACAGGTTCGACCTTAGGCGTCGTCTTGCGCTTCGCTTCCACCAGGAGAGTGTGACCGGGCTGATTCTGTTCTCCCCGAGGGAATCGGTCGATTTCGGGAGTGCCCGAATACCAGGCGTCATCGTCGACTTCCTTCATCCCATGCCAATCGCCAAGGGCGATGTAGTCGATCTCGTCTCGGGGCAGTCGGTCGAGGTTGAGAAGGTTGGCAGAGCCAGGTTCGTCGAGATCGTCGTCGACACCGGAGGACGCTTCGAAGCCGTGAACGCTTCCGTGAGCGAGAACGATACGTGGTTTGTCAGGATCGATGGATGAGAAATCGAAATCCCGGATCCATCGCGTTGGGTCCTCCGACTCGTGCTGTCGGAGGAGGGGGCAGGGCAGGAGTGTGAAGTGGTCTTCTGCGACCGGCGATTTCTCGAGAAGGATTCGGAAATTGGGGGCGAGATTCTCCTGTTCCTGTCGGAAAAAGGCCTGGTTCCAGAGGCCTCCCGGTCCTCCGAAGTCGTGGTTCCCCGGGATCGCGTAGACGGGGACCGTGAGCTTTCCAATCGCGCTGCAGGCAGCCGAAACGATACTCTTTTCGGGGGTGGGGCTGTCGAAGAGGTCGCCCGCCACGACAACGAAGTCGGCATCGTGCTGGTCGACCAGCTCCCCGATCCGATGAATCGCTTCGACCCGCTCGTTGCGCACCTTGGCCGCCTTGTCAGGGTCGGAGATACGGGCGAATGGTTTTCCGAGCTGCCAATCTGCGGTGTGGAGGAACTTCATGCGGGGGGGGGACGGAAAAAGGGAAGGCGAGAGGGGCGGGCTGTCTACTTCTTTTGGTGAGAAATCGAAATTCGCCGGTTTCTTCCTACGAAACCCGGTTGACTCTGCGTCTATACCCTGTTGGGTCTCGCAGATGACCCTGTCAGGTGGGTGAGTCAACCCGGTTGGATTCTTGAATCGCAGCTCGATTCCATTCGTTTGATCTCCGTGTCTCCTGCTTGCCCTGTCATTGTCGAATCTGATTCATGTTCCCCCTCGAATACCCCATCTCCAAGGTCGAAGAACCTCTCCGCGTCAGCGGAAAATATTTTCGAACCGGTGAGGACGTGTGTTTTCTCAAGTTGGTCACCTTCGGGCCATTTCCCGCGGGGGCCTTTCCCGACGAGGGCCGGGAGCAGTTGAAGCGTATTCGTGAGGAACTCGGAGCGAATGCGATCCGGCTCTACGAGATCCCGACGCTGGACTTCATGCATTTCTGCGCCGAATCGGGACTGCGTGTCTTTCTGACGCTGCCGTGGTCTCAGCACATCGATTTCTTTCGAAATTCCGAAGCGATTGCCGAGGCTGATCGCCTACTCCTCGAGACCATCGAGAAATTTCGGGGGCATCCGGCTCTGGGGGGATACTTCGTCGGTAACGAGATCGAGACGACGCTGGTTCGCTGGATGGGGAGAAAGCGGGTCCTCGAGCAGATCGAGAGGCTGATCGATCTCGGGCATGCCAATGATCCCCAGGCACTTTTTTCCTACGCCAACTATCCGAGCACGGAATACCTGCTGCCTCGCAACCAGGACTTCGTCGCTTTCAATCTCTATCTGGAAGAACGATCCTCGTTTTCTTCCTATCTCCTGCGACTGCAGAATCTGGCTGGCGATAAGCCTGTCCTGATCTCGGAGTTTGGAGCGGATTCTCGTCAGCACGGAGAACCACTTCAGGCGGAGATCCTCGAGTGGCATGTGCGCGAAGCCTGTCGCACCGGGATTGCGGGAACGACGGTATTCGCCTGGAGCGATCTCTGGCAACGAGGCGGAAAGACGATCGAAGGATACGATTTCGGACTGACGCGACGGGATCACTCGGCCAAACCATCGCTGGAGGCCCTGCAATCGACCTGGGGCGATCTTTGTCTCGGGTCGGATCTTCTCGAGATCGACCCGTTTCCGATGATCTCGGTGATCATCTGCACCTACAAGGGAAGCGAGACTTTGGTCGAGTGCCTGAACTCGGTGACATCGATCGACTACCCCAACTACGAAGTGATCCTCGTCAACGATGGAAAGGACCTTCGCGTCGCGGAACTGGCCGAGGAGTATGAGAGCGTACGTCACATTGCTTCCGAGCATGTCGGATTGAGCGTTGCGAGAAACCTGGGCGCACGGGCCGCAAAGGGCGAGATACTTTCCTACACCGACGACGACTGCATCGTCGAAGCGGACTGGCTGCGCTGGATTGCGCATCAGTTTCAGCACGACGAGGCCATTGCCTGCGTCGGTGGGCCGAACATTCCCCCGGAGCCTGAAAATCGACGCCACGCCTGCATCGCGGCTTCGCCGGGAGGGCCTGCTCACGTTCTGCTCTCGGATTCGACCGCGGAGCATCTCCCGGGATGCAACCTTTCGGTCCGGAAATCAGTCCTCGAGGAAATTGGAGGGTTCGATGCCGAGTTTTGGGCGGCGGGTGATGATGTCGATTTCTGCTGGCGGATTCTCGAGGCCGGATACGAGCTCGCGTTTCAGCCATCCGCTTTTGTCTGGCATCACCGCCGATTTACGCTCGGGGCCTACCTCCGCCAGCAAATTGGTTATGGAAAGGCGGAGGCCTTGCTCATGCCCAAGCACCCGAAGCGATTTCGCGGGCTCGGAGGAGCTGTATGGGATGGGCACGTTTACACTTCGCAGTTGATCGGTGAAGGCGCCGTTTATCACGGGCACTACGGCTACGAGCCCTACCAATTGATTTATCCCGAGAGTGGTATGGGGCTTGGTGGAGTCTCTCTCCATGTGCTCTGGTGGGGCATGGCGCTCCTGCTGGCGGGGCTTGCCTGGGTTTCTCCCTGGTTTCTGTTTCTACCCGGAGCGATGGTCCTGGCCTCGCTCGCCGTGGCAAGAAGGCGGGGCAAGCGAGCCCCCTTACCGGCAGGCTACCAGTCCGGGATTTGTCGTCTCACCGTTTCGGGACTTTCCATTCTCCAGGGATTCTTTCGCAGTGGTTCGCGGGTATTCTATGGGTGGAAGGATGCCAAATGGTCGCGGGGGCTCGAGGTTGTGACCACGGCGGCGTTTCGTCGCATTGCTTCCGGATGGTGGAAATTCGGAGCCGAGGAGAGTTACTGGAGCGAGGAGGGCATCGGGCGCGATGAGCTGCTCGAACGAGTCCGGGATCTCTATCCCAATTCTCGCGATGACGAAACCGGCAGGACAGACATCATCCTGCGCGAGGACCTATTCTGGAACTGGGCAATGCTCACGGCGACCGAATACCACGAGGATCAGAATCGGCTCACCCGGGTTCGCATTCTTTCTCGCCCTCAACCTGTCATGAGGGGGCTTGTGCTGTTTTTCTTTCTCGCAGGGCTCGTGGGTTTTGGAATCGTTTTCCACGATGGCTTTGCGATGGAGCAGGGCGATGGCGTCCTCCTGGTGGCAATCGGCGTCCTCGCTGTGCTCGGCGCGATGTCTCGACTCTTCCTCCGGTTTTTCCGCCCCAGGGTAAAGTCAGCGGCCCGGGCCTGCGGCTTGAAGCGGTTTTCCGAATCCTGATGGCATCAGTCGGTTTCGCCGAGGATGGAGAGGACGATCCTGCGCTGATGGGCAGCGCGTCGGTGCTCGAAAAGAAAGACTCCCTGCCAGGTGCCGAGGGCGAGGCGTCCTTCATGGATGGGGATCACTTCACTCGTGCGGGTCAGCGCCATACGTAGATGGCTGGGACTGTCGTCCGGCCCCTCGTAGGTATGGATGAGAAAGGGCAGGTCTTCCGGAACAAGGTGATCAAAAAAGGAGTGAAGGTCGGTGCGCGCCTCGGGATCTGCGTTCTCCATGATGACGAGGCTGGCACTGGTATGACGAACAAAAGCGGTCAGTTGACCCGTCACAATTTTCGTCTCGGAAAGCATTTCCCGGAGGGAGGAAGTGATCTCGTAAGTGCCTTTTCCGTGGGTAGAAACGAGAATTTCTCGGGAGTGAGTCTCAAACATATTTTAACGATCTGGTAAATCTAACTATTTCACCGATTTTCGGAAGGACAAGATCATCAGCGAATAAGCTTGTTTTTATGGTTGCCCCGCGCACAAGATTGTGTCAGAAAGCAAGTTATCTTCGTTGTTTCGTAGCTTATTAGAACTTTTTTCGAAAGAGTTTGAGGAGCGCGTTTCCAACCTTGCGCGAATTTTTTTTCAAGAATGAGAATCGTTAAAACCAGTTCCCTCGCCCTGATCTTGGCGCTCGGCTCCCTCACTACAGCCGGAATCTCCCAAGAATCTACTGACATGGAGAGACGATCCTTTTTCGATCGGATCTTCACCACGAACGGGCAGCTCAACAAGCCTTCTCCGGGTACGACCAGTCGAGATCACGAGGTCTTCATGGATCGCGAGACTGATACGATCTCCAAGATGATCGACGCCGAGACCGCCAGTTTCGTGGATCGTCAGGACGATGCCGTCGAGCGGTATCCGGAGATCCCGGGGTATTTGACGTTCAAGAAAGCTTCCCAGAACGATATCGAACTGTTGATCGAGAAGATCTATGAGGGATACGAAGGGCGCATTCGCCGCATGGACCCACCTGATCTTCGCTCTTCTCGCATGATGGCGATGGGAAGCGTCCCGAACGGCTTTCCTACGATCTGGCGTGGAATCGTCGATCAGTCTGTCTGGCGGGATCAGCCTGCGGCTCCCTACACCCTGAACAAGATTTACCAGAGTGCCCTGGAGCACTCGAACCAGATCAAGGTCTTCAGCGATCTTCCTCTGATCCGGGAGACCGGGATGCAGGAAGCCGATGGGGAGTTCGATGTTGAGACTTTCATCGATGGACGGATCATTCGGAGAAACGAGCCGGTTGGCTCTGCCCTGGTAGGCGTTGCACCTGGAACGACCCGCTTTCGTGAGAACGAGGATTACCTCGAAGGTGGATTGCGGAAGAAGTTTTTCTCAGGTGGTGAGGTGACTCTTTCCAACCGTTGGGGAACCCTCTCCAATAATACCAACATCCTGGTTCCCCAGAATCAGGGGAGTTCCGAACTGGTTCTCTCTGTGGTTCAGCCTCTTTTGGATGGGGCTGGCTACCACTACAACCAGTCCAAGATCAAGCTGGCCAAGTTCGACGCCGGCATGGCATCGGCAGAGTTTGTTCGCCAGCTTCAGTCCCACCTCATCGAGGTGAACCGTGCTTACTGGGCTCTCTACTACGCTCGTTCCTACTACATCCTGAGCCGCGACCTGGTCGCCGAGACTTCGAAGATCCTCATCCAGTTGGAAGAACGTTCCGACCTCGATGCTCTTCAGAGTGAAGTCCTTCGGGCACGTGCTGCGCTGGCGATGCGCAAATCGATGCTCAACCGAGCCGAAATGGCGATTCGCAATAGTGAGGAGCGTCTCCGTGCCCTCGTCAACGATCCTCGTCAGGACATCGGCTCAAACTCGGAGATTATTCCCTGCACGCCTCCCGTTCTCAGTCGTGTGACCGACAATGTCCGTTCGGTCGCGATTGATGCTTTGCGGAATCGTCCTGAAATCACTCAAGGCTTCGAAGAGCTTCGTGCTGCGATCGTTCGTCGCGACATGATGAAGAACGAGAAGCTTCCTACCATGAACCTGGTCGCCGAGATGATGCTGGGTGATATCAATCCAAACGACCGTGCGGGTGCTGCTTTTGGTGATCAGTTTGGCGACGGAACGGGTTATGTTTTCGGATTTGAGTTCGAAGCCCCAATCGACAACGACACCGCTCGTGCACGTCATCTTCGGAGTGAGCTTGAGCTCCGTCAGCAGGTCAACCAGTTGAGATCCACTATCGATCTCGTGCTTCTCGAGGCTGTAGTTTCCTATCGCGAGTTGATGACCGCTTTCCGCGATATGCAGGGCCGCTTTTCTGCTCTCCAGGCTTCCCGTGAGGAGCTTCGCCAGCTTCAAGAACGTCTCGAAGTGGATACCGAAGAGGCCGGGGAGGGCGGCAAGACCACCTCGGCGCAGCTTCAGTTGATTCTCGATTCGATGGATCGTAACCAGTCTGCCGAGGAGCTTTTCCTCGATTCCGTGGTCGCCTACAACGCGGCTTTTGCCAGCCTCGATCGTGCTCGTGGAACTTTCCTCAAGAAGGAGAAAGTGGAGATCGAGCGGGTTCGGGACACGGATCCTGCGCACCCAGGTTCCGACCTCGAAAGGTTGAAGATTACGAAGAACGGTACGACGCCTCGCGGAAGTTCCTACTTCGATGGAGTTGGAGATCTTGACTTCGACGTGGTTCCAGAGGTTCCGCCACTTGCAGATGGTGAGTTTTATCCGGATGCAGCACTTCCGGAGTGGTCCGAAGGAGACTTTGCGAGTTCCGAAGGACAGGAGCAGCCGTCTCAGACAGGTTCGGTTGCGGTTCGGTCTATCAAGCCTTCGGCCAAGGTGAAGCCAGTAGGCTCCAGCGGAAGCAGTGCAAGCAGTGCAAGCAGTGCTCCTCGTCCCTCCAGTTCGGTGGCACGGGCTTCGGCGAAGCCTTCCTCATCGGTAGGGGCTCCTGCTCCGGCACCGGTCGCTGCTCCGGCACCGGTCGCTGCATCGGCACCGGTCGCAGCATCGGCACCAGCACCGGCTCCTCCTCGCACGAACATCGTCACTCCAGAGCCTCTCGCAAATGTGCGGCCTGCTGCTCCCCGTCCATCGGTTCCTGCTCCGGCAGCTTCAAGTTCGGTAACGGCATCGGCTCCTGCAGCGCCCGCTCCGGCACCGCCTGTTCGTCGGGTCCGCATCGGGACTTCCTCGAATGGGGCGATCCAATCCCGGATCGAGACTGTTCCGAGCGCCACCCCTTCGCCGAACTAGCGTTTCTCGACCCCCTCCGCAATATGCGAGCGGCAGGGGGCGCCTGATTCCATATTTTCCGTCGCTGGCATGGTCTCTCTACGCGGTCAGTACGACCGATCCGCGTTCTTGCAGAGCCTGGTTCATGGACGCTGGAATCGTGCCTTCGGAGGCAAGAAGGGTAGGACGGACCTGGAGCGTCTTGAGATCATCCGGGATTTGGGAAAAGACCTCGCCAATCGCAAGGATTCCGAGATTCAGTCGGAAGTCGAGGAATTGAAGCAATTGATCCAATCGGGCGAGCGAACTCTGGATGAAGTCATCGAGCCTGGCTTCGCACTCCTTCGTGAGACCTCCCGCAGGACAACCGGGCTTTTCCATTATGATGAGCAAATCCTCGGGGGATTGGCTCTCGTTCGTGGAGGGGTTTCGGAAATGGCAACAGGGGAGGGGAAGACGCTTGCAGTGAGTCTTCCCGCGTTTCTCTTTTCTCTCGCGGGCAAAGGCGTTCATGTGGTTACAGTGAACAGCTACCTGGCGGGTCGAGACTACGAGTTCTCGAAACCGATTTTCGATTTTCTTTCGATTTCGATCGGGCTCCTCCCGGAAGGCAAGGAGGCCACCACGGCCAAGAAGAAGGTCGCCTACGATTGCGATATTACCTATGGGGTCGGATACGAGTTCGGATTCGACTACATGCGAGATCAGCTGGCATGGATGAGGCATCCGGGTGGCGGTCCCGGTGAAGATCTCCGCTACGCGATCCTCGATCGGGATAAGCCAGAGCCGGAAACCTGTCAGCGAGGGCTCGTCTATGCCATCATCGATGAAGTCGATAGTGTTCTCATCGATGAAGCGGGGAGTCCTTTGCTCATCAGTGAGGCCTCCGGGATGGGAGAAAGCTCGAGTGAACCCTTTTTCGCTGCCCGAGATATGGCTCGATTCCTGGAGGAGGGAGATCATTTCTCCCTGGATCGGAACCGTCGAAAGATCGAACTCACCTCCGAGGGGAAGCGGGAAATTTTTCGCGACAAGGCATCCATACCGTATGAATTCCTCCGGCGACCGTGGGAAACGTATTTGCTGAATGCACTCAAAGCGGAGTATTTATTCCACCGCGATGAGCATTATGTGGTCGAAGAGGACAAAGTCGTCATCGTCGATGAATTCACCGGAAGGCGATTTGAGGATCGCAGTTGGCGCGAGGGGCAGCACCAGGCGGTCGAAGCCAAGGAAGAGGTCGAGATTCGTCCCGAGGCCGACTCTGCGGCGAGCATCACTCGACAGCGGTTCTACGCGCTCTATGATGTCATTTGTGGTCTGACAGGGACCGGTGCGGAAAGCGCGGGAGAGTTCTGGCGCTTTTTCAAAATGCCGGTGACCCAGATCCCTTTGCACAAACCCAGTCAGCGCACCATTTTTCCCGAGAGGATTTTTGTGAGCCATGAGTGGATGGATTATGCCATCGCCCAGGATGTGATCAGTCGCTACAACTCGGGACAGCCGGTTCTCGTGGGAACGCGCACGATCAAGGACAGCGAGAGGCTGTCGGAGCTTTTCGCTGCCTCCGGGCTTCCGCATAAGGTTCTTACGGCAAAGCAGGATTCGGAAGAGGAGGAGATCATCAGTGATGCAGGCCAAGTGGGAAGTGTCATCATCGCGACAAATATGGCCGGTCGAGGCACCCATATCGATTTGTCGGACCAGGCCGAGTCCAACGGAGGGCTTCATGTCATCGGGGTCGAGAGAAACGAGTCCGTTCGGATTGATCGGCAGTTGATCGGTCGAGGTGCCCGCCAAGGGCAGCCTGGCTCGGCGCAGTCGTTTGTCTCCGCGGAGGACTACTTGCTTCAGAATTATGCCCCGGAAGTCACAAAACAGCTGCAGGCGGCAAAGGCCAGTGAAAACGGTGAGCTTTCCCCGGAGATGAAAGGAATTTTTGATAAAGTTCAGTCCAACGTCGAAGTTAGCCGTTACCAAATGCGCCTCCGCATGGCGGAACGCGATGAATGGTCTGAGGAAACAAAAGAAAGTCTCGCGCGATGAAATACCTACCCATTAGTCTCCTGTTTTTCTGTCTCACCTTCGTGGCGAAGGGGGAAGATGAAAAATCCGTCCTGGGCTATCTCGAACCCTATCGCAGCATCGAGATGAATGTGTCCGAATCGGGAATGATCGGGGAAATCCACGTGAAAGAAGGAGACGCAGTTCGCGAGGGCGATGCTCTCGTGAGTCTCAACAATTCGGTGCTTGAAGCCCAGTTGGAGATCGCGAAAATTCAGGCTCAGAGTGAAGCTGCGGTGATCGTGGCCAATGCTGACTTGAAGGTAGCTCAAGACCGGTTCGAAGCGCTTTCGCGTCTTCGCAGCAGCGGAACGGCACATACTTCGGAGGTGGCCAGAGCTGAAGCCGAAGTCAAGAAGGCTGAGGGACAGGTCAGCATTGCTGATGAAGAGAGACAGATCGCTTCGTTTCGCGTCGACGAGATTAAAGCCCAGATCGAACGCCGTATCCTCCGCAGCCCGATCGATGGCGTCGTTCTCGATATCGCCCGGGATGTTTCGGAGTCTGCTGCCATGTCATCGCAGGGCGGGGAGCCAAAACCGCTGGTTCGTGTTGCCCAATTGGACCGATTGAAGTTGGTCGTACACGTTCCGGCTGCCTTGGCGGTTGGGATTACCGAAGGGGCAACTATGCCGATTCGGGTCCTGCAAAAGAACAGCTTGAGTAATGAGAGAGGAAATTCGGCGATTGACACCGTGGGCACGATCGAGTTTGTATCGCCCGCGATCCATCCGTCCAGCGAAACGCTGCGAACACGATTGGTCGTCGAAAACCCCGACGGAAAACTTGTGAGTGGCTCTCACGCACTGATGCTCTTTCAGTAATCGATTGAGCCGTCTCTCAAGAACCCCGTTCTCATTTCCTAAAGATCGAAAATAATATGGCAGATTTCATTTCAACTTCCGGTGGCAAGATCGTCAACGTTGACTCGATCGCGTTCCTCACCTCCCGGACTCCTGCTTCCCGCGAAGGCGAAGAAGTTTCTTCTCAACTCATTATTGGTTTTTCGGCCGCCACTTCGGTAGGTAGCGGCAATATGATGCCGCTCTCACTGGTGATGGAAGGGGCAGAAGCCTCCGAGTTTCTCGACCAGCTCGCCGAGAGAGGAGTCGCCGTGGATTCCCTCAAGGCCAAGCTGGGATAAAAGGTCGTCTCTCCCAGTCTCCAGAGAAGAAGGGGACTCCTGCTTACGGGGCCGCAAGGAGGTAGCAGATTGCTTCCTGATCGTTTCGCACCAGCAGGATCCTCCCGGCGAGCGTGGGAGCGTTCCAGGTCATGCTGCTGAGCGCTTCGACTCGCCCCGTTTCGGTAAATCCATTCTCGTCGATTGGCCCCGTCAGGACGGGACCCTTCTCCGTTTGAATGAGAAGGTGATCTCCGAAGAGGAGTTGCTGTCCAAAACCGACCTTCTGGTTTTTCCAGACCTTGTCTCCCGTGGTTAGATCGATGGAAGCGAGACGTCCTTCGTCGATCCCATAGGCAATGCCCTCGCGGATGACTGGCGAACTGAACTTGGTTTTCATTCGGTTGCTCTTCCAGCGTCTCTCGACACTCCATTCCGAGCCGGTTCGGGATAGCTCGAGGAGGATACTTCCCACGCCATAGCTGGCCGTCGCGAGGATTTGATTGTCTCCGACGAGGATGGGTTGCGCGACCTTGGGGAAGCTCCCGGGCCATTTCTCTATCCAGAGTCTTTCCCCCGTCGCCGGATCGTGCCCGGTCACGGTCTTCTGGTTGATGCTGACGATCTGGCGCTGGCCAAGAATGGTGAGCAGGCGGGGAGAGCTGTAGCTGGCTCCCTGACCCTGGTAGCTCCAGGCGAGCGAGCCGTCCTGCTGAGAATACGCAGCCAGGGTGACTCCTGATTTGTCGGAGCCAGGGACGACGAGGGTGCCTTCTGCCGGGACGAGCAGGGGAGCGTTGGCCATTCCCCATTTTTGGATCTCGGCATTGTGAAGGGCCAAGGTATCAACTTCCCAGATCTCCTCTCCTGTTTCGAGATCAAGACAATTGAGGATGCCGGTGGAACCAAGAGCGAAAACGCGATCATTGCTGATGACGGGAGTCGATCGCGGTCCATCTCCGCCCATCCTGGCACCAGAGTTTTCTTCTTTCACATCCAGCAAACGGATTCCCGGGTCGTCGTGGTTCCAGATCTCTTCGCCGGTAAAGAGATCGAGGCAGAGAACTCTCTCGGAGCCTTCCATCTGCTCCTGGGTGATCGCTTTCCCGTCGCTGACCGCAAAACTGGACCACGCTTTGCCGATCGGGCGTCGCCAGAGGAGTTCCGGAGGATGGCTGGTCCAATCGGGATGATAGGGGATCTCCTCTTCCATGCCATCCCGATCCGGTCCGAGAAAGTCCACGCTCTCTCCGGCTGCATCTACCAGTTCGGGGTTCGCGGTGGATAGCTCTCCTCGAACAAGACGATCGACTCCGGCCCTTTTCGTTTCCCCTTCTGCATCCCAGATCCATCGAAATTTTGGGAATGATGAGCCTGAAGCCGAACCATCGTAACGCAGGAGTGTTCCACCGAGAAACCCGAGGGCGAGGAAGCCGGCGACTCCAAAGGCGAACCGACGAAGGCGCGTCTTTCCGGGGGCCTTTCCAAAGATCAGATACCAGATTCCCATAAGGAAAAGCCAGAACAGCCCGGCAACGGGAAGTGCCCAATTGAGGTAAGTCATCTCTTGCGAGAGGATGAGAAAAACGACCCCGAAGAGGAGCAGGAGCAGGAGCACAAGAAAGAAGATTCCGACGACACGTTTCATGAGGGGAGGAAGAACGGAGACCGATTTACCGAGAAGAATACGATTCTAGTATAGCGTGGTTCGGCACTTCGCGAAAAATGTCTTGTTTCCCGGATTCGATACCGGATGTTTCCCGAGTTCATGGAGAAGACTCGGTCGACAAGAAAAGCATATGGAAGCGGAATCCAGGTTCTGCTTTCGATGGCTTGTGTTGTCCTCCTCGTTGCGGGTTTGAAAGCCGCTTCAAGCCTCTTTATCCCCATCATGCTGGGATTGTTTCTCGCCATGTTGTCGATGCCGATCCTGAATTGGCTGGATCGTCGGGGGCTTCCTCGTCCTTTGGCGGTTCTCATGACGATTCTCGTCGACCTGCTCATCCTCGGAGGAATCGTCTTTCTTACTTCTGGAGTGATCGGCAATTTCACGGAGAACAGCGTAGAGTATACCGAGAAATTGAGAAACCAGGCGGCTGAGTTTTCACGGACGATGGACCAGAAAATCGCTCAGTTGGAGCAACTCTGGTCCGAATCCGGGGAGAATGGACAGAAACCGGAATCAGCGCCGGTGGACAATTCTTCCCCTGCACCGGAGACCATCGTCGTCCCCGAGGTCTCTCCTCCTGCGGAAGGGGAAGTTTTGGAGGAGGATGGTCCGCCCCAGCTCGTTCCATCGATCACTTTCAGTAAGCTCTTTGATCTCTATTGGGATTCCAGCCGCATTCTTGAGTTTGTCGGTCAGATCGATGTGGTGAACCGTTTCACCTCATTGGCTTCGACGATCTTCTTCGCATTGATCGTAATGATCTTCGTTCTCGCCGAATCAGGCGGTTACGCCGAGAAAGTCAGAGCGGTGCTCCAGGTCCGGGGGCCAGATCTGCGCCGCTTCCAGAGTATCTCGAACGACATCCAGAAATACCTGGGCATCAAGACCGCCGTCAGCCTTCTCACCGGGGTGTTGGCGATGCTCGCCTGCCTCGCTTTTCGCGTCGATTTCCCGCTGCTCTGGGGCCTGGTTGCCTTTCTCTTCAACTTCGTCCCTGCGATCGGATCGATCCTCGCAGGGATCCCGCCCGTTCTGTTGGCCCTCATCCTTCACGGATTCTGGCCCGCCACGGGGGTGCTGGCCTGCTATCTCGTCATCAATGTCGCGATCGGAAACTTCCTGGAGCCCATGTTGCTGGGAGATCGGTTCGGGATTTCCACTGTCATCGTGATTCTCTCCGTGCTTGTCTGGGGTTTCATTTGGGGCCCTGTCGGAATGCTGCTCGCTGTTCCCCTGACTATGCTGGTCAAGGTCATGCTCGACAACAGTTCGGATCTTCGCTGGATCTCTGCCCTCATGGGGAAACGGAAAACTGATCTTGTTCCGGAAACGGATGATGAAGACCACGATGACGAGGAAGCCGAACTCGCCGTGGAAACTTCGGTGTCCTGAGAAACCCTTTCCTCTGGAAGGAGTTTCATCCGTCATGAAATCAGTCAGGATGAGGCGAATGACTTGGCTCGGTGCGCTCGTGGTGGCGTGGTTCCACTTTCCGATCACGGGGCAGGACAGGACGGGCGAAGCGAGATGGCGTGAGATCTTTGAGAAAGCCGATCAGAATTCTGACGGAAAGGTTTCCAGTAAGGAACTGGAAAACCAGGGGCGTCGAGGAAATTGGATCGCTCGTGCCGATGAGGACGGAGATGGGCTTGCCACCTGGGAGGAGACCCAGAGGTTTCTTCAAATGTCCCTCGGGATTTCAAAGAATGGAGAGCAGGGGGAGAAACCGCAGGTCCTTCATGGGGATTGGAAGCCGGATGCACGGGTCTCTCTCTCCTCGGTCAAGGCCGCGGCCGAGTACTCCGCAGATCAGGGAGGCCACAGCTTTCTGCTGATGATCGATGGGGAAATCGTGTTCGAACGCTACGAGCCGGGGCGGACTCCGGAGGATCCCCATCGGCTTGCCAGCGGAACGAAGAGTTTCTCGGGGGTGATCCTTGCGGCAGCCGTTCAGGACGGTCTCCTCACGCTTGATGAAAAAATCTCAAAGACGCTGCCCGAATGGAAAGACGATGAGCTCTTGTCTCGCATCACTTTTCGACAACTTCTCAGCCTGACGAGCGGGATCGATCCTGGAAGGGGCGGCAAAGTTCCGTCCTATCGCGAATCGGTGGAGACCGCGGCCGTTTCCGGGCCAGGGGAGAGATTTCGGTATGGCCCCCAGGCCTTCCAGGTGTTTGGGGAAGTGATGCGACGGAAACTGGAAGCGAGCCCGGAGATTGAGGCGACCGATCCGCTGCGTTATCTCGAGAGTCGCGTCCTGGAGCCGGTCGGGATGAAAGTCAGTTCGTGGCGTCGGGACTCCGATGGGATGCCTCAACTTCCTTCGGGAGCTTTTCTCACGGCACGGGAATGGGCAAAGTTTGGGGAATTCCTGAGGAACGAAGGAAAGTGGGAGGGCACCCAGTTGATCGATCGAGAGACCCTTCGGGAATGCCTGAAGGGGACAAAGGCCAAATCCACCTACGGTCTGACTTTCTGGCTTCTTGAGCAGCCGAGAAAGGCAGGGGTTCCCGTCTGGGGACGTGGTGGCTACATGGCGGCCGGCGCCGGAAAGCAGCGACTTTATGTCCTGCCGGAGAAAGGGATCGTCGTCGCGAGGCAGGGGGAGAGTGTCCGTTTCGAAAATGAAAAGTTTCTCGGGCTTTTGTTGGGAACCAGCCAAGAGATACGGAAGGAAAAATCGCTTCGCGGATCGGATGGATTTTGATACGAATGAAGGATGAAGAAGTCCATTTTCTTTCTCTTTGTCTCACTCTTTTTTCTCAGTGCCTGCACGGTAGAAGAGGAGCCGCCGGCATCGCCAGATCCAGGGGAAGAGACTACGGAAGTGCCTGCTGAGACGGAGACTCCAGTTTCCGAATCAAAGGACAACGATTTTCTCGGGCTGAGCCTTGAAGAAGCTGAGGCACTTGCCGAGAAACGGGGGATGCCTCATCGCGTGATTTCGGTCGATGGTGAAGCGCGGCCGGCCTCAGCCGACTACCGTCCCGACCGAGTCAGTTTTGAGATCGAGGATGGGAAAGTGACCAAGGTAGACCGGGGCTGATTTGCTCAGGGGCTTTTTTGCAAGACTACGGCAACTCATTCGTATTTTTCTTATGAAACTCATCACACCCATTCCGCTCTTGATTCTCACGTTTGCCTTGTTCGGTGGAACTGGAATCTCCCAGGACGATCTGAAGCCCTATGCCTCCCCGAAGGAGAGCCAGGTGCGTCACGTGGTCCGATTGCCTGTTCTCGAAAAGGGAGAAGAGGAGAATCGAAAAATCGAGATTGTCGTCAGCAAGACCGAGATGCTGGACAGTGTGAATCGTTATTTTTACGGCGGAAAGATCGAGCAGAAAACGGTCCAGGGCTGGGGCTACTCCTATTACGAACTGGAGAAGGTGGGCCCTCTTGCTGGCACTAGGATGGCAGCGCCTCCGGGATCCCCGAAAGTAGAACGAAAAGTACGGGTCAACGGAGGGCTCGATCTGCTGCGCTACAACAGCAAGCTCCCTGTAGTCGTCTACACTCCCGAGGGATTCGATGTGGAGGTCCGGATCTGGTCGGCAGGGGACGCTTTGCAGGCCAAGCCGGAATAAGTCCGAATTTTGGTGCCTATCGCCCGACTCAACAGGGTTCGGGCTCTGAAGCAACAGGGTTGAGTCGTCGCTCCGGTGCTCAGCAAGATCGGTTTTCGCGATATTTCTGCGTGACAATCCTGTCGCGAACGCTTTGGTCGAAGGAGTCATGATCATTCCTCCGTCCGCACTTTCGGAGCCGTTCTACGAAGGATCGGTCCAGCGTCTCTTCGCGGTCCCCGCCGACGACTCGGTCATGGTGACGGAGACGACCTCGCGGGGATCGGTTTTCGATGTCGGCGCTCTCTTTGAAATCGGAGGGAATGATGTCAATCGAGCTCTCTTCCGCCACGTGCTCTACACTCGCATGGGGGATCCCGCATTGTGGCAACGAGTCCGCAAGGCGATCGAGTCCGAACCGGATCTTTCGGACTTCGTTCGGGATGAACTGCTCTCGGGAGCCCTCGAGTCCTGTTGCGAAAGAGGCGCTCGCACTCATCACGAAGGAATGCTCGATGCGGTGACGGGAGAGGTCGTGCGGGATGGGGTGCCGGAGAATCCCAGCGCTTGTAACGTCGTTCGGAAATACCAGATTTTGAAACCGAGCCGGGTCGAGTTCCTCGGAGCGCATCTTTTCGACTACAGCCAGTTTCCCCAGGAGGACCGATTCGTCGTTCCTCTCGAGTATATTGTTCGATTTGGGATCACGAGTGCGAGTTCGGTCTATCGGAAGTATCAGGCGATGGACGGCGCGGCACGCAAGGCGTTCGAACAGGAGCTGGGAGTGTCCAAGGCGTTGGAAGCCTGGCAATACCTGGAGCGTCCGATTGGAGATTTTACCAGCAAGTTCGAACCCGAGGACCGAATGGTCAGCAAGCAGGAGGCGCTTGCGATGTGCGGACTGACCGGGGCTCAGTTTGCGGACAGCGGAAAACTGGCGATTCTCGGGGCCTGGGCGGTTCGTCTCCTCGTTGAGGAAATCGGGCTGCGGATGTGGGACATCAAGTGGGAGTTCGCCAAGGACGGCGACGATCTCGTCTTTGTCGACACGATCGATACCGACAGCTTCCGCGCGACGATGTTTCTCGAACACGAGGGTGAACGGTTCGTGAATCACTACAACAAGCAGGCGATGCGGGACTATTTCACCTTGCTCCATGGCGACTGGATCGAGGACATCAAGACTGCCAAGGCACTTGGGCAACAGGAAGGGGTCGCCTTCACAGAGATTCTCGCGGCGGGTCAGGCCGAAGGGCGCTACGCGAAGACTCCCCAAGTGGACCTCGGCTTCCTTGCTCTCCAGGAGTCGAAGATGACGGCCATCCGCGAGTACATGCTCGGCGAAACCGACGCTGAACCGGTTCGGGAGCGGTTGGAAACCACGGGGATCGAAGAGATTCGATTCTACCAGGAAAAAGGAGTCCTCGATGGATTTCGCAAAATAAACGGCATCTCTTAACCATGTGCGGTTGACTCGCCCCGATTCCGGCCTACGGAGAGGAAACCCTTCACTGAAAATCCCATCTGCCATCATGCGGGAATTATTCGAAATCAGCGACCGGTATATCGAACCGGGCGATGCCAATGGGCTCCTTTACGAGCCACTCGAAAATGGAATGACCTATCGCGCGACAACGCGCTACGAGGTCGAATTCGAGGGGGAAAAGGAAGCTCTTGAGGCGTTTATTGAAAAGACGCTCCTCGATCCCATCAGCCAGGAGCTGCACGAGGGGGACGATCCCGCGCTCACAGATTTCACCTTCGTTCTCGAGTATGGGATGAAGCCCGGGGCACTCGACCTCGAGAAGGAGGCCATCATGACCTACTACCGGGGAATCGAAGAACCCGGTTTCGAGCTGAAAAGCCTAACGATTCGTCAGCGACTCTACCTCTTCGGTGGCAGTGCAGATGAGTCCGATCGATTCATTCGTGACATTTGCAATGCGGCCATTCACAACTGGAACGTGATCTCAGCAGGATGACTACGGAAACTGAAAGCACTCCCCCCGCCGAGACAATTCTCGATTCCATCGCCGAAGCACCGGCCGATCACTACCGCGTGCTCAAGATCTCGGATCTCGATGGCGAGAAACTTTATGAGCTGAGCCAGTTCATGAAGCTGTCCCTCTCCCAGGAGGACATGCTCGCGATCCAGGAAATCTACCAGGAGTGGGATCGCGAACCCACCGACGTCGAGCTCGAGGTCATTGCCCAGACCTGGAGCGAGCACTGCAAGCACCGGATTTTTGGGGCCAACATCGAGCACGAGATCGATGGTGAGAAAGAGACGATTCAGTCTCTCTTCAAGACCTACATCTATGATGTCTCTCATCGCATCTTCGATCGGAAGCCGGGCTTCGTTCTTTCTGCATTCCATGACAATGCCGGGTTCATCACTTTGGATGAAAACCAGGCGGTTTGCCTGAAGGCGGAAACGCACAACCATCCCAGTGCGATCGAGCCTTATGCGGGAGCGAATACTGGTCTCGGTGGAGTGATCCGTGACATCCTCGGCGCAGGCAAAGGGGCCAAACCGATCGGATCGCTCGATGTCTTCTGTTTCGGAGCACCGGATACCGAGATGGACAACATCAAGGCCGACGATGTCCTCCACCCGCTGGGAATTATGCGAGGCGTCGTTCGCGGTGTCCGCGACTACGGGAATCGCATGGGGATTCCCACGATTTCCGGAGCGATCCAGTTCGATGATTCCTACATCTACAATCCGCTGGTCTACTGTGGAACCGCCGGGGTGATCCCGATCAAGGACATCGACAAGGAAGTCGGGGCCGGCATGAAAGTGATCGCGGTCGGTGGTCGTACGGGTCGCGATGGATTGCATGGCGCCACCTTCTCCTCGGCTGCTCTCGACACCGAGAGTCACGAAGAGGACCAGCAGGCCGTCCAGATCGGAAACCCCATCGAGGAGAAGAAAGCGGCCGACTTCGTGCTCGCGGCTCGTGACGAGGGGTTGATCGAGTTCATCACCGACTGCGGAGCGGGCGGCTATTCCAGCGCGGCAGGAGAGATGCTCGAGGAGTGTGGCGGCACGATCGATCTCGACAGCGTCATTCTCAAGGAACCGGGGATGGTGAGCTGGGAAATCTTTATCAGCGAAAGCCAGGAGCGCATGGTCCTCGCGGTGAAGCCGGAGTCGCTTCCCGCGCTGCGAAAACTGGCCGATCTCTACGAGACGGAACTGATCGAGCTGGGCGATGCCGACGGGTCTGGGATTCTCAAGGTGACGCATCACGGCGAGACGGTTTGTCAGCTTGATTGCTCGAAGCTGCACAACGCGCCCATTCGCGAGATGAAGTCGCAGTGGACGAAGAAGACGGAGGCAGTCGAGCCTCCTCTTGTAGAAAATGCCGGGGAAGACCTTCGTTCTCTTCTCTCCGATTTTGCCATCGTCTCCCGCGAACCCATCATTCGCGAATACGATCACGAGGTGCAGGGCAACACGGTCCTGAAGCCGCTGGCCGGTGCGAGTGGCGATGCGCCGCAGGATGCCACCGTCCTTCGGATCAGCGGAAGCGATCGACTCATGTCGATGGGGCTTTCCGTCCTCCCCGAGTGGGGCAAGACCGATCCCTACGCCATGGGAACGGCCTGTGTCGATGAGTGTTTCCGCCAGCTCGTCGCTTCCGGTGCCGATCCCGACCGGATCGCGATTCTCGACAACTTCTGCATGGGCAATCCCGATGACCAGGAAGAGCTCGGGGCTCTCGTCGAAACGGTAAAGGGAATCGCAGTGGCCGCAGAAGCCTACGGCGCTCCCTTCGTCTCCGGAAAGGATTCGTTCTACAACTACTTCGAGACCGAGGAAGGTCCTGTCTCAATTCCGGTCACGATTCTCGTGAGTGGAATGGGAATCGTCGAGGAGGCTTCCCACGTCACCGGGAGTTCGCTTCGTCACGATGACAGTGTCTTTGCCCTGATCGGCCACACCCAGGGCCATCTCGGAGGTTCGGTTTTTGCGCGTCAGAAAGGGTTGGAGAAAGCGGAGGTGCCTTCCACAGATCTCGAGACGGCCATGGAGAGTTATCGGAAATACTACGAAGCGATCCAGCAGGGGCTGATTCTCTCTGCTCACGACGTCAGCGAAGGCGGGCTGGCCGTCACCCTCGCCGAGATGGCGTTCTCCGGAAAAGCGGGGCTGGAGATCGATCTTTGCTCCGTGCCTGCCGATGACGAGATGTCCAAGGCCGCGCTCCTTTTTGGAGAGTCACCGTCCCGCCTCGTCGTCGAAGTGGCACCCGAAAATCTGGAGAAACTGGCAGATCTCTTCGAGGGACTGCCTTTCGCTGCCCTCGGAAGAGCGGCAGGAGAACACAGGAATTTGCGAATCGACTGGGGCAAAGAAACCCTCATCAACGAACCGATCGACGAGCTCAAATCGCTATGGAAGAACGGCCTTGCGCAGTACTACTAAAATTTCCCGGCACCAACTGTGACGAGGAAACCGCCCGTGCTCTCGAGACGGTCGGATTCGTCACCGAGGTGATTCCGATTTCGGCTCTCAAGCCGGAGTCTCTTGTCGGGGTCAGTCTTGTCGTCCTCTCAGGAGGCTTCAGCTATGGCGACTACGTCATGGCCGGTCGCCTCGCCAAGCTGGTTACTGAGCAAAAAATCGGTGACACGTTGAAGGAATTTCGGGACAACGGGGGATACCTCCTCGGGATCTGCAACGGGTTCCAGATCCTCACGCAGCTCGATCTGCTGCCTGCGGGTAGTCTTGTCGAGAACACCAGTGCGCGCTTTCAGTGCCAGTGGGTCACTTTGAAGAACCGAGCGCCCGAAAGCCCCTTCCTTTCTCATCTTCCGGATACGTTTGAATTCCCGATCGCTCACGCCGAAGGCCGTCTCGTCACCCAGGAGGAAAGCGAGGCCAAAGGCTATCTCGAAAGTGGCGCAGCCGCGCTGACTTATACCGAGGATGTGAACGGAAGCTTCGAGCAAATCGCCGGGCTCCAGGATGAATCGGGTCGAGTCTTTGGTCTCATGCCGCACCCCGAGAGATTTCTCCATCGCCAGGATCACTACGATCCAGATTGGAGCCACCCGAGCGACGGAGACTCCGCGGAAGGAGAAGAAAACCGCGGAAGCGGGTATTATCTCTTTCGCTCTCTCTTTGAATCTGTTACATCCGCATCATCATGAGCTCCGAAGAATTCACCTACAAGGGAGCCGGCGTTGACATCGAAGAAGCCGCCGCGCTCGTCGGAGACATCGGGGAACTGCGACGCAAGACGGAAGCGAACCGGTCGCTGATGCAGTCCTTCGGATTGTTTGCCGCCAGCTACGATCTCAGCGATTACAAGGAACCTGTCATCGTTACGGGTTGCGATGGGGTCGGCACCAAGTTGGAGCTTCTTCTCGAACACGACCAGTTGGAGATCGCAGGAAAAGATCTCGTCGCGATGAGCGTGAATGACATTCTCACCACGGGTGGGGATGCGTTGCTCTTTCTCGACTACGTCGGTGTCGGACGAATCGACAAGACCAAGATCAAGCGACTCATTGCGGGAATGGCGGAATACCTCGCCGATTGCGACTGCATTCTCGCCGGGGGTGAAACGGCCGAGATGCCGGGGATCGTTCCTGACGGAGTGATCGAACTCAGTGGGTTCTGTGTGGGAGCGGCCGAGAAACCCGATCTCATCGATCCTTCTCAGATTCAAGTCGGTGACAAGTTGGTCGGCTATCCTTCCGATGGATTTCACGCGAACGGGTGGAGCTTGATCCGGAAAATTCTCGCCGCGAATCCCGGTCTGATCGAAGATCACGAGTGGCCCGAATTTCTCGCTCCGACCCGCCTCTATCACGATGTCGTTGCCGGATTGCGTGAGCGCTCTCTCAATGTTCGTGCCATGGCCCACAACACCGGTGGCGGTCTTCCCGAGAACCTCGAACGACTGCTTGGAGACAAAGGAGCGACGCTGGAGATTCCACGATGGGAACTCGGTGCCGTTGGAAAAGTGCTGCAGTTTGTCGAGGATGCCGAGGCCGTGAAGACCTTCAACATGGGGTGGGGCTGGATCGTCGTCGTCCCCGCCAACGAGGCAGGGGAGGCCGCTTCCTTTCATGAAGGAGCTCGCATCCTGGGAGAAGTCGACACCACCGGTACGGTGAACGTTTCGATTGCATCATGAGTGATCCGATCCATCACGAGTGTGGTCTCGCTATGGTGAGGCTGAAAAAGGATCTCGCGTGGTACAAGGACAAATACGGAACCTGTCTCTGGGGATTTCAGCGTCTCTATCTCCTCATGGAGAAGCAGCACAACCGAGGCCAGGATGGTGTCGGGATCGGATGCTGCAAACTCGACATGCCCCTGGGGCGCCCCTATCTGTTTCGCGCCCGCAACGCGCGCCGGGATTCTCTCATCAAGTTGATGGAGGAGCAACTCAAGCGCATCAGCAAGCTGGAGCGAAGAGGGGTTCTTGATTCCAAGGATCCAGAGTCCTTCAAGAACAATTTCGATTTTGGCGGAGAGGTTCTCCTCGGGCATCTTCGGTATGGCACCTCGGGAACTTTTGGTGAGGGGGGATGTCATCCCTATGTTCGACGGACGAACTACACCACGAAGACCATGATGGTCCTCGGGAATTTCAACATGACGAATGCCCGGGATCTGAACCACCATCTCATCGATCGTGGACAGCACCCGGTTTTCGATACCGACACCCAGACAGTTCTCGAGGAGATCGGCTATCATCTCGACGAAGCCCACGATGCCATCTATCGACGAGAGCGGGACAAGGGGACGGATGGACGGCTCATCCCAGGGATCATCTCCGAGGAGATCGATATTTCCCGCATTCTCCGTAAGTGCGGCGAGATCTGGGACGGGGGCTACTCCATCGCCGGCGTTGTCGGGAATGGAGACGGATTTGTTCTCCGGGATCCTACCGGGATTCGCCCTTGTTTCTACTACGAGGACGAAGAGGTGATCGCTTTCGCGAGTGAGCGAGTGCCGCTGATGACGGTTTTCAATGCCGACATCGACCAGGTCCAGGAGCTTCCACCTGGACATGTCGGAATGATGGATCATCGCGGTGGGTTCGAATTGCGTCGTTTCGCAGAGTCTCGGGAGATCCGCCCCTGCTCCTTCGAGAGAATCTACTTTTCCCGGGGAAATGATCCCGCCATCTACCAGGAGCGGATGAAGTTGGGGGAAAATCTTGTCCCGCGAATTTTCGAGCGGATCGAAGACGACTTCGACAAGACGGTATTCAGCTTTGTCCCCAACACGGCGGAGATCGCCTACCACGGGATGATGCATGGCCTGCGGAAGTTGCGACGGGATCAGGTCAAAGCCGAGATCCTGGGTGCGGCGGAACGAGGTGAGTTGAACGAAGAAACAATCGACAAGCTCATCCTCAAGAGCTGGCCTCGGGGAGAAAAAATCGCGCACAAAGACATCAAGCTCAGAACCTTCATTGCCCAAGAGAAAGGGCGCGACCAGATGGTGTCCCATGTCTACGACGTGACCTATGGCCAGATCGCTCCCGACGAGACCCTGGTCGTCCTCGATGACTCCATCGTTCGAGGCACCACCCTGAAGGATTCCATCATCAAGATTCTTTCCCGGCTGAATCCCAAGAAGATCATGGTCGTTTCGACGGCACCTCAGATTCGCTATCCGGATTGCTACGGGATCGACATGTCCCATCTCGGGAAGTTCATCGTCTTCCAGGCTGCTGTGAATCTTCTCGAGCGCGCCGGGCAGCACAACCTTCTCACCGATGTCTACTACCGGTGCCGGGAGGAATTGAAGAAGCCCGTAGAAGAGATGCGCAATCCCGTCAAGGCGGTCTACGAGCAGTTTACCCAGGAAGAGCTTTCGGCCGAGATCAGTCGCATGGTTACTCCCGAGGATATTCCCTGGAAAGGCGAAGTCGAAGTGATTTATCAAACCGTCGAAGACATGCGGGATGCGATCCCCTATCACAATGGCGATTGGTATTTCACCGGGGATTACCCGACTCCGGGTGGCTACAAGGTCGTGAACCAGGCCTTTGTCGGCTACATGGACAAGACGGGCGAACGCCCCTACGACATCCTGCTCTGATTCCTCTTGGGTGGAGATGCTGAAATCAAGGAGAGGGCGAGTTGTATTTCTTGAGAAATGGTGGTTAATTAAGAAAGGTTAACTATTTGCCATGAAGACGCTTGCCCTCCTTTCCATCGTTCTTTTCTTTCTCGCCACCGCAATGTTCACCAGCTCCTGCAGCACGGCGGAAGGATTCGGTCGGGACATGCAGTATCTCGGTCGTGCGATCGAGAATGCAGCAGACTGATCTCCGCTGTTTCTCGGAGAGCTCTTCTTCGGTTTTGGAGGGCGATTTCCGTCGGGACTCTTTCAGTTCCTTGATCAGGGAAACGGATTGTCGTTGAATCGCTCGTGACCTACCGGCTACATTCCGGTCTGTCATGAAATTGTTCTCGCTCTCCGGTTTTCGGATTTCCCTTTTCCACGCTGGTCTTTTTGCGGCGACTTTCGCTTCAGCGGCGTTCGGCTCCGGATTTCCCGAGGTCTACAACAGCGAGAAAGACTCCACCCTCGATCCTCCATCCGCGGAGGAGGCGTTGGCGATGTGGGATCTGCCCGAGGGATTTTCGGTCGATCTTTTTGCGGCAGAACCCGAGGTGAGAAACCCGATCGCGATGGCGTGGGACCGCAAAGGTCGCATGTGGATTGCGGAGAACTACACCTACGCGGAGCGTGCACAGCGTTTCGATCTCTCCCTGCGGGATCGAGTCCTCATTTTTCACGATGAGGATGGAGACGGGAAAGCCGATTCGAGAAAGGTCTTTACCGACGAGGTCCAGATGTTGACCAGTGTCGAGGTAGGGCGGGGTGGTGTCTGGCTGATGTGTCCTCCCCAGTTGCTGTTCGTTCCCGATGCGGACGGAGATGATGTTCCCGACAGTGAGCCCGAGGTCGTTCTCGATGGGTTCACGGTGGCGCAGAGCAACTATCACAACTTTGCCAATGGGCTGCGTTGGGGGCCCGATGGCTGGCTCTACGGTCGATGTGGTCATTCCTGCCCGGGGAATGTGGGGATTCCAGGAACTCCGGAGGCGGAGAGGATCCCGATCGACGGAGGGATCTGGAGGTTTCATCCGGAGCGAAAAGTGTTCGAGGTGCTCACGCATGGCACGACCAATCCTTGGGGACATGATTGGGATCGCCACGGCGAGCTCTTTTTCATCAATACCGTGAACGGTCACCTTTGGCATGGGATTCACGGAGCTCACTTCACGGAGAGCTTCGGTGCCGATCCCAATCCCCACGTCTACGAGCGCATTGATACCCACGCGGATCACTATCACTACGATCGAAATGGCAGTTGGACTGATTCGCGGGGGGGCGCTGCCAACGAGTTCGGTGGGGGACACGCCCACATCGGCATGATGATCTACCAGGGCACTTCCTGGCCGGAGGCCTATCACGATCGGCTTTTCACGATCAATATGCATGGTCGTCGAACCAACGTGGAGCGTCTCGATCGAGAAGGGAGTGGATTTGTCGGCCGACACGAACCCGATATTTTCCTGATGGGGGACGAGTGGTATCGCGGGATCGACATTCAGCCGGGGCCCGACGGAGCCGTCTATATCATCGATTGGAGCGACACGGGCGAGTGTCACGAGCACACCGGGGTGCATCGAACCAGTGGGCGAATCTATCGGATTCAGTATCAGGGTGAGAAGCCTGCGACCGACCTGGCTCTTCTCGAGAAAGTGACACCTGCAACCCTTAAGGCGATGCGGGGAGATCAACCCTGGCTGGACCGCCAGATCTGGGCCGGTGGGGGAGGCGAGGAGGACTGGGAGGCGCTACGCCCAAGTCTTCACTCGGTGGCGCTCTCCGTGGAAGAGGGGGCTCCTGCGCGTTTGCGAGCGCTCTGGGCTTCTGCGATGACTGGAGGAGAGATTCCGGAATGGGAGACTCTGTTGCAAGACAGAGAAGAAAGCATCCGGGCCTTGACGATCCGGCTCCTCGTCGACGAACAGCCTCTCGACACCATTCTCGGACCGATGAAGGCACGCATGCCGGATCCCTTGCCGGCTGAAGTTTTCGAAGCCTTCCTCGCAAGAGCCGAGAAGGATGAATCGGGACTGGTTCGTCTCGCCCTTGCGTCGGCTCTTCAGAGGCTCCCCCTCGAACAACGTGCTACGCTGGGGCTTGCTCTCGCAGCTCGCAGCGAAGATGCCGGCGATCACAATCTCCCCGAGATGGTCTGGTACGGGGTGAGTCCTCTCGCCGAGTCGGATTCTCCCGCGCTGGTCGAGATCGCGAAAGCCACCGAGTGGCCCGATCTGCTCCGATGGGTTGCGCGCAGCATCTCCAGTCGGATCGATACGAAGCCCGGTCCGCTGGAAGGATTGTTGAGCATTGTCGCGAAGAGTGAGGAAAATAAACAGGCCGCTCTCCTGGAAGGCATGGACGACGGACTCCAGGGATGGCGAAAAGCTCCGAAGCCGGATGGGTGGGATGCCCTTTCCGCGACACTTGAGAAGGCGTCGAGTGATTCGGTCAGGGAACAGGCGAGAACTCTCAGTGTCCTCTTTGGCGATGGTCGTGCCCTCGATGAAATCAAGGCTGTCGCGATGAACCGTGAGATCGATCACGCGATGCGGAAGGCCGCTCTCGAGACCCTGATCGAAAACCGTCCCGAAGACCTTCGAGAAATTTGTGAGTCACTTCTCGATGACCGACTTCTCAACACCACCGCAGTCAAGGGGCTGGCACTCTTCGATGATCCGGAGTTGGGAGCGGCACTGGCCAAACGCTATCGGAGGTTTTATCCAGGGGAGCGTCCTTCCGTGATCGAGACCCTGACATCCCGTCCCGCGTGGGCCGCTGCCCTTCTCGAAGAGATGGAGAAAGACAGGATTCCAAAGACTGATCTTACTGCTTTCCAGGCCCGGCAGGTCCGGGCCTTCGAGGACGAGAAGCTTTCTGCGAGACTGGCCCAAGTCTGGGGGGAAGTGAGAGAGTCCGACGAGGCCAAGCGAGCCCTCATCGAGGAGTGGACGAAAAAGCTGACGCCGGATGCGATCGACATGGCCGACCTGAAAAAAGGTCGGCAGCTCTATGCGGGGATCTGTGGGTCTTGTCATCTCCTCTATGGAGAAGGGGGCAAGATCGGCCCCGACCTGACCGGTTCGGGCAGGTCGGAGTTGGAGTATCTTCTTGAGAATATCTTCGATCCGAATGCTGTCGTCAGTGCCGATTACCAGATGAGCATTCTCACGCTCAAGGATGGGCGAGTGCTGACTGGAGTCGTTGCCGGTGAGACCGACAAGGCGGTCGAGCTACGACAGACCGAGGGGTCGGTCGCGATCGGAAAGGACGAGATCGAAAAACGTGAAGTCTCTCCCGTATCGATGATGCCCGAAGGCCTGCTGTTGGCGTTCGAGGAGGAACAGGTCCGCGATCTCATCGCTTACCTGATGCATCCCGTGCAGGTGACTTTGGGAGCCGAGTAACGAGTTGGATATCGTCCTTTGGCTTGCGAAGGTAGGGATTTCTGATCCGTTCACTGCCGTTCGACCAATCTTTCTCAGTCGCCCGTCGCAGCACCGAAAATTTTCTGGAAAACCGATTGGGAGCGCTCAGGAGAAGTGTTTTCCTGATCTGTTTCGCGGTCCACGATGGATTCGAGTCTGGTTGGAAGACTGGGCCGAATTGGACCATCATCCGAAATGATTACCTCAGTTAAGTCCATGTCTTCGCTTGTGACACGATTAGGGTTTGATTTCATGAAAGTGTGGATCGGAACTCGGACGTATCGGTTTTCGAGTCGGAGGCTTCGATTGACCTTCCGGCTGATGATAGGTCTTGAGCGTCAGGGGGAACATTCTGCTACGCATCCCTACGCGAAGGTCTTTGCGGATCTCAAAGTGGAGGTGGGCATCATACATATTGCCCGGCCCTTTGCCAATTGTGCCCACTTGCTGACCGCGCGTAACCTGTTCGCCTTCTTTAATGAGTCTTGTTTTGAGGTGGGTGTAGAGTGAGTCGACAAACGCAATTTGACCATTCTTTTCCCGGTAGGCATGACGGACAATTACTGAATGGCCAAAGCCTCCCCCGTAATATTCTGAATAAACGACCACTCCGTGGCCGATGACATAAACGGGGTCTCCTAGATCCGTGTCACCACCTCCATTCCCATTCCAATCGTCTCCCGCATGAGCGTAAGGGATCAAGCCGCGTGCCTTGTAGTATCCTTTTCCATCTGGTTTACCCACCGGGTAGTCAAAGCCGTCCGCGAGTCGAGCTTTGGCATACGGCTGAGCGTCGGTGACTCCTGCAATTCCTAAGCCGAAAAGGCATAGGGCGAAGGTCCGCAAAGTGCGGATTGCTGGTTGGTTGTTCTGACTTGCCATCTGCCCGCGGTCCGAGTAGGAGATGAATTTCTCGTTACCTCCAGAACGGGGGCAAGTTCGATTCATTAGGAGCTTTTTTCAGCAGAGAAACAGACTTGGTTGATCCTGATGTAGCGTTCCTATTTCTTCGGGCGCTTGAACCATGAACTCATTTTTTTCACAGCCGCCGGTCCAATGCAGGCTGCTCCCACCCACCACGTGATTTGCATTCCTACGAAGAGGCTTCCACCGAGGATCGCTTTTTGACCATCGGCGATGGGAAAGAATGGGATCGACAGCATCGTGAAGAAACAGACTCCTGAAAGGAGAATAAGGAGGACGCCCAAGCGAAAAATCCATCTCTTTGGTTCCTTGGTGTTTTTGTCAGAATCTGGAGGAGGGGACTTCAAAACCGGGATCGAACTATACACTTGGAAGGCGAAAAGAGGAGTCAAACGGTTGAAGGAGGGCGGAAGCTCCGATTCAGGAATTCGTTTGAATTTGCGCCGACCCTTCTAGGAAGAGCCGCCGTGGGGCATCGCCTCGGACGGGTTGGAGAGCTTAGGGTCTGTCTCGAAACACGATTGCTCCAAAAGGTGCGAGGGTTGGTCCTGCTTCTTCGGACCGCCAGATCAGGGTCTTCTCTGCGGGCAGGCAAGCCGGGTGCTCGCTCATGTTGAACCAACGACAAAGGTCTCCGGTTTCCAATGAGAGAATGACCGCCTGTCCGGACTCGATTCGTGTCAGGGATCGGGAAGAGATCTCTCGCAATCCGGGTTCCTCCTTGCGCAACGCGATCAGATCACGAACGAGTTGGCGGATGGCTTTGCGCTCGGGGGCTTTCCATGCCCACGACAACTTGCTTTGTTCGAAGGAGGACTCGGCCTGGGGGTCGGGAACTTCTCCCTGCAAAGCATAGTCCCGCTTTCGGCCTCGCCGGACATTTCGAATCAGTTGGGGATCCGAGAAGGAGCAGAAAAAGAGAAAGGGATTCGTTTCTCCGTACTCCTCGCCCATGAAAAGCATGGGCAGGAAAGGGGAGAGAAATTGAAGGCAAATTGCCAGCCTTAGTTTTTGAGAATCGACGAGCGTGGCTATTCGTTCTCCACAGGCGCGGTTGCCGATGTGATCATGATTCTGGAGGGAGATCACATAGCGGTTCGGCGCCACCGAGTCTGCCTCTCGTCCCCATGGTTCTCCGTAGAAGTGCGAGTGCTGGCCAGTGAGGTGGAGATTGGAACGCAGGACATTTTCGATCGCATCGAGATCTCCGTAGTCGACATATTTTCCGTGAGCTTCCTCCGTCATCCAGGCGCTCACGGCATGGTGGAAGTCTTCGTTCCACTCGGCATCGAGTCCGAGTCCGCCATCCGCAAGCGGTGTCACCATGGAGGGATCATTGACGAGGCTTTCCGCGATGACGAATGCATCACCGCCCCGGGCCTTTGCGGCCTGGTCTGCGACAAGCTTGATCTCCGAGAGGAGATGTCTCTCACTCGAGTCGAAGATCGCATGGACGGCGTCGAGACGGAGCCCGTCGATGCGGAAATCGTGGATCCACATCGAGACACAATCGAGAATCCAGTCGCGAACTTGAGGAGCAGCGGGATCGTCAAAACGAAAGGCCTGACCCCACGGGGTAGAGTGACGATTTGTGAAATAAGGGCCGAATTGAGAGAGGTAGTTCCCCTCGGGGCCGAGATGATTGAAGACGACATCGAGGATGACCTGGAGACCCTTGTCGTGTGCCGCGTCGACGAATCGCTGGAAAGCCTCCGGGCCTCCATAGGTGTTCTGGGTGGCGTAGGGATGAACCCCATCGTAACCCCAGTTTCTCTCTCCGGGGAACTGGGACACGGGGAGGACTTCCAAGGTGTTCACCCCGAGTTCGACGAGATCGTCGAGGCGGGCGATCGCAGCATCGAAGGTTCCTTTCGTGGTGAAGGTTCCGATGTGGAGTTCGTAGAGAATTCGATCCTTCTGCTCGATCGAGGGCGCCGAGCTTCTCCAGTCGAAACGTTCCGGGAAGTAGACCTCGGAGGGGTCATGAACTCCAGTGGGTTGGTGGAGGGAGCAAGGGTCTGGGAGCGGCGGTCCGCCATCGAGAGAATACCCGTAGCGGAGACCGTGGCTACCCTCTCCTTCGTGGGTGTGTACTCCTGCATCGTCGCGAAGCATGGTCGATCGTGTCGCTTCTTGATCGTTCTCAAAAAAGACGATCTCAACCCGATCGGCAAGGGGTGCCCATACTCTCCATTGCATGGATTGTTCCGTGATCGGGCGAGGGCGATAGGACTGGAAGAGAGGAGGGGCTTCGGACATAATACCGGGTCTGGCTCTTGCGAGAGACAAAGCCTGAATCACGCCAATCTCAAACTGCATTCGATCGGAAACTTTCCTGTAGGAAATCCTTCGCCCATTCGATGTGGCGGAGCTTTATGCCGACCGAATCGTCGAGATGCACCTGAGACAGTCGACCGGCGGAACCTGGAACGAGGTTTTCCGATTGGAAGGCGATATCGACTACGGCGGTCTCCTCGAGGGACTTCGTGCAGAAGGAGTCGACCCTCACCTGGTTCTGTAGCAGGCGATCGAGGCCAGCTCTCCTGCCGATTTGGATGTCGTGGAGGCGCATCGCAACGGGAGGAAGGAACTTCTTTCCCTTTTTCTGTAAGGAATAACAGACAAATCTGTCTGATAGGGCGTAACCACTGATACATCCTATGAAACCCATTGAACTAAACTCCGAGAATTTTGACTCCACGATCTCCGGTGCGGAGGTTCCCGTCCTCGTCGATTTCCATGCTTCCTGGTGCGGTCCCTGCAAGATGCTCAGCCCTGTTATCGAGCAGGTTGCCGAAACACAGGACGGCGAGGCGATCGTCGCGAAAGTCGACATCGACGACGCTCGCGATATTGCCCAGCGCTATCGGATTACTTCCGTTCCCAGCCTTGTCGTGTTTCGCAATGGAGAGCCCGTTGCAGGAGCCCGTGGCGTGCAGACCAAGGCGGCCATCGAGGCGCTGATCGTGCAGGCCAGGCAGCCAGAGGCAGCTGGCTGATTCGAACTTTTCTCTTGGAGGCGACCTCCTGGCTTTCGATGCCGGGAGGTCGTTTTTCTTTGCCCGCGAGGCTGGTTCGAGATAGCACTGAAGAAACGCAATCCTCGTTCATTCATGATGCGAATCTGCTTGGCCGGCCTTCTTTCCCTGTTCCTCGCCCCGCTTCTTTCCGGTGGTGAGAAGCCGAACATTCTCTTTATCCTGACCGATGATCAGGGGTGGCCGACGCTTGGTTGCTATGGAAACGAGCGTGTTGAAACTCCTCATCTCGACCGGCTCGCAGCCGAGGGAGTTCGATTTACGGACGCCTACGTGCTCTCGCAGTGCACGCCGACCCGGGCTTCTCTCCTGACTGGACAACATTCCGCCCGAAATGGGATGTGGCATGTCATTCCCTGGTATGGGACTCCATGGGCTCCGGTGACCGAGGCTCCCTATGTCGAATCTCTTCCCTGCGGAAGTTTCACCCTTGCCAAGGGGCTTCAGGATGTCGGCTACGCCACGACCTGTATCGGGAAGTGGCATCTCACTGACAAGGAGAGTGGGAATTACGTGGCCCTCGATCCTGAAGCGGCGCCTGCATTCGGATTTGACGAAGCTCCGATTCCAGAAAGTTGGCGATATCACCAGGAGGGGGACAAAGGCGTGGATTGGCTCACCGACAAGGCGCTGGATTTCATTGCCCGGAAAAAGGAGCAGCCCTGGTTTGTCTATCTCTCCCATCACACCATTCACGGTCCCATCGTTGCCCCGGAAGAACTGGTTCAGAAATATCGAAATCGTGGTGCCCCGGAAGAAGGTCTTTTCAACGCGCCCTACCTCGCGGCGATCGAAACGCTCGATCGAGGCGTTGGTCGTCTCCTCGAAGGTCTCGCCGAACTGGGCGAGGAGGAGGAAACTCTCGTCGTCTTCCTTTCGGACAATGGAGGGGTGGACATTCAGTATGATCCTGCCGACTTCAAGGATGGCTCTGGAAAGATCGAGCAGCTTCGGGTCAAGGAACGCCATTTCAGCAACGCCCCGCTGAGGGCAGGCAAGGGGAGTCCCTACGAAGGAGGGATTCGAGTGCCGGCTCTCGTGAAGTGGACGGGTGTGATACCGCCGGGTCAGGTGGAAGGGACGCCGATTCATGTGACCGATTGGTTGCCCACTTTGCTGTCAGCGGCGGGAACCCAAGCGCCGGAGAGTTGGCCGGTCGATGGAATCGACCTTGCGCCCCTTCTCCAGGGCGAAGAAATCGAGGATCGCCCTTTGTATTTCTATCTCCCCTTGTATGACTTGCGCTGGGGACTTACTCCCTGTGCTGTCGTGAGAGAGGGGCCATGGAAACTCATCGAGTATTTCGGCGATTGGGTCGACTCGGATGGCGTCTATCATCGAGGCGAGAAACTGGAGTTGTTCCATCTAGTAGGGGACATCGGGGAAAGTGAAAACCTCGCGGAAACGCAATCTGAGCGTGCTGCAAAAATGCAAGGTCGACTCCATGCCTGGATGCAATCGTTCCCTGTTCCCATCCCCGGTCACAATCCGCATTTCGACCCGGCGCGACCGCTCAAGGAGACGAGGGAGAAGCCCGTGTGGTATCCTGCGGAGTAGAGGTGGGCAGAAGCCGTGTTGTTCAAGATGAGCGTTGTCGGGTCAAAGAGGAAGAGGAGGATTGAAATTTGACCTGGCACTGAAGGGTCCGTAAGTTCGGCTCATGAATTCACGCCGTTTCTTCCTGAGCCTTCTCCCTGTCATCCTGCTGAGCCTGACAGGCTGTGTCGAAATGGAAGATGGTGGACCGGTCGAGTCGCAGGGGTATCAGCTCGGATTCGAGAAAGGTCGTGAAGATGGGCAGGGTGGAAAGTCTCGCACCCCGGATCGGCATTCGTCGCTCTACTCCGAAGCGGACCGCAGTGAATTCTTTCGGGGATACGAAGATGGCTACACTCTCGGAATCAAGCCGGGAGCGGATCTGGGGGGAGTGAATGCTCCGGTTGCTTTTGGCCAGCCTCTCGTCGCGATGCCAGGAAAGGGCGAGGTGACGATCAAGGAAGGCAACCAGACGATCTCCGTGCTCAAGACGGCTCTGCCGAACATCGAGGAGACAAAGTTCATCGTCGAGCAGGAGCAGATCGTGGTGAAGTCACGGGGCAATCATGGCCCCGCTATGGTTGAACTCTTCCAAACTTCGAATGGGGCGGCCCTGGGAGCGGTCAAGGCTTTCGAGATCAAGAACGGTCAGCCTGCGTGGGCGGCTGGAATGGGAGACTGATCGTCTCGACAGTTCGCACCGCGACTATTTTCAGTTGATACCTGGCTGATCTTCGTTTAGGTGGCTAGTCCACCTGCCACCTAAGTTGTCGTATGGCTTCTCCTCGTTCCAATCCCTGCCCGCTTCCCCATCGCTCGTTTGCGACGGAGCCGGTGCATCTGCAGTTGGCGGATTTGTGTCGGGAAGCGATCTTGAAAGGTGGGTTTTCCGCAGGGGATCGGTTTCCGTCGGAACGGGAGCTGGCAGAACGGCACGATGTCAGTCGGGCAACGGCGAACAAGGTGATCTCGATTCTGATCGCTGAAGGATTGCTCGAATTGCAGAAAGGAATCGGGACGCGCGTCAGGAAAGGGCGAACGCTTTTCGCTTCTCTCGGCGGTATGGAGAGTTTCACTGGTCATGCGAGGGAGCAGGGATTGATTCCCGCCACGCGAGTAGAGGTCTTCGAGCGGATTCTGAGCCGGACGGTTCCCCCGGAGGTACAGCGTGGGTTGGGCTTGCCAAACGAGGTCGAATCCCTGGTTTATCTCGAGCGGATTCGACTCGCGAACGATGTTCCCATGATCCTCGAGCAACGGTGGGTGCGGGAGGAGTTGGCGCCGGGACTCGAAAGGAATAACGTCGAAGAGTCTTTTTACCGAGTGCTTGAAGAAAAGTTTTCCCTCCCGATGACCGGAGAGAATCATTCCATCTCCGCGGTCCTCGTGCAAAAGGACGAGGCGCGCCAGTTTCAAACGAGGATGCCGTTTCCCGCTCTCCTCGTCGAAGGAACTGGCTATGTCCGTGGCGAGGAACCTCTCTGGTATCAGCGGTTGCTCTATCGAGGAGACCGCTACCAATTGCACAACCGGACTCGTGGTCCCGCCACTTCCGGGATCGAGCTGCGTCTACAGGAAGACCGAAGATCTGCCTGAAACCTTTCTCCCCTTTTTTTATGAGAACCATCCCTGTCTATTCTCCCCTCGACGGTCAGCCACTGGAATCGATCGAAGTAGCCGATGCTTCTGCCGTCGATATCGCAGTGACTCGCTCCAGGAGCGCCTTTGAGAACTGGTCGCAGACTCCGGTGAAAGAGCGGGTGCAGCCTCTCTTCCGATTCAAGCAACGGGTCGAAACGGAAATGGATTCCCTTGCTCAACTGGTCAGCGCCGAGAACGGAAAAACCGTCGGGGAAGCGGCCGCAGGCATTGCGAAAGGACTGGAAGTGGTGGAGTTCGCGACCGCTCTTCCCGTGATGGGGCAGGGAGGAAAACTCGAGGTCAGCCGTGGGGTCGATTGCTTCACTCGCTCCTACCCTCTCGGGGTGGTCGGTGGGATCACGCCATTCAACTTTCCGGCGATGGTTCCACTCTGGATGTTTCCAATTGCCCTGGCGACCGGGAACACCTTTCTTCTCAAGCCTTCGGAACAGGTTCCCTTGACCTCGGTTCGGATGGCGGAGTTGCTGCTCGAATCCGGATTGCCCGAGGATGTCTTCCAGGTCGTGCAGGGGGACCGGGAAACCGTCGAAGCATTGATCGATCACCCAGGAATCGCCGCGCTCGGTTTTGTCGGTTCGACTCGGGTGGCCCGACTCGTCTATGAGCGAGGAATCGGCACCGGGAAGCGAATGCTCTGCCTCGGCGGAGCGAAGAATCATCTCGTTGTTGTACCCGATGCGGATCCGGAGATCACGGCGAAGAATGTGGTCTCCTCGGCGGTAGGATGTGCCGGGCAGCGTTGCATGGCAGCGAGTGTTCTTATCACGGTTGGAGATTGCTCCGCGGTGATGGAGGCGATCGAGTCCGAGATGAAGGCGGTGATTCCCGGGGAGAATCTTGGAGCCGTGATCAGTGCGGAAGCGAAGGAGCGAATCGAGGGCTACATTGAACGGGCTGAATCAGCAGGAGCCAGCATCCTAGTGGATGGCCGTGGCGCTTCAGTGGAAGGAAAGGAGGAGGGCTTTTACGTCGGGCCGACCTTGATCGATGGGGTGGATGTTAGCAGCGAGTGTGCTTGCGACGAAATTTTCGGACCCGTACTGACCGTGTTGCATGTCGACTCGCTTGACGAAGCACTCGCGATCGAAAACGAGAATCCCTATGGGAACGCTGCCTCGATCTACACAACCAGTGGAGCAACGGCGCGCTACTTCGAAGATCGGGCCAGCGCAGGAATGATCGGGATCAATATCGGAGTCCCGGTTCCGAGGGAGCCATTCTCATTCGGAGGATGGAATGAGTCCCGGTTTGGCATCGGGGACATCACGGGAGAAGACGGGATTCGTTTTTGGACTCAGCAAAAGAAGATCACCCAGAAATGGAGCGCAAGTGCCGCCCAAAACTGGATGAGTTAGAGCAAATCGACACTCGAATATGCAAGCCGCAGTTTACCAGGGAAAAGAGCGAATCGTCGTCGAGGACGTCGGTGAACCCGCGCTCAGTGCGGGCGAAGTCCTCTTGAAGATCCACGCCTGCTCGGTGTGCGGGACGGATCTCCGGACCTACCGTCACGGGGACAAAAAGATCGAGCCCCCTCGCATTCTAGGTCACGAGTTCTGTGCGACGGTCGTCGAATCCGCGGCGCCCGATGCCAATGTTTCGGTCGGTGATCGAGTCGTGATGTATATCGTGATCGTGAGCGCGCGCGATCGCTACGTGGAGATGGGAAGAGAGAATCTCTCGAATCACCGAACGACGATGAGTTATCATCATGATGGAGCCTTTGCCCCGCTCATGAAGGTTCCTGCCCTTGCCGTAAAGCAAGGAAACCTCTTCCAGGTGACCTCGGACATTCCCAACGATCAGATGTCCCTGGCCGAGCCTCTCGGGTGTTGCATGAACGCTCACTCGCGTCTCGGAATCGGATTGAAGGATACCGTCGCCGTCATCGGGGCCGGTCCCATCGGGATGATGCATGCTTCTCTTGCGCGACTGCAGGGAGCGCAGAAGGTCTTCGTTCTCGATACCAATCCGGCTCGCCTCGAAATGGCGGCAGCCTTCGACATTGATGGTACGGTCCTCGTGGAGGCGGATGGATCACACCGCGAATGGGTTCGGGAGCAGACGGATGGATTCGGTGCCGATGTCGTGATCGCCGCCGTCAGTGCCGCTGCCGCGCAGAACGATGCGCTCGAGATCGCGGCGAAGGCGGGACGAGTCAATTTCTTCGCCGGGCTTCCCAAGTCGAATCCAATCGCCCCTCTCGATGTGAACCAGATTCACTATAAGGAGTTGGAGGTGAGCGGAAGCTATTCGGAAAAGAAGAGTGATTTCCAGGCCGCCTTTGCCTTGCTCCACAGTGGTCGCTTCCCGGCGGATCAGATCATCACACACCACCTCCCGCTCGATCGGGTTACCGAGGCGTTTCCCCTGATGGAATCCGGAGAAGCTCTCAAGGTCTGCATTCTTCCGGAAGGGTAGGCCGACCTTTGCGCGCTAAACCCTGTTTGACCGCAGACTCAACCCTGTTGTTTTTCATGCTGCTGACCCCCGAACAAACCCGAGCTCTCTACGGACACGCGGTAAAAAACCGCTACGCGATTCTCGCGGTGAACGCCGACAGCCCAGCGGCGATTACGGATTGCCTTCTCGCCGCGCGCGAGTGCGATGCGCCGATCATTATCGAAACGAGTCTCTGGCAGCTGACGGGCCACAGCTTCGGGGCGGGGAATCCCATTCTCGGAATGGACAGGTATCTCAGTGACCTCCGAACCATCGCTGACTCGAAACGCTTTGCCGAGGTTCCGGTAGTCTATCATACCGACCACATCAAGGGGCCTGACACACAGAGAATTCTCGAGCACGCAATCGCCTCGGGGGCATCGAGTGTGTCGCTCGATTCCTCGGATCTGAGCCGCGAGGAGAACATCGAGCTGATGTCCTCGCTCTGCCAGTTTGCTGCCGATCACTCCTTCCCGGCCACCTTGGAAATGGAAGCAGGGGTCGACGACGGGGTGACTCCCCTCGAGGAAACGGATGAGTTGTTTGGAGCAGTGGAAAAGGTCCATCCGGAATACCTCTCGCTTTGGGCTCCAGGCGTTGGGACGCAGCACGGTCTTGGGTCGGATCCCAATGCCTTTTCCGCTGAAGCGGTTCAGGAGCATCGGAGTCGTGCCTCCGAGATCGCGGGTCGCGAGATCGGGATTGCACTGCACGGATCTTCCGGGCTCGGAGAGGAGCAGCTCTCCTCCGCTGTCGCTGCCGGGGTTGCCAAGGTGAACTGGTCTTCCGAATCCCTCCTCATTCGTTCGCAGGCGGCGCGGTCATACTACGCTGAGAATGCGGGGAAGCTTGAGAACGGCCACTCAGATTTCAAGAATACGGCGATGGATCACGGGGTTCAGTCATTTGTTTCGAGCGCCTACGTTTCGCGGGTCGAAGCCCGGGTTCGATCGCTGGGAGGTATGGGGCGAGGAACTTCTTTCTGGGAGGGGAATCGATGAACGATCCTCGACGCATTCTCGTGACCGGTGCTGCCGGTTTGGTTGCGACGGCGCTTCGCCCGTTCCTGAGGGAGCGATATGAGGAAGTGGTGCTGACCGATCTTCGACCCGTGATCGACTTGGAAGCCGGAGAGGAATTCTTCGAAGGAAATTTGGAAGACCTCGGTTTTGTGAAGGGGGTGTGTCAGGGCGTGGACGCGATTCTGCATCTTGGGGGGCTTGTGGGGGCGCACTACACCTTCGAGGAGGTGCTGGGGCCGAACATCGTGGGGACTCATCATGTCTTTGAAGCAGCGGTAGAGAATGGGATTCGTCGCGTCGTGTTTGCGAGTAGCCATCACGCAGTCGGCTTCACTCCGAGAGGAGAATTCATCGATCACCGAACTCGCCCGCGACCCAATGGGGAGTATGGCGTGAGCAAGGCCTACGGAGAGGCGGCGGCTTCCTACTTTGTCGACAATTTCGATCTTGAGATTCTCTCGATTCGTATTGGCTACGTGGGTAGGGAAGTGAGCACCGAGCGCAGGCTGCATACCTGGATCAGTCCCCGCGATCTTGCCGAGTTGATCCACATCGGATTTACCGTCCCGAACCTGGGTCATGAAATTGTCTATGGTGTCTCGGAGGTTCCCGATCCTTTCTTCGGGAACTCGAATGCGACACGATTGGGATATCGACCGAGAGATCGAGCCGTAGATCATGTCACGGATCCCGCGTTACTTGCCGAACATCCCGATGCGACGACGATCGAGGGAGGGGTCATCGGGGGTGGGTTTGCCAGTGCCGGGTTTGCCGGAGATCCACACAAAGTCTTGAAATCATCATGAAAGCAGCGATCACAAGTACAGGATTCATGGGAGGGGTTCACGCCGAGGCGTTGAAGCGTCTGCAGGGAGTTACATTGGTTGGGATTCAGGGATCTTCGCCAGAGAAGTCCGAGTCCGCCGCGACTCGGCTCGAGCTGGAGAAAGCCTACGACGACTGGAATGCACTGGTCTCGGACCCTGACATTGATGCCGTGCATATCACGACACCCAACCGACTCCATTTCTCCCAGGCGGTGGATGCGATGAAGGCGGGCAAGCATGTTCTTTGTGAGAAGCCCCTCGCGATGACTTCGAAGGAATCGGCGGAGTTGGTGCGATTGGCGGAGGAAACGGGTTTGGTCGCCGGGGTGAATTATAACCTGCGCTTCTACCCCTTGAGTCTCGAGGCGAAAGCGCGCGTCCATCGAGGAGATCTCGGGTCGGTTCATTCCGTCTTTGGGAGTTACCAGCAGGACTGGCTCCTTCACGAAACGGATTACAACTGGCGCGTGCTCGCCGAAGAGCAGGGGGCTTTGCGTGCGGTCGCCGACATTGGCACTCACTGGGTCGACCTGGTGCAGAATATCACGGGGCAGAAAGTGACTGAGGTGCTTGCGGACCTGCACACCCTGCACCCGGTCCGGAGACGACCCAAGGGAGAGGTCGAAACGTTCTCGGGAAAAGTCGATTCGGCGGATGCGACGGAACCGGTCGACGTGACGACGGATGACATCGGATGTCTCATCTTTCGCCTCGATGGTGGAGCACGTGGGATGGTCTTTGTATCCCAGGTGACTCCCGGGAAAAAGAATTGCCTCCGCTACGAAATTGCAGGCTCGAAGGGCACGATCGAATTCAACAGCGAGGAGCCGAACACCGCCTGGATCGGTTCGCGAGATGAAGCGAATCAAATCCTGCTCAAGGATCCAGGGCTCAATGCCGAATCGACCCGACACTTTACCGATTATCCAGGTGGTCATGCCGAAGGATTCCCGGATACGTTCAAGATGTGCTTTCGCTCCTTCTATGATGCCATCGCTTCGGGAGAGAAGGGCGCAGGTGGCGAGTTTGCTTCGTTCGAGGAGGGGCACCGTGAAATTGTTCTCTGTGATGCCGTGATCGAAAGCGCGGAGAAACAGGGGTGGGTCAAACTGGAAACTGCGTAAGAGAGAACGATGAAACTGGGATTTGTTAGTGCGATTCTCGCCGATCAAAATTTTGAAGAGGTGATCCATTTTGCTTCGGAGGAGAATTTCTCCTGTGTGGAAGTGATGTGTTGGCCTCCGGGCAAAGCGGAACGTCGCTATGCGGGCGTGACTCATGTCGATGTGAGCGAGTTGGACCAGGGGCGGGCCGATGAGATCCGGGGGCAGCTTTCCGAGAAGGGAGTGGAGATCAGTTCGTTGGGATACTATCCCAATCCGCTCACTGCGGATCCCGAGGAGGCCCAGGTCTACATCGATCACCTGCGAGCTTTGATCACCGCAGCTCCCAAGCTGGGGGTGGATAGGGTGACTTCCTTCATCGGACGCGATCCGGCGAAGTCGGTCGATGAGAACTGGCCGCGATTTCTCGAGGTATGGAAACCACTCATTGAGCACGCCGAGGACGAGGGCGTGCGAATCGCGATCGAGAACTGCCCGATGTATTTTTCCGCCGATGAGTGGCCCAGTGGGAAGAATCTCGCGATCAGCCCGGCGATCTGGCGTCGCATGTTCGAGGATATCCCAAGCGACTCTTTCGGATTAAATTACGACCCTTCCCATCTCGTCTGGATGCAGATGGATTACCTCAAGCCCCTGCGGGAATTCACCGACAAGCTTTTTCACATCCACGCCAAGGACGCGATCATCGATCGGGCGGCACTGGATGATGTCGGGATCCTCGCCACCCCGCTCGAGTATCACACCCCGAAGTTGCCGGGGCTCGGTGATGTCGACTGGGGAAAGTTTTTCTCGGTCCTCGGTCAGGTCGGATACACCGGTCCGGTTTGCATCGAGGTAGAGGACAGGCCCTATGAGAAGACTCTAGCGGGTCGACAGGGTGCGCTTCGGCAAAGCTCTCGCTTTTTGCGAAATTTTATGAGTGAAGAAATTGCTGAAAACTGATCGAATCACCCCAACTCACCCCATTTTCCCCATGAAAAGAAGACACTTCCTCCAAGCCTCTCTTGCCTCGGCAATTTCCATTCCCGCTTTCGCGCTCGATGCGAACAACCCGTATCGAAAGAATATCGGGATCCAACTGTATACCCTGCGAAACGAGATCAAGAACGATGTCGCGGGGACGATCAAGGCGGTGGCCGAGGCCGGGTATCAGCAGGTCGAACCCTACGGATTCCCCAATGCCGACGAGATGATCGCAGCGGCAAAGGAAAATGGGCTTGCCGTGAACTCTTCCCACTTCGCCTGGGAGTCGGTGACGGATCCGGACAAGGAGGGCGTCCCTCCCTTCGCAAAGATTCTCGATGACGCTGGCGAAGCGGGTCTCACCCATCTCGTCGTTCCCTACGTGCATGGTCACAACCGGAAGGATCTCGATGGATACCGACTTCTCGCCGAGCGAATGAACAAGGCGGCTGGAGAAGCCAAGAAGGCCGGGATCCAACTGTCTTATCACAACCACGCATTCGAGTTCGAACCGATGGACGGTGGAACCTGTGGATACGATATTTTCATCGAAGAGTTCGTCCCCGAAATGCAGTTCGAAGTGGATGTCTTCTGGGTTCAGTTGGGAGGAAAGAATCCTTCCGAACTGATTCGCAGTCTCAAGGGGAGAGTTTCGCAGTTGCATCTCAAGGATCTTCAAAAGGGAACCAAGGTGCCGAATTTCGGCGGTCTGCCCAAGGAGGCGTTCAAGGAACTCGGGAATGGAATGATTCCGATGGAGCCGATTATTGAAGCGGCAGCCGATGCCGGGGTTGCTCATTGTCATGTCGAGCAGGATCAGTCTCCCGACCCTCTGGCGAGCATCCAGCAAAGCATGACCTACCTGGAGTCACTCTAGGCCGGGGATTCCGGAGAAAGAGGATGCGAGGACTCGGGAAATCGAAAGCGAATCAGATGTGATCCGGGGATACGTCAGTGTCGATCTTGGCGGGACAAACATCGCCTGTGCCGTGGCTGACGAGGCGATGAATCTCCTCGGCGAGTCGAAGACCCCGACCGAGTCTCATCTCGGACCGGAAGGGGTCTTGGAACGAATCGTGACCGCCGTCGAAGAGCTCTGTCGAGAAAACGAGATCGAACCTTGCGGGATCGGTTTAGGCGTCCCCGGGCTCGCGGATCTTTCTTCCGGCAAAACTCTTTTTCTTCCGAACCTTCCGACCCAATGGCGTCAAGTTCCGGTGACAGCTCCCCTGGGGGAGCGCTTGGGGTGCCCGGTTTCACTGCTCAATGATGCGAGAATGGCTGCGCTTGGGGAACTCGTCTTCGGGGCCGGAAAAGGGGACGAGAATCTGACGTTTGCCTTCTTTACCATTGGGACCGGAATCGGAGGAGGGATTGCCATCGATGGGAAGCTCCGACTGGGCCCTCTCGGGGCGGCGGCCGAACTGGGCCACCAGACGATTGACCCGGACGGTCCTCTCTGCGGATGCGGAAACCGGGGCTGTCTCGAGGCGGTGGCGAGTGGAACGGCGCTGGTGGGCAAGGGTGCCTGGTTGGTGCGAAGTGGGCGGGCGTCGCGACTCCGGGAACTTTGCGAGGGAGATTTGAATCGGATCACTCCTTTCCTCATGGTCGACGCGGCCGCGGAAGGGGATGACGCCGTCGGAGATGTGATTCGCGAGGCGGGAGAGGCGATTGGTATCGGAGTTGCCAATGTGGCCACCGTGCTCCACCCGGAACTCGTTGTTCTCGGTGGAGGCGTGGCAAAAATGGGCGACCTTCTCCTCCGGCATGTTCGGGAGACTGTGGACCGCCGAGTGGGCATGTTTCCTCCCGAGACGGTGCGAATTGAAACTTCTGTCCTGGGAGAGATGGCCGGCACCTGGGGTGGTCTCGCTCTCGCTCGGAATCCTGAACTGGCAAAACCATGAAACGAATTCTCTTCTTCAGCTTGATCCTTCCGACTTTGTTACACGCCCAAGTCAGTCCGCAGGAAGCGGATGTGATTTCCTTTTTCGAGACGGCGGGGGCGCGGGTTTCGAAAGATGACGAGGGCCATGCCGTGAAGCTTTTTTCTGGTGGAAAGCCGCCTCACAGTGTTGAGCAGTTGCAGCAGATTGAGGACCTGACTCGCCTCGAGCAGATCGCTCTCAACAGTCCTCAGGCGGGAAACGATGAATGGGGGTTCCTCAAGAAACTTCCCGAGCTTGATGTCCTCACGATCTGGCATTGCAAGACGATTCAATCTCTCAAGCCGTTCAGCGATCTCGCGATTGAGAGTCTCACGGTCGGGGGGTGCATGGGGTTGCGTGACCTCAACAAGGAGGCGCCCGAGCAGCAGCGCGATGCCGTGTTGACCTTGCATTCCCTACCCAACCTCAAGTCGGTAAATCTCTATCATTCGCCCACGGTATCGACGGATGCACACCTGCAGCATCTTGCGAAGGAGTTTCCCCAGCTTATCGATGTGAAGATCGACGTGGCCGCTCCCCGGGGGTTCGAGACGGAGATTTCTCCGGAAGGCTTGGCGGTCTTTCAGAAACTGCCCATCGAGGTCCTCTCGATCGAGAATGCGGTGACTTTTGCGAAGGAGCACATCGCAGCTCTTGCCGGAATCGAAACCCTCGAAGCCGTGCTCTTCGATTTTCGTCGCCGAGATTTCGATGCGACTCCGCTCGTGGAGGAAATGAAGCGCCTGCGGCCTGAAGTCGAAGTGGTGGTCGCGGAGGAAGGGGCTTCCGGTCCTCCTCGACGAGCGCAAAAGTAGTCGGAGAGAAGCCTTGTCGGAATGGCGAATCGCGAACGCGGTGGTAGAGTTCGGTATCAGATTTTCATTTTCCAGATTTCTCGCAGGAGGTTCTCTTGCTCTTTTCTCTCTTTTGCTGGTTCTCGGTGAGGACGAAAAGGAGATCATTACTCTCCCGGCGGGAGAGACGCGAGAGCAGGTATTTCTCGATGGCGAACCCGAGCGGGTTCACATCGATGCTGGAGGCGTAGTCGTCCTTTCCGGCGAGAGTGAGCACTTTGCGATTTCGCCGCGCTTCCTCCTCTACAGCGCAGCCCTGCATGACTCGGAAAATGGAGTCGGCTATCCGTCGACGGAGATCCTCGAGTCGATGGAGTTGCCGAACGAGGAGATCTATCCCGTTCAAATTCGGCAGAAGACAGACCCCGCGATCACTGGCTTGACTGTCATCGGCCAGCAGTCGCGTGAGCTTCCCTGGCGGGTGATGAAATCCATGTGGGACGGTGATGCCCTTCATGTAAAGCATTGTCAGGGGCACCTGGAGGTGAGTCGAGTCTTCTGGGATAATGTCGAGGATGGGCTGGGACCGCTCGAAGGTCTCGAGTCGTGGTCGATTCGGGATTCCGCGATGCGATACATTCGTGATGATGCGATCGAGAATGACGATCTCATTCCCGGAGAAATCGTGAACTGCCTGATCGATGGCTGTTTCACCTTTCTCTCGCAACGAGCCGAACCCCCTCGTCGGGTTGGAATCGTGACCTCGATCCGGGATTCGCTGATCCATGTGCAAGCCCAGCCGCATGATGGGATACCTGGAAAACAATGGAGAGATCGCCAGATCCGAATGGGTGAGGATGGTATTGGCAGGGCCCCGGGGATGCTTTTCAAGTGGGAGCGTGGAGCCGGGGAAGTGAACATGCGTGACTGCGTTGTCCTTGTCGATGAGGTGTCGGTCAATGGCGAGGGGGATATGGAGTTTCCTCAGGGAAATTATGCGAATGTCGTTCTTGTCTGGAAAGGTCGAGGCCGGTATCCGCGTCCGCTTCCCGAAGGGGTTCGGCTTGCGACGGATCGGCAAGTCTGGGAGGAGGCAAGAGCGGCTTGGATCGATCGTCTCGACCCCGGGCACCCTGCGGCGAAGTATTTGAAGAGAACGGCAGACTCCGAATGAATCGAGAAGTTCGACAGACCATCGATGGGGTGCGCCGCTGGTTTCGCTGTGACGGACCAGGGCTTTCGGCGGCAGTTTCCTTCTATGCGGTATTCGCGATGGCGCCTGTGCTCGTTTTCGCGGTGGTTGTTGCCTCGCGAGCGCTCGGGCCCGACCGGGCGAAACAGTCCGCCATCGACTGGCTCTCGGATATGCTGCCGGAGGAGACGGCACTAACGCTTGTCGATCTCGTCCATGTCCAGTTTCTTGCCGGTGGAGCGTGGTGGGCGGACTTGATTTCCGTGTTGGTCCTGTTGTGGGCCTCTTCGCTGACCTTCATGCGATTGGCCAAGGGAACTCGTGTTCTTTTTGGGGAAGCAGGCCTTCCCAGGCAGGTTCTGTTTCGCAGAAGCCTGATCGGTCGTGGAATTGCGATCCTCTTCGCGATCGGGGTCGGTATCCTTATCTGCCTGATTTTTATCCTCTCCTCTTTCGCGGCCCCGTTTGTCCGCGAGTGGCCGTTCGGAGCGAAGTCGCTGATCAGTGTCGGGAATGCCTTCATTCTCATGATGGGGGCCGTGGTCCTCCTCCAGAGTGTGACGAGTCACAAAGTCAAGAAACGGGCTCTCTTTGCGACAGGTGGGTTTCTCTTTCTCGCGTTCATTCTCGGACGTTCCCTCTTTCAATCCTACATCACCCACAGCGCGATCTTCTCGGCCTACGGGGTGGCGAGCTCGGTCGTCGTGATCCTGATCTGGATCTACTACATGGCCGCTGGATATTTCATCGGTGTCGCGGTTTGCGCGGAGTTTCACGAGAATCGGGATCGAGCAGAAACGTGTGACGAGCCGAGTTCCGAAGCGTAATTCTATTTATGATTGTCGACCTTCTCGTCCGTTATCTTCATTTTGTTTCCCTGATCGTGCTGATGGCCGCCGTAATTGGACAGCACGTGGTCCTCGCGAAAGTGGTGACCCGAGACCAGATCGTGCGGGCGCAGCGATTCGACATCGTGTATGCAGTGATGGTCGTCCTCGTCCTGGCGACGGGATTCGCCCAGTGGTTCTGGGTGGGAAAGCCCGCCGATTTCTACTCCGCGAATCCTGTCATGCACACCAAGGTGACCCTCTTTCTTCTTGTGGGAATCATCTCGATCTATCCCAGTGTTTTCCTCGGCAAGAATCGTAAGGGGGATCCGGGTGACCAGGTTTCCGTGCCGAAGGGAGTGATCTGGAGCATCCGTATCGAGTTGCTGCTGCTCTTCCTGATGCCGCTCCTCGCCAGCATGATGGCGCGTGGTATCGGGATCCCGGTGGTTTCCGAATAGGATTCGCCGCATGGGATTCCCAGGCATTGCTCGATTGGTCGACTACGAGGAACACTCTTCCGCGTTGCCGGGAGAGGAGTTGCGCTTTCTTCATGGGAGGCGAGTCCATTTTCGGTCTCGTGGTGAAGGCCGAGTCGTTGTTTTTCTCCACGGGATGGCGGCTTCGAGTTTTTCGTTTCGTGACCTGATGGCCAGGGTGCCTTCCGGCTTTCGCTTCCTCACCATCGATCTGAATGGATTCGGATTTTCGGAGCGGGGGAGTGAGGTGGAATCGTATCGACTCACCCGCCAGGCGGAGGTAATCAAGGCACTCCTCGAAGATCTCGCGATCGATCGGGTTTCCCTGTTCGGGCATTCCCTCGGCGGTGCGGTCGCCGCGAGCTTCGCGAACCGGTTTCCCGAAAATGTCGAGCGAGTCTTTCTGGTGAGTCCGGTTTCAAAGTTCGATCGTCCTCCCTGGTATCTACGAAATGGAATCAGCGCACGGGCTCTCTACGCAGGGATTCGAGTTCTCCTCTCACGTCCCGAGCGGTTTCGGGAGTTGATGGGGAGGGCGTTCTTCCAAGAGAACATCCTGACCGAATTGGTCGCGGAGGAATATCGACGGCAACTGCTCGTGGAAGGGCTCCGTGATGCATTCGTCGGATACGGAGTGGCGCTTTCCCAGGAGCAGAACCTGTCGGAGACCTATTCGCAACTGATCCCTCCGGCCCATCTCCTCGGTGGAGAAGAGGACGCGATCGTCTCTCCGGATTCTCTTCGGGAACTCGTCCAGTCGATCCCCCGGGCAGACCTTTCGCTCTTACCAGATTGTGGACACTCGGCTCCGGAAGAATTTCCTGATTCCGTTTTGAAATGGATCCTCGCTTCCTCTTCATCGGAGGAGGTGTGATAGGCGCGGTTCCATATTTCTGAGATCTTTCGAATCCCCTGAATGTTCAGGGGATTCATCAGCCAACAAAAACGAAGGAGTTACGAAAGTAATTGCAATTATGATAATTGAGTCTCAGGATAGAGAGGATCATGAAACGTACTGCCCTCTTCCGTTTTCTTCTCGTTCTTCCTGTCTTGTTTGGATGGGCGCACCCCTTGCAGGCTGATTCCTTTCTCGAGATTGCCCGAACGGACCGCAACACGCTCAACGATCTCCTCGAGGAGGTGCCTCTCTACTCACGGAACCGGGAGCTGCAGATTCGAAGGCTGAGTGCAGTGCAGGAGCAGTTGGTGGTCTTCGAGGAAGAGATGCGAGGAGAGGGACTTCCTGAGCCTCTCCGCTCGGCCTTCTCGATTCACTACTCGGCGATCATGAGTGCACTTGTCGATGACCAGATCTGTGAGGAAGAGGGGCGCGATGCTCTTTCGATTCATCGGCAGTTGCTGTATCGGACCCATCTTTGGATGGAAAAACGGATCCGCGATGAGAAATTTCCGGAGGAAGTGATCCAGAACCTTCATTATTTCCTCACGGAGCTGGAGAAGAAATCCACCCCGAGACATCTCGTTTCCGCCGAGATTCGAACTCCCGTGATCAATGGATACCAATTCTGGGTCGGAGAACTTCTCGCCTGGGGGGAAACCTGTGGGCATCTCAATCCCGGCCAGCTCTCGCGTCTCGCCGTTTCCCTTGGAAATCTTGAGCGGATCGAATGTCTCTACAAGAGAGATGGTATTCTCTATCGCAATGAGCGGGATGATCTGCATCGACGCTTCATCGACTTGACACGCTATACGATCGACCTCGTGGGGCGACGTCACTAGCTCGTGCGCCTGACTGGGTCGCGGAGGAGGGTTGGGAGAACGGTCGATTCTCCTTGCCAAGTTCTTCGGAACGGGAGAAAACGTGCGCACGCTCATGTCTCGTTCTTTTTTTATCTGGCTAGGATATTTCGTGCTCTTTGCCGTGGCGATTCCCTGGTATTGGCCGGCGGATGATGAGCGGGTCTGGTTGGGATTTCCCCTATGGGTTGTGGTGACCCTGATCGCTTCCCTGGCGATATCGATCTACACCTCCTGGCTGTTTTTGACGAAGTGGCCCGCTGCAGGAGAGGAGGATCATGAGTGATACCGGTCTCGAAGATCCCATTCCCTTTGGTCCGGGCGCCTTTGTTTTCATTGGGCTCTATCTCCTTTCCCTAATCGGAATCGGCATTCTCGGCAAAAAGGCTCAGAAGGAGTCGAGTCTCCGCGATTTCTATCTCGGCGGGCAGGGAGTGGGTTTTGTCGTGCTCTGGCTGACCTTGTTCGCAACGCAATACAGTGGGAATACCATCATCGGGTTTACCGGCAAATCTGCGCAGATCGGTTTTGCGTGGATCACTGCGGTGCAGTTCATGATCGCGATCGTGGCGAGTTATCTGCTTTTCGCACCCAAGCTGCATCGCCTCGCGAAGAGGGAGGGATTCATTACCCCGACCGACTACCTTCAACATCGGTTCGGAAATCGGGGGTTGAATGCCCTCGGCACGCTCATCATGGTCGCGGCCCTGGGGAATTTCTTTCTCGCACAGCTCACCGCGATGGGACGGGCGGTGGAAGGGCTGACAACTTTCGAGCCGCAGCTCGCCTTCGCCTACGGGGTCATCGGATTGGCGGCGATCATGCTGCTCTACGAGACTCTCGGGGGATTCCGAGCCGTGGCATGGACGGATGTGATCCAGGGAGGAATTCTCGCGGTCGGCTTTGCCGTTCTCCTTGTCTTGATCTTTCGGGAGTTCGGAAGCCCCGCCGAAACCACCGCTCTTCTACTTCAGCATTCGCCGGAAAAGGCGCACCCTCCCGAGGGGCACCAGTTGCGACAATGGATCAATTTCATTCTCCTCTTCGGTTTTGCCGGCGCGCTCTATCCCCAGGCGATCCAGCGGGTCTATGCGGCCAAGTCGAGTCTCGCCCTCCGAAAAGGTCTCGCCGCGATGGCTTACATGCCCCTCTGTGCGACCCTGGTGGCTATTCTTGTCGGAGTCGCGGTGGCCGCTCACCTTCCCGAGCAATTGGAAGGAGCGAAGACGGATACGGCGCTGACCTTGATGCTTCGCCAGATTCACGGGGAGAGCTGGATCGGGAGCGCGGTCGTGGTCGTGATTTTTTCGGCCGTGCTCGGAGCGATCATGTCGACGGGCGATTCCGCGTTGCTCTCGATCTCCAGTATGTTGACCCGAGATGTCTACCAGGGTTTCTTCCGTCCGCAGGCTTCTCAACAGGCCCTGACTCGGATCGGGAAACTGGTTTCAGCCGGGTTGGTGATCGTCCTGACGTGGTTGACGATTTACCTCAACCGACTCGATGAGGAGATTACGCTCGTCCAGTTGCTCGGAATGAAATTCGACATGCTGATCCAGCTGGCCCCTGCATTTATGATTGGGATCCACTGGAAGGGGATGAGAGCCGTGCCGACTCTGATCGGGATGGCGGTAGGCCTCGTTTTCTCGCTCTCCTTTTTCTGGGTTTCGCCAGAGGGGGAGGGGGTGATGTCTGCGATCAAGAACTCGGGCTTCAATCCCGGGCTCTACGGACTGATCATCAATGTCTCCCTCTGCGTGGGAGGGAGTTGGCTCCTGCGACGAAAGTAGCCAGTCGTTTTATCGCACGAGTCGGGTGTATTTCCCATCCATGGTCACCCTGGCGCCGAACTCGTTGCGTCCCTCCGTCTGTGCGGGGAAGGATTCCGACCAGTAGATCTCCCAGGATTTCTTGGATCCGAAGCCACCTTTCTTGTAGATCACCTGGGCAATGAAAACCTTATCTTGCAGCCCTCGGGCTTCGAGATCCTCTTGCGCAATGGTGGCAGCCTGGGCGGCATTCAGCGCAGGGGGATTGGCGAGCACGCTGCCGAGGAAAAAGGTGCTGAGAAGGATGGCAAAGGCGAATGATTTCATAGTCGGATCCGTGTTTTGAGTGGTAGAAGAGAATAGGTCAGGTTTCGTCCTATCGTCAAATGGATCTGGGCGGGGAAATTCCGTGAAAAACAAGGCTCCGAACTTGCACTGCGACGGAAGGCTCGGGTATGGATGTTCCATGAGCGACTCTCTTTCTTCCCTGCCTGTCTCCGATGGGGGACAGTTTCCTTCGATCGGCCTGGGAACCTGGAAAATTCCCGATGATGTTCTCCCTACCTTGATTCCGGAAGCGGTTTCTCTGGGGTATCGCCATTTTGACTGCGCCTGTGACTACGGGAATGAACCTGCTGTCGGGAAGGGGATTGCGAATGCGCTCGAGGCGGGCACGGTCTCGCGGGAAGATCTCTGGATCACTTCGAAACTTTGGAATACCTACCACCATCCCGATCATGTCCGCGCGGCCTGTGAACGATCCCTGCAGGATCTCGGACTCGACGAACTCGATTTGTACCTGATCCATTTCCCGGTGACCCTTGCCTATGTCCCGTTCGAGGAACGTTACCCCCCGGGATGGTTCTTCGACCCAGAGGCCGAGAATCCTTCGATGAAACACGTCGATGTTCCCTATGCAGATACCTGGGGCGCGATGGAAGAACTGGTCGATGGCGGGTTGGTGAAACGGATCGGGGTCTGCAATCTCGGGACGGCCATGCTACGTGATCTGAAATCCTACGCGAGGATTCAGCCTTCGGTTCTCCAGGTCGAGATGCATCCGTACCTCACCCAGCAGAATCTCTTGAGATTCTGCCAGGAGCAGGACATCGCAGTGACCGCTTTCTCCCCCTTCGGCGCCAGCTCCTATGTTCCGCTTTCGATGGCGGATGCCAACGAGTCGCTCTTCGACGATGCGGACATCCAATCGATCGCGGCGAAGTACGGAAAGACCGTCGGGCAGATCGCGCTTCGCTGGGCGGTGCAGAGGGGCACGGTAGCGATCCCGAAGACGCAGACTGTGAGTCATCTCCAGGAGAATATCGAGATCTACGATTTCGGGCTGAGCGAAGAGGATATGCTCACGATCGACCAAATGAACCGAGATCGTCGTTTCAACGATCCCGCCGAGTTCGGAGAGGCGGCTTTCAATACATTCTATCCGATCTTTGACTGATGGCCCTTTTCCCTGGCTGGTCTTCCTCTTGCGGGAGATTCGGTGGGCAATTTTTGAGAAATCGGGAGTATAGGGGTATGCGCACCGTTCTTTGTTCTCTACTCTTGATGGGATGTCTGCTGACGATGGGTCAGGCAGAGGAGAAACCCAATGTCATCATCATCTTCATCGACGACCAGGGATACTATGATCTCGGGTGCTACGGTGCCACGGAAGTCAAGACTCCCAGGATCGATCGACTCGCGGTAGAAGGAATTCGGTTCACCGACTACTACGCGGCAGCTCCCATCTGCAGCCCATCCCGTGCCGGACTTCTCACTGGCGCTTACCCGCGTCGGATCGGGATGGAGACCTGGGTGCAGCGTGCGGATTCCGATCGCGGGATTCATCCCGATGAGGTGACGCTCGCCGAGTTGTTTCGAGAAAACGGATATCGTACCGGTTGCATCGGGAAATGGCATATCGGGGATCTCGATCCCTTCGTTCCCACCGCCCAGGGGTTTGATGAGCATTTCGGGATGTATTCGAATCTCGATCCGGTCGAAACCGTTTACTTCGGTGAGGAAGGAGTGCCTCTGCTGCGGAATGGAGAGGTAGTGAAACGTCCTGCTGATCCGGCAGAACTGACCCGGGTCTACACCGACGAGGCGATTGCGTTCGTGGAGCGAAACCAGGAGAATCCTTTCTTTCTCTATCTGCCGCATACGATGCTTCACAACCCTCTCGGGGTCAGCCCGGAATTTGTGGGCACTTCGGCTTGGGGCGAATACGGAGATGCGATCCAGGAACTGGATCATCACGTGGGCCGCCTCCTCGACCGATTGGAAGAATTGGAGATCTCCGACAACACGGTCGTGGTCTATGCCTCGGATAATGGTCGGGGACAAGGGCGGAACCCGGAGCAACCCATGAAAGGAACGAAGCTGACGACATGGGAATGCGGGATTCGTGTCCCCGCCATCGTCTGGGGACCGGGGGTTGGGATCGAAGCGGGAGAAACCTGTTCCGAGATCGTGAGCGCGTTGGATTGGTTTCCCTCACTTGCGACCGCAGCCGGGATCGAGATCGGGGAGGAACACCCCATCATCGATGGGCGGGATCTCTGGCCCATGTTGACCGGAGAAGTGGATGGCATCCCGTCCCCCGAAGCAGATTTGTCACTCAATGCGGGGATGCCTCTTCGCAGGCGATGGGAGCCAAGATTGGAGTGGGAGGAATACTTCACGCAGGAAGATTACCAGAACGCCTTTTTCTACCACGGGAGTCATGGAGCGCTCGCCGCCGTCCGTTCCGGCCCCTACAAGTTGTTCCTGAATCCCCAGCTGGTGATCTATGATCTCGAGAAGGATCCGGGGGAGCGGAAACCGATTCGGGAAAAGGGGCTCGTGAAGCGGCTCAGAGGGATGGCCGTGATGTTCCAGGAAGAAATGAGCCGCGATGCTCGGCAGGCAGGTCGGGCGCAGCGCCCCGATGCCGGAGAGTGAGGACCGGCGAGGAATCTCCACGGCGACTTGAATCCGGGAGGCTTCGGGATACAGTCCGGATCCCGAGGCGTAACTGCAGAACCAAAGTGTACTTTGCCTGCCTCCCACCTGATTGTCACCATGAGTGCTTCTCCTTCTCCCTTGCCTGCTTTCGAAGAAATTGCAGAGACGATGTCCTACTTGCCGGATCTGGATGCGAAATATCAGTTTCTCATCGATCTGAGCAAACGGCTTCCTCTGATCGAGGAGGAAGAGGAAACCGATGACTACCGGGTGTTTGGCTGTCAGTCATCGGTCTGGATCGTGCCTTTTCACAAAGACGGTGAATCGGAAGTTCTCAGCTTTCGCGGAAAGAGCGATTCGGTTCTTGTCAGTGGGATCATTGCCACGGTGTTGAGCTTGTTTGCCGAGAAGACTCCAGCTGAGATTCTCGACCTCGACGCACCCGCCGAACTGAAGCGTCTCGACCTGGAGTCTCATCTCAGCCCGAGTCGACGAAATGGTCTCGTTGGGATGATCGAACGCATCCGGGAATATGCCGCAGAAGAGCGGGTGAAAGCCGATGGGTGACCGAAATCGGCCTGTCTGATTTTTCCAAGAAAGCGCCCGATCCTGTAGCATCGGTTGCTTGAGAGTGATGGGGGTGAGGAGAAGGTTCTTCGTCAGTCCATGAAATCCCTGTTCCTTCTCGTTCTCACTCTCGTCGGCTTCTTTATCTGCCCCAGCAAAGCAGCAGAGCGGCCTCACATCATTCTCATCATGGTCGATGATATGGGGTTCTCGGACCTCGGGTATCATGGAGGAGAGATCGATACCCCTCATCTCGATTCGCTGGCCCATGGCGGAGTGAGGTTTTCTCAATTCTACAATTCAGGACGTTGTTGTCCGACTCGGGCGAGCTTGATGACGGGGCTTCACCCTCACCAGACCGGGATCGGTTGGATGACGGTTCCTCCCAAGGCAAAGCCGCGCGACTCGGAGCCTCCCGCCTACCAGGGCTTCTTGAATCGCGAATGCGCGACGATTGCAGAGGTCCTGAAGGAAAGCGGCTACGCGACCCTGATGACCGGCAAGTGGCACCTCGGATACAATGACAAAGACTGCTGGCCGTTGCAGCGTGGCTTCGACAAATATTTTGGCTGCATCGCCGGTGCGACTCGATTCTTTCATCCCGAGGGGAACCGCGGGATGACGTTTGGGAATGATCCGGTCGCCGCCGTCAAGAGCACGACGGATGAGGATTTTTACACGACCGATGCGTTTACGGATTACGCGATCCAGTTCATGGGGGAACACCTCGGAGAGAAATCCAAAGAGGATCCCTTTTTCCTCTACCTCGCCTACACGGCACCCCACTGGCCTCTGCAGGCATTCGAGGACGACATCGCGAAATACCGGGGACGCTACAAGGAAGGCTGGGACAAGCTTCGAGAAGAAAGATTCCAGCGGCAATTGGAGAGTGGATTGATCCGCGGAGAGACGAAACCTTCTCCGAGAACGCCCGGGATCCCGGACTGGGAATCTCTCGATGAGAAAAAGCGCGACGAGATGGACCTGAAAATGGCGGTCTACGCAGCGATGGTGGATCGGGTCGATCAGAACATCGGTAAACTGACTGATTTCCTGCACGATGAAGGGATCTTCGACGATACCCTGATCCTCTTCCTCTCCGACAATGGCGCCTGCCAGGAGGGTGGTATGCTAGGGCGAGGGGAGTTTTACGATCGGGAGAAGCGAAACCTGCAAGGCGCCAACAGTTACGGCGAAGCCTGGGCCAATGCGGGGAGTACTCCCTTCCGCTACTACAAGCACTTCGTCCACGAGGGGGGAGCGGCCACGCCATTCTTCATGCATTGGCCGTCCAAGATCGGTTTGCGGGATTCCTGGTATCGAGAGCCTGGAACCCTCATCGACATCCTGCCGACGCTGATCGATGTTGCGGGAGCGGAGTATCCGAAAGAAGCTCACGGGAATCCACTGCCGGAGCTCGAAGGCGTATCGCTTCGACCTGCTTTCGACTCGAAACCCCTCGAACGAGAGGAGCCGATTTTTCTCGAGCATGAAACCAATGCTTCGATTCGGGACGGGAAGTGGAAACTGGTGGGCAAGTCGGTTTCCATGTTGGGCGGAACTGACGAAGAGCAGTGGGAACTTTACGATATGGACTCGGATCGGACCGAGACTCGGAACCTCGTCGAGGAGCATCCTGATAAGGTCGCGGAACTGTCGAAGAAATGGGAAGAGTGGGCACAACGGGTCGATGTTTATCCTCGTGGGCAGATCAGCCCCCGCTCCGCGGTGCAGGGAAAGGCGAAACAACAGCCTGCCCCCACGGAGGAAATGAAGCCCGAGCGCGATGCTCCCTCCATCGGGGGAAGGGGATTCACGGTGTCCGCGACAGTCGAGAACGAAAGCCCCAAGGGAGTCGTCCTCGCCCAGGGAGGGAATGCCTTCGGGTATTCTCTCTTCTTCGAGGAAGGGAAGCCGGCCTTTGCCTGGAGAAATGAGCAGAATCTGGAAGTGATTCGTTCCAGCATGGCCTTCACCGGCAAGGTGGAACTCACGGTCCAGGTTGAGGAAGAAAAGATCACCCTGAGAGCCAAGAGTGCGAAGCAGGATTCGATCACGATCGGAAAGATCGAGGGCCTGATGAAAGAGCAGCCCGGCCTGGGGCTTTTTGTGGGAGGCGATGGAGTCCACGCCGTCGCGGAGTATGAAGTTCCGAATCGGTTCAATGGGGTCATCCATTCTCATCGGGTTCTGGTCGATTTTCCCAAGGTGACGATGCGTACTCCGTGGGGAGAATCGCTCGATGAGTCCCAGGTCTGGCAGGAGTATCCGCGACCTCAACTACGACGGGATCAGTGGGTCAACCTCAACGGCCCTTGGAAGTTCGCCGTGACCGGGAAGGACCAGGAGCAAGCACCGAGCGATTGGGAAGGCGACATCCTCGTTCCCTTTGCCATCGAGGCACCGCTTTCTGGAGTCGAGCGCCGATTCTATCCCGAGGATGTGTTGTGGTATCAGCGCGGCTTCGAGATCGAGAAGAAGGAAGGAAAACGCTATCGCTTGAACTTTGAAGCCGTCGACTACGAATCGACCGTATGGGTGAACGGGGTTGAAGTCGGTACCAATCGAGGGGGGAACTTACCCTTCTCCTTCGATATCACCGAAGCGGCTCGTGATGGAGACAATGAGGTGATGCTGCGGGTGACGGACGCCACGGACAGCGCTTATCAATTGCATGGGAAGCAACGGCTCAACCCGAAAGGGATCTGGTATACCCCGGTATCGGGAATCTGGCAGACAGTCTGGATGGAAGAAGTTCCCGAGGCGAGCATCCGCAACCTCAAGATCACTCCCAAGCTCAGCGGACGCATCTATGTCGAGATCGACGCGGACGGTGAAGAGAAAGGAACCGAAGCGACGGTTTCGGTTTTCCTCGGTGAACAACTCGTGGCGCGCAAATCAAGCGATACCGGGACCGTCATGGTATCGATTCCGAATCCGCGCTACTGGTCACCCGACTTTCCGAATCTCTACGACCTCAAGGTCGAGATGGGAGACGATGTCGTGCATTCCTATGTGGGGATCCGCGAGACTTCGGTAAAGAAGGATGAGAATGGGCACTTGCGTTTCTATCTCAATGACCGTCCTCTCTTTCACTGGGGCACCCTCGACCAGGGGTGGTGGCCCGATGGTCTCCTCACCCCTCCTTCCGATGAAGCGATGGTTTCCGACATCGAGTATCTCAAGGCGGCAGGATTCAATACCATCCGAAAGCACATCAAGGTCGAGCCACGACGCTACTACTATCATTGTGACAAGATGGGAATGTTGGTGTGGCAGGATCAAGTCAGTGCGATGGCCGACAATCCCGAGTGGACGAGATTGAGACCCGATCCAGAGACCGTGACGTGGCCGAAGGAGGCGCACGAACAATACATGACAGAGCTCAAGCAGATGATGGATCTGCTTCACAGTCATCCTTCGATCGTTCAGTGGGTTCCCTTCAACGAACGGTGGGGGCAGCACCAGACCATGAAGGTGGGGGAGTGGACCGTTAACTATGACCCAACCCGTCAGGTCAATATCGCGAGTGGGGGGAATTTCTTTCCGGCCGGACACATCGTCGACGAGCATCGGTATCCAGATCCTGGATTCCCTTTCGAACTCGACGAGGGGCGATTTGACGGCTTCGTCAAGGTTATCGGAGAGTTCGGCGGGCATGGCTTCCCGGTCGAAGGTCACCTTTGGAGCGAGACGACTCGGAACTGGGGATATGGCGGGCTTCCCAAGGACAAGGAAGAGTGGATCGATCGCTATCGCCAATCGATCCGGATTCTTGCCGAACTGAAAGAGAAGGGGATTGCCGGAGGCATCTACACTCAGACCACGGATGTGGAGGGAGAGATCAATGGATTGATCACCTACGATCGCAAGGTGCAGAAGATCGACCCTGCATCCTTGAAGGAGATTGCGGGGCCGCTGTTCGAATAGCAGGAATAGGGCGGCCTGATCAATCGCAGCGGCTTCCTCCTCCTCCAGGTAACCAACATTTTCTTCAGGCGGAAAGGATTGCTTCGAGTCCTTTCAATACTCCCAGATAGGTAAGCCCTCCGGCAAAAACGGTGAGGAGAGTGAACAGGTTGACCTTGAAGGTCTTTTCCATGTCCTTGAACAGCTCACCCCGAAACAGGGAAAAGAGGTCTGGCATAAAAGAGTAGCCCACGCACTCCCAGAATTCGTCGGCATCCTCAAAGAGGACCCGGTAGACGGAGCGTCCTACAAAGAAGGCTACGAGGAATGAGATGACCATAGCAAAGGGTTCCATGGCATCCATCATATGGGGTGCTGGGATTCGCTGCCATTACACTCGAATAGGGAAGTTGGAATGGGGAGCCCTCGCTGCGGTCGTTGGTTCGACCGGCACGGTGGCGCTCCCCTTGAACTGACGAAGATCTATTTCACCACCATCTCGCCTTTCATCACGATCCAGTGACCGGGGAAGGTGCAGAGGTAGGGGTAAGTGCCAGGTTTCTCGGGCGCTTTGAATCTCAGGATCTCGCCCGTGTTGGGATCGAGGAGGCTGGTGTGATGCAGGATTTTCGAGGATTCGGGAATGAATCCCTTGGCTAGACCTCCGGGGTCCTTCGCCATTTCGTTGCCCGCCATTCCGACCTCTTCGAGAGAGCCTGGTTCGACGATGACGAGATTGTGCTGCGTGGCATCGGGATTTCTCAGGACGAGTTTCACCGGCTGCCCGGCTTCGACGGTAAACTTGGTCTTGTCGAAGAGGAGACGCTCCGGGATGCACGAAATCTCGATTGTTTTGAGCCCCTTCTGCTGGTCGAACTTTCGATCCTCGCGACTGGGCTTTCCGAGGCTTTTCTCGATCGGGTCGACACCTTTTTCAGCCTTGAGAAAGCCAGCTACAGCGGGGTGGGCGGTCAGAAATTCATCGTCGTTTTTCCAGTGTTTGGAAAGAGCTTCCGAGCCCAGGGCACAGGTCGCGGCATAGCGCAGATGAGTGTCCATGGGGAGGTCAAACGCTCCGGCGATCGCGACGAGGGCTTCCCGGGTCCCGATGTAGCTTGCGGCATTGACGGCCTCCATCCGGACGATGGCGTTTTCATCTTTGGCCCGCTGGGCGAGTTCCGCGACCGTGTCCTCGTGAGACAATCCGTTGTCGGCGAGTCCTGCCTGCCAGAGATTGCGTCCGGTATCGCCGCTCGGGTAGCGCAGGAATCGAGTGGCCGCGGCACGGGCGTGATGGATGTCGCAGTTGAGCACCTCGCGGAGGAGATCAGGCCGGGCGGCACCGAGACTGCGGGCGAGCCAGAGGGCTTCGACCTGGTGATGACGAGTTTCTGGCTGGGAAGAATCGAGAGAGTCCAGCCAGGTGTCGAGAGCCGCGAGGACGTTCTCTCGATCGTGTTTGTCTCGAAGTTCCCGCTTCGACCAGTAGCGATAGCGATACTCGGGGCGCTTCAGGTTCTCGAGCAATTCTGGAATGCTGGCTTCCGCCATCTTGGGAGGGTCCTGGAGTTTGGCTCCCTTTGGAATGATACGCCAGATCCGCCCACTCTTGCGATCCCGGCGAGGGTCGCGGAGAGAATACTGGGCATGTCCCTTGATCGGATTGTACCAATCGCAAACATACATCGCTCCGCGAGGGCCGAATCGCAGATCCACGGGGATGAAGCTGAGATTTTCCGAGAAGATCAGGTCGGTAACGTATTCTTCGGCAAAGTGATCGTCCTTCTCGACCCATCGATGAAATTCGACTCGGTTGGTCGGCTTGTAGCGGACTTTGACGAAGCCACCCTGCATCTCTTCGGGCCACATCGCGAAGTCGACGAACTCGTGACCGCAGACACCAGAGTAGGCGGGAATACCGTTGGCTCTGGGGTGCTGCGCGGGGTAGGGCGGGTTGGTCGCGTGAAAGGCGGTCGCAAAAATGGGGTGACTCGCGACGTGGTTTCCCCATTTGTCGAAGGTGACGCCCCAGGGATTGGTGTTCGGATAGGCTCCGAAGCTGACCAATTTCTCGGTCTTGGGACGATACTGAAACCAGGCCGAGTTTTTCGCTCGTACCGGTCCATAGGGAGTTTCGATCTGCGAGTTGTGAAAGATCGATTCCCGAAAGAGCAGTTCTCCGTCGGGAGTCCAAACGAAGTCATGGAGGGCATGGTGAGAATCCTCACAGCCGTACCCGGTCGAGAGGGTGCGCCTCGAGTCGGCTTTGCCGTCTCCGTCGGTATCGCGAATCAGACTGAGATGGGGCTCTTCGGAGACGATGATGCCATCCTCGAAGAGTTCGAAGGAGAGCGGGATATGGAGATCGTCGGCCCAGACGGTCGACTTGTCGGCTTTCCCATCTTTGTCGGTGTCCTCGAGAATGACGATTTTATCCTCGGGTTCCCGTCCCGGATAGACGTGGGGGTAGGTCGTCGAGCAGCTGACCCAGAGGCGGCCCTGGGCATCCCATCGCATCTGGATGGGGCAGGCGATATCGGGGAACTCTTCTTCGCTGGCGAAGAGATTGACTTCGAATCGGGGGTCGACCCGAAACGCGGCTAGCTCATCCTCGGGGCTGAGCCACTCGTTGGCGCCTCGGGATTCCGGTACCTCTCCAAGAGGCGGGAGATTGCTATCATCGATCGGGGTTTCCCCAAAGGTTTCGCCCTTCGCGATGGCCCAGGCTCGCTTCTCGCGATTCTCCGTCATGATCTCGAAGTTTCGCATCGCGGGAAGGAAATCGAGATAGCCGTAGGCCTTTTTTCGTCCCCCCGTGTAGTAGAAGGTATTCAGGGGACGGTAGCGTCGGAAATACTGGCGGTTCTTGTCGATGACGACCTTGCGGAGTTCTTCGTTCGGGTCTGGAGCCGATTTTCCAAAGGTCTCGCTGAAAAGTTGCTCCGAGAAAACCTGGTAGCCCGATTCCAGCAGATGAACCCCGTTCAGGGTGAGGTCCTGATCTTTCGCTTCCATCGCAGTTCGGGTCGAATCGAAAACGTTGGCGAATCCGACGTTCTGCTCCGCGGCGACTTCGGCCATCGCCTCGGTGTAGGCCGCGAGGCGGTCATTGTTGAGATCGGCAGCGGGTACATTCTCGATATTCTCATTCGCGGTGGGAGAAACGAGGACGATGCGGGGACCCGATTCTCCGTTCAGGGCGCTCGTCTTCAGGTCGATCAGCCAGGTCGTGAGCCGGGCCTTGAAGCTGTCGATCGCCTCGAGACCAGCAAAGCTTTCATTGAAGCCGAAAGCGGCGAAGACCACGTCGATTTCCTCACGCGTCAGGTGCTGTTTCACGGTTGCGAAATTGTCGGGTCGGGGCTGGATGTCGACTTCGTCGGCGGACCACGCAAAATTCCGGATGACCAGCTCGTGCTCGGGGTGGGCGAGGTGGAGAAATGATTCAAACCAACCAAAATTCTGCGCTCGATCGAGAAGGGTGTTTCCGATGAAGGCGATCCGATCTCCTTTTTCCAGCTGAAGGGGGAGTTGGGTGGGTTGGGCTTCCGCCTTCTTGGGAGTGGGTGCTTCGGAAGCATAGATGCCATACTTCGCCAGGGATGGATCTTTTTCGGGAGCCGGTTTGCCGGTCTCGATGTTTTTCGCGTCGCGCTTGTTTGGATTGCGGGGATTGCGTCCGGCATCCTGGGGAGGTGTTCCCGCATCGGCGGCTGGCCTGGTCGACGGCTTCTTACCAGCCTGCTGGGCGAGGCTCAAAGACGAACCAACCAGGGAGAAAACAACGAAATAGCAGATGAGTCTTTTCATGACGAGGGTGACAAGTAGGGAGGAGGTAGAGAGAGAGGTCCAGATCTTCCTTCTGGCGCAAGAGTGGAGAAAAAGTCGGTGAGATGCGAATTCAATCCGTTTCCCACACGATTCGGTCCCGCACTTTTCGGGTGTGTCCGGCGAGAACCAGCTCGAAGGAGTGTCGGATCAATTCTTCGACGAACTCGTTGGAAATGCTCCCATCGAGATGGAGAGTGTTCCAATGCCGTTTGTTCATGTGATAGCCCGGGATGATCGCTTCGTGTGTGTCCCGCAGTTCGATGGCTCGATCGGGATCACATTTCAGATTCATGCTCGCAGGGACATCGTCCGGGCTGAGGATCGCAAACATCTTCCCTGCAACTTTGTAGACTGCGGCCTCCGGGCCGAAAGGAAATTCCTCCGTGGTCTCGGGGAAATTCAGGAGATGCGTATGGATCCGTTCCAGGTCGTTCATGTTCGCATGGCGGGGAAAGTTTTTGAGCAAAGGGTGCCTACGATTCGTTCCAGAAAATTCGGAGATTCTTCGTCTGACGGGCGGCGGCGACGATGTCAGGTTTCCCATCCCCGTTGAGATCGCCTGCCTTGATATCTTCAACGGCGACTTCCGCTCCCGAGATCCTGGTTTCGACCCACTCCGATCCGTCCTGCTTCGCCGGGGAGAAGAGCTTGATTCCCGGCTCTCCAGGGACATCGCGTGGATGCATGGCTCTCCATCCGACAACGATCTGGTCCGAGCCGATGCCGAGATAGTCGGCGACGGCGAGCGCGTGACCGTCCTTGAGCGCATCGTCGAGCACGGCGAGGCGCTTCCATGGTTTCGAAGAATCCTCGGGTTCAACATAAGCCGCGCAGACGGTGCCATGCATGGGCTCGACGGTGGCGATGAAGCGTCGGCCATCGGGAAGTTTTCCGTCGCGAACTTCGCCGGCGAATTCGTCGGTGAGTTGACGAGTCTTCCATAGGTCACCCTGCTTGTCGTGATACCAGACACCCTGTTTGGCGGCAACAATCAACTCTTCTTCAGGATCGTCGTCCCAGTTCACGGGATGAAAATTGTGGGAGAGATTGAGCGAGTCACTGATCAGTTCGGTTTTCCACTCGGCTGTTGGATCGCTGGGAGGAAAGTAGTTCAGAATGCGAATGCCCGCACCGACTCCGTCGACACTGCCCTTTCCCCGAAGTGGTTTGACGACGAGGGAGTAGTCGTCATCGGCACCCGCGATCCAATGCATGCGATGGACACTGGGATCGTTGTAGAGCTTGACCGGCTTCCACTTCTGCGTCCGATCCTCGGGCGCAACGAGGTAGTGCACCGCGCCGTCTTTCATCGTCTCGAGAAAGTTCCATTGGCCCCCGACCGCTATCTCCGCCTTGCCGTCGCCATCGATGTCCCGGGCGGCGACGCAGACATTGTCACGCACGGTCAGCTTCTCGGCGATGATGTGTTTCTTCCAGCTCGGATTTTCATACCACTGCACGGTGCTCTTGTCGGCGAGGAGAATGTCCGTTTTCCCATCCCCATTGATATCCGTCAGTTGAAGACCGTAGCCGATCTGGATCTGGTCGATCTCCTGCTCCGACCACTGAAAGGCGGGGAGTTCACCGGCTTGCAGCGAAGTCGAGATGAGAAGGAAAGAGCAAAGACTCAGGAAACACGATTTCATCCTCCGAGGATGACAGGAAATCACACGCCGAATCCAGCGGTATCAGAGTTTTTTTGCGTCGTCCCGATCGCCCTTTTTCGCCAGAAGACGAAAGGAAGCGAAACGAGATACATCGTGATTCCATACACCGCCGCAGGAACCGTGGTCGGTGGCAGGGTCTCCGTGGAATCGACGGCGATCATCGCCCCGACAGCGATCCCGAGTGTCCCGTTCTGAACTCCGGACTCGAGAGCGATCGTCGTGGCATCTTTCCGATCGAGGCGAGCCAACCAGCTGGTCAGCAATCCGAAAGCTAGCATGACGACATTCAGCAGGATGAGCGCAGGGCCGAGAGTGGGGAGGTTTCCGAAAAAGACCACCCGATTCTTTGCGATCGCCGCAAGGATGATGAAAGCGAAGAGGACGAGAGCAATCCGTGAGATGGGGTGGGAAATGCGTTCGACGAGGTCTGGCTTCGCCGCAGTGAGCCACATTCCGAGAAACACCGGAACGGCAGTGAGCAAAAACATCTTGAGACCCAGGGCCGCGACATGGACGGGGGGAGCCTCGTTGCCCATGAAGTGATTCACCGAAGCCGCGACCAGCAGAGGCACGGTGATGATGGAGCACAGACTCATGACCGCGGTCAGGGAGATCGAAAGAGGCGTGTTGCCTCCCGCGAGGCGGGTCAAGACATTCGAGGTCACTCCTCCGGGACAGAAGGAGAGAATCATCACTCCCACGGCGAGTTCCGGGGAAACCTGCAGCAGCAATGTGATCCCAAAAGCTACGACCGGCAGGAGGACGAGCTGATTCCCCAGCCCGATTCCGAATGCCTTCGGAAATCGCGCGACGCGTGTGAAATCCTCTTTTCGCAGGCCGAGGCCCAACGAAAACATGATGAACGCCAGGATCAGCGGAAGTGCGACACTGACGAGCATGACGGAGATCGGCGAAGCGCCTAGTTCTTCAGCATCCCGCGGAGCACGAGATTGTTGAGGCGTCGTGCCACGGATTCGACGCCGTCGAGAACTGCTTGGCTGTAGGTCCGTCCGTCGGTGGTGTCGAGACCGTGACCGGGGTCGAGATTGCGGAGACCTTCGAGAGCGGGGTCTTCGTGATGGAAAAGCTCGACGAAAACGTATTCCAGTTTCCCGGTCTTGGCGGCGGCGGCGAGCAGCGCGCCGATCCAGCCGTCGTCCGTGCTGAGACAACCTCGGGTGGTCTTGGCGGAGGCGTGGAACATCCCCATCTCATCGGATTCTGCGATCTGGGCGATGAGGGCTTCGTTTTCCGGAATGGAAAGGGTGGAGTCACCGCAGTGTGCGGCATCGACCATGATCTTGAAGAACTTGGTTCCGAGCTCGGCATTCGCTGCCTTCACGAATTCCCAGCATTTCTGGACATCGGTGAAGGTCTGGAATTCTCCGCCTCGAAGAAACTCGATATGCCAGTTTTTCACGGAGCTATCGAGAGCACCCGATTCGCGGACCGCGCGGCAGTGGGCCTTCACGTTCTGGGCGACGGCGGCTTCGAATTCTGCACCGGTCTTGGGAGTCGCGCCCGGCTTCATCCACTCCTCGATGGAGGTGGAAGCGATCTGGGTGATGCCGTATTTCATGGCCACCTCGATTCCGGATTTCAGCATCTCGACAACCGCATCCTCGTCATCGGGATTCATAGGGTCGGCTCCTCCGACCATCATGATGATGTGAACCTCGAGACCAAGCGCTCGCAGTCCGGAGAAAAGATCCTCGGTATCTCCGGCATCCACGCCAGGGAAAGCGGTGACCTGGGCACTCTGAATCTTGACAGGTGATGCCGCGGTCAATCGCTCCATCTCGGCGACGACGAGGAGCTTGCCATCATCGCCACGGGGGAGGCGGCCGTCGTCGTCGGGAACGAGTCCGCCAACGAATTTGATGTGTGTGGGGACAACGCCCAGTTCCACGTCGGTTTTCAAAGTGATGCTTTCGGCCATGTGATCTAAGTCGGATGAAATTGAAGATAGGAAATCTAAGGGCGTGAATGTGGCAGCGAGATCCGGTCGCGACAAGAGGAAAGGGGTGGAAAATGCTGCCTATCGAGAAGTTGGGTTACCGCCGATTTTTACCTCTTTTGTTCTCCCCTCCCGCTGCGCCTGGGGGAGTGCGATGCGGTCCGAAGTATTTCTCGCTTCGGTAGCGAAGCCAGACCCGCAGAACTTGTGGGATTTGCTCTCGTTGCGTGGGAGTGAGTCTTTCGTAGAGTCTCAACGCTCGTTCGCGCTCCTGGCGGCAAGCTCCGTTCTTGTGCGCATCCCAGTAGGTTCGAGCCAGGCGGATTCGACGATTCGTTTCCTTGATCAGGGCGACTCCTTCGAGGTCTTCGTCTTTGATCTTACGCTTTTTACCCATCGGATTTGCAAAGAATCACGCCAATTGTCGAGAGTGACACGAGGCGGGACTTTTTCCATGATATCTTGGATTCCTCCATGAAGCGATTCTTTCTCTCCATCCTTGTTGCCTCTGGGCTGCTGGCGCCCGGTCAATCCTTTGCCGAGTCTCGCTTTGTCTATCTGTCTGCAGGAGGAAGTGTCACCGTGTACGAGGTCGACTTGGATTCGGGCAAGCTGAGCGAAATTCAGACCAATCCGGGCGCGGGCCTGACTGCGATTTCAAGCGATCAGAAGCTTCTCTATCGGGTCGGAGGCAAAGAAGTCGAGAGCTATCGAATCCAGAAGAACGGAATGCTTCGTTCACTTGGCAAATCTCCGACCGAAGCCCGGGCCGGTTACCTCGGGTTGGACGCGACAAACCGCTATCTCGCCGGGAGCAACTATGGCGGAGGTAGCGTCGCGATGTGGTCGATTGGGGAGGATGGCGTGGCAATCGGAGAACCTGTTGCCGAGCTATCCCTGGAGAAAGCCGCTCACTCTTCCTTGTTTTCTCCGGGAAATAGTTTCCTTCTCGTTCCGGCGACGACGCCCAACAGGGTCTTCCAGATCGCGTTCGATGAGGAAAAGGGCACCCTGGCTCCTGCAGAAAACCCGTTTGTCTCCGGACCTACCGGAGAAGATACCGCACAACAACCGCGACACATCGTGTTTCATCCGAATGGGAAGATCGCCTACACCTCCCAGGAGAGAGAGTCCCCCGGAGTGGCGGTCTGGAGTTGGGACGAGAAGAAAGGGGAACTCACCCTGATCCAGAATCTCATCAGTTTTCCCGATGGATTCGAGGGGACGATCACGACGGCAGACCTTCATCTCACTCCTGATGCGAAGTTTCTCTACCTCTCGAATCGAGATCTGACCGATCGAAAGGCACTGACAGGTTCGAGCTCCCTCGTGGGATACCGGGTCAATCCGGAAGATTTCACCCTGACCGAGATCGGGCACACTCCCTGTCCGCAGATTCTCCGAGGGTTTGCCATCGACCGGGCTGGTGAATATCTCTACGCTGCCGGTCAGGTGGCGGCCAAGCTGGAAGTGTTTCGCATCGATCCGGAGACCGGAAGCCTGACGAGTATCCAGATGCTCGATACCGGCAAGGGACCGAACTGGGTCCAATGCGTTACCAAGCCCTAACCGATTTTTTCAGAATTCATGATACGTTCGACATTCCTTCTGCTTTTGCTGTGTGCCATTTTTCCTGCCAGTCTGCGGGGAGAAGAGACGCTTTCTTTCAATCGTGACATCCGACCGATTCTTTCCGACAAGTGTTTTGCCTGCCACGGTCCGGACAAGAACACTCGGGAGGCCGATCTCCGTCTCGATGTCAGAGAAGAGGCTGTCGCGATGGAGGCCATCGTCCCTGGCGACCTCAAGGCGAGTGAGGTCTATTGGAGAATGGTCACCGACGATGATTCGGAGATCATGCCCCCGCCAGAGACGCACAAGGCTTTGACCGAGGAGGAGAAACGGATTCTCTCCCGCTGGATCGAAGAAGGCGCAAAGTATGAGGCGCACTGGGCCTATCTCCCGATCCGGAGACCCGAGGTGAAAGGCGAATCCGGGCTTCACCCGATCGACGTTCTCGTTCTCGACCGTCTCGAAGCGGAAGGGCTGAATTTCTCGGCGAAAGCGGAAGAAGCGACCCTGCTACGACGACTCCATTTTGACATCACCGGGTTGCCTCCCCAACCGGGAGATCTGGATAAGTTCCGGCAAGTGGGAATTTCTCGCTATGTCGACACGCTTCTCGATTCCTCTCATTTTGGCGAACGGATGGCGATCGAGTGGCTCGATGCGGTGCGCTATGCCGACACGGTCGGCTATCACGGCGATCAGAATGTCGAAGTCTCTGCCTATCGGGATTGGGTGATCAAGGCCTACAACGAAAACAAATCCTTCGATCAGTTTACCATCGAGCAGATCGCGGGAGACCTTCTTCCCGACGCTACTCTGGATCAGAAAGTCGCGGCGTCTTATCATCGATTGGGTCAGACGAGCCAGGAGGGCGGAATCCAGGATGCGGAGTATCTCGCCAAATACCAGGCCGAGCGGGTGCGCACCACGTCTACAGCCTGGATGGGCTCCACCCTGGCTTGCGCGGAGTGCCACGATCATAAGTTCGATCCCTACACGGCCCGGGATTTCTACGAGTTTGCGGCCTACTTTGCGGACATCCTCGAGAAGGGCGCATGGACCGGCGACGGCTCCTACCAGGAAGATATCAAGCCGTATCAGCAAGCCGGAATCGCTTTCGGAAAGCGAGGTCCGCAGCTTGCGGTTCCCACGATCGAGGAAAAAGAGCGGATCGCGAAACTGGAAACGGAAGTGGTCGCGGCGAAGGAGGAACTCCAGGCACCGCGCTCCGAACTCTCAGGAGCCGCGATGCAATGGGCCGAGGGCTGGCGGGGGAAGACGATTTCGGATGGGCCTTTCGACTATGTCTATCTTGCCGAGAAAGGAGAGAGGAATGGGGTCGATACCAACGGGTGGAAATTCGTCACAGCCAAAGAGGGGAAGGTCCACGAGGGCAGCGTGGCACGACTTCAAAAGTCTGACGGCCTGCTTCAACACATTGGAAAGTCCAGCGGCAAGCCTCTCCTGATCTCGGAAGGCGACCAGCTCTTCTCCTACGTCTGGTTGGATCCGAAGAATCCTCCCAAGCAGGTCATGTTGCAGTTTCATCATTCCAAGGGAGGGTGGAGCCATCGTGCCTGGTGGGGAGAAGATGTCATCCCCTATGGTCAGGGGAGCGATGGTCCGAGCCATCACCGGGTCGCCGATCTTCCCGAGACCGGGAAATGGATCCGCCTTGAAGTCCCGGTAGAGGCAGTCGGCCTCGTTCCCGGCGACGAGGTGACGCAGTTGGCGTTCACCCAGCATGGAGGAACGGTTTATTGGGACACGGCGGGGATTCATACCAGCTCTCAAAAATACCGAGAGGAATTGATGCCTGCCGGTATCCGGGACCTGATCACGAAGCCTGCCGATCAGTGGTCCGAGAAGGAGAAGGCCACCCTGCTGGCCGAATATCGAAAAGTCGCTCCCGAACTCGAACCGCAAAGGACGCGCCTTCGCAATCTCGAGGGGCAGCTCGCCGAAGCGAAGAAGGCAGAGCGTACGATCCCGGCCACGGTTTCGGCGAAGGCGAGAGAGATTCGGATCCTGCCTCGCGGGAATTGGACGGATCGATCTGGAGAAGTGGTTCAGTCCGGCACTCCTCATTTCCTGCCTCAACTGAAGAAAGAAAAAGCGGGCAGCCGGCTTGAGCTGGCCCAGTGGTTGGTCTCTCCCGAAAACCCGCTCACGGCACGAACCTATGTGAATCGACTCTGGGCTCGTTTTTTCGGGACGGGGATTTCCGGAGTTGTCGACGACCTGGGGTCACAGGGAGAGTGGCCGACCCACCCGGAGTTGCTCGATTGGCTCGCTGCCGATTTCATCGAGAGTGGATGGGATATCAAGAAGCTGGTCAAAACGATCGTCCTGACAAAGACCTATGCTCAGAGTTCCGAAAGCAGCCCGGAGCTGGATGAGAAGGATCCCTACAACCGACTTCTCGCCCGTCAGTCGGGGCTGCGGCTTCCTGCCGAGCTGGTGAGAGACAATGCCCTGGCCGTCAGCGGCCTTCTCAATCCGAAAATTGGCGGGAGAAGCGCACGGCCTTACCAGCCCGCGGGCTACTACCAGCACCTCAACTTTCCCCGTCGAACCTACCAAGCCGATCAGGATGAGAATCAGTATCGACGGGGGCTCTACACGCACTGGCAGCGTACCTTTCTCCACCCGGCGATGAAGGCGTTCGACGCACCGTCGCGGGAAGAGTGCACGATGGAGCGGGATGCTTCGAGTACGCCCTTGCAGGCCTTGGTTCTCCTCAACGATCCCTCGTTTGTCGAATCGGCGAAGGCACTGGCGGCGAACAGCGAGGATGTCACCGATCTTTTCCGAAAGGCCCTGACCCGTCTCCCGACTCCGGATGAACTCGTCGTGCTCGAGGAACTCGCCGAATCGGAACGAAAACGACTCCGAGACGACTCCGAGGCAGCGAATGGGCTGCTCTCGGTGGGGCTGAAAAAAATTGAAACCGAAGACGAAATCGAACTGGCGGCGCGAACTGCTGTCGCCCGAGTCGTATTGAACCTCAAGGAAACCATCACCCGCTACTAGTATGAGCCCTGAATTTCTCGATCGCCTGAAAAGACGAACCTTTCTCGAAAACTCGATGACGGGCATAGGCGCGGTGGCGCTGGCCTCGATTCTTGGGAAGTCCGGATCGCTGCATGCCGCGCCCGGCAAGACCCCTGGTATCGGAGGCCCGGCGGGGAAAGGCGGCGGAGTCCTGGGAGAGACTCGTCATGTTCCCGTGAAGGTGAAGCGAGTGATTCATCTCTGCATGGCGGGGGGGCAGTCCCACCTCGAGAGCTTCGACTACAAACCGAAACTCGCCGAGCTCGACGGGCAGCCCATGCCCTCCTCCTTTACCGAGGGACAGCAGCTCGCCCAGTTGCAGAAGAGTGCCAACAAACTCAAGTGCATGGGCCCCCAGTTCGGGTTCTCGAAGTGTGGGAAATCGGGACAGGAGATCAGCGACGTGTTCCCCCATATCCAGAAGGTCGCCGATGAAATCGCCATCATCCGTTCGATGCAGACCGAGCAGATCAATCACGACCCGGCGCATACCTTCATGAACACGGGATCCATCATCCCTGGTCGACCCAGCATGGGGGCGTGGGTCAATTACGGGATCGGAAGCGATTCCGAGGATCTGCCCGGATTCGTCGTTCTGACCAGCGTGGGAGGTGGCCAGGGCCAGCCCATCTCGTCGAGACAATGGAGCAACGGATTTCTTCCCAGCCAATACCAGGGCGTGCAATTCCAGTCCAAGGGGGACGCCGTGCACTACGTCAAGAATCCTCCCGGAATCTCTCGTGACGCTCAGAAGGAACTGGTCGAAACCGTGAGCCAGATGGATCGGCTTCTCGGGAAACGTCGCTACGAACCCGAGATCGAAGGACGCATCGCGCAGTATGAGATGGCCTTCAAGATGCAGGCTTCCGTTCCCGGCCTCATGGACGTCGCGGCGGAGACGCCGGAGACCCTGGAGCGCTATGGGTGCACGCCGGGGGATGGTTCCTATGCCGCGAACTGCCTCCTCGCTCGGAGATTGGCGGAGAGGGGCGTTCGCTTCATCCAGCTGTATCACCGCGGCTGGGATCACCACGGTGGGATCAAGAATGCGTTTCAGAAAACCGCGAACCTGGTCGACCAGGGGACCGCGGCTCTGATCATGGACCTCAAGGAGAGGGGAATGCTCGAGGACACGCTGATCATCTTTGGCGGTGAGTTCGGACGAACTCCCATGGCCCAGGGCAGTGGTCGGGATCACCACATCAATGCGTTCTCCATGTTCCTCTGCGGAGGCGGGGTCCAGGGAGGTGTCACCCATGGCGCCACCGACGAGCTCGGCTACACCGCGGTCGAGGATCCCGTGCATGTGCACGATCTTCACGCGACGATGTTGCATCTCCTCGGGATCGATCACCTGCGTCTCACCTACCGTTTCCAGGGGCGCGACTTCCGGCTCACCGATGTCTTCGGGCATCTCATCAAGCCGGTCTTGAGTTGAGAGGGAAGATAGGGAAGGGTTGGACGGAACGCCTTGCGAATCGGCTTCCCGGTTCCCTTTCTTGATGCCAATCCTAGCTCCACCCTCTTCGACCGAAACTCCCGGAAACGATGAGGTTCTCGATGCTTTCCTTTCTCACTGCCTTGATCAGGGACTGGAGCTCTATCCCCACCAGGAAGAGGCAGTGCTCGAGCTCTTTGGCGGAGCCAATGTCATTCTGAATACCCCGACCGGATCGGGGAAATCGCTCGTCGCGATGGCCTTGCAGTATCGAGCGATCTGCCAGGGATCGCGGTGCTACTACACCGTGCCGATCAAGGCTCTTGCGAATGAGAAATTTCTCTCGCTTTGCGACACCTTCGGCCCGGAGCAGGTGGGAATGATCACGGGGGATGCGACCGTCAATCCCGGAGCTCCCGTGATTTGCTGCACCGCAGAAATTCTCGCCAACCAGGCGCTTCGAGAAGGCGAAGATACCGAGATCGCAGATGTGGTTATGGATGAATTCCACTACTACTCCGATCCGGAACGAGGAGTCGCCTGGCAACTCCCTTTGCTCCTGCTCTCGCAGACACGTTTTCTCCTGATGTCGGCTACCTTGGGGGATACGGCGTTCTTCGAGGAGGAGCTGACTCGCTTGAACGGACTTCCTACCGCATTGGTTTCCTCGCAGGACCGTCCCGTTCCGCTTGAGTTTGCCTACAGCACGGATTCGCTCGAAGAGAAGGTCGAGGAACTGGTCGAGCAGGATCGAGCACCGATCTATCTTGTGCACTTCACCCAGTTGGCGTGCGCTCGCTCGGCCCAGAACCTGATGAGTCGGAATTTCTGCTCGAAGGAAGAGAAACAGGTCATCGCGGAAGTCCTGCGGGAAGCGGATTTCCGCTCTCCGTATGGAAAGGAGATGAAACGCCTGCTTCGTCACGGCCTCGGAATCCACCATGCTGGTCTCCTGCCCAAGTATCGGGTGCTCGTGGAGAAGCTGGCGCAGCAGGGCCTGCTCAAGGTCATCTGTGGGACCGACACCCTGGGCGTCGGGGTGAATGTTCCGATTCGAACGGTTCTCTTTACCCAGCTTTTCAAGTATGGCGGAAAGAAAACCGAGACCCTTTCGGTCCGGGATTTTCAGCAGATCAGCGGTCGAGCCGGTCGTCGCGGATTCGACACGGTCGGCTATGTCGTCGCCCAGGCTCCCGAGCATGTCGTGGCGAATCTCAAGGCAGAAGAAAAGGCCCAGGAAAAAGGGAAGAAGAAGGTCGTGAAGAAGAAGCCGCCCGAAAAGGGATTCGTCAATTGGGACGAGAGCACCTTCCAGCGACTGATCGATTCTCCTCCCGAAAAGCTGACCTCGAGCTTTCAGGTCAATCATGGCTTGCTCGTGAATGTGATTCAGCGAGATGATATCGATGCCTGCCAGGAGATCCGGGAGCTCATTACCCGGTCCCATGAATCTCCCGTGCAGAAGAAACGTCATCGGAAACGCGCCTTTTCCCTGTTTCGCGGGCTGGTCGAGGGTGGGATCGTTCGCATCCTGCCGATGACAGACCGGTCGGGACCCCAGAAGCTGAAGCTCGATCATGAGCTCCCGGAGGATTTTTCTCTTCACCACGCGCTCTCCGTTTATTTGCTCGATACCATTCCAAGATTGGATGTGGAAGACGAACAGTATGGGTTGCAGGTGCTCTCCCTCGTCGAAGCCATTCTCGAGAATCCGGCAGCGGTCCTTCGCAAGCAGGTCGACAAGGAAAAGACCGCAGCGATGGCGGCGATGAAAGCCGAGGGTGTGGAATACGATGAGCGGATCGAGCGACTCGATGAGATCGAGCATCCTCAACCGGGGAAGGAATTCATCTACGACACCTACAACGAGTTCGTGACCCGTAATCCCTGGGCAAAGGAAGCGGGGGTGCGTCCCAAGGCTATCGCTCGCGAGATGGTCGAGAACTGGTATTCCTTCGAGGACTACATCAAGATCTATGGACTGGAGCGAGGCGAGGCCGTCCTGCTTCGTCACCTCAGTGAGGTTTACAAGATTCTCTCCCAAACCATCCCCGATGCACTCAAGAATGATTCCGTCGACGAGGCTGAGGTGTTTCTCGAGACGATCGTGAGGAATGTCGATTCCAGTCTCATTGATGAATGGGAGAAGCGCCAGGGAGAGGAAGAGGCACCGACCGAGGAGGAGTCGGAAGCTCACTCACCTCGTACGGCGACAGTGGCCCGCCAGCATCTGCAAAAGCAGATCAAGGTGGCCGTGTTCGAGTTTCTGCGCGCTTTTTCGCAGGGGCGGATCGAGGAAGCTCTCCTGTTTTTCGGGGACGCTTCAACTGATCGAGAAGCTGAGCTCCAGGAGCGAGCCAGCGAGTTTCGGGCACGTCATGGGAGCATTCGTTTGGATCCCGAGGCCAGAAACGAACGAAATTCGTGGGTCGCGGAGGAAGGGGGAATCCTCTCCTGGGAGCAGCGAGTCCTCGATACCGAAGGCCTCGATGACTGGCGACTGCGATGCCAGGTCGACCTCGAGACGATGCAGAACGGAGAACCTCTTCGGCTCAAAGACGTCTACGTCGGTCCTGAAGAGGAAACTTTCGCCTGAGCTTTTTCGAAGCGTTCGCGGATTTCTTCCACTCTTTCCGCATTCGCACCCATATCGGAATGACCTACTCGCGAGCTGGAACGGATGTGAATCACCTCGTCACCGGGATCCCAGCGAATCTCGACATCATCGACAAACCCGAAGACCCGACTTTTTGTCTCGGCCCTGAAGTAGTGCTCTTCCTCCACTGCGGTTTCGGTTCGCGGGGTGGCGAGGATGGCGGCGACCGCGTTTTTCCATGCCGATTCCGGGTTTCCGCTGATCGAGAGAGGTGCGGTCTTTTTATCCGGATCGTCGATGAGACTGGAAACAAAGTTCGGCTTCCCCGAGTCATGACTCAGGTCTCTCTCGGCGAGATATTCGGGAACCTCGGTTCTCGATTTCAAACCCAGGATACCCAGTCCGGTGAAAGCCGCTAGGACCAGGAGACCCACAGCGAGGGTGAGCAGGAGGGAGGGATTGGTCATGGGGTTCGAAAAATGTTCCGGATTTGTAATTGGTATTGCCGAGGATCGGCTCCAGTATGATTACAAATGGAATCTACACATAGCAAAACGATCGGATACGTTCTCTGGATCTTCGGATTTACGGGATCGCATCGATTTTATTACGGAAAACCGATTACCGGAACGCTCTGGCTCTGCACGGGCGGGCTTTTTCTCGTCGGGTGGATTGTCGACCTCTTCCTCATTCCCGGGATGGATAAAAAAGCCGACCTCCGCTACAAGGAAGGTCCGATCGACTACTCCGTCGCCTGGATTCTCCAGACCTTTGTTGGGTATCTCGGGATCCACCGCATGTATATGGGGAAATGGCTGACCGGTATCCTCTATCTCCTGACGGGTGGTCTCTTCGTCATCGGATGGGTCTATGACTTCTGTACTTTGAATACCCAGATCAGCGAGCGAAATGCTGCCGCGGGGGGGAAGCCGACTCCTTCGAGTTCTTCCGATCGCCTCATCGAGGGATAGTACGAAGCGGCTTTGACGAGCCTGTTCCGCGTTCCGGGGAAAGAGAAACTCAATTTTTCTCTTTCCCCCCGTGCTTTCTCGGGCGAAGAAATCGAATCAATCATTTCGAGTATGGGCAAGAGTTTTGAATTGGAAGGCACCGTCAAGGTGATCAGTGAAGTGCAAACCTTCGCGAGTGGATTCTCGAAGCGGGAATTCGTCGTCGAGGTGGAAGACGGAAAGTATCCGCAGTCGATCAAGTTCGAGTGCGTGAAAGAAAAGACCTCTCTCACCGACGGCCTTTCTGAAGGCGATCCGGTCAAAGTCACCTTCGATATCCGCGGAAACGAATACAACGGCCGCTACTACGTCAATCTCAACGCCTGGAAAGTCGAGAGAGCGGGTGGTGGTGGAGCTGCCCCCGATGCGGGTGGATTCGAAGACGCGAGTGCGCCGCCCTCCCATCTCTCGGAGCCTCCGGGTGGTCACGGACAGGAGTCCGACGACGACATCCCATTCTAGGCTTCCAAAGTCTCGGCAGGAACCGAGTTATTGGAAGCAGTTGCGTCTTGGCTCTCCGCTGATTGGGGTGATGGGGAAAGACCGCAAAATGCTTGCTCATCGTCCTGTCTGAACTAGGATGAGCCCCCTTCTGCTCCCCGAATGGAACGCTTGTCCCGGTCTTAACGTATCTCAGACCAGGCCCGAGGGAGACTGGGAAGGAAAACACAAAACGACCGAAATCAATCCGTATGGAACAAGGATCTTCTGACAGAAACCAGGGAAACCGAGGCCGCTCCTCGTCCCAGAATCGCAATCGTAGTGGAAATCGCAACCGGAGTGGCGGCTCGCGCTCGGGCGGCAATCGCAGCGGGGGTGGTGATGCCAACCGTGGCCAGCGAAATCGCGATCGGAAACCCGCCCCCAAGCCAACAGGTTTTCAGAAATTCATCAAGGCGATCACGTTTGGCCTGGTCGATCCCTTCGAGGCGGAGCAGCAGAAAAAGCGTGCCGCTCGCAAGAGTGCCCGGAAGAAGCCTCTTTCCGTCGAGCCTACCGGACCCCGACTCTACGTGGGGAACCTGGATTTTGGGGTCACGGAAGAAGAGTTGGAGAAGACCTTCGGCAAGATCGGAACCGTCAAGGAGGCTCTCGTCGTCAAGCAAGGCCGGACGGGTCGCTCCAAAGGTTTTGGCTTCGTCGAGATGAGCAGTCTCGAAGAAGCCAAGGAAGCCGTTCGCAAACTGAACGACACGGATCTGAACGGACGTTCCATGCTCGTCACGGGCGCCAAGTCCGAGAAGCCCGAGAGGAAGGAGGGCGGAGAATGGAAGCCGTCCGGAGAGCGCAAAGGGCCTCGCAGGGAGGGCGGAGAAGATTCTGGCAGCTCGCGAGAACGTCGGGAATCCAGACCCCGTGGTGAGCGGAGTGAGAGAGGTCGTCGACCTTCCCGAGAGCGTTCGGGCGAAAAGGAGTCGAGAACGGTCAAACCCCGCGAGGTCGCGGTGGTCGAGAGTGCTTTTGTCACCGTTTCAAATCTGAACACGGAAGCTACCGAGGAAGACATCCATGATCTCTTCGATGGCATCGGTGTCATTCAGCAGCGTGGGGATGAGATCTCTGAGAAAGGTTCCCTCGTCTTTGAACTGGCGAGCCAGGAAGAGGCTCAGAAAGCCGTCTCGCTTCTCGATGGAAAGTCTTTCATGGGCGCTTCCATCAAGGTAGGCGAGACGCCCGAGTCGGATCGTTCCGGTCTCCGCGCTCCTGCGGCTTTCGAGCCGGCGGTTGTGGCCAATCCCGTTTCTACCCCGGCAGAGCCCGCGGCCGAGGAATCTCCGGCAGAACCTGCTTCCGATGAGAGCGCTCCTGCTGAAGCCGAATCGAGCGAAGGGGCTACGTCGGAGTCGCCTGCGGCAGAAGAGGCTGCGGGCGATAGCTCTGAGCCATCCGTGGACGCAGCTCCGACTCCGGAAGATGTGCCTGATGTGGCGGAAGCCCCTGTCGAAGAAAAGTTGGATTCCGCTACGGAGACAGACTCCGATTCAGAAAACCCAGCCGAAGACTCGGCGGAATCCGAGGAGACTGGGGAACCAAAAACGGAGTCCTAGTCGATCGGGCTTCCCGCTCGAGGCTCCAAAACGAGAATTCCAGGTTACGGTTTCTCGTTTTTCAGCTCACCCAGCATTTCGAGAAGCTCTTTCGTCAGAATGACGGAAGAGTCTTCGGCGACTTTGCAGGTTCCGAGCCAGGTCTCATAGCCCCCCAGTTCGTGCTGGTGAGGTGGGGGCAGGTAGCCGAATCCTCCGTTGGCCATCGAGATGAGGAGGGTCCGCGGGAAGGGACTTTTCTTTTTCAGATCGAGGCCGATCTCGACGAGAACTTCGAAGGGGAGCCCGACAATGGCCTGGTCCCCGATTCGAATGGCTTGAATTGCGACCTCCGTCGTCTCGGGACGCTTTGCGAGGGCGAGAATACGCAGGGCGTAGTGCGAGGCGAGACGAGGTTGGGCCTTGAGTTCTTCGGCCGTCATGTCGAGTAGCTTCCCGGCCTGCTCAACCTGCTCTGCTGTCGGCTTTCGAGTTTGGAGCACGATTCTCCGCTCCCGGGTCGCGATGGGCAGATCCGTCTTATATTCGAGATCTCGGGTCGCACGCCAGGCGGCATCGGAGACTTTCGTGGCGACCTGGCGAATCTGCTCGAAGGGAGCCCGAGGGGGGCGATTTCCAGCAAAATCGATGTTGTTGATGTCCCCACTGGCGCCATTGGAAAGCATGGCGACAAAGGTCTCGGAAGGGTTGCGACCTGCGAACTTCGTGGTGGCGAGGCGGGCAAATTCGCCAAAGTAGTCTGCGGAGACCTGGCGTCCCGGGACTGCTCCGACATAGTGAAGCGCGTAGTTGGCAAAGAGTCCGAGTGGGCGGTTCCTCGAGTCGACGACGGCGATGACAGCCACCTCGGGATCGGTCGGACCGGCCGGCTTCAGGATGAGATTGCGGGGAGGATTCATCTTCACCTTGTCATACCCTCCAAACGGATTGGGAGGCATGCTTCCCTCTTTCAGATACCATCGACGGTTGAAAACTTCGGACGGTTCTTCATCCGACCCGAATCCAATCTTCGCGGGGGCAAGAGCGCCGATCGCTTTTTCCATCGATTCCACGACGCCATCGAAAAATCGTTTCCGGTAGGCCACTTCTGCGGGTTGATCGCTGCTTCCCGAAGACGAGGGAGCGGAGTGGGTGTGAGTGCCCGAAATCAACATCTCGGTCGGATCCCATCCCGTTCGATCGGCGACCTCCGCCTTGATCTCGTCGAGAAGGTCCTGGGGCATGTAGAGATTGTCGACGACGGTCAGAATGGCCCTACCCTCCCCATTTTGGATGGCAAACGAGCGCGAGCGCAGGGGATCGTGGGCCGACTCGGTAGGTTTGGGATTGAAAGAACCACGCAGGGTTACAGGCCACTCCTGGGGAGTGATGTCGACCTGCGAGAACCCCGCTTCGAACTGGGCCCGGGAAATGGACGGGAGAAACGCGGGGAAGACCAAGAGAAGCAGTGCGAGGGCGCTGCTGAGAGCGGAACATTTCATCCTCCCAGTGTGGGCGAAGACCAGAGACGCCGTAAAGCGCATTCCGGGTCCTGATGGCGTCCCGCGGGAAGATCTTTCCGATTGCGGGTCTCTCCCGAAGGCGGAACGGCTGCTTTCCTACTCGGAAGTTTCGACGTTGGGCTTCGTGTCCTTGGAAATCGTGAGACCGATCAGGAGCATCAGGCCGAAGAGGGCGAAGGCAAAGAACGGCGGAGTCCAGGACAGGGTCTGCCGGAAGATCAGGACACTGATCCCAAAGAAGAGGAGGAAGGAAATCCCCCAGACCGGAACAATCTTCGACTTGGGAAATCGGAAGAGAAACGCTGCGATGGCCCCGATCGCGAGAATGGCGAACCATCTCATCCACATGGGCCACCACTCGATGAAACGCCCGCTCTGAATCGTCGCCATGGTGCGTGCGAGGACAGAGGTTTCGGAAACCATCGCACCGACCTCGCTCTCGATCCGGCGATCGCCCGTGCGATCAAATCCGACAACGACGAGATTCTCGCTCAGCGAATCAAACTTTCCTTCGAAGCTCGCGAGAATTCGTTGAGCGACCTCGTCTTCCTTTTCTCCTGTGTAGGCCAGCTCGTCGACCGTGAGAGAGGTGAAATGCTCGATCTTCTTCATTTCTCCATCTTCCTGGGGCGAAAGGGAGGACATACCGCGGCGGACGCCCGCCTTCTGAGGAAGGACAAAGGTGCCATCGGAGAGGACAGGTACGGTTCGGAATTCTCCGAGACGGATCACAGGAGGGTTTGAGTCGAGGTCGAGAACGATTTCGTTGAGAGGAATCCCGGCATGGAGCGCGACCGAGGCAAGCACGACCGAGGGGACGACCTTTCCGCGATGAGAAGCGACCAGTGGAACTCGGATAACGCCGTCTTCGTAGAGTCCTCGGGCCGACTCGATCGATTTGAAGGCCGGGTCCGCGTTGGCGAGGATCTGGGGATCCGGATGTCGAACGGTCCGGGTGAAACGGAGAAGATCTTCAGGGGACCCTTCAAGCTTGATCTCCGGGAAGGCGAGCGGCTTGGAGTCTGTCGCCTGCTCTCCGTCGTTGGAGACATTTGCCGCTGTGACGAGGCGGGGAAGCTGCATCGCAGCGTCCTTGAGGGGAACGATATCGGTCTGATTGAGAACCAGCTTTTCGTCGAAGGTGGGAGTCGGGAGGAAGGTGACCGCCTTGGGATTCATCTTGGCGATGAACCCGAGGATGGTGGCAAAATCGAGACGGGAGAGCTTGCCGTCGGGAGAGGCCGGACTGTCGGCCCCGATGCTGAGAGGCTCGTAGTCGTCATTGATTCGCACGATGGTGACCGCTGGATCGTCGATCTTGTCGCCTGCGTTGCCGACACAGAATTCGAGCCAGAATTGATTGAGCGATTGGATCGGGGCCAGTTTCCTGGCGCGAAGGTTCCATTCGGCGAGGATCACGAGGACGAGTCCGAAGACGACGAAGGTGAGGAAGCGTTGGCGCATCAGCTTGGGGCGGGGGTTCCAGGAGCAAATCGAGTCAGGTTCTTCTCTCGGCCGGCGTAGCAATCAATGGTGCTACGAAGCTCGAGAGAAGGATCAGCCTTTCTCGACAAGGAATACGTGGACCGGCTTCGTTCGAGGGTCAAGAGCCACGAAGTTGGTGGATTCACGCCATGCGTAGCTCTCTTCGTAGATGAGGTCGGTCACGGTAAATTCTTGATTTCCAAAGATTCCCAAAGCTTCGAGAGGGAGGTGAATATTGGATTCGATTCTCTGGTGAGGATTCAGATTGACCACGACGAGAATGAGATTGGAGCGGTCGTCCGACCACTTGTAGTAAGCCAGCATCTCGCTGTGATCGGCCGGGACGAATTCGATGTTGGCATAGGATTGCAACGCGGGATTCTCGTTGCGGACTCGATTGAGCCGTGAGATGAACTCCTTGATGTTCCCTGGGGCGTCCCAGTCCCGGGTTTTGAGCTGGTACTTCTCGCTGTCGAGATATTCCTCGCGACCGGGAAGCGGCTTGTTCTCACACAGTTCATAGCCCGAATACATGCCCCAGGAAGACGATAGGGTCGCCGCCAGGGCCGCCCGAATCTTGAAGGCCGACGGAGGCGCACCCTGGAGATGATAGGGGAGGATGTCCGGGGTGTTGGGCCAGAAATTGGCGCGGTAGTAGTCGCGCATATGTCCCTTGGTCAGCTCGGTCACATACTCGGTGAGCTCCTCCTTGGTCTCTCGCCACGTGAAATAGGTGTAGCTCTGGGTAAAGCCCGCCTTGGCGAGGGTCTGCATCATCTTGGGACGAGTGAAAGCCTCGCTCAGGAAGATGACGGTGGGATCGACCTCGTGGATGCGGGCGATGAGCCACTCCCAGAAAGCCACAGGCTTGGTGTGAGGATTGTCGACGCGGAAGAGGCGAACCCCCTTCTTGACCCAGAAGAGCACCACGTCACAGATCTCTTCCCAGAGATCCGTCCATTCGTCGCAATGAAAGTTGAGAGGGTAGATGTCCTGATATTTTTTCGGAGGATTCTCGGCGTATTTGATCGATCCGTCCGGGCGATGGTAAAACCATTCGGGATGATTCCGGACATAGGGATGATCCGGGGAGCAATTGAGTGCGAAGTCGAGCGCGATCTCGATTCCACGATCGCGAGCTTCCTCCAGCAACCAGACAAAGTCGTCGATCGTTCCGAGATTGGGGTCGACTGAACGATGTCCGCCCTCCTTGCTTCCGATCGCCCAGGGAGAACCCACGTCGTCGGGCTCGCAGGTGACCGTGTTGTTTTTTCCCTTGCGATGACTGACCCCGATGGGATGGATCGGAGGAAAGTAGACGATATCGAATCCCATCGCCTTGGCGTCCTCGATGCGGGGAAGACAATCCCGGAACTTCGAGTGCTTGCCTTCGATTCCCTCGGCACAACGGGGGAAAAATTCGTACCAGGAGGAAAAGGAGGAGAGGGGTGTCTCGACGACCAGCTCGATGCTGTCTTCCGATCGGGTTGCGAGAGAGCGGTCGGGCCAGCGAGCCAGCAACTCGAGAACGGCAGGGGCGTGCATCATTTCAGGCACCTCTTTCGCCGGTGTCTTCATGAGACGAGTCGTCAGGTCTTCGATGGCATCGGCGTCCTCGCTGGCCCGGGCACCTGCGGCTCGGATCGCGGCATTGTTGAGAATGACACGACCTTCTTCGATCTCGGTGGAGAAGTCTTCCTGGTCCCCGGTGAGGCGACGATCGAAGTCGTGTAGCCAGGTCAGGAAGTCGTCTGCCCAGGCCTCGATGGAGATTTCAATCTTTCCGGTTTTGGGAAAGGTCAGCTGCGTGCCCCAGCGATCGTTTTCGTAGGGTTCGAGAGCTCGTTCGTGGATCTTTTTCTTCCCGGCCTTTTTCCACTGAACCATGGCGATGAGGACATCATGACCATCCTTGAAGATATCCGCCGAGACAGGAAGCACCTCGCCGGCAACTCGCTTGGTCGGATAACGTCCGTCTTCGACTCGCGGAGAAAGATTCGAAATGACGACACTGGCGTGGCGTTCCTGTGCGTTTAGCTTTTTCAGGGATCCCATAGTTTTGGTAATCTTGTCCGCCGCACTATCGTTGCTACCAGCCGAACGCCAAGCCGATTTTTGTGGCAGTCTTGAAGAGGAGAAATTTCCGGCAAGATCTGACCGAAAAATCGCAAGGCGGGTCACTCGCGAACCCGACCGCGAGCCTGCTTTTTCTCCCTGCGATGTTCCTTGGTTCGCCGCATTTTCGCCTTGGTCGCAACCGAGGGGCGGCGCTTCTGGTATCGCTTGCGAGCGCGCTCTCGAGCCTTTCGGAGTCGTTCGCGATCGCGTTGCTCTTCGATCTGTTCACAGAGTCGCTGGCGAGCGATCTCACGATTTTTCTCTCGGGATCGAGAATCCTGGCAGCTCACCTCGATTCCGGTGGGGACATGCTTCAGGTAGACACAGTTCGCGGTCTTGTTGATTTTCTGTCCACCGCTACCCGAACCGAGCACGAAACGCTCCTCGAGATCATTCTCGTGGATGTCGTTCCGTTGCATCCGCTCTTCGAGCGGGCTCTTTTCGGGAGGAATCATGGAAACCTTAGTATTTCAGAAGGGAGGAAAATCTCTTGCCGGGACCAAAGGAACAGGGTTGAGTCACTGACTATACCCTATTGGGTCGGAAATTCTATGAGTGCCCTGCATGCCGAAGTCGAGAGAGGCTACGCGAGCTATACGCGTCGCAGCCTGCCTTTCTATGACGGGTGGGTTCTCGGTTTCTGCAATCCCCGGATCTGGGAGTGCCCGACTCCGTTTCTTCTCGATTTCTATCGGAAACACGTCAGCAACAACCATCTCGAGGCGGGAGTGGGGAGCGGATACTTTCTCGAGAATGGATTGCCCGAGGGGAAGCCTCGCGTGGCTTTGCTCGACATCAATCGTGACTGCCTCGACTACGTGGAGAAACGCATCAGCGACTATCGTCCCGAAGTCTTCCAGGAGAATCTGCTCGATACCATCGATCTCGGAGTGCCTCCTTTCGATTCGATCGCGCTGAACTATGTGCTGCACTGTCTTCCCGGGAGAATGGAGACCAAGGCCGCCCTCGTTTTTGATCATCTCATTCCCCATCTCAAAGAGGATGGGAAAATTTTCGGGTCCAGTATCCTCGGGACAGATGTCCAGATGTCGCGCCTCGCAAAAATTCTTCTCCGGGCAAAGAACAAGAAGGGCATTTTCTCGAATGCCAATGATTCGCTGGGAGCGGTCATGGAAGCGCTATCGACCCGCTTCAAGACCTTCAACGTCGAGGTCTATGGTTGCGTCGTGTTGTTCTGGGCGAAGGGGATACGCGATTCCCACAGGGAGCGTCTCCTCGATCAGTGACCTGGGCAGGTCAGGGCTTTGCCGTTGTCCGCAGAGGTGAGCCCTTCGAGAAAGGGGACGGCCGATTCAGCCCACTCCGAGGCATCGGGATGATGCGCGGCACCCAAGCCAAAGCAGCTTCGCAGCATGTCGGTGTCGATGATGCCGGGATTGAACGCAACTGCGGCAAGGCCTGGCGGGAGCTCTTGGGCGAGCGCCTGGGTGAGTCCTTCCACCGCCCACTTGCTTGCGCAGTAGGGAGCCACTTCGGGAGAGGTGGAGCGCCCCCAACCACTCGAAAAGTTCACGATGATCCCGGATCCGCGATCGATCATGGAAGGAGTGAAAGCACGGATGACATGGGTCAGGCCGTTCAGGTTGATGTCCATCAGTTCCGCAAACTCGCCGCCGCTGATCTCCCAAAGGGGTGCATTGCGATTGATCACCGCGGCGCAGTTGATGAGCAGGTCTGGGGCGCCTGCTTCGGAAATCACGGTTTTGGCCCACTGGGAGACCGAGGCTTCGTTGCGGATGTCGACACTGGAGAAGGAATGCGGTGCTCCGAGCTCCTTTTTGAGTTCGGTCAGGGCATCCGCGCTGCGGGCGCATCCGGAAATGCGGTGGCCGTGTTCGGCAAAGCCAAGAGTCATGGCACGTCCAAGTCCACGAGAGACTCCGGTGATGGCGATATGGAGGGAGGGCATGGGAAAGGGGTTACGGTTGCTCACGCTTGATGAACTGGTCCAACTGCTCCGAAAGCGCTTCTTTCGTTTCCTGATAGGCGGGATCTCCGGCGAGATTCTTCCATTCCTTCAGGTCGGTCTCGTGATCATACAATTCTTCACTGCCGTCCTCGTAGCGGAGATAGTGGAACTGCTCATTCTGGATCGCGAAGCTGTTTTTCTTCCATCCGGTAATCGCGGGATGAGGCCACGCTAGCATAGGATTGTTGATAAGAGGCACCAGGCTGCGGCCCTCGTTTTTCGGATTGGCCGGTAGCCCACTCATTTCGAGCAAGGTGGGATAGAGGTCGAGCAGGCTGACGACACGATTACATCGCTCGCCGCTCCCAATGCCCGGTCCGGAAAAGACGAGGGGGACATGCGCGCTACGCTCCCAGAGCGACTGCTTCTGGAAAGTGTTTTTTTCGCCGATGTGATAACCATGGTCGGACCAGAGGACGATGATGGTGTTGTCCCGATAGGGGCTTGCCTCGAGCGCCTCGAGGACTCGGCCGACTTGGTGATCGGCAAAGCTGATGCAAGCGAGGTAGGCATGGAGGATATCCCGCCATTGGTCATTCTCGATCGCCCATTCGGTTCGTGGCATCTGGGAGAGTATGCTGATTTCCTTCGCGGCTTCGGAGATGTCGTCGAGATCGTCCGAGGAATAGGGAGGCAAGGTCAGGGCGTCCCGATCGTAGAGGTCGAACCACTTCCGGGGGGCATACCAGGGGACATGGGGGCGGAGAAATCCTACCATGAGCAGAAATGGTTTCTCATGTTCCTCCTGCAGTCGTTCGACTGCCCAGGTCGCCGTGTCGTGATCGGGAAGTTCTTCATCTCGATCCGGAGCGATCGCCCAGTCGGTGCTGGTGCCCTTCTGGGGCCAGTTTCGTTTCAGATTCCCGGTCCCGGTGTTGAAGCGTTTGCGTCCACCGCTTTGATCGACGCTGTTTCGGGGAACGTGATGGTGGCAGATCTTCCCCACAGCGAGTGTCTTGTAGCCCTGGCGGGAGAATGCCTCATGCAGCAATTCGGTGCCCAGTTCGGCCGCCCGCTCCTGGAGTTGTTCATCCTTGATGTGGTTGTCGTATCCCAAGGTCGAGGGATAGAGGCCGGCCATCAGGCTTGCCCGCGAGGGGCCACAAAGAGGAAACTGGCAATAGGCCCGGGTGAAGACGGTTCCGCCTTTGGCGAGTCGGTCCATGTGGGGAGTTACCGCATCCGGGTAGCGCTGGGCGAAGGTGGGGAAGTCGTTGAGATCATCGACCGAAATAAAGAGGATGTTGGGTCTTTCATTCGTCCACGCCGTGGTCACGAGGACAAGGAGGGATAGAATCCAGGGAGAGCGAGTCATGATTTGCCGGGGAAAATACCAGAAGGGGCTTCAAGGATAAACGGAAATCCATGGATCTGCCGGCATCGCGAATTGAGCCAAAATAAATGACACCCGAGCCGAAAAGCTGAGAGAAGGCTTGA
>JARGNI010000024.1 GCA_029213195.1 Verrucomicrobiales bacterium
CATCGAGCCCGAGGCGGGAGAAGTAGTTGTCGGGCAAGGCGCCCTTGAGCGAGGCATTGCTCTTCTCGACGGCGGTGAGGGCGGAGTCGATCTTGATGGCGATGTCGCCCTGCTTGGCCTGCTGCTGGATGTAGGACCAGCGGGAGGTCTCGGGCAGGTAGAAGACATTCTGCATGGTGTAGAACTCCACCATGTCGAGGTAGTCCTCCTTGCCCTCAGCGACGAGCTCGGCCCGGCGCTCCTCGAATTTGTCAGAGACGAACTTGAGGAAGATCAGCGAGAGGACGACGTGCTTGTATTCCGAGGACTCGACGGAGCCGCGGAGGTTTTCGCGCCCTTCGGGCACGACCTGCAGAGTGCCTTCGGATTCCAATTCCGCGCTACCGCGCAGGGCAGTGTTGGCGGTGTCCCAGAGGGTTTCCTCGAAGGATTTTTGTTTCTTGGCGGCGGTCTTTTTTTTAGCAGGCATGGGGAGAAATCTAGCTGAGCTGAATGTGCTGGAATTGATTCGCGCCGCCGCGCTCACCCTGCGGGTCCCGCGGCCGCGGGATCTCTGTCGCTCCGCTCCAGTCCGAGGACTCGACGGAGCCGCGGAGGTTTTCGCGCCCTTCGCTCACGACCTGCAGAGTGCCTTCGGATTCCAATTCCGCGCTACCGCGCAGGGCAGTGTTGGCGGTGTCCCAGAGGGTTTCCTCGAAACTCTTGGTTTTCTTACCGGCGGCGGTCTTCTTCGTGGTGGGCATGGAAAGTCAGCTTCTCCTAACCATGCCAGAACAATCCTGCAAAAAAAAGCAAACTCTGCCGAAACGGCTCACGCCAATCCGTGTGTAACCTTCGCTCCCTCAGCGCCGGGTGCCTCTTCCGCCTCTCTCACTTCGCTTTCTCTCCCTCCATTACGAGCCGAAACCCGAGATCGGGGAGACGCACATTGGGGGTGGCTGCGTCGCGGCGGAAAACATAGGACTCGTCTTCTTCAAATTCGTATCCCCCACCTCGCGTGATCTTCATCTTCTTGGAGAAAGGTTTCTCCCAACCACCTTCCACCGGATTGGTTCGTGCGATACCCCGGTAGGGTTTCCCGGTGGCGTCGTCGTGGCAATACTCCCAGAGGTTCCCCGTCATGTCGTAGAGCCCCAGCTCGTTGGGCTTTTTCTTGCCAGACGGTTGAGGCCGGCCCTTGCTGTTCTCCGCATACCACGCGACTTCGTCGATCTCGTCGGAACCGCTGAAAAGGTAGCCTTTCGACTTGCTCCCGCCTTTCGCGGCATATTCCCACTCCGCTTCGGTGGGCAGTCGAAACTGCTTTCCCGTGATCTCATGGAGCCGTTCGAGAAACAACTGGATGTTCCACCAACTGATGTTGTTGACCGGATACCCCTCGCCGGGAAAATAGCTGAGGTTCCACCCCATCACTTCCTCGAAGAGTTCCTGGCTCACCTCGAACTTCCCGATATAGAAACCTCGAAGCGTCACCTCGTGAGCCGGCCTCTCGAGGCGGGAGGCGGACTCGAGATCCGACCCCATCGTAAAGGTGCCCCCTTCCACCCAGACCATCTCCTCGAGGAGGCGCTTCTGCGACTCCGGGGAAAGGGTGCGCTCTTCCTTTTCCTCGGCCAGGGCCGGGGCAAGGAGGCATAGCAACACGAGAATCTGTCCGGAACTCGACATCATCCCAAACTCTGCCGTCGAGGAGCGAGAAAGCCAACTCCTTCTTGTCTGCAGGGATGCCCGATTGAGGCTCCGTGGAAGGATGGAGATTCGAACGCTCGCGGACGACCGGGTTCGGTCGTCCCTACCGGATCCCCCAACCTATTCCGCCTGCGCTTCGGATCTGCCGTCCGACTCCGCCAGTCGAGCAACCACCGGCTCCAATCCAGCGGCGCGAGCCAGGGCGATCGCCTTTTCGGACGCTCGCTTGAGAGCGGCCTCGGCCCCGATGAAATCGGGATCATTCAAAGGAGTCACCGGGACGGCGGGACTGGTTGATTCCGTTTCGTAGGAGATGGCGTCTTCCATGAGATGTGGTGGCAACTGATGTTCACCCGTTTCGATAAGGACGGGAGGATTACGGGAGGCGTCGTAGATCGCCCATTCGTCGACTTGGGAAATATAGTCGCTTTTTACATTTTCCCAACCCCGACCGAAGCGACGACGGATGGTCGGCTCCGGGATGGCATGACCGCCAAGAGCGACCCTTTGCGCCACCCGCTGGATAGCGAATTCTGGATCGGGGAGTTTGAGAAAGTAGAGCTTTATCCTGTAGCCGGCCTCTTTCCACTGCGGGATCAACCCCAAGTAGGTCCGGGAGGATAAGGTCGTTTCCAAAGCGAAACTCTTTCCGGAAGCTACCAGATCGCGCATTCGGCTGAGCATCAGTCGACCCGCAGTGAACGCGACGCTTTCGGGTTGGAATGGGCTGAGTCCCGAGGCAATGAGATCGGCGTTCACAAATTCGGAGCAATTCGCTTCGAGAGGTAGAAACTCCTCCGCGAAAGTCGTTTTCCCTGCGCCGTTGGGTCCAGCGATGATGAGGATTTTCTTCATACAACCAGCCTGGAGGATCCCATAAAGGTGGGTTCAAAATCCAGACTGGATTTGCCTTTTCCGAAAGCGTCTAGCCTTTTCCCATCTGACCGACGAGCGGCGGACAACGGGGACGTTGTCCCTCCATGCGGAGGACGAACGGGTTCGGATTGGGAGAATGACGAAACGCCCAAATACCCAAAGAAGTCCGAAGTTAGAATTCCGAAATCACCGAGCCTCGTCCTTCACAACCCCTTCGGATTTCGGACCTTCGTCATTCTTTCGAGCTTGGGAGTTTGGGTATTTCGACATTCTATCCTCAACTCTGAACCGAAGCTCACCCCTCAATCGCCAGCCCGCGCAGGAGCTCATAAACCTCCTGGGGATGGGGAATATTCTTCAATACCGCCGATCGATTCGCCAATTTCCCCTGGCCCGAGGAAACCAATTACTGGGTGATGATGGTGATCGATCCCGCGCTCTTGCCCTGCCGAAGAACCCCTTCCGACAGGATTACATCGATGACCTGGTCGAATACGACGGTCCGTTGTTGGCGGTTCAGGAACCCCTCGGAATACTCGAGCCGGTTTTCGAAGATCCGATACCGGGTCTTCGCAGGCTCTTTGAAGGCCTTGAGGTAGAGCAGATACATCCCGATCGCGAACGAGATCCCGTAGGCAATCAAACCGTAGATGACTACGGGATCGAAGGACTGGGCAATCATATTGCTGATGACGAACACGAACCCTCCCGGGAAAAGCGAAATGAATCCGGCCGCCAACGGAGCAAAGATCAAATATTGCATGGGGACGACCACGGGTTGCACTTCCCGGATCGGTTCTTCTTTCTTCGGATCACTCATCGTTGTGACTGCTACCTTTGCCCGAACCGGACGGGCCGGCCATTACAATCCAGTTCCGAATTTCCAAGGGGTCCCGCCGGACGGCAGGTCCGCAAGGGGATGAGGATTCATCCCTTTCAGGGGCAACGGATTCAGGGCCAAAACCGCCTGAGCTTGGGAAACCGGTAAAAAGTCTTTCAAACACCAATTGCGGCTGTTTGAAACATCCAAACATAGACGTTTCTTCTTACCGCCAATGCTCCGGCACCTGCAACCCGTAGCTGTTTTCCACGGACCGCAACGTCATCAAAATCGACTGGTGCCGTTCCGCATCATACGCCTCCCCTTTCGCCCTCTGCTCCACCAACTCCTTCAACAAAGGCAAATCATACAGCCCTAGCTTGAACAGGTTCGTCCACGTCGGTTCGCCGAAGAGGCGGTATATGACTTCATTGTCATCGCGATCACTGACGAGGCGCTTCTCGCCAGCGAGGAGTTCCAAGGCGACTTCCGCCTCTGATTCGTCATCGTAGGTCATGAGGAGTTCCATTGCGAATTACAGTACAATGTATCACTTCCCCTTCTGAGCAGGCTTCGCCTTTGCTTTCCCGTTGCCGTTGCCCTTCCCCTTCGCCTTTCCTTTGGGCTTGGCCTTCGATGCTCCCCCACCCTTCACAAACCCGGTCTCGGTCTTCACGGGATCGCTGTCGCCCCACTTCTCCAACCAGCTCTCCAACGCCCCCTGCAACCGCTCCTGCACCTCGGCGTGCTCCGGATTTCCGAAGAGGTTCTTCAACTCCTTGGGATCGGAATCGCGATCATACAGGGCCCACTCGGGTCGGTGGTGGAGGCGCTTGACCAACTGCTCGTGCAAGGGCTCGCCAGAAGTTTCCAACTTCACCACCCAGGAGGCGGCGGGGTCGAATCCATCTTTGACGTCCACATCATTGAGCAACGCCAATGCTTTCGTCAGGGTGGTGTTGGAGGTGATCTCCACCTCGGCCTTGGGGGACCAGAGCAGGGTGTAGCGCTCGTCGCGGATCGAGCGGATCGGGAAGATGCGGTCGCGGTTGTCGATGATGTTGCAATTGGAGAAAGCGCCGTAGGCGTAGTCTTGCACTTTCTCATTGGCGCCGGTGAAGTTGGTCCACTGGCTTTTGCCATCGAAGTCGTCGGGTTGGATTTCGCCTCCGGCCGCCTCGACGAGGCTGGGGGTGATGTCGCCGATCCAGAGAATCCGCTCGCTGACGATGCCTGCGGGGATGACCCCGGGCCAGGCGGCGACGATGCCGGAAGCGAGGCCTCCGTCGAAGCAGGTCCACTTGGAAAAGGGAAACTGGCTCCCCTGCTCGGAGCAGTAGAGGACGATCGTGTCCTCGGTCAAGCCCTGCTCGGCGATGAGCTCGCGGAGGCCGCCGAGAAGCTTGTCGAGATGGGTCACCTCCACGAAATTGCCCGCGAGTTCCTTGCGATACTCGGGGGTATCGAGCGCGTCCTCAGGAATCGTCAAGGCGGCGGGATCGTAGGCAGAGGGATCGCCATGGGTGTGAAAGGGCGCGTGCCCGTCATGCGAAGCGACGACGAGGCAGAAGGGTTCGCCGGCGTCCTTTGCTTCCGAGATGTATTTTTCGGCTTTCTCGAGAGCGATGGGATTCGCGTCCCCTTTCTTGGGAATCTCCCCGAGCTTGTCGAAGGGGTAGGCCTGCTGCGGTCCGACGTGCCCCTTGCCAATGAGCCCCACCCGATACCCGAGCGGACGCAGGTAGTGAGGCAGGCTTTTCGTCTCGGGCTTCGACTTGGAGTGGTTCGGCATCGCACCCGTGCGCCACGGGGTGCGTCCGCTGTAGAGTTCCTGGCGAAAGGGGGCACACATCGCAACGGTCGCGTAGCAGCGATCGAAGCGAACGCCCTCGGCTGCGAGCTGGTCGAGATGAGGTGTGATTGCTTCCCCACCCCAAGGTCCCAGCGTATCGCGATCGATGTCATCCCCGATGAGGATGAGGATATTGGGGCGACGCTCGTCCTCGGCGTGGGAGGAGGTAAGCAGGCCGAACACGAGGATGGAGGCGAAAAGGGAGAACAGGAGTGCGCGACGGGGAAGGTTGGTCATGGGGGATTGGATATTGGTTTTTGGATCTTTGTCCTGCAGACCTGGGATTGGCTCTGGTTTCTTGATTTTGGACAGATTCCGTGAGTTGTCACGAACCCGATTTGCGGAGAGGGGAAGAAATGATGAAACCGGTTGTCTACCGCATGGAGGGGCAACGTCCCCGTTGCCCGCTGAAGGACCGACTTTGCCATTCCCACGCCAGCACCCCCCGCTACGCCAACACATCCTTGATCACATGCCCATGCACATTGGTCAGTCTCCGCTCGAGACCATTGTGATAGTAGCTGAGTCGCTCGTGATCGAGTCCCATGAGATGTAGAATCGTGGCGTTGAAGTCGTAGATCTCGGTGGGGTTGACGGCAGCTTTGAAGCCAAACTCGTCGCTTTCCCCGTAGCTGATCCCTTTCTTCACTCCCGCTCCGGCGAGGAAGCAGGTGAAGGAGTCGGGATTGTGATCGCGACCCGTGCCATTCCCCTGGAGGAAGGGCATACGGCCAAACTCGGTGCACCAGACAACGAGAGTGTCATCGAGCATCCCGCGTCGCTTGAGATCACTGATGAGGGCCCCAGTGGGCTGGTCCATGATCTCGGCCTGCATCGCGTGGGTGTCGGCGATATTGGAATGGGAATCCCAATTCGTGATCCCGTTGCCGCCACTGGGATCGCTGCCGTTGAAGAGCTGGACGACGCGGACGCCTTTCTCGAGGAGACGTCGAGCGAGGATGCAATTCTTCGCGTACTCGCGCTTCAGCTCGGTGCCCGTGTCGGTTCCGTATTCCTTCTGGACGGACTCGGGTTCCGAGGAGATATCCATCATCTCGGGGACCGACATCTGCATCTGGCCAGCGAGCTCGTAGCTCGCGATGCGGGCGGCAAGATCGGCATCGCCGGGGAACTTCTCGAGGTGCTTCCCGTTGAGCCGCTGGAGCAAATCGACGGTGGCCTGGTCGTCGGACGCAGAGTAGCCGGCGGGACGCCTCAGGTTGGCGGGTGGATTCTTGGCATTGAAATCCGTTCCCTGGAAAGCGGCGGGGAGGAAACCATTGCCGAAATTGTTGCGACCGGAGCGAGCCAGACCTCGAGGATCATTGATCGCGACGAAAGCGGGGAGATCACTGCAATCCGATCCGAGGGCATAGGTCACCCAGGCACCGAAGGAGGGGAAGCCCTCCATCGTGAAGCCGGTGTTGAGGAAATTCTCTCCCTGCGGATGGGCACTGGTCTGCGTGGTGAGCGAATGAATGAAAGCGAAGTCATCGACGAGACCGCCGAGATTGGGGAGAAGATCGGAGACCATTTTTCCCGATTTGCCCCGAGGTTTGAAATCCCAGAACGGCTTCGCGATGTTTCCGGTCGGGCCTTCAAAGGTCACCGCGGGAATACCGGGAGGCTTCTGCCCGTGATATTTGTAGAGGTCCGGCTTGTAGTCGAAAGTGTCGACATGACTGACCGCTCCGGGGCAGAAAATCACGAGCACCTTTTTCGCCGGAACATCGAAGTGGCCCTGGCGGGGCAGGTAGGGATTGTCTGGATCGATCGAAGGACGGATCGGAGACTTGCCAGAAAACTCGGTGGGATTGTCGGCGGAGTAGCCGTCACCAGCGAGAAGCTGGGCGAGACCGAGACCGCCGAGTGAGCCGGCGGTGTTCTTGAGGAAATTCCGACGATCAAGAAGTCGGCGGCCGAAAGGGGAGACGTGTTCTGGGGAGTTCATGATGGGAAAGTATTGAATGGAATGGAAAGGCCTCAGGCAGAGGCGCAGAGGCTTGGTTGGGAAGTTTCCTTGAGGCTTATTCTGTGGAGAAGATTTTCGAAAGGTTGGAAAGCGAAATGCAAGCACTGGGAAAATATCTCTGCAGCTCTGCGGCTCTGCGACTCTGCGTGAGGCCCTATTCACTGGCGTTCAGTGGAATCACAATCGAGCGAAGCTTTTCTGACAACTTCGCCACGACCTCCGCATTCTCAGCCGCGATATTCTTCGTTTCGGTAGGATCGGTTTCGTGATCGAAGAGTTCGACGAAAACGGGGTCGGCGTCGAGATCGCGACTGTCGAGCCAGGTGACGAAGCGAAAGCGATCGGTGCGGAGGCTGTAGCCCATGAGGTGACTCTCGAAGAGCTCCCTATCCCAAAGATCGCCCTGCTGCTTGATGATGCGCTCCTCGACTTGCTCGATGAGGGGGCCAAAGAAGGTTTCTCTCATCTCGGGAGAGAGCGGATTCGCAGCCCACTCGCGAAGAGCGGGACTTGGGAACTGGCTCAGGGCAAAGTCCTTGATCTCCAGGTCAGGGTCATCGAGAAGCGCGGCAAAGCTCTTTCCGGCAAGATGATCCGGCTCGGGCAGCCCGGCGAGTTCGCAGAGCGTCGGGTAGATGTCGACGAGCTCGACAAGGGCATTGGTCCCCTTCCCTTTCGCCTTCATGTCAGGGGTCGAAAGGATGAGAGGCACGCGGGTCGAGATCTCGTAGTTGGTCGCCTTTCCCCAGATCCCCATCTCTCCAAGATGCCATCCATGATCCCCCCAGACGATGATGATGGTGTTGTCGCGAACGCCTGCCTCATCGAGTGCTTTCAGCATGTGGCCGACCTGGGCGTCGACATAGCTGACACTGGCGTAGTAGGCGTGAAGAAGGGTGCGAGAGAGATCTTCGCCCATGGGTCCGAACTTCGGAATGTTGGCGCGGACTCGCAATTCGAAGGACGGATGCAGACCGATCATGGCTCCGCCCTCGGGACCGACGGCCTGGGACGCGAGCTCGATCTCGTCGCGGTCGTAGAGATCCCAGTATTTCTTGGGAGCACACCAGTTGAGATGCGGCAGCTTGAATCCGAGCGCGAGAAAGAACGGTTTCTCGTCCTCTTTCACCATCTCCTTGAGGGTCGCGATCGCGACCTGGGTATTCCACCCATCGATGTAGGCATGGTCGGGAACATCAGCACTCTCGTAGGCCGGTCCACTGGCAAGCCCTCGCTTCGAAGCTTCGCCATATTTCTCGAACATCTCCTTCCGCTGTTGCATGTGCAGTTCGTGATTCTCGGGGAGAGCGAATGTGTAGTTGGGTTTCTTGAAAGGCGTCTGCTTGATCGCCCGCCCCCGACTCCACGACTGGGGATCATCGTTGGGACGATGGAAGATCTTTCCACTCGAGACGGTCTCGTATCCATGCGCCATGAAGTGCATGGGGATGGTGATCGCATCGGGATTCAAGTCTCGAAACTGAACGTAATTGTGCGTGATCCCGGTCTCATCGGGTCTCATCCCGGAAAGAAGGCTGGCCCGCGAAGGAGAACAGATCGCCTGCTGACAATAGGCCCGCTCGAAGCGGAGTCCCTCGGCGGCGAGACCATCAAGGTTCGGGGACTTCACCGTCGGGGAGCCATAGCAGCCCAGCTCGGGACGGAGATCGTCGATCGCGATGAAAAGCACATTCCGCTTATCGGCCGCTGATACTGCAGTGAGGGCGAGAACGACGAAGGAAATAGCGAAAGTAAGCTTTGCAATAACCTCACGCAGAGGCGCAAAGTCGCAGAGGCTCGGATAATTGTTTTTTTTCATTTTCTTTCTGTTCTCGTGCGGGGCTTTACTCTTCCGGGAGTTGGTTGGCGATTCGGTGGATTCCGTCCTTGAGGAGCGGGGCACCAAAATTGATGAGGAGACCGAGTTGGATCTTGGAGAGTTTCAAATAAGTGAGGACCTGTTTCTTGTGGACGGATTGAAGCGTTTCGAGGGACTTCAGCTCAACAAGGATATTGTCATTCACGATCAAATCTGCTCGGAAGCTTTCGTCGATCACATTCCCATCCCACTCCACCGGAATCGGCACCCCGGTTGCGACTGACAAACCAGCCTTGCGCAACTCATATACGAGAATTCGCTGATACAATGATTCAAGGAGCCCGGGCCCTAACGCCTGATGGATCTTGATCGCCCGATCCACAATTACACCAGAGAGATCATTAATCTTTAGATCCTTCATAAGTCGGGTCTCTGCGCCTTTGCGTGGCTCGGGCCACACCGCTCTGCGTGAGTTACTTTCACGATCACGGCAGGAAGGCAAATTCGTTGGAGTTGATCAGGCTGCGGGTCACGATGTGAAGCCCTTCGCTCTTTGCCACTTCGACGCAGGCCGCCAGTTCGTCTTCGCTGGGCTGCCTTGTCAGGGTCAGTTCGAAGGCACGCTTCACGGCGGCTTCGATCCCTTCGCCGGACTCTTCTTTGGCGCGGTCGGCGATAAACTGGGACTGCTCGACGACGAAGTCGCTGTTGAGAAGATTCAGCGCCTGCAATGGAGTCGTCGAAACGGGGCGCTTCGCCCTGACCTGGCCACAATCCGGGAAGTCGAATGCGGTGAACATCTGGTCGTCGACGCGACGCATCCGCTCCTGGTAGATCATGCGACGCCAGGTTTCGGGCCCATGGTTGTCGACCACTTGCCATTGCGAGTAGGTTTTCTTCACGTTGTGAATCCGGAAGCTGCGCCCTCCCAGCGTCGGGTCGAGCTTTCCGGAGGCCTGGAGGATGCCGTCCCGAATGACCTCGGCCTCGACGCGCATCGGCGGGTAGCGCCAGAGAAGAAGAGACGCGCCATCCACTTCCATGCCCTGGTCGGTTGGAGAACTGGAACGGCGGAAAACATCGGAAAGGACGATCTGGCGAATCATCGTTTTCATCGACCACTCCCGATCGACAAACTCGGCGGCAAGCCAATCGAGAAGTTCGGGATGGCTGGGATAGGCCCCGGCATGACCAAAGTCGCTCGCGGTCGGGACGATGCCAGTGCCGAAGAGATGGTGCCAGATGCGATTCATCATGACCCGGGCAGTGAGCGGATGGTCGTCGCGGGTGAGCCACTCGGCATAGGCGAGCCGACGCTCGGAATCCAGTGACGACGAATCGACTCCGAGATCCCCCTCCATAATGCTGAATCCGGCGGGAACGACTTCGTCGCGGGGATTCTCGGGGCTACCTCGGTGAAGGACTCGGGTGACCTCGGGCTTCTTCGTGAAGCTCCCGACAAAACTGACCTGTGGCCCCTCTTCCTCGAGGACGGCGATGTGCTGATGAAGCCGCTCGTGGGCTCTCTTCAGCTCTGGATTTTTCGCGAGAAGCTGCTTCGCCCATCCGCTGTTCCCCACCTGCTTCCAGGTGCCATCAGGCTGGAGCGCAGAGATCTTGTAACCGGGAGCGTTGTAGTTCCCCTTCCGCTCAAGATAGTCGGTCTCGAAGTAGTATTCGCGGTTGCTGCTGAAGCGGAAGCGATTGACCTCCTGCTCGCCGGAAAAGTGTACTTCGACCCAGGGGCGCGCGTCCCCTTCCTTGGGAGCAGCAGCCCGCCACGCCATCGTTCCGAAGACGCCGTCGTTGGCCTTGTGGACCTCGGATCCGGGCTTCGTCATGGCTTCATCTGCAATCAACTTGGTTCCGTTTTTCGCGAGGGCGAGATTCTCCGAATAAGCCTCCGGGCCGTAGACCTGGAGTTCATCGATCCCTACATTGCGAGAAGCGAACTCGATCCGAAGCACCCTGGTCTTGGTCGAGGGAAACTGGAACTCAACAAACCCGCCCCAGTCTTCCTGCCATTGGCGAACGCCTTCGCGGAGCTTCTTCCTTTCCTTGAACATCTCGCTACGAATCTCCTTGGCGCGCTGCTGGCGGGGGTGATCTTCGGAGAACTCCGGGTAACGCCCTCCGAACTCGACCCCCTGGAAAACGGCGGTCATGGCGTAGTAATTCTGGATCGAAATGGGATCGAACTTGTGGTTGTGACAACGTGCGCAGTTCACGGTCATCCCGAGCATGGAGGCTCCGATCGTCTGCATGACCTCGTCGACCCGATCCGCCCGCGCTTGGCGAATCGCGGAAGGCTCCCGACCGACGGTGGCCGCAGGAACATGTGGGCCCGCAACGAGAAACCCGGTCGCCTCCCCCACTCCATACTGATCTCCGGCGAGCTGCTCGCGGACAAACTGGTCGTAGGGCAGGTCCTGGTTGAAGGCACGAATCACGTAGTCGCGATAGACCCAGGCGTTCTTTCGATAGAGGTTCGCCTCGGAGCCATTGGTCTCCGCCCAGCGGATCACATCGAGCCAGTGCTGGGCCCAGCGCTCTCCAAAGTGGGTCGAGGCGAGCAACTCATCGACGAGGGCAGAGTAGGCTGCCGAGGAATCTTTCTCGTAGTCTGCGAGAAACGACTCGACCCTCTCAGGTGTGGGAGGCAACCCTGTTAGAACGATGGAAGCCCGCTTGATGAGCGTGTGAGGATCGGCTGCCCCGTTGGCTTCGAGGCCTGACTTCTCGAGGTCGGCGAGCAGAAAAGCGTCGATGGGATTCTCCGCCCCCTCGGGAACCTCGGGGCGCACCACCGGATGAAAAGACCAGAAGTCGGTTCCTTCGTCGACGACGGCATCCATTTGACCCGGCCAGTCCGCACCAGCGTTGACCCACTGCTTGAGCAGCTCGATGTCTTCGTCCGAGAGCTTGTCTCCTTTCGGAGGCATCGCCATTTCTTCATCGAGATGGGTGACCACCTCCATGAGATAACTCTTCTCCCAGTCGCCAGGAATGAGAGCCGGGAAACCGGTGTCGCCCCCCTTGATCATGATGGCGCGCTGGTCGACACGGAAGCCGGATTTGTCTTTGTCAGGGCCGTGACAGTCGAGGCAGTTGGCTTCGAGGATGGGACGAATGTCCTGCTCGTAGTCGACCGCGGCAAGCTTGTGCAGGGGTAATGAGGCACAGAGAGCGAAAAGGAGGAAGGGGATGACTCGGGGATGGTTCATCATGATAACACTGTCGGAGGGAGGAAATTCTAACGGATGTTTCGGAAAAAATCAGCGAAGCCCGAAAGTTTTCGGGTATTTCGGCATCTCGTTCTCTTCCCAGCTTTTTGCACCAGCCTCGGTATCGTGCCATTGCGGCTCTTCGAGGGTCCGGCTCCACTCGAGCCCATCGGCCACGAGCGACTCGATCATCGCGGGGTGTTCCCTTGCGAGATCGCGGGTTTCGCCGGGATCGCCAGCCACATCATAGATTTTCCAGCGACTAAACTGCTTCCGATAAGCCTTGAGATTGCCTCGTCGAATCGCGACTTCGTTGCCTCCGCCATGATGCCGAAGCCAGAACATGGTCTCATCGGAACGAGGGTTTCTGCCCTCGAGGAACGCTGGCCAGACGTTTCTTCCATCGAGTTGCTTGTCTTCGGGAATCTTCGCTTCAGCAAGCGCCGCGAAGGTCGGGTAGAAGTCGAGAGCGAGGAAAGGGTGATCGTAGACCTGACCCGATGGAACGACCCCGGGCCAATACGCAAACATCGGGACACGAATCCCACCCTCGCAGGTCGAACCCTTGTCATCCTTCAGCGGGGCATTGTTTCCGGCCTGGAGAATCTTTCCTCCATTGTCGCTGAGAAAAACGATCAAGGTATTCTCGGAGATGGAGTCGCCTTCGTTCCCATCCCGATTCGGATCTTCGAGGACCTCTCGGAGTTTCTTCATCCCGCGGTCAACGGAGTAGACCATCGCGACGTAATTTTGCCGCTTCTCGTAATCTCGATAGTCGACCCCGTTCCGTGGATTTTCCGGCTCGTGGATGGGATAGAGAAACTGAAGATCCTCCGTTTTTCCCTGCAGCGGAGAATGCGGAGCGTTGTAGGAGAGAAATACGAAGAAGGGCTCCGACTCTTTCGCGGTCGCAGTCCTCGCAATAAAGTCGACCGCTTCATCGGTAAGCATGTCAGTCAGATAGGCTCCCTCGGGTGAGAGAATGTCTTCGCCATTTCGCTCAAGGAAATACTGGTAGTCGTTGATCTTCGGCTCGACCTTGTCGGTCACCGACGGAAAATACTGGTGCCCTCCCCCAAGGAAGCCAAAGAAGTGATCGAATCCGCGGACGTTGGGATGGAAGGGCTCCGAATGACCAAGATGCCATTTTCCGATGCAAGCGGTCGCGTATCCGGAATCCTGCAGAACACGACTGAAGAGCATCTCGCTCACGGGGATACCTTTCGTGTTGTAGTCGCGGAGATTCTTCGCCTCGTCCGGGAGGTTTTTCTGACCGCCATAGGCGTGTGGCATACGCCCCGACATCAGCGCCATGCGGCTCGGCCCACAAAAGGGATGCGCCACGTAAGCCTGCTTGAAGATCGTTCCCTCCCCAGCAAGAGCGTCGATATTCGGTGTGAAGACATCGGTTTCGACCCCGAACAGTTTCGCATTGTACCCGACATCGGCGTAGCCGAGGTCATCGCAGAGAACAAGGACGATGTTGGGCCGAGATTTCTCAGCCCCGGTTGCAAAAGCGGACGAGACAAGAAGAAGGAGAATAGGCAAAAGAGGTTTCATACCGCTCAATACTTCCGGATCAGAACAAACCTAACGTCGTCCCGCCCTGCTCCGCTCGTGTAGAGCAGCGATTTCCGTTTCGTCGAGGGCGGCATCGAAGATGGCGATCTCGTCCATGCGCCCGTTCAGGTTCCGGATCGAAAACCACGGATCCTCGCGAAAGGGTTGTCCCCAGTTTCCGATCTCGGCATTGCCGATTCGCAACTGGTCGACGAAAAATCGGTCCTCGATCTCCTGGGTGGAGATCTGTTCTCCATTCACGTAGTGAGCAACCGCTCGATTCCCGGGGTCGAAGACGGATACGAGGAAAAGCCACTCACCGCTCTTGGAGATATCCCACATTGGAGGAGAAAAGTAGACTCGGTGAAATCCGGCGTCCTCCGGCGCATTCGGATTCGGCCGGGTATCGTCGACCATGACCGAAAGCATCATCTTCCCATCGTCACGGATCTGCCAATGAGGCTCCCCGGTCTCGTAGCCATCCCCCATGAAAAGGGCATTGTAGCGACGGTCTAGACTATCGATCCGGACCCAAGCGGCGAAGGTGAAGGCAGAAAATTCTCCCGGGATGTTGGCCCGGACCCGGGCTCCGGGGCGTCGAAATTCGAGGGCCGACTTCCATCCGGGCCAGCGACCCGCCACCGGCTCGGCGAGAATCTTCGCTCCATCGAGTTCCGTATTTCGGGGCAGTGAAAGATCGGTCACCGTTCCACCGGGCCTGTCGTCGAAAGTGTAGTAGGCAATGAGCCGTTCGTCCCCAGCCAGCTGATCCCGGTGCGATTCCCATCGCTGAAAATCCGCGGCGATCGCTTCGAGGGAACGCTCTGTGAAGCGACCCGTATCGGGAAAGTCGACCTGGCCGCTCTCGGTGACGACGGAGTCCTCATCGGCGGTGAGCACAAGAGCGTCATCCTTCTGAAGCAACTTCTCGTTCTCGGAGCGGTGACGCACGGCGATCTCCCCATCGATGACCTCGACATGCCCTTCGCCGTCCCGAACCACCAAGCCGAACTCGGTACCGAGATCGATGATCTCGGTCGAAGGGGCCTGGAGCTTGAAGCCACGAGCCGCGGGAGGGACTTTCATCCGGACCGATCCTTCCCGGCAGATGGCTTCCCAGGCGGACTTCAACTCGATCTCGGCAGGACCTTCGACAATCATGCTGGCGCCGGAGAAAAACTGGATCTCGGCAATTCCGGACTCGAGTTGGAAAACTTCGCTCCCGAGGAGAGCTCCCTCCCGCTTCCCGGAAATTCCCTCTGACCAGACCACATCGAAAAGCTGATCGATCACGGCAAAACCTTCCGCCTGCGGTTCGCTTTCAGAGCCACCCGCCAGACCCGAATTCTCTCCCATTCCTCCCCCACCGAAATACATGACAAGGGATCCAAGAAGGAAGGCCACCGCGGCGGCCGCGGCGAGGAGCCCAATGGAGGGGAAACGAAGAACCTTGCCCCTGTCGGGCTCTTCCTCGACGGATCCCGAAGAATCGCCGAGCTCCAGTCCCAACCAGGGAGTGACCGCCCCTTCGGAGTCGGGTTCGAACGAATGGCTTTCTTCCTGAAGGGTATCATCGAGAACGAGGTAGCGGCGCATCACGGCACGAAGCGGAGCGCTCTCCATCATTCGATCCTGGAGAGCTTCAAAGGCTTCGGGCTCGATCGTTCCATCGAGATAGGCGTCGAGCCAGTCCTGCTCCTGGTCGTATAGATCGGAAAAGTGGGGCGAAGACATCAGGCAGATTCTCCCGGTTGAAGTTTCGATTCCATGCAGTGCATGAGTTGTCGGCGGAGTCGCTTGAGTCGCATGTAGAAAGCCGCTGCAGAAGATCCTGCCTCGGCGGCCAACTCTTTGACCTTCACTCCCGGGGTGTAGGCCAGGGTGAGAAACTGTCGCTGCTTTTCGGGCATGGCGAGGAGACAAGCTTCGAGCGCCTCGTGCTCGGAACGGCGGCTGTCCAGTTCCTCCGCGCCCTCTTCTGCCATGAGGTCGAGCACATCCTCGCGAAAGACGAGTCGATCCCGGGCCATCTTTCTCCGGTAGGCGAGCGCCTCGAAACGGGCAATGACACAGGCCCACTTCATGAAATGCGTATCGGGATCGTATTGGTCGAATTTCCGCCAGATCACGATGGCAGTCTGTTGCAACACCTCGTCCGCATCATGCACGGTGGGCAGCAGCGACCGAATAAAACGCCGAAGATCAGGTTCGTGATGAGCGAAGAGCGCGACAAAAGTCTCGTAGCGCTGATCTTCGTTCAGACGATCTTTGCCGGGTTGTTCGGAGGAAGGATTCATGGGCTCTCTACCTGATGACTGCCGCTGCCTCGAAAAGTTAACGCCTCAACGGAAAATTCGGAAGGGGAAACGCGCAGTCCTGAATTTCAGTGCATTGAAGGTGTGGCTTGGTTCCTTGCACAGACAGGGAAGGATCCGCACAGATTGGCCCTTCGTCGCCGGCTCGTGCAACGCTCACGCCGCTCCGCATCGCCCTGTTTTCCCGAACGCATCAAGCTGTCGGTTCGGGAGCTTTGATTCTCTGATTCCTGGGTCACCCCAAAGAGGGTGTGAATCAAAGTGGAGGACAAAACCAAACCACCAGAGGTCCCGTTGCCTCAAACGAGGGAGGGACATCGTCCCGCGGACCGCGTCCCCGATGTCCACAGAGCAGGATATTGCGGACCGTGCAGAGCGAACGGACCGCGAGGACGCGGTCCCTCCATTCAGGAATATCGTCCTCCAGTTTTATTCACACCCCAAAGATGGAAACTGGAGAAAAAGTCGGAACTGGATTACCTTTTCCCTTCCTTCCCGTCGCCCGTGAATCCAGGATACATCTACATCCTACAAAACCCGTCGCTCGACGAAACCCATCTCAAGATTGGTCGCACGACTCGCGATCCGGACGAGCGGGCTGCCGAGATATCCAGTTCCACCGGGGTCCCCACCCCCTTCGAGGTTGCCTGGTGGAGCGAATCGGTCGATTGCCATCGCGCGGAGTCGATTCTGCATCATCACCTGACCCCATATCGCACCAACACGGCCCGTGAATTCTTCGAACTGGATCTCGACGAGGCCATCCGCTTCGCCCGAGGCGCGATCCGGGAATCCGGTGGGAGGACCGGCGGTCTCGCTTATCTCCTGCGACGCAGTGTCGACTGGATCTTTCACGGGATCATCCGACCGCTTCTCCGACTCCCCGTTCAAACCGTGCTGCTCGCGGGGTTGCTCACCTGGTGGGCTGTGAAATTCTCCACACTCGCCGCCTGGTATTTGGTGCGTCTCCTACTCGGGACATTCTCGGGAATCTTCTCCGCTCTCTTTGGTTCCACCCCTTCCCGAAAACGGAAGCGAAGACGATAGGATTCACGCCATGGCCGCGCGAAGGGATCGAAACTACGGAAAGGAAATCATCGGAGCGATGATGTGGATCGCCCTGATCGCCTACCTCTTCTGGGGGGATGGGATCCTGGGATGCAGCGAGGCCGACTCCACGAATCTTCGTGGGGCGGAGGAGACCAGCCCATGATCTGACCCGTGACCGAGAACTACGCTCCTGCAGGAGCGAGTTCACCGGAAAAGTCCCCGTCGTCTTCCTTCTCCTTGTCCTCCACCACGGGAGTCTTCTTCTCTTCCTCGGGAAGATCCGGAGGAGTCGGAGCGGAGGGAGGATTCTGGATCTCCCCGTGTTCCATGATTTCCTCGATGTGCTTCCCGTCGATGGTCTCGTAGAGAAGCAAGGCCTTCGCGATCGCTTCGAGCTTGTCCCGGTTCTCAGTCAGAAGACGGGTCGCCTCGGTGTAGGCATCGTCCGTGAATCTTTTGACCTCTTCGTCGATCTGCTTAGCGGTCTCTTCCGAATAGTTCCGGGGAGAGGAAATGTCGCGAGCGAGAAAGACTTCACCCTGACCTTCGCCGTATTCAATCATCCCGAGCTTGTCGCTCATGCCCCAGTTGCAGACCATCTTGCGAGCGATCTCACTGGCTTGCCGGATGTCACCGGCAGCACCGTTGGTGACATCGCCGAAGACGAGTTCCTCGGCGACCCGACCGCCCATGATGAGAATGAGTCGGTCGAGAAGATACTGCTTCTTGTAGCTGTGCTTGTCTTCGACAGGAAGATACATCGTCACACCGAGGGCGGGGCCCCGAGGAATGATCGTGACCTTGTGAACCGGGTCGGTGTCCTTGACCAGCATCCCGAGCAGGGCGTGACCGGCTTCGTGATAGGCGGTGAGTTCCTTTTCTTCTTCACTGAGGGCAAGGCTGCGACGCTCTTTCCCCCAGCGAACCTTGTCGCGGGCCTCTTCCAGCTCGGCGTTGGTGATGGCCTTGAGTCCCTTTCTCGCCGCGAGGAGAGCGGCCTCGTTGATGACATTCGCGAGCTCGGCACCGGAGTAGCCGGGAGTTCCACGGGCAATGACCCCCATGTCGACATTCTCGGCGAGCTTCACCTTCTTGGAATGCACGTTGAGGATTTCCTCACGTCCTTTCACATCGGGCAGACTCACGGTGATTTCCCGGTCGAATCGGCCGGGGCGCAGAAGAGCCGGGTCGAGAACGTCGGGTCGGTTGGTGGCGGCGATGATGATGACTCCCTCCTGGGTGTCGAATCCATCCATTTCGACGAGGAGAGCATTCAGGGTCTGCTCGCGTTCGTCGTGACCTCCCCCGAGCCCGTGACCCCGGTGACGTCCGACGGCATCGATCTCATCGATGAAAATCAGGCAGGGCGCGTTCTTTTTCCCCTGTTCGAACATGTCACGAACCCGGGAAGCCCCCACCCCAACAAACATCTCGACGAAGTCGGATCCACTGATGGAGAAGAAGGGCACGTCCGCCTCACCGGCGATGGCCCGCGCGAGAAGAGTTTTTCCCGTTCCCGGCGACCCCACCATGAGAACTCCTTTCGGAATGCGGCCACCCAGTTTCTGGAATTTCTTCGGGTCCCGGAGGTATTCGACGATCTCCCAGACCTCTTCCTTGGCTTCCTCGACACCCGCGACATCCTTGAAAGTCACCTTGTTCTTGTCCATGGCCATGAGCTTGGCCTTGCTCTTGCCAAAGCTCATCGCGCCCTTGCCCGCAGCCTTGATCTGGTGACGGAAGAGGAAGTAGAGAAGGATGAGCAGAAAGAAAATCGGGAGATAGAAGGACATCAGCATCATGCCGAGGCCGTCGGAATCGGTGGGAAGATCGGAAATCTCCAGGTTCTTCTCGGAGAGTACCGTTTTCAATTCCTCCCCGGCAAACTCGAGAATGATAGGCGTGGAGAACTCGCTGTATTTGTTCCCGTTGTTTTCCTCGGGATTCTCGACTGCATACCAACCGGTGACGAATTGCTTCGAACTTCCATCCTTCTGGACGAGTCGGAGCAACTTCGGCGGCTTGGCGGTCTCGTCGACATAGATCCGATCCGTGGCGACGAGTTGCTTGAACTCGGCGAACGTCAGGTTCTTGGAGGAATCAGAAAAGCTTTTCGACCAGAGCGCGAGGCCGAAAAGGCTCATCGCCACGAACAGCAGGATGAGCCCCTTCCAGTTGAAGCCTCCCTCGCTGCCGTTCGGCTGCTCGTTGTCGTTTTTATTCTCGTTGTCTTGCATGAAATGTTTCGCGTTGAAGGATCGGATCCCCGTCGGAATCGATAGCGGCAGGTCCGAGGGGCAGGCAAACTACCACACCGTGATTCCTCGCGCAATCGATGGAAACCGCAGTCGCACTCTCTCTTTACCGACCTCCGCTCGCCCCGATTGTTCGAATTCTGAGGGGAGGAAAAGAAAAAGTGAAACGGCCACGAGGTTCAATACGCTCAAGAGCCCGGCAACATCTCTCCCTTTGAAAAAAAATCTGCGTGCTTATCTGGCTTATTTGGCGGATTCCCTAAATTAGAATTTCTAATAGTAAATTATATTGAAACCGTTTTGGATCAAAATAAGTATACTTGATAATGAAAACGAATCCTGATGGCAAACCCGCCTACGATGACGAGGCGGATGGGAAGATGATTCGAGGCATAGCGAATGGCGATCGCGAGTGCTTCCGCAAACTGCACGAGAGATATGATGGGCTCCTCTTTACGACGATTCAGAAAGTGCTGAACGATCGCGAAGACTCGGAAGAGGTTCTCCAGGAGGTGATGAGCTCTCTCTGGAGGAAAGCGCATCTCTATCACCCGGGACGAGGACGCCCCATTACCTGGCTGGCGTCGATGGCAAGAAACCGGGCGATCGACCGGCTGCGTTCCAAGCAACGTCAATCCCGTTTGAAATCGGCCTACTCGGACGAAGTGGATGTGAATCCACGCACCTCTCCCAGCCCCACAGGTCCCGAGGCGGCGGCTCGACGTGACACCTGTCGCGTGGTTCGCAGCGCGGTGATGGAACTGACGGAGGTACAGCGAGAGGCGATCGAGAAGGTCTACTTCGAAGGGCTCACCCAGCAGGAGATCGCAGACCAGCTCGGAGAACCTCTCGGAACCGTGAAGGCACGGATCCGCCGAGGCCTCGCCAAGTTGAGAAAAACCGTGGATATCAACTGATCACTCCGACCTAGGAGAGACGGGAGAGGATTTCGACATTGGCCGTGGGGTCGAAGGCGTCGGAAACCTCTTTCTGTTTTTCGACAATCTCGGCCACTCCCTTTTTCCCCAGGTGGAGCATCTCCATCATCTGCTCCTCGGTAAAGGTCGCCTCTTCGCCCGTCCCCTGGACCTCGATCATCTCGAGATCCTCAGTCATGGCATAATTGAAGTCGACGGCAGCGTCCTTGTCCTCGTGGTAATTGAGATCGAGGACACAGGCATCCTCCCAGACCCCGGCGCTGATCGCAGCGGCCCACTTCTTCAGCGGTGATTCCTTGATCTTGCCCGCTGCAAGAAAGCGCTGGAAGGCGAGTTCCACAGCAAGGCAAGCTCCGGTGATCGAAGCGGTCCGGGTTCCGCCATCGGCCTGCATGACATCGCAATCGATCCACAAAGTCCTCTGGCCCAGCGCCTTGAGATCGACCACGGCACGGAGCGAGCGCCCGATCAGCCGCTGGATCTCCGAGCTGCGACCATCCAGTTTCCCACGGGAAATGTCCCGAGGTTTCCGCTGCAGGGTCGAGTAGGGCAACATGTTGTACTCCGCGGTGAGCCAACCACCCTGGACATTCTGGTGCATCATCCAGCGCGGCACTCCCTTTTCGAGCATCGCCGAGCAGAGGACACGGGTGTTTCCAAAGTTGACGAGGACGCTCCCGTGAGCATGAGGGGCGATGTCGACCTGGAAACCCAGTTCGCGCAATTGATCCGGCTCGCGGCCGTCGATTCGAGTCATATTCTACGTGTTGCGCTTTTCCGGGGAAGAATGCAAGCATTCACATTCGCAGTTGCTTCCCGTTCAGGAATTGCGATCCTATCCGCCCCCGGAATTCTTCATGAGTCAAAACAGAGAACAGCTCGAGCAGTTCGTGGTCGATGTCATTCTCGACAAACGACAGGGTGTCCGCGCGAATCTCTTGAGAGGCTTTCTCCGTGGTGCCTCGAAGCTCTACGAAGGAGCGGTCAACAGCCGCCTCTGGCTCTACCGCAACCGGATCATGCGTGAGCGCAGCCTCGGGTGTCTCGTCGTCAGCATCGGAAACTTGACGGTAGGCGGAACGGGAAAAACTCCCGTCGTGGAGAAGTTTGCTCGTTCCCTGCAGGATGGTGGACGCCGGGTGGCCATCCTCAGTCGTGGTTACAAATCGGTAAAGCAGCCGTTTCTCAAGCGGCTCGTCGGGAAAATCCAGGGGAAGAACGAAATCGATCCCCCTCGTGTCGTCAGCGATGGCAAATCCCTTCTCCTCGATTCGAAGACAGCAGGCGACGAACCCTACATGCTGGCGGCCAACCTTCGAGACATTCCCGTGGTCGTCGACAAGGACCGGGTCAAGAGCGGACGGCACGCCATCGGCGAACTGAACTGTGACACACTCATACTCGACGACGGACTCCAGTATCTCCGACTCAAACATCGACTCGACATCGTCCTCGTCGATCGATGGCAGCCCTTTGGCACCGAGAAGCTCCTGCCCAGGGGGACCCTGCGCGAGCCGCCTCGCAACCTGAAACGAGCCTCCTACATCTTCATCACGAAGTGCAACGGAGAACCGAACGATGAACTCATCGAAAGGATCCGGCTCTACAATCGCACCGCAGAAATCATCGAGTGCGAACACCGTCCGCGTCATCTCCAACATATCGAGACCCGGGAAACTCTCCCTCTCGATACCTTGAAGGGGAAAAAAGTCGGAACGGTCAGTGCCATCGCGGTCCCGGAGAGCTTCGAGGACGGCGTTCGCAGACTGGGGGCTACGGTCGAGGCCACCTGTCGGTTCATGGATCACCACCGATTCACGGAGCAGGAGATCATCACGTTCATCAATTGCTGTATCGAATCCGAAGTCGACATGATCATCACCACCGAGAAAGACGCGGTGAGGTTTCCCCGACTCGGGCGCATGGATGTCCCGATCTACTTTCTCCGCGTCGAAATCGGGATTCTCAGCAATGAGGAAAGCTTCGACCAGTGCATTGCGAGGATCTGCAAACCCCGCACCGAGACCTCGGCGCGACGGTTCTTCTAGCCTCGGAGCCTTCCGAGACGTTCCAATCTTCGATCGGATTTCTACTCGCTGACGCTGGCGAGCCGCACTACGATCTCACCACTATGACGCTCCTCGCCGGTATCTTTGATTTCCTGACCTCGGAAGCAATGGTCGACTCCATGAAATGGGCGCTCATCGTCGCATTGATCGTGATCGGTTTCTTCGGAACCTTTCTCCCCATCCTGCCTGGGACGACGCTCATGTTTGTAGGATTCGTCCTGCACTACTTCCTCTTCGGGATGGAAGAATCCCGTCTCACCTGGCAGGGGCTGGTGGTCATCACTCTCCTCTATATCGCCTCGCTCGTTCTCGACTGGATCAGCGGGGCCATAGGCGCCAAGTGGTTCGGCTCGAGCAAGTATGGTGTCATCGGGGCGATTGTTGGCGGGATCATCGGTCTGTTCTTTTCGCTGCCAGGCCTGATCATCGGCCCCATCATCGGGGTTTTTGCCTTCGAGATGATTTTTGCGAAGAAGGAAGTCAAAGAAGCCTCCAACTCGACCGTCGGCACGGTCGTGGGAGGAATCGCGGGCGTCTTTGCCAAGGTCCTGCTCGCACTGGGGATGGCCGGCTGGTACGTCGTCGACGTCTTCCTCATGAATTGAGTCGAAATTTCCCCAATGGGAAAGGAATTGCGGCTTGCGGTCGGTACAGGACTAGCTTTTGGGTAGGGCATGCGTCCCTCCGAAGAAGTCACGACCCGCACCGGCCCGGCCCCCCATCGCATTTCGATCGAGGTCGCCATCCTCGGGGGCGGTTTTGCCGGGGTCTACTGCGGACAGAGAATCGGCAAACTCCTACGTCGGGCGGAACTGGACCGGAAAGACGCGGCGATCGTCTCGGATCAGAACTACATGGTCTTCCAGCCGATGCTCGCCGAGGTCGCGGGAGCTTCGATCCAGCCGCGACATGTCGTGAACCCGATCCGACAGCTGTGTCGGGGACTTCGCGTCTTTCGAGGCGAGGTGATCTCGGTTGACCTGGAGAAGCGAGAGGCCCTCATCGATACCGGAAACTTCTCTGCCGGAGTGATTCTCGAATACAAGCATCTCGTTCTCTCCATGGGAGCCGAGATCGACCTGAGTCGAGTCCCCGGAATGCCCGAGCATGCGCTGCTGATGCAGAATGTGGGTGACGCGATGATCCTGCGAGCCACGATTGTAAAACGGATCGAGGAAGCCAACGCCGAGTATCGCGAAGAAGTCCGCCGTCGCCTGCTCACTTTTGTCATCGTCGGGGGCGGTTACTCCGGGGTCGAGACGGCCGGAGAAGTCCTCGATATGCTCCACGAGGTGGCCAAATTCTACACGAACATCTCCCGCGACGAAATTCGCGTAGTACTCGTCCATAGCCGGGACCGGATTCTCAACACCCTCAGTGATGAGCTCGGAGACTATGCCGGAAGGAAGCTGGTCGACCGCGGCCTCGAGCTTGTGCTCGAAGAAAGAGTCAGCGCAGTCACCGCGACCAAGGTCTACTTGAAATCGGGAAGAGAAATCGAAACCGCCACCGTCGTCTCCACGGTCGGCACCGCTCCCAACCAGGTCATCCGAAAGCTCTGCGAAGACGGTGACCTTCCTCACGAGCGACTCCGCATCCGGACCAATGAGTTTCTCCAGGTGGAGGGTTGTGAAAATGTCTGGGCGGCTGGCGATTGCGCCTATGTTCCTCTCGCAGAGAGTGAGGGCGAATGCTGCCCCCAGACGGCACAGTTCGCGATGCGGCAGGGAGCCACCCTCGCCGAGAATATCGGGCGATCCCTGAAGGGACAGGAACTGAAACCGTTCACCTTCAAAGGCCTCGGTGAGCTGGCCTCGATCGGTCACCAGACCGCAGTGGCGAACATCATGGGACTGCAGTTCTCCGGTTTCATCGCCTGGTTCATGTGGCGTTCGATCTACCTCTCGAAGCTGCCCGGGATCGATCGGAAGCTCCGTGTCGTGATCGACTGGACCCTCGATCTTTTCTTTCCTCGCGATATCAACCTGCTCAACCCTCGCTACACGAAGCTTTTCCAACAGGTCCACCTCGAACCCGACGACAAGCTCTTCAACCGGGGCGAACCCGCCTTCTCTCTCTATGTCGTCCAACAGGGACAGGTCGATCTGCAAGATGAAACGGGCCGGGTCGTCCGCTCCATCGAAGAGGGCGATTTCTTCGGAGAGCGTGCCCTCGTCCATGGAGGCGGCTATCTCTACGACGCGGTTTCCCAGGGCCGAACCGAGCTTGTCTCTCTCAGCGGGGAAGTCGTCCTCCCCTTCTTCAAGAGCAGCCGTCGATTTCGCCGGGTTCTCGCCAAGACCACGGCGCAGGTTTCTGCCGAGGGGGAATATGATGCCATCGTCGCCAAGCTCGATTCCGAAATCCTCGAGGAGCAGGTCCGCGAAGTCATGCACACCAACGTCGCAACCCTGCGATCCGACCAGACGATCGGGGACGCACTAGAGTTGTTCCTGCAACGCCGCTTCAGTATCTACCCCATGGTCGATGCGGAGGGAAAACTGACCGGAGCGCTCAGTCGCGAGGACCTCTTCGATTTCATCAAGCGAGACGGAGTCGACAACGACACCCCGCTCTCGGAGATCGACCCGACTCACCTTCCCACCAGCGAAGCAGATCAGACCGTCGGTGCCGCACTCGAAAAGATGATCCGATACGGGCGCTACAAGTGCATGATCACCGACAGCGAAAATCGCCTCCTCGGAATCGTCGCGGTGATGGACCTGATGGGAGAAGCCGCTCGGAAGAAGCTGTAGGACTGCGAAGGCCGATTGCGATTGCGTTCTGTACCTCGAAGAAGCCCACCAGAGTTCGGATCTCTTGCGAGCTCCGCTACAGGCATTCGAAGTAGCGGAAGATGCAAATCTTCCGCCCCCAGCGCGCCTTCCCTCTCATGATCCGATCTACGCGATCCGATCGAGGAGAAAGTTTCTCAGATCTGCGATCGCGATGCGCTCCTGCTCCATCGAATCACGATGACGGAGGGTGACGGTATCTTTCGCCTCGTCACCACTCTCGCCGAGGGTGTCGAAATCTACGGTGACGCAGAAAGGCGTTCCAACCTCATCCTGGCGACGGTAGCGACGACCGATGGCCGCGGTTTCGTCATAAAACACATTCATGAACGGCGAAAGCATGGCCTGGATCTCCCGCGCCTTTTCGACGAGCTCGGGCTTGTTCTTGAGGAGGGGGAAAACCCCCACCTTGATCGGTGCCATGCGGGGAGAAAAGCGCATCACGGTGCGCACTTCTTGTTTCCCTTTTTCGTTGGTCACCGTCTCTTCGTCGTAGGCCTCGCAGATCAGGGCCAGGACCGTCCGGTCGCAACCGGCACTCGGCTCGACGACGTGAGGGATCAACTTCTCCTTGGTCTCGTCATCAAAGAACTCGAGCGGCTTTCCGCTGTGTTCCTTGTGCTTGCTGAGATCGTAATCGGTCCGATAAGCCACCCCTTCCAACTCCTGGATCCCGAAGGGAAACGCGTATTCAATGTCGTAGGTCTTCTTGGAGTAATGGGCTCTTTCGCCATCTGGAACATCGAGCACGTGAAGATGCTCCCGGGGGATTCCGATCTCCTCGTAGAAGGTGAGGCGACGCTCCAACCACTCTTCGGTCAGCGCGAGACCGTCTTCTCCACGACAGAAGAATTCGATTTCCATCTGCTCGAACTCACGGGATCGGAAGGTATAGTTCCGCGGATTGATTTCGTTTCGAAAGGATTTTCCGATCTGGGCAATTCCAAAGGGAAGCTTCACTCGGTTGGTCTCCGCCACGTTTTTGAATTGAACAAAAATGGACTGAGCCGTCTCGGGACGAAGGTAGGCCACACTGCTCTCATCACCATCATCCGCGGAAGCACCCATGTGGGTTTTGAACATGAGATTGAATTCCCGTGGCTCGGTGAGAAGCGATCCGTTCTCCGGATTGTAGTGCGTCGAGTTCTCGACCGCCTCCGTAGTTTCCCCAGCCAATTCGAGTTTCTTGGGTGAGATCTGCTTGTCGGTCAGAAACTGGGCGTAGTAGAGTCGAGCGGTTTTTTTCGCCTTGTTCGGGTCCTGACCTTCCTGCAGCAAAACCGAATACGGACGATCGACCGACCACCCGGATTCTTCATGCGATGCTCCGGTATAGTGATAAGCCGTTCCAGACTGGGGCTCGATCTGATCGGCACGCAGACGGGCCTTGCTGAGAAGACAATCACACATCGGATCGGAGAATCCTCCGACGTGACCGGATGCCTTGAGAACATCCTGGTGCGTCAGGATCGATCCATCAAGACCGAGGATATCTTCCCGCTCCTGCACATTCTTGCGCCACCAGTATTCCTTGAGATTGCGTTTCAACTCCGCTCCGAGGGGACCATAGTCCCAGCAGCCATTGAGGCCCCCGTAGATCTCTGCGGATTGGAAGATAAAGCCGCGTCTCTTGCTGAGACTTACGATCTTCTCCATCAGGGCGGTATTTTTCTCGGAGACTGCGTCACTCATTGCTGGGATATCCGACTCTTTCTGGTCGGGGGAGGACAAAATAGCCGTCAGCCCCTGTCCGCAAGGGGAAATTGGTGTCACCTGACGTCTCCCCACCTCAACCACGGCGGGAAACAACTTCCCCGAAAGCCTCTCGGAATTTCCCTTGACCAAACGCAAATAATGCGGAAATTGCCCGCCCGCAGGTTAGAACCGCTCTGGATCGACCTGCCCTCAATTAACACGGAGCTTCACGATGGCAAGAGTTTGTAAAATTACCGGTGCAAAAGTCACTTCTGGTCGCCGCATCCACCGCAGTGGTAAGGCGAAGAAAAAGGGTGGTATCGGTCGTCACGTGACCAAAACCGTCAAGCGTCAGTTCAAGCCCAACCTGCGTCAGAAGCGCATCTGGGTTCCCGAGCTTGGTCGCTACGTCCGTGTCAAAGTAAGCGCTCGTGGTCTCAAGACCATCGACAAGAACGGTGCTTACAAGACGTTGAAAGAGGCTGGACTCATCTAGTCGCCCTCTTTCCGATCGCACTGATTCTTTCTTTTCTGGTGTCGCCGCATGGACACCCTCACTCTCGTCGATCCGGATCACGACGAGTCTTTCGAGCATTTCGTCTCCCTTCTTGGGATCGAACCCCGTCTTTCCGGCACTTTTTCGGCAGGCCCGAAAACCAGCCTGCAAGAAGAATGGGATGCGTGGCGACAGTCGCTCTTTCTCCCTCTCCTCGCGCCGAGTTTCGTTCAAGCTTACGGCTGTGGCATCCGTGCCCGGACGCAGGAACTCCAGGAGATTGATCAGAAACTGGACGAAAACCTCCCTTCATCGATCCGCAAGAGAAGCGTCAAGGCGGCCGCTCCATTCTTCGAAGGAAAATCCCAGATGCAGGGAAATCGAGAATGGTTGAAGTATCAGGAGCGAGTCGAAAACGGCGATACCCCCGGACATCTTGCGATTGCCTTTGCCCTGCAGAGCGCACTCTACCATGTCGCCCTCATCCCTGCTCTCTCGAGCTACGCCTGGTTCGAGTTTCGTTCGCGTGAAGGGAAAGGAATTTCCGCCGCCCCCACCGAGGAGGAAGTCCGTATTTTTGCAGCGATACTTCCCGATGTCTCAGTTGCCCTGTCAGGGGAAAGAGACGATTCTACCGGAGGCGAGCATTCCCTGCGTGTCCTCTAGCGAGTCCGAACCATGGCGGCCGATACCGAAGAAATCACCATCACCGAAACGGAGACCGACCTCGATACTCCGTGGAATGTCATTGTCTACGATGACCCGGTGAACCTGATGCATTTTGTCACCCTCGTCCTGCAACGCGTTTTCGGGTACCCGAAAGAAAAGGCGGAAACCCTCATGATGGAAGTCCACAACCTGGGCCAATCGGTGGTCTGGACGGGAGAACGAGAAAAAGCGGAACTCTATGTGCAGCAGCTGCAAAGTCACCAACTGCTGGCTGCGATGAAAAAGTCTCAATAGTCTCGTCAGCACCGTGACGAGAACCCAGGAAGACTTGGGGAGTCATCAGGAGATGATTTCGACCGTCACCCAGACGGCAAAGAGAATCAGTGATACATAGTTCATTACGTTCACTGGGTAGGACGAACTATCGGGCAATTCATGACAGGAAACTTCACTGGCCCTTCTATTTCGAAAGGCTATCCATCCTGGGCCGAAGGTTGGAACTGAGGCGAAAGACCTCCCTTGGAATACCGTCTTGTTCTTCTCCCGCTTGCGGCAGCAACCGCTTACCGTCCATCTCAGGAGTCCCCTGGGAGATAGCGATAGTGCCCCACGATCTTCCACTGATCGATTCCCTGATCGAGGACAGGACCACCTCCGATATTGTGCACAAACCGATCGGGGCCAACGACGATTCCGATGTGCCACAATCCGTTCCCCGTCAGATCCCAGGCGACGAGATCTCCTGGCTGGTATTTCCCATCCTTGATCTCGGCTCCCTTTCTCTCGAAATACCGCTGCAGGTTCGGCACCCGGCGATGATCGATGTTCTTGTCCGCCCGCTTGAGGCCCCAGTTTTTCGGATACTTCGAAAAATGAGCCCGCATGTCCTCGTGAACCCGCTTCTGCAAATCGATTCCAAGCACACGATAACTTCGAATGACGACGTCCGTGCACACCCCCGTATCCGCAGGGACATCCCCTCCGGGATAGTCGAGAACGACATAGGCAGGATCATACCGAACCGCCTGGGTCGTCCGGTGAAGCGCAGCATCGACAAGACGCTGATGCAGACCCGACACTTTCTGGTCCTGCGCGAAAAGGAGATCTGCGCCGACCCACAATCCGAAAACCACGAAGAAAAGGTATTTCATCTTCCCTGATACGGCTGAGTCGGCATTCATCTTTCAATTTTCTTCCTGCCCGGAGATCGGCAAACCTCTCGACTCGATCTGGTCTTTCTCTCCCGGATCATCCCCATCGGGCTCGGAAGCCGACTTCACGAGCACAGCGGCGAGCGGAATCATGAGCAAGGCGAGGAGAATGAGAAGAAATACCACGACGCGGCGAACCCACAGCATCTTGCTCCCCGTCTGCCCACGGATCCCCATCGCGAAGAAAGTCAGGGAAGAGGCCAGGATGATCGTAACCACGTTCGTCCCGAAGAGGAGCGCAGCTCCCTCGGCATTTCCCCATTCGCGCAAAGTCAGCGAGATTCCGACCGTGGCGATGGGAGGCACCAACGCCGCGGCAATCGCCACGCCCGCGAGGGCCGAACTCAAGTTGGGTCGCGCGATGCAATAGCTGGCCGCGAAGCCGGAGAGTGCCGCCACTCCGAAGTCGAGGGCACTGGGATTCCCTCTCGCGAGGAGTTCCGAATTCAATTCACTCAACGGAGAAATCCAGCCGAAAATCGCCCCCATGGTCAATGCGGCAAAAAAGCCGAGAAAGATCGACCTCAGGCAGGTTCGCATCAGCGGAAGATTGCCCTGCACGAGAGACAAACCACTTCCCAGTAAAGGGGTCATCAGCGGAGCCACCAGCATCGCACCGATGACCACGGCGGGACTGTTCTGGATCAACCCCAGTGCGGCAATCCCGGTCGCGAGTATCATCAAGGCCATGAAGTCGAAGCTCCATTTCGACTGGGTCTGGAGGCGGTCGAACAGCGCGATCCGCGCCTCTCTCTCCAACTGAGGGACCCTCAACTGGAAGAAACGCTCCAGGGAATCCCGGATGCGATGGGCCACAGGATGCCGACGACGAATCACGGCGACGGCCATGCCCTCCTCTCCCTCCAGCATCCGATCAGGAAGAGCGCCGAAGAGTTTTCGTTTTACCGAAAGACTGTTCGACGCTCCTACGAGAACGATATCGAAATTCCCCTCATGAGCGGCTTCGCGAATCCCCTTGAGAACCCCGTTCGCCACGACGACTCGGGGTTGGATGTGCTCCTTGTCCTCCGGATCGAGACCGGCATCGACGATCACCCTGCCCAGCACTCGCTGGCCAACCGCCTCGCCTTCGTCCTCTCCGATTTCCGGCTCGATGTAGAGAGGATGGATGACCCCGGCAAATCGTCTCGCAATGCGGCTTCCAAGGCGGAGCGCAAGGCAGGAATGCACGCCACCTGCCGATGGGATGAGAACGCTGTCGCATTCCTCCACTCTTCCTGAACCCAGGCGAATAAGAACCGAGTCGCAGACAGCCCGGTCAAAGATCTTCCGATTCAATCGCAACCGATCCTGACCCAGCCATCGATTCTGCCCGAGGATGGCAAGACGGACAAAAGGTTTGCGCAACGCATCGAGAAGATCGTCGTCATCCGCATTCGCCGGGTAGGACGAAATTTCCAACTCGGGAAGACTCGGATGCTCCTCCGCCCATCGATCGAGATGGTCTTGAATTTCCTGCCCCGGAAGCTCGGGAGAATGAAGGATCTGCAAACGCTCGTCCCCCATCGCGAGGGCAAAAAGAAGCGACCACCGGATCAGGCCTTCCGCCTCTTCCGAAGCGTGAACAATCGTGACGACGGCCATGGACGAGGCGAATCGGAAAAACGATCGATCCACTCAGGGAAACATAACTGTGATCTCGTCCGAGAGTTCGATCGTCATCGCCTCGATCTTTCCAAAGAGTTCTTTCACCGCCTTGTCCGTCACGGTATCCGGGTCCTCCACCACCTTGTCGATGAAGGCAATGAAATCGGGATCCTGCATCACTTTGGAAATCTCGGCGTCGCTCATGATAATAAGATTCCCGGTGACATGCTCGGCATCGGTCTCGGCAATCCCCGGGTCGATCCGAAGGAAAATCCCCGCTCGCATCCCCTCCGTCGAAGCGGCTGCAGCCTGCATGGCTTCCGAGGGTTTGACCCCCATCTCTTTGGCGGCCGCGAGCTGGTCTTCATCGATGATTTCTTCGGCACTCGCAGAAGCCAGCGTCGAACTCACCGTCAGCTTTTTGCCTTCGAGTTGGAATGAGAGAGAGCCTCCTTCATCCAGATCCATCTCCTCGCCCGAAGCCTCGACCAGTTCCTTGGCCTTGGCGGGGATCGTGTTCTGGTTGAGCGTCAGCTTTCGGACATCCTTGAACTGATAGACGACGGTATAGCCATTCCATCCCTCGCTGTCGGAACCTTTTTCATGCCTCGCATAGGTGACCCCTTCTCCGTAGCTCTTGGCATCGGCGACCAGAGCCTCCTTGTCGGGAGAGACAATTTCGCGAATCATCCCGATATTGGCCATCAACTCGGGAGCTTCAGCCTCTGCCTGAAATCCTCCCAGCGCTTCCATCTGGTCGACCATTTCGAGGACCTGGGGAGAGAAATAATAGCGAGAAGTGATCTCGCCACTGCCGTCCGCCTTGATCTTCACCACAGCAGAAGTGCGAAAGCAGGCCGTGGAAAGCAGGGCAACCGCAAGAACCAGAATCAAGGCAAGTGGACGGATCATGGCACCATCCTAGCGATCGCTATAGTTCGAAGCAAGCACGCGTCTCCGTCGAGTTCCCGCCGCAAAAAGGGCTATCGCCGATTGAAGAGTCGACTGAAAATTCCTCCCCGGCTGGGACGCTGAGGCTGCTGGGGCTCTGGCTGGGCCTGTTCCTCTTCCGGGATAATTTCGCCGACAAGCTCCCCCTGAGAGCGCCCTCGAAAAATGGATGGCATCGCATCGCGATAGGAAAAATCCTCCACATCGCTCACGTCATTCTCCTTGAGAACGTTCGCCGCATCTCGAACCCGATTGTAGTTCTCCTCGGTGAGATAGCGCTCCAGAAATTCACCGACGACTGGAGCGGCATTTTTTCCTCCACCCACTTTTTCGCCGGGATCTCCTTCGTAGATGACCGCAAAGGAATAGATCGGATACTTCGCAGGGAAATAGCCCGCAAACCAGGCCACGTTCTGTTCGTTGGCTACCTTCCACTGTCCTGTTCCCGTCTTCCCCGAGACCGTGATCTTGTGGTAGGCCGCCTTCCCCGTCCCATTTCCCGCGTTCACGACATCATACATTCCTCGGCGAACGGCACGAAGAGAGTAGCCGTCCACATTCAGTGAATTTGAAACTTCCACGGGAAACGAACGGACGATCTCGTGATTGACGTCCTGGATCTGCTTCACGAGACGAGGTTTCAGCACCTGCCTGCCATTGCCGATCCCCGCCATCATCCGCGCAATCTGAATCGGTGTCGTTTCGACCTTGCCCTGGCCGATGCTCATCACTGCCTCCTCACCATCGGACATCATGTAACCATACTTGTCGAGCCACCACCGATTGCTCGGGATGAAGCCCTCCACCTCGTTGAGAGGCAAACCGGTCTTCTGCCCCAGGCCCAGTCGCGTCGCCATGTAGCTCATGGAGTCGGCCCCTGCACTCGTCGCGACCTCGTAGAACCAGGTATTGCAGGACCGGGTCAAGGCACCGATGACATTCATCAGCCCCTCTCCGTTCTTGTTCCAGTTCCGCATGACGAGGTTTCCGACCTGCCAAGATGACGGACAGGGATAGAGATCACTCGCGGAGATGTATCCGCTCTCGAGAAAGCCAAGTGCGACGGGCACCTTGAAGGTGGAAGCCGGCGGATAGGCAGCTCGGAAAGCACGCGGGAAAAGAGGCTTCTCCGGATCCTGCACCAATTCGCTGTATTTCTCCTGGGAAATCGAAGGGATGAAATCATTCGGATCGAACTGCGGAAAGCTGGCCATCGCCATGACGTCGCCATTCCGCACATCCATGATCACCATCGCGCCTCGCTTGACCTTCTCGGCAAGAATGTCTTCACAGATCTGCTGCATCTCGAGATCGATGGAGGTCACGACGTTGTAACCGGGACTGGGACGGGAAAGAACGTCTTCCTTGGTCTTGGTGCCGTCGGCCTCGAAGAGCACATTGACCCGACCCGGCTTGCCGCGCAGGTCAGTCTCGAAGGCTTCCTCCAAACCGTCGACTCCCATTCCCTGCCCCCAGAGTGCCTCGTCGTTGACGATGGGGCCAGTCGTGCGAGGCGGGCGTTTCCCAACGTAGCCCACCACATGCGAAAGGGTCGGTCCCTGTGGATAGTGACGGATGTAAACCGGGTGAAGCATGAGCCCCTCCATTTTCTGACGATTCAGTTCGTCGACTTCCTCGGGAGTAAGCACCGAGGAAAAGGTCAGGGGAACCCAACGGCGATCCTTGTAGTGCTTGAGCACGACATCCGTCGAAAGTGTCCAATCCGATCCAAGGACTTTGTTCACATGGAAAATGCGTTCCGCCGCATATCGCAGCACCTGGTCATCGGCCACATTCCCTCCGAGGAAGGGGAAACTGATTGAGGCATAGTAGGCTACCTTGCTCTGCGCGAGAGGGTATCCATTGCGATCGAGTAGCTGCCCCCTGGGTGCGGGAATGGAGAAGGTAAAGGTACGAGCCTCGGTCCGCGTCATGATGGAGGAACCCACCTGGCCCGGCTTGGTCGGAGTCGACTTCGCGCGAAGCTCTTCCGCCTTGAGCGGAGCCTCGGTGATAGGCAGGCTCTCGATCATTTTGACGACCGAGTCCTTCTCGTCGACTTTCTCTTCCACCGTAGCATCCTCGGCCATCACCGATTCCTCTTCGGTTGGAGCATCCCCAATCAATTCTTTCGGGATCTCGACGGCTTCCACATCGGGAACGACCATGGTGTGAGATTCGGTGATCACCTCGGTATTGGGCGCAGCGGGATCATTCTCGAATCGAGGAATTGCGATCGTATCCGGAATCGCAGGAGCATCGGAAACTGCGGGAGTATCCTCGATCACAAATCCCGTTTCCGGAATTTCCTGCTGCGCCTCGAGGCGAGCTGAGCCGAGAAAGAAAAGCCCCGCCACCGCGGCCACGAGGGGAAATGTATTTCGAAAGAAAAGACTCATAAAGAGAGGGGATGAGTAACCAAGAGTAACACAAAAACACCTGCTGGCCCACACCGAATACGGAGGTCTCAGCCGTGAGTTTTCAAAAAATGCGAGATTTCTTCGGCGAGCGCCTCGTTGATTCCCGAAACCTCGGCGATTTTCTCAACCGAAGCCTTCCGCAATCGGCTCACCGATCCGAACTTTTCGAGAAGACGCTCCTTCCGGGCACGACTGATTCCCGGGCAGTCATCGAGAATGCTCTCCTCGACTCGACGCTTCATGAGAAGCTGGTGATAGCCATTGGCAAAGCGGTGAGCTTCGTCCCGAATCCGCTGAAGCAGCTTGAGCGCCCCTTTGTCATGAGGGATGAGGAGGGGCTCCGACTCTCCGGGGCGAAAAACCTCTTCCCGCTGCTTGGCGAGTCCGATCACGGGAAGGTCGTGGAGTCCGAGACGATTCAGTTCCTTCACCGCCATGCTGAGCTGACCCTTTCCTCCATCGACGATGACGAGATCGGGAAGTCGAACGAAGGGCTTTCTTTTTTTGACAGGCTTTTCTCCTCCCTCCCCGTCTTCCGAAAGCTCGATCTCGAGGCGTCGCATCGCATCGAGAGGATTTTCCTGGCTGGCATCGGCCACCTCCTCCCCGACCCGCTCCCGGGCTTCGAGCAGGATCCGGGAATAGCGTCTCCGAATCACCTCCGCCATGCTCGCAAAGTCATCCTGCCCCTTCACCGTCCGGATCCGGTAGCGTCGATAATTGCTGTTGTCCGAGACCCCGTTTCGAAATCGAACCATCGAGGCGACGATGTGATTCGAGGAAATGTTCGAGATGTCGAAACACTCCATCACCGTGGGCTCTCGCTCGAGCCCGAGGTATTCCTGGAGTTCTTTGACATCGGCCTCCGGATCGATCGCTTTCCCAGGCACGCCACGCTTCCGAAACTGGCGGGTCGGTCGCAGCGTTTTCTTCAGATTGTCGATCATATCCCGGAGCTCAGCCGCACGCTCGAAATCGAGATCGGCGGCGGCTTTCTCCATATCCTCCTCGATGGAGCGGACGAGATCCTTGGAGTGCCCCTTGAGGAAATCGCAGGCCTGGTCGATCCGAGCGAGATATTCCTCCCGTGTGATTCGACCAATACAGGGAGCGGTGCAGTTCTTGATCACATCGTCGTGACAGTGCGCATAGTCCTTCTCTCCCGGACGCATCGGTCGGCAATTGCGCAGTCCAAACTCCCGGTTCATCCAGGAAATGGTTCGGCGAAGAGCCCCGGAATGGGCGAAGGGACCGAAATAGCGTCCGCCATCCTCTTTCTTGAGCCTCGTCAGCTGAAACCGTGGCCACGGTTCTTCCATGTGAACCTTCACGAGGAGGAAGCGCTTGTCGTCACGGAAGGCCACGTTGTACTTCGGGCGGTATTCCTTGATCAGCTTTCCCTCGAGGAGGAGCGCTTCGGGCTCGTTTCGCACCTCGTGAATATCGAAGTCCCAGATACTCTCGATCAAAGCGCGGGTCTTGTGCTCGGCCATCCGCTGCCGGGACGGAGTGAAGTAGGAGGCAAGACGTTTTCGCAAATCTCGCGCTTTCCCCACGTAGATCACGGTCCCAAAGCGATCACGATGCAGGTAAACTCCCGGCTTGTGAGGCACATCGCGGAGTTTTTTCTGGAGATCAGGTTTGGCGTCGGAAGGCACGCTAGAGGTTACGTCACGAACCGGGCTTTCCGCAACTGGAGGAAATCACTCCCGCGCCGGGCTATCGCCTCTACTTTCCTCGCTTCAGCTCTCGAAACTGGGTCGGAGAAAATCCCGTCGCCGACCGGAAGGCTCGCGTAAAGGCGCTGTGATCACTGAACCCACAGGCCATGGCGATTTCGGAGACGGTTTCCTCGGTATCCTCGAGCAGTCGGGTGGCCGCCTTGATCCTCGTCCGGGTGATGTATTGAGAGGGCGTCAACCCGAAGACCCGCTTGGTCACGCGCGCAAATCGATGGGCGGACATTTGCGAACGCTCCGCCAGTTGCGAAGGAGAGACCCTTTCTCCAGGATCCGCCTCGAATTCGTCGAGCACGAGAGCCATGGGAGCGGGAATCGTATCGATCGGGATGGGATCGCGAAGGTCTCGGGAAAACCCGACCAGCCCGACGATTTTCCCCTTCTCATTCCGAAGCGGAAACTTCGAGGTGAGACACCAACAGGGTTCATGGGGTCGCAGCCACTGGATCTCGAGGTGATTGTGGAACGAGGCGCCATCGATCAGCACCTTGGAATCCTGCCTCGTCGGCACCTCCCCCATCGAACCCGGAAACACATCGATCGGACGCTTGCCGATCAGATCGCTCTTCCGCGAAAAGCCATGCCTCTCCACAAGGGATTGATTGACGAAAAGATAATACCCTTCCGAATCCTTGACGAAAAACGCCAGATCCTCGGCTTCATCGAAGAGAGACTCGAGAATAGGAAGCCGAAGCAGCCATTCCCCATCCTGCTGAAGAAGGTCGGCGGCTTTGCGGATGGATTCACTCATAGCCCGGGTATCGATTTCATCAATGATCTCGCAAATCGAATCAATTTCGGCGAGATCTCTACTCTTGCTAATCTGCTCCTGCTCATGAAGAAATCCACGCTCATTCTCCTCATCGTCGTCGTCGCAGTCTGCACCCTTATCCCGATCGCGTTCAAGCTCCTCCTGATCGGCTTTCATTCGACCGGGGATGCCACCGAAAATCTGGAGTTGTGGGGCGGGTATCAACCCGAAACCGAATATGTCCTAGTCCGCGATGTCTTTCTCCAGGGAACTTCGGCCGATATGGCAGGCAGACGACTCGTCCTTGTGCCCGAGGGAGAATCCGGTCTCGGGATTCGATTTGAATCTGCTCCCGAGACGGTGGCCGCCTTTCGGGAAGACCCCGAGCAGGCAGTGAAGGATGCGGGGCTCTGGTTTCAGAAAGTTCACGGAATTGTGGAGAAGGGAACGAAACTCCGAACCATGAAGCTGGAACATCACCAAGGTTGGAGCGCTTTTTTTGGAAGTGTCCAGACCCTGACTCCCTACGCCGAAATCCTCGATGGAGAATTCGCAGGAAAGAAGGTCGATCTCTCGGATGTTTCGTGGTTTTTCGGAAAGAAAGAAGACTTCGGAGTGATTCGTTACAAGCCGGAAGAGAAATTGCTTCAGGCCATAAAGCCCTGACCGCGCCTACCCGAAGGCAAATTCAGCCCCCAACGGCAACACCACCGAAGTCGCCCCCGTCTTCTCGATCGCTTCGACGAACTGCGGGAGCGCAACCCCCGGCAGACAACGCGGCTCTTTCTCATATCCCCGGAAGAACCAGTCCCAGTGACAGGGGATCACGAATCGTGGTCGGAGCAACTCGATTGCCTTCCTGACATAGTCGGGGCGAGATTGCCACCCCACCGCGCAGAGACACAGGACGTCGACTTCGATCCCGGCGAGTTCTTCCTCCACGAAATCCGCCGAGTCGATGTGCATGATGCGGATGCCTCCCATCGTGACGAGCCAGTCGAGGACCAGCCCATGACGCAGCTTGGTAAATCGCACCGGCCACTCCGAGAGTTCGGGGATATCGCCCGGAAGTGGAACCCTCCCCATCACTTTCCCATGGAAAGAGGCAAAGCCACGCACCGTTGTCGTTTCGCCGCAGGCAATATCTTCTCCGCCGGAAGTGGCGATGAGTTGCTCCTCGGGCAGTCCGGCAGCTCGACCGACCACGCGAGTCGAATGAGACCCGATGAGTCGGGCGCCGGTTTGATGACACAACTCGGGAGCGTCGAGAATATGATCGTGATGAGAATGCCCGATGAGAACCTCATCGGCGCGAGGGATCGCTCTTCGAATCAATTCCGAGTCCGAGTCCAGTTTGCAAAAGAGCGTCTTGAGGATGCCGGGACGAGTCAGGAAAGGATCCAAAACGACTACCCTTTCCTCAGTCTTGAGAACGAAGCCGGCTGTCCCGAGGTACTCGATCGTGACCTTCCCGTCCACTGGCGCTTCTCTAGAATAATAGAGGGAAGGATCGACACAAGAGAGAAACATGGAGAACGGGGTTTTCAGTAGAAACGTCTCATCAACTCCGTCTCTTGGAAAAATCCGAAAACCTCCTCAGCTCAGCTCCCTGAGCACGGCAGGCTCCTCCGCGATTCTGGAACGCCCGACCCGATGGCCGGACCAGGCAGAGGGTCGCTTGACGAGTCCTGCGAAAAGTCCGCAGACCAACCCAACCACATGAGCCGAAGTCACAGGAATGAATTCCTGGTTGGTCCGATCGACAAAAAACGTGTCACCCGTGGTCCATTCGAAGAGGGTCTTTGCGAGAATTCCGACCAGACCAGAAATCGCCAACCATCGCCCTGCGCCCTTTCTCTGCCACAATCCTGCCAGGACCAATCCAAAGAGCGCCGAGTCCACTCCCGAAAGTCCCCGATAGGTCGCAAACTCCGGACGAAACCAGGCGATCTCGATTGGAATCGCGAGAGCCGAGAGAAGCAAACACAGCAGCACTCGACCGGGGAGAATGCGGATGGCCGCATCGCCCAACCCGACCAAAGCCGCGACATCCCAGAGAAGGTGATCCCACGACCAGTGGGTGAGATGGCCCGTCAAGGCGGTCAGTCCGCTCTGCGGAAAGGAGAGCGAACGCTGCCATTGCAGTACCTCCCCGATCGCGGGGAAGCACTGAATGAAGATGGAAAGCAACGCCAGGCTGCCGATCACGACCCCGCTGACAAGAGGGGTCGAAGGGAGGTCCACTCGAGTTTTCATGGCGCTGCCAGTGTCTTGAGAAACTACGCGTCCTTGCGAATCCCCAACTTGGCCGCAAGTCCCGAGAAGAGCAGCAGGAGAACCACAGCGAAAGGAGGCAGAGCACCGCCGCCTCCGCCACCACCGGAAATCCGGGGAGCATTGCCGGGAGTGAATGGCTTCGCTTTATCGACTCGATAGGAAGTCGGAGTCGGAGCCGCTGCCCGAGCCGATTGCGCCGCATTTTCCCGAGCGACCCGATCCCGGTTCTTTCGGGAAATCCCGTGACGCTCGAAGGCGTCGTCCGCAAGAACCAACATGGCCGTTTCATCCGTCACGAGCTGGTATTCGAGACCGAGGTCGCGGATCGCATCTTCCGACTCACGCACGGGCATTTCGCCCTGGTTGGCACGGAGCTCGATCTGCTCGATCTGGTCCAGAGCCCAGAGGCGTTCGATCTCAGGATTGGCCGTATCGACGTCCGGGAATTCGAACTCGGTGTGATAGGTCTTGTCCTCACCCGTGAGCCGGGCTTCCAGGGTCAGCTCGGCCTTCCCTCCTTTTTCATACTGACCAAACATGACCAGCTGTTCGCCCCGATAGATCTTGCCCGGCAGTTTTCCGGATACGTTGAAGGTCTTCACTCCCTTGATCGAGAACTCGGCGTCGTGCAGCGACTCGTGAACGATCTTGCTCTTCGCCTGGAGAATCTGCCCCATGATGTCGTCGGCATTGGAGACTCCCGCATAGAATCCTCCACTGCCTTCGCAGACCGTGCGCATCAGCGGCCAGTTGGCACTGTTGCCGAGAAGAAATCCAAAAATCCGGATGTCGTGCTGCTTGGTCAACTCGTGAAACTTTACAGGATCGACGATCCCCCGGTTGGTCACGCCGTCCGTCACAAGCACCACGCTGGTCGCCCGGTCATCATCAAGTTTCTTCATCGCGAGGTCGAGCCCAGCGTAGATGTCCGTGCCGCCGTTCGTCCGCAGTCCCTGGATTTTCTTCACCGTCTTCTCAACATTTTCCGGAGTGGCCGTGACCCATCCTCCGGTAAAATCTCTCGCACTGTCGGAGAAGGTAACGACTCGAAAGCGGTCCTTCGGCGACATGTTGCCGATAACCCGGGTGACCCCGTCGGTGAGGGTATGAATCTTCGAAGCCATGCTTCCCGACGTGTCGAGGACATAGACGTAGTCCGCCCCATTCTCGATCGGCTTGAGATCGATCCCCGGAGTCACGACCATCATGAAGGTCCCTTCCTTGGCTCCCTCTTCCCGGAACGGAACGACCTCGACTCGCCCCGGCAGATCCTGCGCGAGTCGGTAGTAGACGACGAGATCCTGATTCAACGCCTGTCCCTGTTTCTCGAGAAGCATCCGGTAGTGACCGTCCTGCAGTTTCTCCGTCGTCGTCTCGTTCTCAAACCCAGGGATGCGAACCTGCTCGATCGGCCAGGCTGATTTCAGGATGACTTCGGCCGAGAAATTTCCTTCCACAGCATCGTGGACCGGATTCCAGAAGCTGAAGGCTGCCGGGTCGTCGGTGCCCCCTTCTTCGAGCGGATAAAGATACCGCCCGATCCCGGTATCGATGGGAACCGGCTGGTAGTAGACGACGCGGATCCGAGTTTCGTCGTGAGCCTTCACCGGATGAACCCGAAACTCGAAGGCCTTGAAGCTATCCTTCGTCGCGAGACCGACATCGCTGCCTGCCTTTTTCTCACTCTCATAGATCGTCTGCGCTTTCTGGCGTTCGACGACTTCGCCGTGAATGTCGCGCTCCCCCATGGTGAGCGTGACTTCCGAGAGACTGGCGCTCTTCGGAAGAGGACAGCGATACACAGCCTCCAGGTCGATATCGTTGGGATTGTAAAAGGTCTGGAGGACCTCCGTCTTCGCGAAGCCATTGTTGATCGTGACTTTCACGTGATGATCGCGAATCGCGATCGGGGCATGCGGCGATCCTTTCGGAGTCAGCGTGCCGGCGGCAAAGGCGCCTGAGGTGGTAATGACGAGAGCAGCGGTCGCTGCGACAGCAATTGCTGCGGGTTTCGTGATGAAGCGATGGAATGTTTTCATAACCCTGAAAACATGACCCGCTTCCAAACATTTACTAAATCGATATAATTTTTCTTACCATCGATTTAAATGATTCTATATCTACCGAGCTTTGAGCTTTCCACACCGCTGTCTAAGCCAGGATGGAGTCGAGCACCTTGGCATGTTCGACACCGGTCAATCGTTGGTTGAGTCCGCGAAACTTGAAGGTGAACCGCTCGTGATCGATCCCGAGAAGATGAAGGATGGTCGCATTGAGATCGCGAATATGAACCGGATCTCTGGCGATGTTGTAGGCGTAGTCATCGGTTTCGCCGTAGTCGAAGCCAGCCTTGGTGCCACCTCCTGCCATCCAGGTCGTGAAACAGCGGCCGTGGTGATCCCGACCCGAGGTGGGTGCCCCGAACAGTCCCTGGCTGTAGACCGTTCGACCAAACTCCCCTCCCCAGATCACGAGGGTATCCTCGAGCATTCCGAGCCGTTTCAAATCCTTCACCAACGCGGCCGATCCCTGGTCCACATCCTGACACTGTCTCGGCAGTTGATTGCGGATGGAGATATGCTGATCCCATCCACGGTGAAAAAGCTGGATGAATCGGACCCCTCGTTCCGCCATGCGTCGGGCCATGAGACAGTTGGCCGCGAAGGTTCCCGGACGCCGTGCCTCTTCTCCATACAGCTCAAAGGTCGACTCGGGTTCATCGGAAAGATCGGTCAGGTCGGGCACCGAGGTCTGCATGCGATACGCCATCTCATAGGCCTCGACCCGAGCGAGGGTCTCGGGATCTCCCGCCTCCTCGGAATAGCGACGATTCAGATCCCCGAGGGTATCGAGCAATCGACGACGGGCATCGGAGGAGACACCCGGAGGATTCTTCAGATAGAGAACGGGATTCGCCCCCGGGCGGAGCATGACTCCTTGATGGCTCGAAGGCAGGTAACCGCTCCCCCAGAGGCGGGAGAAAAGCGGCTGACCGGGATTCTTTCCTGTACCCTGGCTGAGCAGGACCATGTAGGCGGGAAAATTGTCATTCTCTCTTCCGAGACCATAGCTGAGCCAGGCACCCATGGACGCATGCCCCATCTGCTGGGAACCGGTGTTGATGTAGGTGACCCCTGGATCGTGATTGATCGCTTCGGTCCACATCGACCGAATGATCGTCATGTCATCGGCGATCCCTTGGATATGCGGAAGAGGGTTCCCGATCCAGGTCCCGTGATCGCCACACCGCTTCCCGCCCCAGAGTGGCTTCACCACCGGGAAACTCGCCTGCCGCGCTGTCATCCCTGTGAGCCGCTGTTCTCCGCGCACCGAGGCCGGGAGATCAGACCCGTGGAACCGATCGAGGGACTCCTTGTGATCGAAAAGATCGACGTGACTCGGGCCGCCCGACTGAAACAGGTAGATGACCCGCTTCGCTTTGGCGGCGAAGTGAGGCAATCCCGGAAGCCCTTCGCCAGAGCCTGCTTCGCGCAGGGGAGAAACGGCACCCTGGGAGTCTGCAGCCATCATCTGCCCCAAGGCGAGACCGCCCAACCCGGCCGCGCCGCGACCGAGAAGCGATCGCCGAGTCATGGCCTGGCGTTGTTGTTCGTCAAGAGTATCCAGCAACGAGATGCGTTTCATAAAAGGTCAGGGTTGGGGAAAGGTTTGCAGGAGAAGAGAACGAAACCGTTCGACCCGTTCGGACTCCTCGTCCGCGAGGTTGGTTTCTTCGTCAGGATCGGAAGGCAGGTGAAACAGCTGAACGGGAACCCGATCCCACTCCTGCACCGTCCGATAGCGAGTCGTGTCACTGCCCTCGTGGCGAAGGAGAAATTTCCAATCCCCCTCTCGAAGCCAGCTGTATTGGAGGGTCTCGAACGGCTTCCCCGGTGTCATGTTGTGAATCGAGTACGCAGCTCCCGCGACTCGCTCCCGTTTCTCACGGGTCAGATCAATACCGGGCAGGCCCTCCGGCGGATCCAACCCACAGAGGGAAACAATCGTCGGGAAAAGATCGAGGGAACTGGCGAAGGTTTCCGGTCGACTCGGCTCGATCTTTCCTTTCCACGAAAAGAAGATCGGGGTCCGAACCCCCAACTCGTAGGGAGAACCCTTCGACTTGGGAGCGAAGCCGGGCCACCACCCCTTCGGCAGCGGGATCTTCGAATCCGCAGCGGCGAGCCAGCCGTTGTCACACACGCAGAAGATGAGGGTATTTTCCCGAATCCCGCGTCGATCGAGGGAGGCGAGCAATTCCCCACAAGTGGCATCGAACCACTCGCACATCGCGAAATACCGAGCCGTCGCCTTGCTGAGTCCTTTGTCCTCGTAGGGCTCCAGGAACCGGGCCGGAGGATTGTGGGGCGTGTGGGGAAGAAACGGAGCATACCAGAGAAAGAACGGCTTCTCTTCTTCCGCCGCCGTATCGAGAAACGCATCGATCTGCGCCATCCCCTTGCGTCCGATCGCGAGACCGGCGTCGCCATGTCGTCCCCCTTTCGAAGCATCTCCGTGGGTCATTCCATGGGTAAACCCTCCGTCCTTCCAGGAGCCTTCCCACCATTTCCCGGACTGGAAAGCGAGATACCCTCGCTCGGTGAGGAACCGGATGAGACTGGGGTGGGAATGAAATGCTTCTCGGACTGGGCGATCCTCACGGTCACGTTCTGCCCTCTTCGCAGGACTGACATCATTCCCAACGACTCCATGTCGATGAGGAGGCAACCCGGTAACGATCGATGCCAGAGAAGGCCGACACAGCGGCGAGACCACGTAGCCCTTCTCGAACAGCAGCGACTCCTTGGCCAACTGATCGAGATGAGGAGTGCGAACCACCTCGTGCCCCATGAATCCATAATCCGTCCATCCCTGGTCATCGGAGAGAATCAGAACCACATTGGGGCGATCTTCCGCTGCCGTGGCGGGCGAAAGGATCAGGGCCAGGAAAACCAACAAGAGCGCTCTCATATCAGTGCCTCGTCAGGGTTTCACTCAGGTTGAAAAGCAAGGCGGAAACCTGCGTCCACGCCGCGAGATCGACCACGGGAAGGGTTTCGTCCAAGGGGGCTTCGCCGACGGCAACGGCCAGGGCAGCTGCCTCGCGGTCCTGCTCGAAACGAGAAAACTCATCCGTCAGGAAGGAGGACAGGGCATTGATCTCGGCGTCGGCTGGAAGTCGTCCCGTGATCTTTTCGAAGGCGATCTGCAAACGCTGCCGCTCATCGCCATCGCCGGACTCCTGGAGCAAGTTCTCAGCAAAGACCCGAGCGGCTTCGGCGAACTGTGGATCATTCAGCGTCACCAACGCCTGCAGCGGAGTATTGGTCACCCCTCGTTCCGTGATGCACATCTCTCGGTTGGGAGCATCGAAAGCGGCCATGCTGGGATGGGGACTCGTTCGCTTCACGATGGTGTAGAGACTGCGTCGATAGAGTTTCTCTCCTCGATCCTGAACAAAGACCTGCTTCGTCGCCGGAGTGCTACCGAAGTGACTCACCTCTTTCCAGAGACCAGGAGGTTGATAGGGCTGCACACTGGGACCTCCGATTCTCGGAACGAGGAGACCACTGAGCGAGAGCGCCTGGTCACGGACAAATTCTGCCGCGAGACGGAAACGAGGACCTCGGGCGAGTAGCTCATTGTCAGGATCTCGCTCCAACTCTTCGGGAGTGGCCTCGGAGCTCTGGCGATAGGTAGCGCTGCTCACGATCTTTCGAATCAGTTCTTTCTGATCCCATCCACTTTCCACGAACTCCACCGCCAACCAATCGATCAGGTCCGGATGCGACGGCCACGATCCCTGCGAACCAAAATCGGCGGTCGTCGTCACGATTCCCTGACCGAAAAACAACGCCCAGATTCGATTCACCGCGACTCGCGCCGTCAAGGGGTGATCGGGTTGCGTCATCCAGCGGGCCAGGTCCAACCGCGTCGCTTTCTCTTCCGCCTGCAACGGAGGGAGAATCTTCGGTGTCGTTGAATAAACTTTCTCGGTGGGCGCATCGTACTGCCCCCGATCGAGAATGAAGGTCTCTCTCGGCTTGGGCGCGGCATCCATCACGAGCGCGGAATGTTTCTTTGTCAGGACGTCTATTCGCTCCTCGAGGTTCGCGATCCGAATCCGGGCTCTCTCGAGGGAAGGAGCCTCTTCCCGAAAGGCGGCCAGGACTTGCTCACGTTCCTGCTCTGTCCAATCCGATTCCGTTTTTCGCAGGATCTCCGACAGGTCGGAAGCAAACCGGCTATCGGTGTCATTCCCCTGGAAGGCTTCGATGCGCCACTGAAATGGAAGCGACGCCGGGCGCCCATAGAACACCATCGCAGTCAGGTAGGGGGTTTCTTCCGGAACGATGGGGTCCGCAAAAGTGATCGTCAGATGCGGGTTCTCATCCCCGGACTCCGGCTGCCACCAATGGAGATTCCGTTCATCAAGAACATGAGCCGGCGAGTTCCCCTCTCCCGTCGAACTCGCGGTCGCCTGGTCGATCACCGATTGGTTGTAGAACTCGACCTGCTTCGCGGCCTGTTTCCCCGCCGAAACCAAAACCGTGGTCACCTTCGGGACTCCATCCGGGTGAGGCGTCAATTTCCCGCTCTCGGAATCGGGAACGAAATGAATCCGGATACCATGGACGGCGTCGACCTCCGGCAACTTCAAGGCATGACTAAAGGCATTGAGACCTTTCCCTGGTTGCGTCACGACGACGGCACCATCCTCCGCGATTTCGTAGGGCCCCGGACGGTTCGGACTGGAGGCATCGAGCGTTTCCATTCGTTGGAGGGAAAACCCTTCGCCACGATTTCGTTCTTCCTCCTGCACCTCGGCAAGCCACTCGGCAAACCCGTCCCGGGTCTCCTCGAGATAGGACCGCAATGACGCAAGTTCCTGCCTCACCTCGTCCAACTCACCATCGGGAATCACGGTATGCGCCAGGATGCTCGGCTTCGCATTCACCCCTGCATTTCCATCGAGTCCCCGATCGCTCAGCTCGTTGAAGAAGGAAAAGAACTCGTAGTATTCGCGAATCGAAATGGGATCGTACTTGTGATCGTGACATTGAGCGCAGGCCATGGTCAGACCGAGAAAAACCTCGCTGGTCGTTTTCACTCGATCCGCAGCATAGTTCGTCAGGTTCTCGGCCGGGATCGTTCCGCCCTCGTGAGTGATCATGTGGTTCCGGTTGAATCCCGTCGCCACGATCTGCGCTGGAGTCGCCTCGGGGAGAAGATCTCCCGCGATCTGTTCGATCGTGAACTGATCGAAGGATTTGTTCTCGTTGTAGGCCTGGATGACCCAGTCCCGCCACAGCCACATGTCCCGCCCCCCGTCGATCGAATAGCCATTGGTGTCCGCATACCGGGACTGATCGAGCCATGGCACCGCCATCCGCTCGCCAAAATGGGGTGAGGCCAACAAGCGATCCACCGTCGCAGCCCAGGTCGACTCGGCGTCCTGCTGATACTCCGAAACAAATTTCCTGACTTCCTCCCGAGTCGGAGGCAAACCGGTCAGGTCGAAGGTCAGTCGCCGGATCAGGGTGCGGGGATCGGCTTCCTCCGACGGCTTCATCTCCTCCTCCCTGAGGCGTTCGAGAACAAAGGTATCGATCGGATTCTTCATCCAATCCGAAGTGATCCGTGGGAGCAAGGGACGCTGGGGCGTCTCAAAAGCCCAGTGGCCTTCATACTCGGCGCCTTCTTCGATCCAGCGTTTCAGAGTCTTTTTCTGCGCTTCGGTCAGCACGAGGTGGGACTTCGGAGGCGGCATCAACTCATCCGGATCGTCGGAAACAATCCGGAGCCAGGCTTCACTCTCTTCCGCGTTTCCCGGAAGAATGGCCTGATACCCCCCGAGATCCGCAAGCGCTCCCTCGAGGGTATTGAGCCGAAGATCTGCCTTCCGTCCGTGTTCGTCGGGTCCATGGCAGTGAAAACAGGTTTCCGAGAGAATCGGACGAACGTCTCGGTTGAACTGAATCGTTTCGGTCCGAGCCAGGGAGGGCCCCAAAACGAGAAGCGGGATGAGAGGGAAAAGAGTCGACTTCATCGGGGAGTGGATTCAGGAGAAGGAGAATCGAGGACGATCCACGAGGCTTCGATATCGTCCATGTAATGATCGGTACGGCCCGAGACCGGACCTGGTGTATTCGAGCCCAGCGTAATGACGAGAGTGCGGGCCTGCAAAGGCACCTCGACTTCCACCGTAATGGTTTGCCACCCGGTTTCGTCAGCGGTCGGGAAAATCGCGCGGTGTGTGGAAGACAGGGCCGAGGTCGTCATCATTCGCCAATTGGATTCCCACAGGTCGGGGATCGCGGACGGGGTCTCCGCGAAGGTGCTCGCGGCCAGGAGATAGTGCTCTCCCCGCCCGGCTTCCGAGGCATGAAAACGAGCGGTGACCTCGATCTTCTTGGACCGACCGAAGGAGCCCGGCCGGCTCTCGGTGAGATCGGCCATGACACTGGCAAAGTAACCTTTTCCCTCGGGAGCCGGTCCCAGCCGCAGCATCTGCTGTCCGTTGCGAGCCTTGGGTCTCTCCCCTCCTCCGGTCACAATTTCCGTGTCGAGCCCCGACCATTGCCCTGCCGTCGGCACGAGGTTCACTTGCGGGAGTTCCTCCGCGGTTTCAAATCCTGGATTGGCAATGGGAAGGAGAAATCGCTGGACCCCGCCACTTCCGCCTACCAACAGCGAACTACCAAAGAGGCCTATCAAAATCCCGGCAGCTGCGGCCGTCATCGGTCTCCACTGGAACCAGGAAGAACGTCTCCCTTTGGTTCCAACGGACATTTTCTCTGAATCCGACAACACCGCGAGATGACTCGCTGCCGTTTCGCGAAGCACTCCCGTCCCGACCAATCGAGTCCGGGCCTCGGGAGACGCTTCGAGAAGAGCGCTCAACTCCTCCATTTCTCCCGGGGAGAGGAGGTCCTCCTCGAAACCAAGGAGCAATTCATCGAGTCGATCGGATTTCATGACGGAAAAGGGGTCGTGGTTTCACGGCGTCGCACACAATCTCCGAGAGACTTGCGGACGCGACAGAGAGCGGTCTTGATACTGCCTTCGGTCCGCCCGAGGGCCTGGGCAATCTGGGCAACGGATTGTTCGCGGTGGTAGAAACGGGAAACCAATTCCCGGGATCGCTCCGGCAAGGCCTCGAGACAGACGGCAAGGGCGGAGCGGTGGGCTTTCCAATAGTCTTCCCGGCCATCCTGCTCGGCATAGGCCTGATCGACGAGCTCGGAGAGTTTGGATTCGGCAAGAGAAAGCTCTCGTCCCTGCTTCCGCCAACTCTCGAGAGCGACGAGTCGAGCCGCGGCCCGACACCAGGCGGTGACATTCTCGATCTGTTCCCCACGGCGAGTCACTCGTTCAAACCGCATCCAGACTTCCTGGAAGAGATCATCGGCGAGACTCGCGTTCCGAACCAGGGATCGGATATGAGCCTGGATCATCGATCTCGATTCGAGGAAACACCTCACCTGCGCATCGAGGGCATCTTCCTCGATGGATTCAACAGGTTCGCTGGGGGAATCGGACATGGGCAGTCTGGTGGTCACAGTGTAGTGACACGAGACTGCAAAAGGTTACTCGTTTTTTTCGAAAAATTTCGATCTCCTCCTCACGTCATCTCGGAAGGAGCTACTTCCATTCCCACAAATCGGCCTCGACCAGCTTGGCATCCTCTCGAACCTTCTCCGACTGCAGCCACTTCCTAGCGTCAGCATTCTCCCGGAGATACGCATCCCAGAAACGAGTGCTGATCATCTGGATCGCCGGATGATGATGAGGAATCCGATTGCGCGCGCCGAGACGATTGTCGCCAAAGGCATTGTGCTCCGCGCCCTCGAAGACAAGATGATACTTGTCGCCCTCGGGAAGAGCACCATAGACCTGCATCCGCTTCTCCGGAGTCGTGTCCGGGGTGATCACGCTGGCGTCCTTGGTTCCGGTCATGAGGAGGACAGGGGCTTCGATATGCCCAAAGGAATCCACAGGATCGAGACGCTTGTGCGGAGACGGGCTCATTGCGAAGAACGCCTTGATTCTCGAATCGCTGACCGTCCGATTGCCGGGAAACTTCTGCCCCATCATCGCCTGGGTGGTATGAGCCCCGAAACTGTGCCCGCACATTCCCAGCCGTTTCAGGTCGAGCCGTCCTTGCAGAGGGTGGCCTTCCTCGACGGACCATTTCTCCAACTGATCGATCACAAAAGGAATGTCTGCATACCGATCCAAGGCGGCCTGGACTCCGGCTGCTTTCTTCATCGCCGAAAGTCGTTCCCGCGGGGGAACCGATTTCCAGACCTCCTCATCACTCCCCGCATGCTGCACGAAAACGGCGACATATCCTGCCTCCGCCCAATGCTCGCCCAGGTAAACCTTGGTATTCCGGGAGCCTCCGAGACCATGGGAATAAAGGATGACGGCAGTCGGTTTCTTCTCGGCTGGGAGATAGACCTTGATCGGAACAGTGCGATCCCGTTTCGCGTCAACCGGATCCAGGAGGATCGTTTCGGCTGCGGCAGCAGGAGAAACCGACGAAAGAAGGAAACTGAAGCAGAGAAGACCGGGGAGAAGTTTCATGATTCACTCTAACCCCGATTGCTCATTGGAGTTTCCGTCTGGGAACAGGTTTCCCTATTTCGAGTTTGAATGAAACTGGGAGACGGGGGCACCGAGGACGGAGCACGAGGATCGGAGGGACAACGTCCTCGTTGTCCGCGGAACCTAGTCCGTTCGCTTTGCTCGGACCCAGAATCGCGGTCCGTGGAACTCAACCCGTTCGCTTTGCGCGGGCCCAGACTCGTCGACCGCGGACCGCGGGGACGCGGTCCCTCCAGCGCATTTGCCCTGGGGACGTATCCTCCACTTCGATCCCCCTCAACGACCTGTTCTTGCCAAGCTTTGCGAAAAGTGCGCAAACTGAACCATTCTTTCGCTGTAGTTTCGAAAAGAGACCTCCACCTTTGCCCCCATGAAACCCTGCCTCCTGGCCATCGCTCTTACCACCGCCTTCCTTTCATCCGTTCAGTCCGCGGAGAAACCCAACATTCTCTACATCCTCGCCGATGATCTCGGCTTCAGCGATCTCGGTTGTTTCGGAGGAGAAATCGAGACCCCAGTCCTCGACTCCCTCGCCGCCGAAGGAGTTCGCCTGACCCAGTTCTACAACACCGGTCGCTGCTGCCCCTCCCGCGCTGCCCTGCTCACGGGTCAGTATCCGCACAAGGTCGGGCTCGGTCACATGGCCGGAAAAGGCATCGATCATCCCGGCTACCAGGGCACGGTGTCACCCGACGCCAAGACCATTGCCGAAATGCTCGTCCCTTCCGGGTATCGGAGCTTCATCTCCGGGAAATGGCATCTCGGAACCGAGGATCCGACACAACATGGATTCGAGGAGTTCTACGGCACGCTCGTCAGTGCGAAGCGCTTCTTTGATCCCACGCACCTCATCCGGCTGCCCGAGGATCGCGAAACCCGCAGCTATCCCGAAGGAGAATTCTATGCCACCGACGCGGTCACCGATCACGCCCTCGATTTTCTCCAACTCGCGAGAGAAACCCCGGACCGGCCCTGGTTTCTCTATCTCGCCTACCACGCCCCCCACTTTCCTCTCCATGCGCCCAAGGAGGAGATCGACAAGTATGCCGATCGCTATCTCGATGGGTGGGATCAGCTGCGCACCGAGCGACTCGAGCGCATGAAGCAACAGGGTATCGTCCCCGACTCCACCCTGTTGAGTCCGCGCTCGACCTGGCGAAACTATGGCGAAACCGAGACGGGAACCAATCCCGCCTGGGACAGTCTTTCCGAAGACCGCCAGAAAGATCTCGCCCGTCGCATGGCGATCTACGCGGCGATGATCGATCGACTCGACCAACAGATCGGCCGTGTTCTCGAGGATCTCAAGAAAGCAGGAGAATGGAAAAACACGCTCATCGTTTTCACCTCAGACAACGGGGCCTGTTTCGAATGGGATCCCTTTGGTTTCGATATCAAGTCGAGCAACCAGAACATTCTCCACACCGACGAAGAGATCGAGGCCATGGGAAGCGCTGGCACCTTTCACAGCGTCGGATCGGGTTGGGCCAACGCCTCAAACACACCCTGGCGAATGTACAAGCACTTCAATCACGAAGGAGGAATCGCTTCTCCCGGGATCGTCCACTGGCCGGTGGGTCTCGAAGCGGAGCCGGGTTCGATCGACCGTCGCCCCGCCCATCTTCTCGACCTCGCACCAACTGCCCTCGCCGCCGCGGGCGAAGGCGTATCCGAGCTGCTTCCCGGCACCGACCTGATCGCACAGTTGAACACCGAAGCAACGCCCGAGCGAATGCTCTTTTTCGAACACCAGGGAAACCGGGCCGTGCGCATGGGACAATGGAAACTGGTCGCCTTCGATGACGAGCCTTGGGAACTCTACGACTTCAGCAACGACCGAACCGAGATGAACAACCTCGTCGAGAAGCACCCTGACATAGCCAAACAACTCGACAAGGCGTGGACACTCTGGGCGGAGGAAAACCAGGTCACGCCGCTGCCCAAAGACTACGGGGTCAAGTATCTCAGGGTCGATCCGTGATCACTGTGCCGAAAAAGCTTTCCCCACCGCCGCACCCCATCCAGGTCGAGGAGAATTTCGCAACTCGATCTCGGTGGATCAATCGCCGCCGATCGGATCGATCCTCTCATCCGCCTCCCTTCGACTCGAGCAAAGCTTTCAAATCTTCCCGAAAGCGATCGATCGATTCGTCGGTCTGCTGGTAAACCTGTTCGATCTTGTCGAAATCGAGCGTGCGAACCCCGTGAAGATCGGGGCGATAGTAGATATCCGGAGGCGACTCGCGCAGCTTGAATCTCACCACCTCATTCATCAGTGAATCGAACATCCCCATGACCGAATCGGTCAGGCTCGGTGGGTCCGTTTCTTCCGGGTCTCGCGAAGGAATCACGTCGACGGCGATCACGGCATCGCACTCCTTTTTCAAATCTCGATAGGGCAGGTTGTTCACGACTCCGCCATCGACGAGAACCCTGCCTTCGTGAACGACCGGCTCGAAAACTCCGGGAATCGACATACTTGCCTTGATGGCAGGCAGAATATCTCCCGAGGAAAAAACGACCTCCTCCTCTCGATAGAAATCCGTGGCGATGGCACGGAAGGGAATCTTGAGTTCTTCAAAGGTCTTGACCCCCATGTTCTCCAGCAGAAATTCGAGGAACCCATTCGGCGAAAGCACGGCCTGTCGTCCGTTCTTCAGTCGGAAGAACTGAAACCATTTGAGGAGAGAACTCTTTCTCCGCCAGAGATCACCCGGCCGATCTTCCTTGCTGATGATCAGCTCTCGCACTCCTTCGCGAAGTTGGCTTCCCGAATAACCGGCCGCATACATCGATCCGACAATCGCGCCCATACTGGTTCCGACGATCAGCGAAGGCTTCACCCCCATTTCATCGAGAACCTCGAGAACCCGGAGGTGCGCCAACCCACGCACTCCGCCACCGCCTAACGCCAATCCAATTCTCATTGTCCTCTATTTGGATGAGAGAAGTCCCAGGGTGTTCTTTGAAATCACCTCGTAACCCTCTACCGACTTCGCAGGGTTGGGATCGATGAACTCCATCTTCTCGAGAGGAGGCTTGGGGGTATCGCTGTACTGCAACCCCTGGAACAGTGGACGACCAAAGGGATTGCGATTCTCCTCCGGCAATTCCGCAATGACTTTCCCCGCCCGCTTGATGACAAACCCTGCCAAACCGCTCTCGAGATCGGCGTGCGCTTTCCAGGAAAGTTTACCATCGGCAAACTGCAAATCGAAAGGAGCAGGCGGAGGAGTGGCGTCGGCAATCGAAGTATCCTCGACATAGGTCTCCCAGGCTTCTCCCAATCCGGGAGTCGGGAGCCACCCCATTTGCGTGGCATCGCCTTCGAACTCCGAGACCGAGATCGCCTTCCCCTTGTGAAATGGGACAAGGACTCCGGCGTCCCGATCCATCACGCGGAGGGGGGCGCCCACCGACTTCGGGAGACGGGCCTCGAGGCAGACATCGAACCAGGGCATCGCAAGATAGCGCTGATTCCCACACTGATGATCCGTGAGCGGGTCGATCGAGATCGCTCCCAAACCATTCTTCTCCCGGACATTCTCCATGAACTTCTTCGCCGCGGGCCAGACGCCGGAAAACCGTCCTTCTTTCACCGTGACTCCCTCGCCGGTCCCGAGGTTGACCATCATCGGCACCGACAACATGAGCTCGTTTACTTCATGGAGCGTGACCGGCTCACGATTCGGGCGCTGTTCGATCGGGAGAACGCCCGACCGCATCCACGTCGCCGCAACTCTCTCCGGGTAGAGCGCGGTCATGATCCCCACCCAGACGCCCCCTCCACTGTGACCCCACAGGGCCCAGGGAACTTTCTCCAGTTCCGGATGCCCCGAAAGCTTTCCGAGATCACGAAGCCCCTCTTGGAAAGCCTGCGCCGATCCCTGCTCGGGATCGCACCAGAGACGGCAGGACTTGCCCTCCTCGTATTCGTAAACCGGGGAAAGCAACGCACAGTCATGCTCCCGGGCCAGGGCCTGCCAATGCAGATCGAAGGCTCCCGTCAGTCCTGACTTCGCTGAGCCCGTTCCGCATCCGTGTTGATGCACGATCACACCTCGCAAATTCTCAACCACTTCGGGAATCCAGACAGTGTACTGCACGGCAAACTTCAGGCCGTCCTCTGCCTTCGAGGCCTCGTAGCGGACCTGGTAATAGGGAGGCTCTACTTCGGGGCCGATATAGTCTTCCGCATGACCGAGACAAGAGGCGAGGAGAGGAATCAGGAAAAGAAGTCTTCGCATGGACTTACTCTTCTCCAGGAAGACAAATCGACAAGTTCCGGATGCCCGCCTCTGGGGCGCGTGCGCCGAAAGGATCCGATCCCTCCTGGTTTCCGCCCCATCGAGAAGCCAACTCATGCGAAGCGAATCCCAAGAAACTCGATGCTGCGTGTGCAGACTACGGTCATCCTGAAGGAGTAGTAAAGGTTCTGGATCCCTGTGCCAGCCGGATGGAGAAGAGGTCGAAGCTCATCCCTGCCGAGGGGCAAAGGATTCTCCTTTCCCCCGATGAGCGATAACCCGACAACCGAAAAGACTTCCCATCACTTGGAAGCGAACGAGGCAACGCGCCTCCTCGAATGCGACCCACAACAGGGACTTTCTCCCAAGGAGGCTGCAGAGCGTCTCGATCGCTTTGGACCCAACATGGTTTCGAGCCGGGGGGGAATGCCGGCCTGGAAGCGCTTTTTTCTCCAGTTCCATCAACCGCTGATCTACATCCTCCTCGCGGCGGTTGGGATCACCGCAGCTCTCGCCGAGTGGGTCGATTCCGGGGTCATCTTAGGTGTGGTCATCGTGAATGCGATCATCGGTTTCATCCAGGAAAGCAAAGCGGAAAAAGCGATCGAAGCACTGAGCCGGATGGTGACGACCCAGTCGGTCGTTCGACGGGGCGGAGAGAAAGTGCGTGTCCCCGCCTCGGAACTCGTTCCGGGTGACGTCGTATTGCTCCAGTCGGGCGATCGTGTTCCGGCGGACCTTCGGCTCCTCGAGGTGCACAATCTTCACTGCGACGAGTCCGCGCTGACCGGTGAATCTCTCCCTGTTTCAAAACATACCGATCCGCTTCACATGGAAATCGCACTCGCCGATCGGAAAAACCAGGCCTACGCCGGCAGCCTGGTAACGGCCGGCCAGGGCGAAGGGATGGTCTGGGCCACGGGGGATCGAACCGAGACGGGGCGAATTGCCTTTCTCATCTCGGAAGCGGTGGAGATTTCCACTCCCCTGACCCGCAAGATCACTCAGTTCAGTCAGTTGCTGCTCTGGGTCATTCTCGGACTCGCCGCCCTCACGTTTGCGGTCGGAGTGAGCCGTGGCGAATCCGCCGTCGAGATGTTCATGGCTGCCGTGGCGCTCGCGGTTGGAGCAATTCCAGAGGGACTCCCGGCCGCGGTCACCATTGTCCTCGCGATCGGCGTCTCCCGGATGGCGAAGCGTCGTGCCATCATCCGCAAGCTCCCAGCTGTGGAAACACTGGGGAGCACGACCGTGATCTGCTCCGACAAGACGGGAACCCTAACCGAGAACCAGATGACCGTTCTCGCCGTCTACGCTGGTGGAGAAACCTATGAAGTCACCGGTGGCGGCTACGACCCGGAAGGAAAGATTTGTCTCGACGGTGAGATGATCGATCCACTCGAACATCCCGCCCTGCGAGAATGCCTTCGTGCCGGGTTGCTCTGCAACGATTCTCAAATTCTCGAAACCGACGGGCGACACCAGGTCCAGGGAGATCCCACCGAGGGCGCACTTCTCGTTTCCGCTGCCAAGGCGGGGCTGGCTCATGCAGAAACGCTCAAGCAAGCCCCTCTCATCGACATGATCCCTTTCGAATCGGAGCACATGTTCCGGGCCACCCTGCACGGAGGAGGATCGACAGAAGGCACTCGTGTCATTTACAAGGTGGGCGCGGTGGAGCGCCTCCTCGATCGCTGTGAAGACCGGATGGGTGCCGATGGACAATCCCTACCTCTCGACCGGGAAGCCATCCTGGAAGAAGTCGACGCCCTTGCCGCGAGAGGGCTCCGTGTGATCGCCTTTACCCGCCTCCATGCTCCCGTTACGCAAGCCATCCTGGACCATGAACATATTCAAGGGGGGCTCACGTTTCTTGGCCTGCAGGGAATGATCGACCCGCCTCGAAAGGAAGCGATCGAAGCCGTCGCCAACTGCCGTCGCGCGGGAATTCGAGTGAAGATGATCACCGGCGATCATGCCATCACCGCCGGGGTCATCGCGAAGCAGGTCGGCCTCGTCAGCGAGGGGACCCAGGTCGATGTCATCACCGGTCGCGAACTGGAGAATGTTTCCAACGAAGATCTTCCGCGGATTGCAGAAGAGACCGAAGTCTTTGCCCGGGTCGCCCCCGAACAGAAACTGCGTCTCGTCCAGGCGCTGCAGGCACGCGGCCAGGTCGTCGCGATGACGGGAGACGGAGTCAACGATGCCCCCGCTCTCAAGCAGGCCGACATCGGGATCGCGATGGGAGTCACCGGAACCGACGTCGCCAAGGGGGCCGCGGACATGGTCCTGACCGACGACAATTTTGCCTCGATCGAGGCCGCAGTCGAAGAAGGCCGCAGCATCTTCGGAAACTTGACCAAGTTCATCGTCTGGACCCTCCCGACCAACCTGGGGGAGGGCGGCATCATCTTCGTTTCCATCCTTCTTGGTCTCACCTTGCCCGTGCTTCCGGTTCAGGTACTCTGGGTCAACATGACCACGGCCTTGCTGCTTGGCTTGATGCTTGTCTTCGAACCCAAGGAGCCAGGCTTGATGAATCGCCCACCGCGAGACCCGAAACGCCCGCTCCTGACTTTTCCTCTCTTCATGCGGACGGGACTGGTCTCGCTGATCATCGTGGGGGGTGGGCTCTGGCTGTTTCAGAACCAGAGCCAACTTGAGGGAAACACGACCGCCGAGGCGCGGACCGCGGTGATCAATACCATCGTCTTCGTGGAAACAGCCTATCTCTTCGGTTGTCGTTCGCTCTCTCGCTCTCTCTTTGCTGTTGGCCTCTTCACCAACCGGCTTCTCCTTCTTGGCGTAGCAACGATGATCGGACTGCAACTGCTCTTTACCTACCTCCCGATCATGAATCAACTTTTCCACACCACTCCACTTGGGGCGGACACCTGGCTTCAGATCATTGGGATCGCTCTATTCGCCTTCGTGGCGGTCGAGGTCGAAAAGTGGATCCGGTTTGGAAGAAAGCGGAGCTGAGACTGTCGACCTGCAGAGTAACGACATTGGGACGCTGCCCACCTTCCTGAGCCACGATCAAAACCGATCTTTTTTCCTCGGGCACGAAGACTCTGACCGGGATGGAAATGGTGTAGTATCGCGAGGGGTCGGAGTTCTTGCGACCTCCGCTACTTCTTTGCCCTGTAGCGGAATTTGCAAAAATTCCGATAACGGGACCAGTTTGACTCAGGTCCCGCCCCCTCTACTGCCCCGTGATTTTCTCCACCAGCTGATCCGGATCGGAGTCGGCGGTATCCTCGAGGTGGGCTTTCAGCTTGGCCTGGAGATCGGCGACGACCTCGGGATGCGTTCTGGCGACGTTGTAGGCCTCCGAAATATCCGCGGCGAGATCGTAGAGTTCAGGCTCTTTCAACTCGACGGCTCTTCCGTAATTCACCGGCTCGCGTTGCTTGATATGGAGCTTCCATTTTCCGGATCGAATCGCGTGAATCTCCGCCCGGGTCCAATAGTGGAAATCCGTCCGCGGGCTCTTCCCCTCACCTTTCAAAACGGAAGACAAATCGTAGCTATCCATCTTCCGATCGGTCGGTGACGTCACTCCCGCCATCGTCGCGAAAGTCTTCATCAGGTCGAGAGTCGATCCCATCTCGGTCACCATGCCTGGTTCGACGATGCCCGGTCCCCAGAAGATGGTGGGAACCCGCTGGCCGCCCTCGAAGGTGGTGCCTTTCCCGGCACGAAGAGGCCCTGCCGATCCGCCGTGCGTCTTGAAGCTCAACCACGGTCCGTTATCGGAACTGAACACGACGATGGTGTTCTCGGAGAGCCCCGTTTCCCTCAGCTTTTCCAGCACCTGCCCGACACTCCAATCGATCTCCTCGATGACATCGCCGTAGAGGCTGCCGAGCGATGTCCCGCGAAAATCAGGGTGACAGAAAAGGGGAATGTGAGGCAGCGAATGAGCGAGGTAGAGAAAGAACGGGCGATCCTGGTTTGCCTCGATGAACTCGACCGACTTCTCGGTGAAACGTCTCGTGATCGTATTCTGATCGGCAGGACGCTCGATCACTTTCTCGTCCTGCATCAGGGGAACATTGTAGTGCTCCGTATCCGGATACCAGTTCGGATCCTCCGCCATCTTGCGATAGTTGTCGGCTCCCTGGACTCGGTCCATGTCGTTCGAATAGGGAATCCCGTAGTAGGAATCGAATCCCTGGTTGGTGGGAAGAAAATCAGGCAGGTGACCCAGGTGCCATTTGCCCACCGCTGCGGTGGCATAGTCTCTTTTCTTGAGGACCTCCGCGATGGTCACTTCCGACGGAGCCAACCCCTTGGCCGAATCCGGAAAGAGAACCACTCGGTTGGCCGAGGTCATCCCATTGCGGATCGGGTAGCGCCCGGTAAGAAGACCCGCCCGACTGGGCGTGCATACCGGCGACGCGACATAGAACTGGGTCCATTTCTGCCCCTCTGCCGCCATGCGATCAAGATGGGGTGTCTTGATACTCGGATTCCCAAAACAGGAAAGGTCCCCGTAGCCGAGATCATCGCAGAAGATGACGACGAAGTTGGGCGGTCTCGTGTCCTCAGCGGTCCCCACCAAGGGCAGGCTGATTGAAAAGAGAACCAGGGCGAAAAATGGGGAGAGCAACTTCGTCATCGACGGGACTATGCTCCCAACTCCGATCTCTCGCAAAAAGGAACCCGAAAAGAGTGGGCCGAATATACGTATCCCCTCGACAACGAATCCGAAGGAGAAATCCTTTTCAGGAGAAGAACTGATCAATGGGTGCGCCACGGGGAACGATCTCGTCGGTGGCCAGGTCCTTGCGATGCCCCGCGATGAGGAAGGGACGTCCCGAGGGCGAGTAGATCACTTCATCCAGCGGCATTCCGGTGGCCTTGGCAATAGTGGCGTTGAAATCGACCTGCGGACAAACATTCTCCGCTGGAGCATGGCCTTTCTCATCCGAAGCTCCGTAGACCTGTCCACCGACAATCGGCCCTCCGGCCAGCATCGCCGAGAAACAGGCCGAGTGGTGGTCACGACCGGCATTGGCATTGATGCGAGGGGTGCGCCCGAACTCGGTCGTGAGAACGAGCAAGGTTTCCTCGAAAAGTCCTTCCGCCTTGAGATCCTCGATCAACGCGGAAATCGCCTGGTCGAGTTCACCGGCACGCTGGGGAATCGCAGTCCAGAGATCGTTGTGCATGTCCCACCCTCCTTTGACGACTTCGACAAAGCGGATGCCGTTCGAAACCAGCCTCTTGGCGAGAAGCAATCCCTGGGCAAAACGGCTGTCCCCATATTTCTCCCGCTTTTCCTGCGGCTCCTTGGAGAGATCGAAGACATCAAGGTCTTCGCTCGACATGAGGTTGAGCGCATTGTCGTAGAACTCGTTGTATGCTTTGACCTCGTCGTTCTGGAATTTGCTGTCGAACGCCTTGTTGAACTCATTCATCATGTCGTAGCGCGTCTCGAACAGTTCCTCATCCACATCCGCTGCGTAGGTCGAATTGGGAAGACCTCCGTTGGGATCGCCGAGCGGAAGCGGAGCATAGGTCGGGCCGAGAAATCCACCTCCCGGATGGAGTCCACCTCCCCCGATGACCACGGAGGAGGGCAACACCTCATGCGACTTACCGAGGAGGCGTTGTCCCCACGCGCCAAGGCAAGGGTGAATGATTGTAGCCCGACGATTGTAGCCGGTGCGCATCCAGTAGGAAGCCCCTCGGTGATCTGCCGTGAGTTGCTGCATGGACCGAACTACGGCAATGTCCTTGAAATTCTTCGCGAGGTTGGGAAGAAATTCGCTGAGCTCGACCCCGGGTACTCCCGTGGAGATCCCCTGCGTTGATCCGCCGTTCTCCGTCCCCGGTTTCGGATCAAAGGTATCCATGTGGGTCATCCCGCCTGACATGAACATATAGATGATGTGCTTGGCAGGTTTCCCGACCGTAGTCGCATTCTGTGCCATGACCTGATCGGTGAATGGCATCAGGGAAAGCCCAAAGGCAGCTTTCGCGGTGCGTTCCACAAAAGCGCGGCGGGACAGGTCATCGAGGGAGTTGAGTTCTTTCTTCATTCTTCCGGGGGATGTTTCTGACTACTGGTCTCTATCATCCCGTCCCGAACGAAATCCCGCTAAGCGCCAATTGAGGTCGGCCGTGCAGATGTTGCGGTAGCCTTTCGCAATATCTGCACACATCAGGAGAGGTAGATCGTGGCAGATCCCGCCCCCCGGAGTTTCTTGGGGACGGGACAGGCGACCCTACAAAATGACTGACAACCGACCCGCACAGAGAGACAATGAAGAGGAAGGTTGATGAAGAACACCAGCATTCAGTTCCACGCGAGCCACTGCAGAAACATCTGGCGTTCCCAGGTGCTTTCCGGGTTCGTTCTCCTTCTATTGACCGGAAACGTCCTCGCCGAGAATCCGGCAGTTCCAATCCCCTCGCTTTACCAGAAAAAGGACCTCTTCGAGGAGGCAATCACGGCAGGCAAGTTCGAACGCTCCCCGAACCGGAGGGTCACGGGAATCACGGTTCCCCATCACCTCCTCGCCCCGGATCTCATTTCCCTCGGATTCCACTCCGCTGCGGGAGGATCCTACGAAAGAGTCCTCCTGCTTTCTCCCGATCATTTTCGCAGGGCCCGGAAACCCTTTGCCACGACGACTCGCGATTTCCTGACGGTCCTCGGAGAAGTTCCCACCGACGTGGAAACAGTGAAGACACTCTGTCTTCGCAACCATCTTGTGGAAGAGGCCGACCTTTTCGACCGGGAACATGGAATCCAGACCATGCTGCCCTTCGTCGCCCACTTCTTTCCCAACGCCAAAGTGATCCCCCTGGCGATCCGGGCAGACAGCGATTCGCAGGATTGGCGCGAGTTGGTGGATGTGCTGAAGCCCCTGATCAGCGAACAAACCCTGATCGTCCAATCCACCGATTTTTCTCACTACCTCACCGAATCGGTTGCGAACCGAAGGGATCAGGAAACCATGAACGTCATCTCCGGTGGAAGCTTGGACGAACTCTCCCGACTCCAGCAACCTCAACATCTCGATGCGCTGGCCGCCCAATGGATTCACCAGGCGCTCCAGGCAGAGGTATTTGGTGCCAGGCCGACCGTTGTGGCCCACCGGAATTCCAATCACTATACGGCCACGCCCCAGCGGGAAACAACCAGCTACCTGGTGCAGGTCTTCGAGAAGGAATCCTCGATCAATCCCCCGTGGCCGGCGCAAGAAGGAGACGCTCTTTTCTTTTTCGCAGGAGATACGTTTCTCGGGAGAAACTTTCTCCCCATCGTGTCTCACCCCGATTCCGCCGCTGAAATTCAGCAACGGATCAGCCTTCTTACGGGTGGGGCTCCCCTCATTCTCAATCTCGAAGGGGTGCTTTCAGAAGAGGCTTCCACCGATCAGGAAGAGAATACCCTCCTCATGCCTGACACCCTCACCCTCGACTGGCTGCGAGCCCTGAATGTGGTCGGAGTCAGCCTCGCGAACAACCACTCACACGACCGGGGACAAATCGGCTGGGAGCGTTCACGCCGCAAACTGGAAAAGCATGGAATCGCGGTCGTCGGCGATCAGGAAACGCACGACTTTGGTCCTTTCCGACTCGCCGCCTTGACCGATCTTTCCAATCAGGTGAAGCCCTACACGCAACGGCTGAACCGAGAGATCATCCTTTCGGCACTTCCTGAAAAGACGCCCGATCCGCTCTTCTGCTTTCTTCACTGGGGACGCGAATGGATGGGAGAACCCGGAGCGAGGGAGGAGCAGCTCACCCGCCACTTCTTCGAAGGAGGAGCTTCCGTCATTCTCGGAGCCCACCCTCACACGGTCAGCAAAGGAGTCGAAGCGCTCAGGGGGGGACGAAACGCACGAGTCTACTCGATGGGCAACTTTCTCTTTGATCAGCGCAGCCCCAAAGCCTCTGGTGCACTCATCGAAGCGCGCTTCTTCCAATCCGGAACCTACGCTCTGCGCTGGATTCCACTGGAGAATCCCTACGAGCCGAAAGCCCCCTGACACTTATCGACTTTCGTAGCTCCGAATGGCTTCGATATTCGCCCGTTCGGCAGCATTGAGGAGCGGCTCGATTTCATCGATCCCTCCCACGGGCTGATAGAGATCCCCCAGGCTCTCGGCGAGTTCCTTTCCGCGATCCGAGCCAAAGATGTAGCCTCTTCTTGCGAAGATCTCGTTCCTCGCTCTCCAAAGATCATCCCTCGTCAGCTGGCTCAACTCGTCGTCCCCGAGGAGTCGTTCATGCGAGTCGGGGAACAGGTAGGGGGAGTCGCCCGGCATGATGATCTCACCACCGCCTCCGTCGATTCCATGCAACTCAAAATCGAGATCTCGGGGGCGGAAAAGGTGAACGCGACAGACTGGCGAGCGAAGCATCGTTCCATCCGAACAGTGAAGAAGAACCCGAAACCGGTGGTGAGAACTACGCTCCACATTCAGGTCGAGACCGAAACGCGCATCCTGGAAAGGCTCCACTCGTTGGGAGAACGGAAACGGAAGCCGGTAGTTCTCCCCCTCGTACTGAAGCGCGACGTCATACTTGGCATTCCCGCCCATCGCATCCCCTCCCTCGACGAGGTAGATCAGTTGAATGAATCCTTCGTAGAGAACGGAATGCGAATGGGTCTTCCCCCTGGCATCGGTCCATTCGTAGCTGAGACGAGCATGGAGGCCTACCGAAGCACTATCAAGAAACCCCTTGTCGTCATACTTTGCGAAGCGTCCATAGACCGCATCCCCCTGATCCCGAGTCCACTTGCCCCGGAAGTTCATCGAGTCGTACTCGTGTTCCCGAGCAAAAGCAACATCAACGCCGCATTCCTCGAATGCCTTGGTCATGTCCACCTTGAGAAGACGCTCTTTAAAATCTCCCAGCTGGATCTGGAATTCGTAGGTTTCATCTGTTCCCGGTTCAGGTCCCTCTCCGTAGCGATGGAGATTGAAGTCGAAAACGCAGTTCCGCGCTCCGCCCCATCCGGCATTGGCTAGATCGAACTGAATTTCCGATGCACCGAGCCGAGGAACAATGTAGGGAGACAGGTCTGGGATACTCTCGATGACCTCCACCTCTCCCCGCTCGATCACGACCTGGCGCGTTTCCTGGTTCTCGAACGCCATCTCCATGAAGAGAGAACCGATCGCCGGCATCTCAGAGCGGACCAACCCACCTTCCCGGTAACTCTCAAGCATATCCGCTACAGGTCGGAAACCGAACTCGCCCTCCTCGTAGTACGATTCGTAGGTGACCGAATCCAAGGTCGCCCTGCGAAAGTATTCGTTCTTTGCCAGGGAACTCACGAGCCCGAATTGGATCGCCTCCTCGGAAGCGGCAATGCGTTCGAGAGCCGTCTTGCGACGAGTCAAGGATTCCGGTGTCTCCAATCCATTGACCCACTCGGATTCATACCTGACTCCGCCGGGCCATTCCACGGTCCCCTCTCCGTTGCGCTTCCCGCCCTTGAAGGTGCCCTCATAGACTTCCATTCCATGACGCGCATACATTCCCTTTCCTTCCATCTTTCCTGCCGAGAAGTATCCCTGGTAGTAATCTCCATTCGCATACCAGAACTCACCCCATCCATGGGGGAGATCATTTTCCCAGGCTCCTTCATACTTCTCACCGTTCGCAAAGCGGATCTTTCCTTTTCCGGTCCGCTTCCCGGCATCGAGAAATCCGGTATAGACCGAAAGCAAGCCCTCGGGACCGTAGTCGGGTGCGCCTTCCTCTCTCCAGCGGAGCTTTCCCTTCCCAGTCGCAAAACCCGCCTCATCGACGTCCCCTTCCCAGTAGAAATTTCGATTCCGCTCCGGCTGCAAGTCCCACACCTTGATCGTTGTCTCGAATTCCTCCTGTCGTTCCTGATCCCACCCGACGACAACGGCTTCATTCCAGGCTCCCTCGGACGGGTTGCCATTCAGGGATAGGAACGGAACTCCGGCAAGCAGGCCTGCGACTAGCGGAACAATACTATGAATAGTTTTCATGGTTTTTCGTTAGGGTTTGGTTGAAAGGAAGAAGCTTCCGTGGTTTCAAAAATCCCGAGACGCTCTGCCCAGGTATCGGGAGAACAGGGGAGAAAGAAAACCGTGCCATCAGAGGAGGCCGAGACGACGATTCGCTCCTCTCCCGGTTTCCAGCAAAGATTCGCGATCGACTTGCCGTGAGCACGAAACGAAAGAAAGGGCGCGAGATTCTCGCAGTCCCAGATCCAGATGGTTCCATCATCCCCTGCTGAAGCGAGCCAGCGACCTGATGGATCGAAGGCCAGGGTTTCCACGTCCCCTTCGTGTCCCTCGAAAACCTTCACTTCCTTACCCGATTCAACGTCCCAGAGAATGACCCGACCATCATTGCTGGCGGAAGCGATTCGCTCGCCATCCGGTCTGAAGTCGAGAGCACAGACTGCCACGCGACTTCCCGGGCCATGACCTTTCCAGGTCGAGAGGACCTCGCCCTTTGCAGCATCCCACCACCAGATTCTTCCGTCCGTGCCCCCCGTGGCGACTCTCGTTCCATCCGGTGAGACCGCCAAGCCCTGGACATAGTCCTCATGACCCTGCCATGACATCAAGGGTTCTCCGGACGGTGACCACACTCCAACCGTTCGATCCCAACTACTCGAGAAGAGACGGTCTCCCTTGGCATCCCATCGCAGTTTCCAAACGGTATCTTCGTGAGTGGCTGAGCTGCCACCCCACTCTCCCTCGGGCCAGGCGGAAATCCGCAGCGCACCTCGGACCGCGCCCGCGGCGAGTCGCATTTCAACCGGATGCCACGCCAGGCACTGGACCGGTGCGCGGGAAAGCGAAAGAGGAGGACCAACCAGTTTGCGATCGTCAAGATCCCAGACCGAGACAGTTCCATCTTCGCCTCCTCCCGCGAGCCATTTTCCATCCCGGGAGAAAGCAACTCCGCGTATTCCAGCTCCTTCCGAAAGAGACAAGCGGAGAAAATTCTGATGCTCGAGCTCGAGGTCCCACAGCCGGACTGTCCCATCATCCGATCCCGTCGCGATCTGGTCTCCACTCGGAGACCAGGATAAACTCAGTGCGGTCTCGCGGTGGGCTTCCATCACCTGAGACGGAGTTCGCTGGGAGTAGTCGACCGCACCGAAATTGTCGACTTGCTTCTCCAATTTCCAGAGCAACAACTCTCCTGCGGAGGTCGTCGCCGCCAGCCAGGACTCCTCCGGATGAAAGTCGATCGCGGTGACCGGATCCTCGCAAGGCAGGAACCCGACCTGTTCACCATCCACCATGCTGAAAATCTCCACTCCGAGCCCGATGGCCGCAGCGGCAAGCAGTTGCTGATTGGCCTGAAGATCCAGCGCGGCAACTCGTCTACCCGCCGATCCCTGCTTCCAGCCAATTTCGGCCGATCGAAACTGAATCTCCGCGTTCCCTTCCGGCCCTTGCTCGACTGCCAGAACAAGACGCCCAGACTCGCCAACGGCGAGGGCGGTAACACGCTGAGACAAAGGTTCGGTCTTCCATTCCCCATGGGAAAACCACTGCACTCCATTCTCGGCCTGCGGGGAAACCGCCACCCCTCCGTCGGTCGCAATGCTGCCGAACGCAACCGGCGAGGTCTTCTTCTCGAAGCTTGCTTCGAATCCATCACGGATTCGACCGATCGAGCCATCTCCATAGACAGCGACCAGCCCCTCCGAGTCCAACCAGCGAACCGCTTTCACCGCAGACCCAAGACCTTTCTCGTCGTCGGGAACGACCTCACTCGACCAGCGATTCTCTGCCAAATCCCTGAAAAAGAGAGTGCCTCCCCGAGTGCCTGCAACCAGCCCCTGTCCATCACTCCTCCAGGCGAGAGAAACCACGCCCGAAGCGAGGGCCTGCTCACTCGCTTCGAAACGCGACTCTTCCGGAATTTCCAGGATCTGCGAGAGATGACGGGAAACCGAGGCGAGCGCTTCGACCGCAGCCGACCGGGGGCCGAACGATCCCAGGCTCGCCTCCGTATCCGAAGCAGCCAGGGCCAGGGCTCCAACGGGATCACCGTTCTTCATGAGGCCAGCGAGACGACTCGATAGCACTTCGGACTCCAGCCGCTCCAGAGCCAATTCCCTTTCGTTCTCCAACCGCTGCTCCTGCACCGCCTGGTGATTGAAGTAGATAAGAAATCCTGACACAGCAACCACTGCGGCCGCGATCCCCACCCGTCGCAGAAGCTTGTTTCGCTTGTCCCTCTTCTGCGAAAGATGCACGAATTCGATCAGCGCAAGGTTTCCCTCTATGAGATGGGGGAACTCTTTCCTCAGATGAACGGCCGAATCAAGAATCAGACCTCCCGGGAGTAGGAGGGAATCATGACGATCCGCGTCCTCCCATTTCTGACATGCCCGCATCACCTCAGCTCGATCGAGCAAACCTTTGCGATTCGATTCAATCCAGCCCTCAAGTTCCGGCCACGCGGTCAGTAGCGCTTCGTGAGCCAGCGAAACCGTTGCATTTTCATCGTCGCCGGAAGTCGTCAAGAGACGGGACTGACTCGCGCTCAGCTTCTTCACCAGCGATTTCAGTGTTGGCTCTGAATTCAAAGCGTTCTTGAGGAAACGCTGACGCACAACCCGCTCCGTCTCGGTTTCGATCGTGACGAGATTCCGAAACAGGTCTGGCAGGCTCTCCTTCTCCTTCGGGTCGAGACTTTCGACCATGTGCTGAGTTCGACGCTGCAGACACCCACGAATACCACCCATCTCCCGATAGATCTGGAAGGTCACCTCGCCATCGCCGCTTCTCTGCTGATACAACTCCTGGAGAGCGTCCTGGATGAGCGGGAGCCCCATGGACTCCCCTTCCCTCGCCTCTTCGAGAATGACATCGGCAAGCGAACGACCGCTTTCGTCATCCTGTTCGAATCGGAGCCCCACCAACCGGGCCGGTTCTTCGATGATCCGCCGCAGGTCTCCCAGGGACGGGGCAACGAGATCGAAGCCTCCCTCCTGCCCTTTGAGTTCACGGAAAAGCTCGTCTTTTTGCGCCGTGGCATAGAAATCACTCCGCAAAGTCGCCAGCACCCAAACCCTGCCGGTCATCGCGAGCGCCTTGAGCTCTTCGAGGAAGTGTTTTCTCTCCGGTTCCGAAATCCCACCAGAGAACAACTCTTCGAATTGATCCACGATCACGAGCAACTGCACCGGACCACCCACTTCCTTCTCGGCAAGATCCAACCCTGCCTCCGAAAGTTCTGCGGGAGAATCCACGAGATGATTCGCGAGGACCGATGCGCTCTCCGCATTCAACTCGGAGATCCCGTATTTCGCTTCGCGGAGTGTCGCAGAAAGGCTCGGGAGCAGCCCGCCCGCCACTTCCGTTGGGATGAAGGTCGCCACCCGCCACTGACGGACATTCGGGTCTCGGTTTCGATGGAGGAGTTTGGCGGCGAGCCCAGCTCGCGCGAGGGAGCTTTTTCCGCTGCCACTCGAACCGAGGATGACGACAAAAGGCATCGCTCTCGTTTCCTGATTGCGTTCCCCACTTCCTTGCGGGACTTTGAGAAATTTTCGGTGACGTTCCCGAAAACGATTTTCGAGTTCGAGAATCTGCTGCTCCCGACCACAGAAGATTTCCGCGTGTTCGATGTCAAACGAGTTCAGCCCTCGATAAGGATCGCTGCTCCATCGGCTCGCTATGACCCGGTCACCAAGGAGCCGCTCGATGATCGCGCGCAGGTGAATTTCCAGCTGATTGGCAAACGTGACTGGTTCCGGGTAGGAGTGGTAGGCTCGCAGGTTCCGACCTTTCTCATCATTGAACTCGGTTCGGACAAACTGCTCAAGGGCCTTCTTCTGATTGAGCAGCCGCTCCATTTCGTCCGACGCCTGGCTGAGCACCCGCTGCCGAAACCCATCATCATCTTCTCTGACATAGGCAAGGATCTCGGGGCGCTTCGGGTCTTGCCCACTCTGATCCCGAGCTTCCAGCATGAGGTAGAACTCGGCCTGCGTACCCGACTGCCATCGCGTTCCGTCCTCACGTTTCAACTTCCCTCCCACCTCGGAGCCGATCCGTGACCAAAGGATGAACACCGCGACATCAATTCCTCCTCCTTCGTCGAGAAGCCGATTGATCCCCTCCTGGAAGGAAGCATCGGCCCCGATCCCCAAGTGCTCCCAGAGAATCACCTCGAGCTCGACTTCGGCACCAAAGCGAGCATCCAGTTCCCTGATGACTCGCTCCGCCTGCTCACGCTCTTCACTCACATCACCGGGAGAAGAGATGAAGATCCGAAGGGTTGTCTGTTCCGTTTTCACGTCTGTGCTGCCCGCATTCCTCGCGCTGAGCAACACCCTATGTATAAGAGATATCGGCCCTTTTTGCCGCGCATCTACTGTCCCGCGGTGGGCACCTCTTGCCGTGGCAGAAAATCCAGCCCCCCCCCTCGTTTCGCTCAGGCTAGTCCGCAGCGGGAGGGGGCAAGAGTGGTGATCGCAGAAACCCATTTTCATCTCCACTCGCAATCGAGTCGATATACCATTGGTGAGCGTGGGAATGAGCACCCGTGTAGGGATCGATCCCCTCGGGAAGTTCGAGCCCGAACTTGGTGAAATTGGGAACAAACCCCGAGTCCGGAATCCCGGTCGCAAAGGCCGAGGTCTTGTAGAAGTCGATCGGCGTGGTCTTGAGAAGATGCTCGAGGTGCGCCTTCACGGGAACCGGAGTATCCAGCATCGTGACCCGAAACTCGGGTGGGGCCAGCCCAAGGTCGGTCAATACCGTCGCGGCGTGAAGCACGACAAAGCCTCCAGCGCTGTGACCGACGAAGTGCATCGGTCGGGTGTTGTCGATGTCACCCGATCGGATCGCCCTTGCCAGCTTGTATCCGACGAGTTCGCCGATCTCCTCTGCCGCCGGCCGAATCGCAGCCACATTCTGCATCCACCCTTGGGGAGTGGTGGGAATGACATTCCCGGGCTCATCCCCTTCCTTGACCCCCTCGAGCCCCGTCAGGGAAAAGTGCGAAGGGTTGGCGGCAAGATGCCAATTCACGAGACAAATTTCGGGAGCACTGGCACCGAGATGACTTTTCACCGCCTCCTGCATACGGGTCATCCAATGAGCCTCCTCTCCCTCGCCGAATTTCCCTTGCGTATCGACTCCATCGTGCAACCCGTGAGCAATCAGCAGGAAACCGTTCTTCACTCGATTCGGAACCGGATCCCAGTCCTGCGCTTCCGCGCTCGAGAGAAGCCTCCCGTCCTCCTGCCGAAGCCTGCTTGTCTCGATGGGATCCTTGGGAACATGCAGGGAAATCAATCCGGTGGTGATGACGACGGAAAGCGCGACGACAAGCAGGCGCCCGAAGATCACTCGACCAACAAATCCAGCACTGACCCCGACCCCAGAAACAATTCTCTCGATCCAGCTACGCTCGACCCGGGCCGCAACCTCTCGTATCTCTGCAGCATCGTTGATCTTGCTCTTTGATCGGTAGTAGGGCTCGCTGAATTTCGCCTGGTAATACCACTCCACAACCTCTCCCAGGAGGACCCGCTCAACTTCCTGGACCGTGCTTCGCAGGGCATCTCGATCCTCCAGGGCTAGCAGTTTCTTTCGAACGGATTCGAGAAATTCGATCTGCTGAGCATACCGGCCGGTTCTGCGGTCCAGCTCCAGGCTTGATCCTAACAATTGCATCAATAGCGCCACCAGCGGAAGCGCCGCCCCCACAAACCCGAGGATGTAATCTGACCCCGAGAGACGCAGCCATCGATCCGCCCCTGCATTAAAGGAAACCGCCAGTCCCGCCACCGCAAGAAAGAGCGATCCGTCGAGGGAGAACGTCACGATCCGGCCGAGTCGTCGTCGTTCGACAATCGCCTCCTCCAGCATGCGACGATAGTAGTCGAGCTGATCATCGACTCGTCGCTTGAGATACTCGTCGCGAGCATCCTCCAGCCGATACTCTTCGGGATTTTCACCGACGATCCACGAGGCGAGCGGCTTGAGCGTGGGTTCCGAGTTCAATGCCTCTTCGGTCGCCTTCTCTGCGATCCCTTTCGTCGCCACCCCGGAACGTGCGATCTCCCCGACAAGGCGAGCGCCCGTCCTCGCATATTGCATCCCCCGCCATCGCAACCACCAGCAGATGGCGATCAAAACGAGGGTGCAGAACACGACGGCATAGGAAACATAAGCCGCCGGCCAACGGTGTCTCACGACGAGAAACCAGAGAAGAGGAGCCAGAACCGCGACCCCTTGAAACGCGAGAATATAGCGGATCGTTCGACGAATGTTCGGCGCAAGCCGATCTGCCATTCCACCCGCCTTCACTAGAATCTTTGCCGGATCCCCTCCGCGGAAAATTCGGAGAACAGAAAACAGGGGGGGTGCCCACGAAGGCATTCCCTCGGTATCCTGCACCTCTTCGACGGCTCTCTCCATCCCTTCGGCCATGCCCCACTATCCACTCGGGGCGGTGGGGCATACCAGCATTATGTGGAGTGAACCAAAAAGAAGGACAATTCATGCAAAGTCCCCCTCATAGCGATCCGGGGTGTCCCATTCTATTTTCCTTCAACGGGTAGGCATGCCCGGAAAGTGGAGCGGGCATCCCGATCCATTTTCTTCGAGAAACAATGAAGATGTCGGAAGAAATCCTGGTCGAACTTCGTAGCGTGTCCCGTCAATACAAGCTCGGGAAAACCGTCGTAAATGCGCTTGAAGGGGTCAGCCTCGAAATCGTACGCAGCGACTTCCTCATCGTCGCTGGCCCCTCGGGGAGTGGAAAGTCGACCCTGCTCAACCTGATCGGCTGCATCGATCAGCCGACGGCGGGCAGTGTCATCTTCGATAGCACGGATGTCGCAACCCTGTCGGACCGCGAGCTCTCTGCGTTTCGGGCTCACAAGCTGGGCTTTATTTTCGAGTCTTTCAATCTCGTCCCAGTTCTCAATGCCCACGAGAATGTGGATTACCCGCTCCGGCTTCGGAACGTTCCTGCTGCCGAGCGCCAGTCGCGGACCGAGGCCATGCTCGAAGCCGTCGGTCTCCAGGATCAGGCTCTCCATCGCCCCGGCGAATTGTCCGGGGGTCAACGACAGCGTGTCGCCATTGCTCGTGCCCTGGTCACTCACCCGGAACTGGTACTCGCCGATGAACCGACAGCGAATCTCGATACCCGAACCGGGGAAACCATCATCGACCTGATGAAGGAAATGCGCGACCGACTCGGGACGACATTTGTCATCGCCACTCACGATCCCATGGTTGCGGAACGCGCAAGACGTCGGGTCGAAATCCGCGATGGCAGGATCTCAAACGATTCGCTCATCCCTTCCCCCCGGTAGTCTTTCCAGCCATGCACGACCTCATCCTGGCTCTTCGAAATGCCTGCCGAAACCGACGGCGTTCCCTCGTCACGGTTTCCGCCCTGGCCCTCTGCACAACTGGCCTGATCCTTTTCGCCAGCTATGTCATGGCGACCTTCAAGGGAGATGAGACCCGCACCGCCTGCGGAATGGGGCACCTACAGATTTTCAAGAAAGGCTTTCCTGAGAAAGGGATCGGTAGTCCGGCGTCCTTTGTGATCGAGAATGATGGGGAACTGAAGAAAGTGCTCCGCGAAGACCCCCAAGTCGGACCGCTCATCGAAGTCCTCACCGGCCAACTCACCTTCTCGGGCCTGGCCAACTACTACCCGAAAAACACTTCCGCGGTATTCGTGGGCTTCGGCGTCGACCCCGATGACTACGCCGTCTTTTCCGGCTGGAATCCTTTCGGTCTCGCGAAACCGGATTTGCTGCCGATCAACGAATTGCTTTATCAACGCGGCCCCTGGCTCGACAAATCGGATCTCGATGGTGGCAGCATCGGAATCGGGTTGGCAGAGATGCTTGAGATCGCCCCACCTGATTCCCACGAGGGCTCCGCAAGCCCGAAGCCGGCACCCGCTCCTGCCGATCAGGACTCCAGCCAGGCTGCAGCAGAGGAGAAAGCCGACGAAACGACCGATCCAGGGGCGAATGATCTTCCGAACTTCGACGTTCTCGAAGCCGCTTCGACCCAGCCGAATCCCGCGGGCGATGGCCGCCCTCGGATCGAGCTGCTCAGCGTCCCCGAAGCCGGAGCTTCCCCCAACATCCAGAGCCTCGCGGTTCGCGCGGTGAGGCCCTTCGAAAGTGTTGAGCTCGATGACCGGCTCGTCCTCATGCACATCGAGCACGCCTCCGAACTTCTTTTCCCAGGCCAGCCCACAAAGGTGAACTCCCTCCGCCTCCTTCTCGAAGACAGTCGCGATGTCGATGCCGCAGCGATCCGCATCCGCGACATCCTTGCCGCCGACTTTCCCGACCTCGAATGCCGAACCTGGATCGAACTGGCCCCTTTCTACGAACAGATCACCTCCTACCTGCGGGTCATCTTCCTCTTCATGTTCACCATTATCGCCAGCATCGTCGTCTTCACGATCTACAACACGCTGGCTGCTTCCATCGTCGAGCGCACTTCGGAAATCGGAACCCTCCGTGCCATGGGCGTCACCCGCACTCGGATCGCGAGCCTCTTCATTTTCGAAGCCGTCTTCATGGGGATCGCCGGGGGGCTGATCGGCGTTGGGATGGCTCTCCTCCTCGGTACGATTTTCAACCAGATGAATATTCATTTCAATCCCCCGAGCACCGCCTATTTCACCAAGGTCGAGGTCCTCGTGTTTCACGAACCAATGATCCTCGTCCTCGGATTCGCGATCGCGGTGCTGGCCGCAGTGGGGTCGTCCATTTTCCCTTCGGTCAATGCTTCCCGCATGGCCATCGTCGATGCCCTGCGACACAGTTGAATCCGCCACCCTGACAAAAACATGATCAATCCCCTCCTCGCCAAAGCTCGGGTCCTTGTTCTCGCCCTTGCCAGCGTTTCCTATCTGGCTTCGCCATCGCTGGTTCGCAGTGACGATGCAGACACCATTATTCAGAGCGTTGCCGACAGCCTGAAACCACCCCGCTCTTTCAGTGCGCTTTCCAAGATCGAAACCTACCGCAACCGGGCTCCCTCGGGGTCCATGGTGCTTCGCACCTACATCAAGATTTCCAAATCGACGGATGGGCCGCATTCCATCTCCATCGTCCTTTCGCCGACTGGAGATCGCGGCAAGGTCTTTCTCCGAGTTGGCGGTGCGTTCTGGCTCTATGACCCCGGAGCAGAGAGACCCGTCAAGATTTCCACCCAGCAGCGCCTCATGGGAGATGCCTCGCTCGCCGATGTCACTCACTTCGATCTCGAAGAAAATTATTCCGCCATTCTCGAGGGCGATGAGAAGATCATCGATATTTCCGGAAAACAGGTTCCCGCGCAAAGACTGACCCTGAAGGCGAAATCTCGAAACGTTCTTTACCCGACCCTCCGGCTCTGGGTCAGTTCTCGCAACAACCGGGATCAGCGAGACCAGAGACAACTCCCGATCAAGATCGAGTGCCTGTCTTCCGCGGGTCGAGTTCTCAAAACGGTTTACTACAGCCAGTTCCGCGGGTTCCTGGGAAAGCAACGACCCACCGAACTGAACATCGTGGATGGCACCGCACCGGGAAGAGTCACCCGGATTCGTTTCTCCGAATTTCGCTACGAGGAAATCGATGCCAACTCCTACACCACCGGAGCGATGCCCTCGATCTCCGGCTGGGCGAAGAAGGATCGCGCGGGCAGGTAAGCCGCTCCGACGCTCTCCCGAGGCGAGGGAAAGCCTACGAGTTCGACACCACCACGCCCGGATTTCGACGACACCAGAGGATGCGAATCGTCATGCCCGCAATGGTTGCCCCGAAGAGATTCGCCACCAGGTCCCATCCCGTATTCTCATAATCTCCCACGTTGGTGTGGGGAAGGATCATGACCGCGAAGAACTCCACCACCTCGTTCAGGGAACCGAATCCCATTCCAGCGGTAGCGCAGATTGCCAGAATTCCAAAGGTCGGATGAAGAGGACTCCCATCGTGACTCCGAACCCGGGTCGACATCGCCTGCCAGCACAACCAGGTCACCAATCCCACTCCGAATCCATGAACGAGCTGATCATACTTGAGATAGCCCGGAATGATTCGCCAGCTGTAGACGACTCCCGTCGTATCGGACGCATGCCAGGAATCCGGGATAGGTATGAGTCCGCCAACCATGTGAAAGATTCCCCAGATACTGAATCCCCAGAGAACGCCTCGACTCAACCCTGCCCTCCGATAGACACCGATCACAGCGAGGATGATCACCGTCATCACCGCGAGATAGAGGAGAAACTCGTGATTCCCTCCGGCAACGATGAAAATCGCAGCGACCGAAAGATAGGCGATGCTGAAAAATAGCACGTGACGCAATTCCTGCGTGGTAGCGATACGATGCATAGAGGCTCTCATGATAACAAAACCTGTTTGTCCGGAGCAACGCTTAGTTCCGAGGGATTTCCCGACGCTGTGCCGGTTGCTTTTTCTGAGATCTCTCCCACACTGGAGCAGCGATGTGGTCGGACTATCCCTTCCTTTATGCAAGTCTGGGCCTCGGCGTTGTTCTTGCGCTCTATCTCCTTCTCACGGGAGCTCCCTTCCGTTTTCTTCTCGTCGTTGGGCTGATCAATGCCCCCACAGGTGCCCTTGAGGTTTTCTTTATTCCCGAATACTGGTCTCCCAATCGAATCCTCCCTTTCATTATCGGAATCGAAGACCTTCTCTTTTCCGGAGTGGTTGGGATCGTCGCTTGGATCCTGGCTTTTGGACGCGACCTCTCCAAGCTCCAGCTCCCCGGAGGAGTGACCCGGACCTTTCTCCGATTCCTTCTCGTCCTATCCATCTACGTGGTGGGATTTGCGCTACTCAAGACCTCGGGCCTTCGCGTCATGCCGGCTGCGGTAGCTGCACTGACAGCAGTAGGCATCGGGCTGGCCCTGGTTCGCCTCGACCTCTTTTGCTATGCCCTCAGGGGAGCGGCTCTCTTTGCTGCGGTCTACTTCGTTTTTCTTCGAACTTCCTACTGGATATGGCCCCACTGGATCGACGAGTGGAATCTCGAAGCGCTTTGGGATCTCGTCATCTTCGGTGTGCCGGCTGAAGAAATCGTTTGGGCCTTTTTCTACGGAGGAGTTTCTCCACTCGCGACAGGATACATTCTCAAAGTCATTCCACCTCGCCAATAGCTTCCGAGGCAGGGCATAGCGGTTCGGCAAGGGGATTGACGGTAGAAGAAATTTGCGGTCAGATACCTCTCCTGGAGGCTCTCTCGACTCCAACACCACTGCCCGATCCAAACCTGCACCAGGGACTGGACCTCATGGCAGAAAGAAATTTACCTGCCGTCCTTCATGTCCGTCTTTCGTTTGCCCTGCCTGATGAGAACGAGCATCTCGATCGTCTCGGTTCTAGGGATCCTGACGTTCACGCAGCCCCCCCTTCGCGCGCAGGAGGAAGCTCCAGGAAGCAGCGAGACTTTTCGCGAGTTCACCAACAAGGATGGCCGCACCGTCCAAGCTCGCATTGTCTCCGTCTCATCGGATCGGCGAACCATCCGAATTGCTCCACGAAACGGGCAGGAAGCCCAGTTGCCCATCGTCGACCTCGTCCTCGAAGACCAACAGTTTCTCAAGACCTGGCTGAAGAGAAACTCGGCCCTCACGGACTACCAGCTGAAGGTGGACATCGGACGAACTTCAACCGCAGCAAAAGATCGGCGGCGGCAGGGAGACGACCGATTCCATACCGCCCATGCCGCCTACCAGGTCACGATCCGAAACGTGTCCCGACAAACGCTGAACAAGCCAAGTGTCGAGTATCTGGTCGTAAAGGCAGAGAACATCCGCATTTCCCAAGACCCGGAAACCGGGAGATGGATCTACTCTTCGCGATCCCCATCTTTACCCGACGGCGAGACAAGCTTACCTGAACTGACTCGGGGCGACCACGCTCTCGAAGACCTCATCTACAACCGCGACCAGGTATTCACGACCACATCGGTCGAACTCGATGAAGTGCTAAGGGACGGAAACGACGTCTACGGCGAAGACGAATTGCTCGGCGTCCTGGTCCGGGTGCGAGACGAGTTTGGAAATCTCATTGGAACGTTCCGAAGCGAAGAAAGCCGCATCCGGAACATGACCTGGGGGGAGTTGACCGGTGATCCCATCAAAGAGCCGGAAACGAAGAACTCCTCCCCCACTACCCCCTCCGGTCCCGCCCCCCTTCGCAACAAACTCACCGAGCTCCCGGATTTGTTTCAGAAGGGCGATTTCCTTTCCAGCCGTCTCGCCCCTCGTATCGAAGGCAAACCGATCCGAATTCGGGCCATCGTCGATATCGACGATGCAAATCCGGAAGGAACCATCTTCGCGTTTGGCGGAAAGAACAAAGGTTACGGGATCGTCGTCGCACAAGGGTCTCTCCAGTTCTGGATCCGTCGCCACCTCGGCAAACCCATCCACACTCGCCTGTCCGTCCCCCTTTCTGTTTTGCCTCAAGGAGAATTTCGTCTCGAAGCCACCAACACGAGCGAGCAGGCCACCCTGACCGTCGATGGAGACCCCGTGGCGAAAGACCGTTCCATCGGACTCCTCGACACGCGTCCGATCGAGGGCCTGAGCATCGGATTCGACAGCGAAGTTCAAGCCGTCGGCCCCGGCTCGACTCCCGATCCGTTTGCCGGCACGATCCGGGACGTCCGAATCGACCTGGGAAGGTGACGCTGGGAATTCCCCTCGGCCCCGGTACACCGATGGGATGGAGTTGCTAGGAGGAAAGGGTTGATGGAGAAGACACTGAACCCTGTTGATCCGGTGGCCTGACCCTGTTGGGTTGGCGTGTTTCCACCCGCAGCCCCTCAATTCTCGCCGATTTTCCGCAACTCCTGCGCCGTCGTCAGGTAGTAGTTCCGGCCGGTGGCGGTAATGAGGTCTTCCGCGAGAACTTCAAGCGCATCCGCTTTCAAAAGACGGGCTTCCTTGTCATCCCGATCGAGGGCGAGCAGATGATCACAGAGCTGGGCGCACCATTGGATATCTCCTTCTTCGAATGCTTTTTGAGCGGCTTCGCGAAACGCTTTTTCTCCGCCCGCCAGGGCGATCATCTGCTTCGCCTCATCAGCAGGCGGCAGAGAGAACAGGTTGGTAGGATTGCCATCGAACCATCCGAGATATCCGGTGAAAATCGCACGGATGCCCCACTCGATATTGCCGTAGTATTCCCGCAGGTAGTCGAGTTCGCGGAGGTGATCGGGCAGTTCAATGGTCTCAACCAATTCATCCGGCGTCATACCCTGGTTGATTCCCTAGATCGTCTTGTCGAAGACAAACTGGATCGCGTCGCGGTAGTGGGTTAGAACTTCGACGGACTTTTCCTCACCGACGATCGGCTGGGTGTGACCGGGGACCACGTGCGCTGGGTTTTCAGCGAGCATCGCGTCGAGGCTGCGGATCCATTTGCGAACATCGCGATAACCGGTCCCCCGGATGGCGTAGAGATTCGGCCAGGATTGGTAGAAATTGTCACCCGTGAAAACGACCCGTTCTTTCCCAAACCATACGTAGAGCTGATCGTTCGTTTCCCCGGTCGCGGCGACCAGCTCGAGATCGACACCAGCGACGTTGATTTTCTTCGTGCCGTCTCGAAACAAATCCGTCGGACGCGGTGGATTCCCGATGAAGACATTCCCTTTCTGCGGAGGAAAAACCGCGGGAGCAATCCCGTTGTTGATGCGTTTTTCCGCTGGCAGCACAAAACCTGCCTGACGCGCACCACGCAGCTTGTTGACCTTGACCCCGCCGCTCTGGAAAAGGTTTCCCTCGGAATTGAACGGCGAACGCGCGAAAATCTTCGGCTTCTCCTCGCCACCGGCCTCGAGGAAGACACGAGCCCCACCGGTGTGATCCCCGTGACCGTGCGTGAGGATGATCGCCTTGACCGGCAGGTCCGTCACCTTGCGAAACTCCGCGAGCACCTTCTCGGCATGGGGAGGAAACATCCCCGTATCGACGATGATGAGGCCATCCTCGCCGACGATCATGGAAATATTCGCCGGGCTGTAGCCGGACGCGACCCATACCGAATCGGAAACCTGGGTGATCTTCGGCTCAAGGTGAGCGGAGCGTTCTTTGAGAAGCTGGGTGACCTCGGAGTCTTCGGCTCCGCAAAGCGTTCCCAGGGCAAGAGCCAAAGTGACAAGAGTGCGGTGAATGAGCTTCTTCATGATGACTCACTATCCAGCCTCCTCGCGAAGGAGACAAGGTATCCATGCGACATGCGATGGTCAAAAATGGACATTCCCTCACTCCGAGGAATGGTTTTTCTGTTCGACGCGAAAGGCATCGGGCGTCGTCCCGGCGATCCGTTTGAAGAATTTCACAAAGTTCGTCGACTCGCTGAATCCGAGATCGAAGGCAATTTCTTCCACCGTGTCATCACCGAGAATCAATCTTCGCTTCGCCTCCATGGTGAAGTGCCGGTCCATCAACTGCTTCGGGCTCCTGCCGCGAATCGCCTGGCAAGCTCGCGCAAGAGTTCTTTGGGTGACATGGAGCTGCGCAGCGTACTCGGAAACGGGATGACGCCTCGAACCACTTTGCAGGGAATTTTCGAAGCGGTAGACCAACTCGGACGCCCGGTGGTGATGCGTAGTCCGGATCGTCGCATTTCCTCTCGTGATGATCTCGTCCAATCCCGAAATGATCGCGTCGAGCAGGCCCGGAGCCATGGAGGTAAGGCGCTTTTCTTCGGGCATCCCATCGATCCGACGGATGAAATCGAGCAACTGCACGAAACTGGAGAACTCGTGTTTCGCGAGAGGAACGGGAGCGTCGAGAAACATCGTGAGCCGCCGCATCGGCTCGGGCGGAATGGTCTCAGGTCGGAAGAGAAGCAAGAGCGCCTCGTGATTCGATTCCGCATCGAAAGCATGCACCTGGTCGGATCGAATCTGCAGAACATCGCCTTGCTTGAGCGAGTGCCGCGCAAAGTCGACCCAATGCGCCCCGGTTCCTTTCAGCACAAACTGAAGAGCGTGAAAGTCCAGCCGGGTCGGCGCGAAGATATCGTGCTTCATACTTCGGCGACGCAATTCAGAAAGGCGAATCACTTCCACCGGCGCCCGCCGCCCCCGGGAGTGGGCGAAGCGAAGATTCTGGATTTCCTCGTCGATGGTGGAAAGTAGCCGCCTTCCCGGAATGCTGCAGGGAAAAGTTCCCACGGTAGCCGATAGCGTGATCCACATCGCCACCCAGCGAAGACAGGTAGACGCCAGAGGCACCACGAGTACAATGTGATTTTCTAACTGAGTTTTCTTGCAACTGGTTTCAGGAGGCTGATCCTGCCTGCAACTGAGCAGACGAATGAGTAATGATCCAGAGTTCCCGGCCATTCTCCCGGTTGGATTGATTCGAGAAACCTTCGATCTTACGATCGCTTCCAGCGGTTTCGGGACGGTCCTGGAAGCCCGGCAAGAATTGTTCATAGCGACAACCCAAACCGGGAAACGGTTTCGGGGGAGCGCGACCACAGCGCTCAAGGTGCTGGACATGCCGGAGAGCGGCTCATACCCGGCCAACACCTCCACTCTCGGACGGTTCGCCTGGATCGGTGGACATGGACAACCGGTGGTTCGCAAACTGGCGACGCTGGAGGATGCGAACTACCCCCTCACGGTATCGGCGCTTCAAGTGTTGGAAGGAAGTGTGGTAGAGAAAGGAGACCCAGTCTGCGAACTTTGTGATTCCTCTGGTCAGAAGATTCGCATGCGTTCTCCGGAAGCCGGTCGAATCCTGCACCTGGGTTTTTCCGAGAAGGATACCATTGCGCAGCGATCAGAATTTGTCTCGCTTCAGACCGAGCGCCTGGAGGTTCCGGCTGCCGAAGCAGTGAAGATGTTTTCGTGGAATATCACTTCAGACATCGAGTCAGCGCGTGGAACCACGGAAACAACAAAGCAGTCTACGAATCAGACTCCGGAGTTCGAAAAGCCCAACACTTCCGAAGGAACGACAAAGCGACGAGAGAAAGAGCGCACACGTCCGCTCAGCCGCCTCTGGAGCGTTCTCTTTTTCGGCAGCATGGCGGTTGTGCTGATGGCCCTCTTCTTTGGGGAGCGGCTCTCATCGGGGGTCGCACTCGTATCGCAGACCTATCAACGAATGGTGGGTGGCGTGGAGGCTTCGACACCTTCCGCCAACACCTCGAGCCACGTTATTGGCGAAGTTTCCAAGTCCATTCCAGGTGAAGATCCGGAACCCAATTCGGACTTTCAATCAACTCCGGATCCAGAGATGAATGCCGAACCTGCCATCAACTCGGCCAGTCATAAGGCCGGGACGGCAAGCGAAGAATTGGAGTTACCCGATGGCACGGCGAACAATGCTCCAAGGTCCGGTGCCAACTACTTTTCTCTCTCGGAGATGGATCACGGTGATCAACGCCTCGTCCTCGGTGTTCCCGAGCAGGATGTGGCTGCGTTCTTGCGGCAGATCGTCAACGAAGGGGAATACGGATTTGAGGCCGTGGATGTTTACGCAAGTTTTGAGGAAGAGCCTCTCTACAATTTCATATTGGGACCACCCAACAACGATTGGTGGGTCGCGCACTGTCTTCCCGGAGACTTTTATCCGACCTTCATCGCGGAGCGGGAGGCGGAGGGATATCGTGTCGTTTCCTCCGAACCATTTCTATTTCAGGGAAAGTTGCATTTCGCGGCTCTTCTGAGCAAGCAACTGCGCAGAGAGCAGCTGCGATTTGTGATGGTTGCGCCACGCGAAGGCGAGATCGTGTTTCGACGTGACTTCTCGACAGAAATCGAGGCGGACTACATCCCGGAATACCTCGAAAAGATAGAAGGCAATTATCCAATCGACCTGCCTTTTGGGTATACTCTGAAATCGATGCGCCCTTTTTCCACAGGGTTGGCGACATACGTCAGCCTGATCTACGAGAAGCCACCGGAGATGACGTTTTCATTGCTTCACTACAAAATGGTCGTGGGGCGATCGTTTCAATCCTTACGTCTGGCCTTGAAAGAACACAAAAGGAGGAACCTTACGATTGGGGATTTCCAGGCCTCTCTGGGACAATCCTTCCCACGCCAAGTGGAATACAGTGCGATCTTCACTGAGACGTCCGAAGCCTCCGGTCTCGAAGCCAGCCCGGCAGCGCAACTTGCTGACATCTTCAAAAAGTATCAGGGGCAACGTCTCAAACGGATTTCTGCCGTGATCCCACCAAGTCGTTCGGCACCAGGTCAAGCAAGCGACGAAGCCCTCTTTTGGGTTCAGTTTGCTCCGTGACAAGTGGGTGCTACGACCGCTAAGGAATCTAGTTTGTTCCATCGCGCAACATCACTCCTCTGCTTCAAAAGCAATGGATCCACCGCCCCTACATTTCTCCCCCAATAGAGATTGGCCACGATACTTCGCATCGGTATGCCCTTTCTCATTCCGCCCCATGCGCCCCCTTCCTCACCCTCCTTCTTTTCTCCTGCCTGATCGCCGCAGCTCCATCCGCTGAGAAAAAATCCAACATCATCCGGTTCTCGATCGACGATCAGAACGAATGGGCCGGTTGTCTCGGTGGGCATCCCCGGCCGCAGGCACCGAAGATCGACCGGTCCTCCGGACAACTCGCCTTGACCGCATCCCGCCGGTGAAGGAAGCTGTTTTCACCTTCCCATGTGTCTTGCCATTCCTGGAAAAATTCTTGAAGCCGAAGGCGAAGACGCCCTTCTGCGCACCGGTCGGGTCCAGTTCGGGGGCATCACCAAGGAGGTCAACCTGGCCTACACGCCGGAAGCGGGCATCGGCGACTATGTCCTCGTCCATGTCGGCTTCGCGATCTCGGTGATCGACGAACGGGAAGCCCAACGGGTTTTCGACTACATGGATGAGATTGGCGAGTTGCCTTCCGCCTCCGAAGCCACTCCGGGCTGAGTCGAAGGAACCGTACGACCCGCGACGTAGGCCTGGCCGAGGGCGAGCCCTCCATCATTGGGAGGAACAAGGCGATGCCAGATCGGGGTGAACCCTTCCTCGCGCAAACGGCGAATCACGGTCTCGGTCAGGTAGCGATTCTGAAAGCAACCACCGGAGAGTGCTACCCGGCTCTGCCCGGCCTCGCAGGCCACCTGGAGAATCAATTCCACCAGCGAGTGGTGGATCCTCGCAGAGATCCTAGCGGCCGACTCACCTTCGGCGAGATCATGAAGGCATCCCTTGATAATGGGGAACCAGTTGCCTGGTGAGGAGTCGAGCACATAGCTACCCAGCGATCCGGCATTCTCCGGAAGGAGAAATTCCAACTCCATCGCCGCCTGCCCTTCGAAGGTGGTTCGATGGCGAATCCCCAGCAAGGCGGCCAGACCATCGAACAGCCGTCCAGCGCTGCTGGTGCGGGGACTGTGGATCTTCCGCGCGAGACTGGTTCGGACGATGCGCAGTTCTTCCTCGGTAAAGGCAGCTGCAAGGGTCGTCTCCTCTACGGGAATCCCTGCCTCGTGCAATAGCCCCAGCGCGGTGCGCCTCGGTTCGCGCACGCATCGCTCTCCTCCCGGCAGGGAAAAGGAACGCAGGTGGGAAAACCGCTCGAACTCGGCCCCATTGACGATAAGGAATTCCCCTCCCCAGATCGTCCCGTCTGGTCCATATCCGGTCCCGTCCCACGCCACCCCCAGGACGGTTTCGTCGATCCCGTTCTCGGCCAGACAGGCGGCGATGTGAGCGTGGTGATGCTGAACGGAAATCGCGTCCTCGCAAGAAGCGCTCGAGTGATAGCCCGGATGGCTGTCGCAGACGACCCGCTCCGGACGCGCACGAGACAGGTCCGGCAGGTCCTGCGTCCGGGTGCGGAAAGCATCCTGCGCCAACGGGGATTCGAGATCGCCGTGATACTGGCTCAGGAAGATCCGATCGCCATCGGTAACGGCGATGGCATTCTTGAGATCGCCTCCCAGCGCGAGAACGGGACGAAGCTTGCCCGGTACCACGATGGGCGCAGGCGCGTAGCCTCTCGACCTCCTCAGCGACAACTCCCGGCCTGCCATGACACAGGCCACGGAATCGTCGACGGCACGCTCGATGGGACGGTCGTGGAAAAGAAAGTCGTCAGCGATCCCGCTGAGCCGCTCCTGAGCTTCTTCATTGGAAATACAGATCGGTTCGTCGCTCAGATTTCCGCTGGTTGCGACAACGGGAAACCCGAGCCGGCGCATCAGGAGGTGATGCAGCGGCGAATAGGGTAGCAGGACACCGAGGCGGGGATTCCCTGGGGCGAGGCTGTCCGCCAATGATTTGGAATCTCGTCGCTGCAGCAACACGATGGGCGCCGCCACCGATTCGAGGATTTCCTTTTCGATAGTCTGTAGCAGGCAGTGTTCGGCGACCGAATCAAGATTGGGAAACATCACCGCGAGAGGTTTGTCAGGGCGACGTTTCCGTTCGCGCAGACGCTGAACGACCTCGTCGCTCCGGGCATCGGCGAAGAGATGAAATCCGCCCACTCCCTTGACCGCCACGATCCGCCCCGCTTCGATCGCGCGGGTGGCCGATTCCATCGCGTCGTTTCCTGTCTCTTCTCCAAACGCGACCCGTGGGCCGCACCGGGGACAGGCATTAGGTTGGGCATGGAAACGCCGATCGGCAGGATCGTCATACTCGGCCTGGCAATCCGGGCACATCCGGAAACCGGACATGGTCGTGTTGGCGCGATCGTAGGGCAGGGATTGCACAATGCTGAATCGCGGACCGCACTGGGTGCAGTTGGTGAAAGGATAGAGGTAGCGACGATCTTCAGGGTCGAAGATCTCGTGCAGGCAGTCTCCACAAGTCGCAAGATCGGGAAGGACTTCGCCTGCCCTACCATGCCCGCCCCCTTCCCCTTCCGAATCGAGAATCGCAAACTCACTCTCGCCGGCAAGAGGCAGGAACGAAACTTCCATCTCGCGAATGAGACAGTGAGGTGGGCAATTCTCCTTCAGCTGTTCCGGAAACGCTTCGGTCGATACAACATCCCCCTCGATCTCGATCTCAACCCCATCCGTTCGGTTTCGGACAAGACCGGCGATCCCCAACTCTTTCGCGAGCCGATAGACAAAAGGGCGGAAGCCGACTCCCTGGACCGCGCCGGTGATGCCGATTCGCAGTCGCTGCCTCGAGCCAGCATCCTCACTCATGAGCTATTACACACTCCCTTTGAATTTGTTCGAAAGCTTCGTCGACCGCTTGGGCGACTTCCGGAGAGAGTTCTTCACCGGGTTCGAATCGATGCCCTTCGATACCGTAAATGAGGACCTCGGGAGGCAACTTCTCCAGCGCCCTCGCCATTTCCACGGCCTCGAGGAGACTGAGCGAATGGGTCGAGCACTGCTGCACCAGGTCCGCAGGAATCGATTCCGTGCTGGCGTCGATTCTCCGGATCGTTCCCGGGGCGGATCCGGATTGCAGGGCATCGACGAGAATGACTCTCTCCGCATCGGTCCAGAGCTCCATCAGGGAAAAGCATTCTCCGGAGGATTCGCGGATCTCCAGCCCCGGCAGTTCCAATGCAGCGAGTCGCCGAACCAGGATCCGACCCACCGCATCATCGCCGCGAAACTCGTTGCCGATCCCGATGAGCACCGTCTTCATGAAACGCCGGGACTAGCTCACCTCCTCGCGGTGGATCTTGAGGAAATGAGTCGCGCAGGAGATGCAGGGATCGTAGTTGCGGATCGCCTGTTCGCAGTGCCATTGGAGTTCATCATCAGGCAAGTCGATGTATTGTGGAACGAATCGATAGAGATCCCGCTCGATTGTTTTCTGGTTCTGTGAGGTTGGAGGAACGATTTTCGCATCGCGGATATCCCCGTTCCCGAGCACACCGTAGCGATGATAGAGAATTCCGCGTGGTGCTTCGGTCGCGCCGAATCCGGTTTTGCCGGACGGGTCAACCTCGATCGCCGGAACCTCGGGCCGTTCGTAGTTCTCCAGGACCCGCAGGGCTTCCTCGAAGGCATAAAGCAGCTCCACGGCCCGGACGATGATGCTCTTGAACGGATTGAGGCATTGCCCGTCCAATCCCGCCGCTTTCGCCGCCGCCTGTGCCCGCGGTGACAGCTTGTCGAAATTGAGATTGAACCGCGCCATCGGCCCCACGAAGTAGCTGCCCCGCTCCTTCAGCACGGAATGCAGGGCGTTGGTGTAGGGAACATGTTCCTCCTCGAAGTGTTCCTCGTATTCCGAAACATCGATATCGAGACCGTGATTCGAGACGATACGACCTTCGCTCATTGGGTATTCATCAGGGTGTCTCAAACTCACGAACTCGTATTCCTGGTCGAAATCCGGGAACGGAAGCCCGGCGCACCACTGGATCGTTTTTTCCGCTGCCTCGATTCCCCATTTCAGGTCTTCGACCAGTTTCAGGAAGTCGCGTTTTCGAGGTGCCTTGTAGAACCCGCCCACCTTCACATTGACCGGGTGAATTTCTCTCCCGCCGAGCACGATGCCGATGTCGTTGCCGATTTTCTTCAAGCGAAGCCCCATCTGAACGAGCTCTCGATGATCCTTGGCCATCTCGATGGCGCTGTCGTATCCGAGAAAGTCGGGGGCATGGAGCATGAAAACATGAAGCCCGTGGCTCTCGATCCACTCGCCACAGTAGAGCAATCGTCTCAACTCTCGAATCGCCCCCTCCACTCGCACACCGGCTCCATTTTCCATCGCGTGACAGGCGCTCATCTGGTAAGCCACCGGGCAAATTCCACAGATCCGTGCGGTGATGTCGGGAGCCTCTTCGAAGCGGCGTCCCTGCAGAAAGGCTTCGAAGAACCGGGGCGGTTCGAAAATCTTCAGCTTCACATCGTCAACTTTGCCGTCCTTGATTTTGACATGCATGGCACCTTCACCCTCGACCCGAGCGAGGTAATCCACCTTGATGGTCCTGATCTCTTTCTCACTCATGCTTTTCCGCTTCGGTCTTGAAGGCTTCGGCGTAGCCGTTGAAGGAGCGATAGGCCCGGAGAATGTCGGGATCGGACACTCCCATCGCTTTCCACTGCGCGGTCAACGCGGCGGTGTTGGGAGTCTCCATCGGACCAAAACATCCGTAGCAGCCGCGATCGTAGGCCGGGCAGATCGCACCGCAACCGGCCTGCGTCACCGGGCCCAGACAGGGAGTCCCGTGCGCCGTCATCACGCAGACATTGCCCCGCAGCTTGCATTCGACGCAGACGCTGTGAGTCGCGATGTTGGGTTTACGACGATGGAGAAAGGCGAGAATCACCTCGAGCAGTTGCTGCTTGTTGACCGGACAGCCACGCAATTCGAAATCGACCGGAACATGATCGGAAATCGCGGTCGAGGTTTCCAGGGTGTCGAGGTATTGCGGCGAGGCGTAGACGACCGACGCCATTTCCCTGACATCGCGATAATTTCGCAGCGCCTGGATTCCTCCGGCGGTGGCGCAGGCTCCGATCGTGATGAGGTATTCCGATTCCGCGCGGACCTGGCGGATTCGTTCGGCGTCGTGCTGACTCGTGATCGAGCCTTCGACGAGGGAAAGATCGTAGGGACCGGGAAGGACGCGGCGGGTCGCCTCCGGGAAATTGGCAATCTCGATGGCCTCCGAGACCGCGAGAATCTCATCCTCGCAATCGAGCAGGCTGAGCTGACACCCGTCGCAGGAAGCAAACTTCCACACCGCGAGTTTCTGTTTCGATTTCCCTTCCCCCTTCATAGTTCCCGTTGGCTGAACCAGTGCTTGAAATGATCGTAGCGAAAGACCGGCCCGTCGCGACAGATGAATTCCGGACCCAGCTGACAGTGACCGCAGAAACCGACCGCACATTTCATGTTTCGCTCCATCGTCAGGAAAATCCCGGCATCATCCATGCCTCGTTTGTTCAATTCGAGAATGGCATAGCGCATCATGATCTCCGGACCGCAGATCATCGCGGCGCTGTTCGAAGGATCGAAGTCAGCTTTGGCAATCAGATTGGTGACCACGCCGACATTGCGTTTCCAATCCGGCGTCGCCCGATCGACACTGACCCGGGTCTCGACTCCTTCCGTCCCGGACCACTGATCGATCTCCGCGGGAAAGACCACGTCCTCCGGGCTGCGCGCCCCGATCAGAATCACGATGTTCCCGTAGCGCTCCCGGTGAGCGAGCGCGTAACGGATTGCCGGACGCAGAGGAGCGAGTCCGATTCCGCCGGCGATGAAAACGAGGTCCCTCCCGAACAAACGTTCGACCGGCCAGGCACTGCCAAACGGTCCCCGCAGCCCGACGGTATCCCCGGGGTTGAGTTCGGACAGGGCCCGAGTCACCGTTCCGACACGCCGTATCGTGTGATACAGCGTGCCGCTTTCTTCATCGGCTCCACTGATGGAGATGGCGCTTTCCCCTCTGCCGAATCCATAGAGCATATTGAACTGGCCCGGCAGGAACGCGAATGGTCCGCCCGAATCTCGCTCCAGTTGCAAGGTGAAGGTGTCATGGTTCTCCCAATCGTTTGCTACGACCCGCCAGGCCTCCGGCAGCATGGGCGCCTCGGATTCCCGATTCGTCAGGGGATTCTGGTGAACTTCCGGCATCATGTCTGCGCGGGCCGGTTGTTGCCATAGAGATCGAGCAGCTGCAGCCGTGTCGCCTGGAGACGCGAAACCATGATGCGGGAGAGGCGTTTCATGAGTTCGTAGCCAAGCTCCGTGTCCTGCTCACACTTTGCCCGCATGCACTTCCCGTCGAAAGCCAAAGCGCGCACCGGTTGGACTGCAATGATATCGAACTGCCATTCATACGGCGGCATCAGCCAGGACCAGCCTACGATGTCGTCCGCGTCGATGGTCTGAATCGTCAGCCCTCCTCCCTGGGGGGCCGGGAAGGAAACCGCAATCCGGCCCTCGCGAATCAGGAAGAATTCGTTGGCGGGGTCGCCCTGGCGCGCCATGACCGTCCCCTCCTCGAAGCGGACGTTTTTGGCGCAACCGGTGACGACGTCGATGGTCTCGTCGTCCAGTCCGGAGAAGAAAGAGTGTTGTTTGATGATCGGAGCCAGGGTGCTCATAGTTGGAATGTTAGTCTCGGTTCACGGTTCCTCGCGGATTGCGGCAATTTCCTCGGTGACGTCGATCCCCACCGGACACCAGGTAATGCAGCGACCACAGCCGACGCATCCCGACGAGCCGAACTGGTCCTGCCAGGTGGCGAACTTATGGGTCAGCCACTGGCGGTAGCGGGACTTCGCCGATTGGCGGACGCTGCCTCCGTGCAGGTAGGAAAAATCGATCGTAAAACAGGAGTCCCAACGTCGCCAGCGCTCCGCGTTTTCCCCGGTCAGGTCGGTGACATCCTCGACCGTGGTGCAGAAGCAGGTCGGGCATACCATGGTGCAGTTGGCACAGGTCAGGCAGCGGTCGGCGAGTTCCTCCCAGCGAGGATGCTCCAGGTTCTGATAGAGCAGCTCCTTGACGCCCTTCGGATTCATTGTGCGTCCCATTTCGCGGGCGGTCTTTGCCACGAGTTCATCGGCAGCGCGTGTCTCCGGACCTGCTGCCGGAACCGTGGGCAGTTCGCTCAAGAGTTCGCGACCGGCTTCGCTGCCGACGGTGACCACAAAATAGTGTCTTTCCTCGTCGAGGATTTCCGTCAATGCCAGGTCATGAGGAATGCCCGCATCCACTTTCGGCCCGGTATTCATCGACGTACAGAAGCAGGTGCCTCCCGCCTGACCGCAATTGACGGCGATGGTGAAACTGTTCTCTCTCCGCCCCGCATATTCCGAATCGACATAGCCGCTTCCCAGGAACACCCGATCCTGGATCGCCATGCCATGCAGCTCGCAGGAGCGCGCCCCGAGAAACGCAAAGCGGGGCGTTTCTTCATTTGAAGACTCGAAGCGGAGCGCGCCTTCACGGTCCCGACTCGCTCCGAAGAGTTTCACATGAGGAGGATGGAAAAACTGCTTCCACGACTGCGGTCCGACCACGTAGCCGAAGAGAGCCTCGTCGTCGCGTCGACGAAGGCGGTAGCGCCCCGCGTCCTGCTCGTCCGTCCATCCGATCGGCAGGTCTTCGACGCTATCCAGCTCCTCGTAGACGATGGCCTGGTCGACCACGGTCGGGCCGACCACGGTGAAGCCACGACTTTGGAGCGCCGTGAAGAGAGCTCCAAAATCGGCCCGCTGCAGGATCTGGGGTTCTTCTCTCATTCAACAGATTCGAGGCAACTGCTCGCCAGGCAGCCGATCGAGGACCCGATCAGTTCCGAGGATGGATCGCAGGATCACCCGTTGATTGGTTTCTTCCTCCACCTGCCCAATTTGGACACTGTTGGCGGCTTCGGGGATGGCGCGCATCGCGGCCAGGGCAGCAGCTACCTGATCGCCCGGAACGATGGCGATCATGGTTCCTTCATTGGCGACGAAAAACGGATCGAGGCCCAGCATTTCGCAGGCTCCCCGGACTCCGTCGGAAACGGGAATTTTTTCCTCTTCGACCCGAAGTTGAAAGGTGGAATCGTCGGCGACTTCCTTCAACACCGTCGCGAGGCCACCACGCGTCAGATCGCGAAGACAACGCACTTCGATGTTTGCTTCGAGCAGCGCATCGACCACATCCCAGAGCGGTGCGCAATCACTCTCGATCGAGGATTCGAATTCGAGCCCTTCCCGCTCCGCCAGGATGGTGATGCCGTGTCTGCCGAGATCTCCGGAGAGTAGAATCGCATCGCCCGGCTGAATCGATTGGGGAGAAATCTTCAGCCTGTGTTCGATCACACCAATCCCCGCCGTGTTGACAAAGAGCCCATCGCCGCTGCCCCGGTCGACGACCTTGGTGTCACCCGTCACGATCGAAACACCGGCCCGGTCCGCCGCTGCCCGCATCGATTGGACCACTCTCGTCAGTTCCTCCATGGCATAGCCTTCTTCGAGGATGAAGCTGCAACTGAGAAACTTCGGCCGCGCGCCGCACATCGCGAGATCGTTGACGGTTCCGTTCACCGCAAGCGATCCAATGTCACCGCCCGGAAAGAAGCGCGGCTCCACCACGTAGGAGTCGGCGGTGAATGCCAGTCGTGCCTCGCTGATCTCCAGGACCGCTCCGTCATGATTCTGCTCGAGCCAGGAATTCTGGAACCCGGGAAAAATGACCTCGCTGAGGAGTCGATTCGTCATTCTGCCACCACTCCCATGGCCAATCTGGATGACCGGTTGATCCGTGATCGGAGTTGGGCAGGCAGGTTGTTTCGTCACATCCCTATCATCAGGAAGTCGCCGTCGAATGGCTCTGCGGATCTTGCGAATTTCCCGTCACCGATTCAGCAGGCCGATAACGGAAGTAAGCAGCACAGGCACCCTCGCTGGAGACCATGGTTGCTCCCATGGGATGCTCCGGAGTGCACCTGGTTCCAAAATGCGGACACTGACCGGGTCTCCGGAGGCCCTGTAGAATCCGGCCACTGATGCACGCCTCCTCTTCCAATCGATCTGAATATTGGCCATTCCTCGTCGGGAACCGCAGCGCGGCATCGTATTGGGCAAATTCCGGTGCGATCGCGAAGCCACTCTGCGAAATCTCTCCCATGCCGCGCCACTGTCTCGAAACCACCCGGAACACACGACTCATCATCTCTCGGGCGGCGAGATTTCCCTCGTCGCGAACCGAGCGCGCGTATTGATTCTCGACCTCCGCCCGCCCGGACTCAAGCTGACGCACACACATGAGCACCCCTCGCAGAAGGTCGACAGGTTCAAAGCCGGTGACGACAATAGGGACCTCGTACTTCTCAGCGATCGGCAGGTATTCCTCGATCCCCATCACCGCGCAGACGTGTCCTGCCGCGAGAAAACCGTCGACCGCATTTTCGGGCGCCTCGAGCAAGGCTTCCATCGCAGGTGGCACGAGGACGTGAGAAACCAGCATAGAGAAATTCTCTACCCCCTGTTCCCGGGCCTGGTAGAGAGCCATGGCATTTGCGGGTGCCGTGGTTTCAAAACCTACGGCAAAGAATACGACTTCCCGATCCGGGTTCTGGCGTGCCAGGCGCAGCGCGTCCATCGGCGAATACACCATGCGCACATCGGCGCCGCTGGACTTCGCAGCGAGTAGATTCGTTTCGCTCCCCGGCACGCGAAGCATGTCACCGAAGGAACACAGGATCGTGTTTTTGGTCCCGGCAATGGCAATCGCCTGATCAATCATCTCGACCGGCGTGACACACACGGGACAGCCCGGTCCGTGGAGGAGGGTGATTTCATCGGGAAGGAGCGAATCGATTCCGTAGCGAACGATCGCATGAGTTTGCCCTCCGCAGACTTCCATGATCGTCCAAGGCCTCGTGGTAGCGGACCGGATCGCATCCGCCAAACGGAGGACCGTTTTCTTGTCGCGGTAGGGATCAAGGTAGTCCATCAGTGAAGGGAAGCTACAGCCGCCTCGTTCGACATCAAGACACGGTTGGCAAATGAGCCATTGAAAACCAATCACTCCTGTCTCATCCTGCCATTGCTCATGCACGAGATGTCCGTCTGTCTCAGCCTTCTGGATATCCTCCAGTCAAGCGCCCGCGATCACCAGTTCGACAAAGTCAAAACCGTGGTGCTCGAACTGGGAAGTCTCGGCTGCCTGGATCCGGAAGTGTTGCGCTACACCTTCGAAATCGCGGCGGAAAACACCTTGGCCGAAGGCGCGATCCTCGATATCGTGGAGTTGCCGGTTCGTGCCTGGTGCTTCCACTGCGAGAAAGAGGTGGAGACCGGAACGGAGTTCGGATCCTGCCCATTGTGCGGAGGGAATGACCTCCGACTCGAGTCCGGGCAGGAAATGAGAATCAAAGAATTGAAGGTAGAATAATGTGCGATATTTGCGGATGCGGTTCAGATGAAGTGAGCATTGAAGGTGGTCGCCACGAAGGTGGTCGCCACGAAGGTGGGCATCATCACCACCATCACGATGAACATGGTCATACTCACGATCACGATCACCCCCATACTCATACTCACAACCACGGCGAGGCAGATGGCCATGCGGCTGCCGTTCAGCCCATCGTGATCAACCACTACTACCAGTCCGGAGCCCAGGTTTTCCAGTATCTAACTCCCGACCCGAGACCTGGTCACAGCCACGATCACAGCCACGATCACAGCCACGATCACAGCCACGATCACAGCCACG
>JARGNI010000115.1 GCA_029213195.1 Verrucomicrobiales bacterium
CGGGATGCGACTGTCAGGGACATTTGTAAGATACGATAAAAAAAGGGGCAGCACAAGCCACCCCTTTTCCACACAAGACCTAAATCTTATGAACCGCTACCGTACACAGCACGCCAATCTGAGACGCCGAAGCTGTAACGCTCACGGGCCTTGAATCGCATGTTGCCGGTATCGAAGTCGCCTTCCATCGCAGTCTTAAGAGGAGTTCGGTTGAACATCTTAAAACCGTTAGGAGCATCAGTCTTGATGAAGAAGTTGTCTGGGTCTGTCAGGAAGTGGTTAACCACCGCACCGTCAGGAATCATACCCATAGACTTAGTCGCATTGATGTCGTTATCGGCAGTGCCGGGACGCAGGTTAGAGTTGATTACTCGCTCTGCAATAAATTGCAGCTCTTTAGGAATAATCATCTTCATGCCACGTACGGCAATCTTAAGACCACGCTCATCTGTCAGACCCGCGATGTTAATGAGCATTTGCTCAAGAGACGTCTCGTTAAGGTCTGCTGGTGTAGCCAAAAGATTTGACTGGTTACCAGATAAAGATGGGTGTGACGCAGAACAAAGAGCAGCGCCGTCACCGACAGGTGCCGAAGCATTGAACGCGTTGTTTAACACAGAGGCAGCTTTAATTTGCTTAGTCTGTGACATAGAACGAGCAAGAGCACGAGTGTAACGAGCTGCAAGACGATCATAAAGATTGTCCTCAACCGCTTCCTCAGTGATGCTGAATGCCAAGGCAATGGTCTCGTGAGTGTAACGTGCAGTAAATGTTTCCTGCGCGTCATCAAACGAGATAGAACCACCCTCTGACTTAACAGGGGCAGTGCCAAAACCTGACAACATCACTTCCTCTTCAAATGCACGATCTGATGACTCTTCGTCAAAGATCTCTGCATGCTCATTTTCGTAACGATCGTACTCCATCCCGAACAAAGCATTTAGTCCGGGTTCCAGCTCTTTCGCTAGTTGTGCGCGAGATATAGCCATGATTTAGCCCTCTTAAATGCCAGTGGTTAATGAAGTGGTTTGAGAATCAAACCGCGATGCATTGGAGTTGAAGTGAGCGTTAAAGCGAACCTTCAGTGGGATACCCGCTGCGGTGTAATCGCTGTTCGCTTCGTCATCTACAATGCCTACAATACGGAGGGGCAACGTTGCTGTAGTAGCAACAGTGCTTACGCCCAACGCAGAGGTAGAGTTACCGTTGTCTGTAGAACCCGCTTGAGCAGAAGTGCCCAAAGACGCGTTTGAAAACACGGTAGCTAGAGCAGTTGCTCGATCCGTAAGGGTTGCATCCGAAGCAACTTGGAAAATTTGATTCGGATTATCTGCAACGTAAGCTTTAACGGGATAGTTTGTATCCACGCTTACGCCAGCAGCGCCCGGCCAGTAGTTTAGCCATACAGGCTTTTTCTGGACAGAGTCTTGATATTCAACACCCATCAGGACACCTAATGCTGCGGTAGTACCGCCCGCTGTATCTGCTGCACGAGCAATTACACCGGCACTAGTAGGAACAACAATTCCATACTGGAAGATAGCATTAGCGTTGTCAGAAGCGATTTCGTACTCGGTTACACCAGTACTGTTTACGCCGCTGCCAACAAGCCCAATAGGACGTAAACCATAGGCAGTTGCTTGATTTGCCATGATGTATTTCTCCTAAAGGAGTGGTCTACTCTTTACGTGGACCACCAAAAGTTACACGAGATTGACGATCGGGTTTATTGATCGCCATGGTTGAGTGAGCATTTTCTCGCATCATGTCGTGATCGACAGCATCCATAAGATCTTGAGTTTTACCGGAAAAATACGCAGATCTTTCCGCCAAAGTTTCTACTGGAATGCGTGCGAGTAAAAGTCCTCCAACGCCAAACACACCTTCATATTTACCTGAATCTACCACGGGTGCTTCGAAATCGGGGTACTCATCGGCTCTTACAAGCTCATACCCTTCTCTCATACGCGCAGAAATGTTCTTGCGGTCGTCAAAACCACGAACCTCTGTACGTATCCACCGGTGCGTGTACCCTTCGGGTGCAGGCGGTGCATCTAACATGGATGGGGG
>JARGNI010000025.1 GCA_029213195.1 Verrucomicrobiales bacterium
TCAAGCCTTCTCTCAGCTTTTCGGCTCGGGTGTCATTTATTTTGGCTCAATTCGTCGGATGGGTTGGCGTCATCATGTATGCAACGATTTGAGGGAACCGGGGTATTCTTAAGACGTAAACCGCCGCTTCGACCCTATGAATCACAGGACCTTTTCCATCTTTGGGGCTCTCACCCTGATCGTGACATTTTCGTTTTCCGCTCCGCCCAAGGAGTTCGATGTTACCAAGGCAGCAGCGAAGATCGACCGACTGGTCGAAGCGAAGTTGAAGGAGAACGAGCTGAAGCCCAATGCGCCGGTGGACGATGCGACCTTTCTTCGTCGCTCCTACCTTGATATCGCCGGTCGTATTCCCACCATCGAGGAAGCTGAAAATTTCATGGGCTCGACGTATGAGCGGAAGCGCGAGCAACTGATTTCAGATCTTCTTGAGAGCGATGGACATGTCAGCCACGCGTTCAACTTCTGGGCCGACGTGCTGAGAATCAATTCGGGACTGGGTATCGGCGCACGTCAGGCGGAAGCGGCCTATCAACTCTACATTCGCGAGGCCATCGCGGAGAACAAGCCCTATGACCAGTTCGTGAACGAGCTGGTATCAGCGACCGGTCAGATCTGGGACAACGGGGCTGTTGGTTACTACCTTCGTGATCGTGGAATGCCTCTCGACAACATGTCGAATACGGTGCGTGTCTTTCTGGGAACTCGTCTGGAGTGTGCCCAGTGTCACAACCATCCTTTCGATGTCTGGACGCAGATGGACTACTACCACATGGCTGCTTTTTCCTACGGAATGGATGCTCGGAGATACGATTCGCCCAATCGCCAGGCGCTTTCGCAGTTCCAGAGGGAGGAGCGAATGGACATGCACAAGCGAATGGTCGGCATCGAGAATTTTCCGTCCATCACGAATGAGAGCACCCTGAAAAAGTACGTCGAGAATCCCAAGTTCGACCGCCAGCTGGAGCGTTACAAAATGACGAAGGATGAGTTTGTTGCCGCAGCTCGGCGATCGATTGAGGCCTACGAATCCTACGCTCATGAAAGTCGTGGAATGCGCGATGCGGTGACTCAGCTTTACAATCCTGTCCGCTACATTCAGACATCGGAGAATGAAAAGACGCTGAAGCTGCCCCACGACTACCAGTACGATGACGCCAAGCCTCACGATCCGGTGAAGCCACGGACGATGTTCGGAGCCGAGATCGATCTGGAGAATATTGATGAGAGCACGATCCGGGCCTACGCCGATTGGATGACCTCTCGAGAGAATCCCACCTTTACCAAGGTCGTTGCGAATCGACTCTGGAAGCGGGTATTTGGTCACGGCGTGTTCGAGCCGGTCGACGAGCTCACCGAGCAAACTCCAGTTTCCAATCCTGAATTGCTGTCTTATCTCGAAGAGCTGGTGCGCGAGCTCGACTATGACATGCGTGCCTATCAGGAGGTCCTGTTCAATACCAAGGCCTATCAGCGGGAGGCCAATGCGGGAGAGCTCGTGCTTGGTATGCCCTACTATTTCCAGGGACCCGTTCTTCGCCGGATGACCGCCGAGCAGATCTGGGATTCCATCGTCACTCTCGCCCTGCCTGAAGCAGATGGATATCGTCCTCGCCTCAAGAGCCAGCTCGAGTCGATCGAGAAGGTTCGCAAAATCTACGATTCTCTCGAGAATCGCCCCGAGGAGGAATACATCGCGATGGTGAAAGAAGTCGCGAAGGCATATGGCGATCTCAAGCCCAAGGAAAACAAGATCCGTGAGAAGATGTATGAGGCCCGCGAGGCCGAGGACGAAAAGCGCTATGTGAAGCTTCGAAACGAGCTCAATGAAGTGCGTCGGGAAGGGCAGCGGATCATTTCCGAAATCGGCTATCAGAATATCGGGGAAAAAGTCGATGGAGACAGCCTCCTCGTCGCTATGGGAATGAGTGAGATGTCCATGACGAGTGATCAGGTAGGCATGTCAGCTGCCGGTGCGGGCGAGCGAGCCGTGTTGACCAAGCTTCCCAAGCCTGCCATGCCGGAGCCACCTGCAGAAGTTGCGGAGGACAAGAAGAAGCTCAAGGTCTGGAGAGATCAGCAGAAGCGGGAATACCGGACCTACACCGGCCTCGTCGCACAGATGGCGAGAGCTTCCGAGTTGGAGTCACCCGCAAGACGCGGCCATTTCCTTCGCGAGTTTGGCCAGTCCGATCGCGAAGTCATCGAGAATGCAGCTCAGAACGCCTCGGTTCCCCAGGCCTTGAATTTGTTGAACGGTCCCATCGTCGAAGCTCTCACGAATCCATACGCGGTCTTCGGGCGACGTGTCCACTCTGCTGGAAACCCAGAGGAAAAGATTGAGATGATTTTCCAGGCTATGCTCACGAGAGAGCCCACCGAACGCGAGATGACGATCGCAATGAAGGAGGTCGAGAATCATGGCGGTTCGGCCTACGAGGGACTCGTCTGGGCGCTCTTGAATACCCAGCAGTTCATTTTTGTTCAGTAATCTTTCCCTGCCACCCAATCACCTCAATCCGACAACCTATCAATATCATGAAATCTCCCTTACAATCCGACGAGTGGAGCCGCCGTCGCTTCATGGAAGGAACCGCCAAGACGTTCCTCGGCGTCGGGGCTCTTGGTCTCACCACGAGAGGTCAAAGTGCCCTGGGTCCCAATCTCGGCCTCCAGCAACGGGCTGATGCGGCCAAGCATGTCATCTACCTGTATATGGGCGGGGGGATGACCCACATCGACACATTTGATACCAAACCCGGGCATGAGAACCAGGGGCAGACCAAGACCATCAATACGAACGTCGATGGGATTCGCATGTCGGAGTATCTTCCCAGCCTCGCAAAGCAGGCAGACAAGCTGGCGATCGTTCGCTCCCTCACTTCTACCGCGGGAGCTCACGATCAGGGCAACTACCTGATGCACACAAGCTATGAGCAGCGTGCGACGATCCGTCACCCTGGAATCGGCGCCTGGGCACTCAAGTTCAAGGGGCGAATGAATCCCAATCTTCCCGGCTCGGTTTTTGTCGGTGGGAACAGTCGAATCAATGGAGGCGGTGGATTCTTCGAGCCCGAGTACGAGCCACTCGCAATCAATGATCCCAACTCCGGGCTGAAGAATTCGCGTCTTCGCGGGATGAACCAGGAGGTGTTTGATCATCGTCTCGAACTCGCCGGAAAGTTCGACACCGAGTTTCATGAGAAATACGACGTGAAACAGGTTCGTGCCTACAGCCAGATGTATGACGATGCGGTGCGAATCATGCAGAGTGAAGATCTCAAGGCTTTCAATCTCGCCGAGGAAGATGAGATGACTCGAGAGCGCTATGGCGACAATTCCTTTGGCCAGGGCTGCCTCCTCGCGAGACGCCTCATCGAGCACGATGTCCGGTCCGTCGAGGTCAGTTACGGCGGCTGGGACATGCACAACAATGTGTTTGTTTCTGCACCAGAGCGTTGTGCTGTGCTCGATCAGGCGATGGGAGCTCTGCTAGACGATCTCGATCGTCGCGGAAAGCTTGAGGAAACCGTCGTCGTGCTTACGACTGAGTTTGGGCGGACCCCTCGGATCAACCAGAACGCGGGTCGCGATCACTATCCGAAGGCGTTCAGTTCCGTTCTCGCGGGTGGTGGTATCAAGGGCGGAATTGCCTATGGTGAGACGGACGAAGGAGCCGAGAACGTGGCGGAGAATCCGGTCAAGATTCCCGATTTCAATGCAACGATTGCTCACGCCCTCGGACTTCCCTTGGATCACGTTCTTTACAGCCCCAGCAAGCGACCTTTCACCGTCGCCCACAAAGGGAAGCCGGTCCTCGATCTGTTTGCCTGATTTTTTCTCGACCTGTTTTCGAGAATACGCCGGCTTGGTTCGCCAAGTCGGCGTATTTGTTTTCAGAACAGGATCTTCCGGCAGGTTGGCTTCGAATTCGGTTCTCGCGTGGTCGATTCGATGCCCGGTTGGTATTTCGATCAGGCTGGTGTAGGGTGGTCGGATACCCCCGGATTTCGAAGTTTCCGCATGTCGAGGTATCTACTCATTTCCCTTTGTATCGGTGTCGGGGCTGCGCTCATCGCCTCCCTTGCGCAACTTCTCGGTGCCTTCAGCCCCGTCAGCGAAGCACTGCGTGAAGCCTATACTGTTCAGGGCATTTTCCTCCATGAGGATATCATTCGGCTGACCTGGCTCGAGATCCTGCTCACCACGCTGGTCGCTCTCGGTGTGGCTTGGTCCATTGTCGATCTACCTGGCTTGGCGCAGAAAGGGGTGGTTGTGCTTTGCAGTCTCATCCTCATCAGCGTGCTTTCCCCTGTGCTGGCGCTGCATCATTGGCTTTTTGATCCTTCCTCGAGCCTCCTCGCCGTCCTTCTAGCAGCGCTCGGAGGATACGCCTTTTCGAGAACGACTCTGGGAATGCGAAGAGGTCGAATGATCGAGGTCCTAGGGAATCGAATCTCCCACGACAAGTTTCTCGCGTTGCTGCAGCGCCCCGAAGAGCTTCCCCTGGAGGCGAGACGAGTCGAGGTGTCGATCTTGTCCTGCCGGCTCCTCAATCACGCAGAAGTCCAAGAGAAACTTTCTCCGAAGGACTGGGTGGCGATCTCGAATTTCTTCCTGCGAAGCGTCGAGACTTTCCTGATTCGAGAGGGGGGGTACCTGGACGAAGCGCATCCCGAGAGTCTTCGGGCCTGTTTCGGATTGCTCGATGAGAATTCTTCGCATGAGGAGGAAGTCTGCCGCGTTGCCTTGCTTCTCCAGTCGCGGCTTCGCAATCTCAGTCGAGAGTGTGAGACTCGGTGGTTCCAGTCTCTCGAGTTCGGAATCGGAATTGAAACGGGAGAAGTGACGGCAGGGGTTTTCGGAGATCGAATTTCCGCGAGACTCTCTGCAGTGGGGAAAGTCAACGAGCTGGCGTTTCGGCTCGCTGCGGCAAATCCTCCGACGGTGGAGGGAATCGTCATGGGGCCAGAACTGTTTTCGAGGGTTAGGGAGGTCTTCGCGCTGCGCCCGCTTGAAATGTTCTATGATCCTGCTCGAGGCCTTCTTCATGAGGTCTACCATCTCCTGGATCGAAAGGAGACCTTTTCCAGCGAGGCGCAGGAGGGGCTGGACCTCTACTGGAAGGGAATCATCTATCTGCGGGAGCAGCGTTATGAGGATGCACTGAATGCCTTTTCCCGGAGCCGTGCGGTGGCTGGATACGACCCCACCGTGGAATACTTTGTCGGACGCATGCAGGAGGAGCTCTCACTAACCGGTGCTTCGGAGCTGGAGACCCGGGATGAAAGCCCCGCTCGTGGACATGCGCGGCTCATCAACCGACTCTAGAATCGCCGCAATCTCTATCGCATGGCAGCTGTCGACTATCCCAAACCCATTCGGGACCTGATTGTCCACCTCAAGCAACTTCCGGGGATTGGTCCCAGGAGTGCCGAGCGAATTGCGGTCTGGATGATGCAGCAGGGGCGAGCGACCACGGACCCCCTCAGTGAAATTGTAAGTCGAGCCGGGAGTGAGATCGTCGAGTGCTCCGTCTGCGGCTTTTTCTCGACGGTCGAGAGTGGTTGTGCGATCTGCGAGGAACCGCAGCGCGACGATACCGTCCTCTGTATCGTTGAGAATCCGACGGACATCCTTCCCTTGGAGCGCTCAGGAGCGTTTCGGGGACAGTATCACTCCTTGCGAGGCCGAATTTCCCCACTGGACGGAATCGGGCCTGAGGATCTTCGGATTGGGGAGTTGCTTTCGCGGCTTCAAGCGGGAGGCTTTGTCGAGGTCATCCTTGCGCTCGGTTCCGACGTGGAAGGTGAAGCGACCGCCAACTACCTCGCGGAGATCCTTCAAGCGCGGGAAGGACTCAGTGTGAGCCGACTCGCCCAGGGACTCCCAGCAGGAGGAGGGTTGGAATCCGCAGATGAACTGACCTTGATGCGAGCTCTCCAGGGGAGGACGGGCTTGCGTTGAGGGATCGCTTCTCCACGCGCACCGGCAGGGGCTCGTCAGGGTGTCTTTGAGAATTCGGGCACGAGGGCCAGCTCGACTCGTTCCAATCCACGCAGAACGGTCAACTCTGTCTTGGCCCCCGCAGGTAGGCTCCGGACCATCTCGGCAAGTTCGGTCAAGTTCTCCACGTCCTGGTCATTCAACTCGATCACCACATCGCCGGCTACGACACCGGCTTTCCGCGCCGGTGACTCTTCCCGGACTTCCAAGACTTCAGGTGTGGTCGACATCTTGTGGAATACCATTCCAACCCATACTTTTCCGGAACGCTTGAAGCGCTCAAACTCATGAACCAGCTTGTGCAGTTGCGCCACGGGTATGGCATGAGCCTGGGACTCGACTCCGTGAACTCTTTCGGTGAGAAGCCCTTCCAATTCTCCGGATGCATTGATCAAGGGAGTCCCCGGCTTGCAGAAGTGATTCTCTTCTGCGATGCGAACCCGAAGCAGGGGAACGGGAAGCGGTTTTCCCAGGTAGTGGTAGTCCTTTCCCGCAACGGTGGTGCGGCAATTGGATCGATGGGTTCGACAATGCAGTTTCGTCCCTGCTTCCGGCGAATCGAAGTCGGCAAGGGGATGGCTGCGGAATTTCGGGAGCCCTTCGGGTCCCTGGATCAGGCAGAGTTGGAGAGAGGGATGAAGGAAAAGGATTCTCGCCGGGAATTTTTTCTTGGACACTTCGAGGGAAACTTCATCCGCAACCGACCTTTCTACTCCCTTGGGGAGGATGCTGACAAACCAATGGTCTCGCCCGAGGCAAACCGCTGGAGACGAAATCTTGTCCGTCCAGCTGATCGTCGCGGTAGAGAGAGGAGATCCCGTTTTCGGAGCCTCTTCGATTTCGGTCTGGGCTTCGGCGTAAGAGAAGATCCCGAGCAGGATTCCGCTGAACCAGATTCTGCTAACCATGATGGGAGGAGACTACAATTCGATCAGCGGACCATTCGCTCCGGTGGGGAGAAATCCCTCGTCAAACGAGGGGGCCGGTTCGACGGGAAGCTGTGAAGGAGAGGGGATCCTGAGTTCGATCACTTCATCGGTTGATTCCGGAAAGGGAGGAAGAGAGACATCGAGAGACTGATCCAGATCGGCAATGCCATTTACAGGCAGGTCGGCCGGCTGTTCCTGGAAAGCGATCAAGGCGACTCCGCCCGCAACTACTGCCGCCATTCCGGTTGGGACCATCCAGGATACCGAGCCGGCTTGCTGATACCACATCGCAAATCGCTCTCGGAAGAGCGAGAAGGAGGACTGCCTGAGCAGTTCCGAGCGCTGCCGCTCTTTGAAGTCGGCAGTGAATCGGGCGAAGTATTCTTCGCCAGGGGTCTCATAGCGTTTGAGACCAATCAATTTGGAAACGTCTTCTGGATCTTTCATCTGTCTCAAGGCTGGCGGAGCAAAAACTACGCCTTTCCAAAGGATTATTCAATGAGAGTTCAGGCAGAAGAACTGGCGCGATTACTTCCTGAAGTCATCGAGATAGGTCTGCAACTGCCTGTGGGCATAGAACAGTCGAGACCGTATCGTTCCTTCGGATACCCCGAGAATCTTGGAGATCTCGGCGTGGGGCATCCCCTGGATATCGAACATGGTGACCACTGCTCTGTGGTCATCTGACAGCTTCTGCATGGCCATGTTCAATCTTTCCTGCAGTTCGGAAATATTGGCTTCCCTCACTGGGTCGCTTTTCGAGGTGGCCTCGATGAAATCTTGATCGTGCTCGATGGCAAGATCAACGTCATCAAGGCTCATGGCACGACGGCGGTTCCTCTTCTTCAAGAAGTTCAGCGTCATGTTTGTCGCGATGGAGTAGATCCACGTGTAGAAGGAAGACTTTCCTCGGAAACGTTTCAAAGCTCGGTAGGCCTTGGCGAAGACATCCTGGAGCACGTCATTGGTGTCCTCGTGATTCGAGGTCATATGATAGACCAATCCGTAGAGCTTGGGAGTGTATTTCTCAACGAGCTCGTCGAAGGCGTGAGTGTCGCCCTCCCGCGCACGGGCGACCAAATCCGCATCCGGATCTGGTTTTCGCATTTTCTTCTTTTCACTCATGCTCGGATCGCTGGATCCGCCTTTCTCGGAAGCCGGAGAGGAAGAAGCCGAGCCTGAAGTGGAGTCGACTGGCGCGAGTGACTCTTCTTGAGGGGGAGAGGCTAGGACTGTTTTGCCTTCTTCCATGTTTCAAGAGCAGTTTCAGGATGGGACATCACATCCGTTCTCCCCGTCAAAGAGACTACTTCGCCGTCGGGAGCTATGACAACGAGAGTCGGGAGTCCCTGGACCTGGAACATCTGGGAGAGATTCTTTGCATCTCTTCGACCAGCTCCGGGAATGCTGGGCCAAGGCATCTCGTTCTTTCGGATGTAGTGTTGTTTTTCCGTATTCGATTTGTCGAAACTGACGAATACGACTTCAAAGTCGTCTGCGTGTTCGTTCCGAAAATCGACGAGGTGAGGAGTAAACGCCCGGCAGGGCGGACACCAGCCCGCGGAAAAATAGAGACCCACGTATTTTCCTTCTAGTTGAGTGGCCTCCATCTTCTTCCCTTTCGGATCCTCCAGTTTGTCGGGAAGAACCTCAAAGAGCTTGGATTCCTCAGCTACCAACGCCGACGAGAGCAAAACGGGAAGGAGAATCGAAAGTCGAAGGGCTGTGCGAGCAGGGAGTTTCATGGCGGTCGAAGAGGGTTACGTGGGGAATAGACGTGCAAGACACGTTCTTCTTGCATCGATTACGTAGAATTCGTCCATTATCTTAGTGAAAATGGAAGCGTTGCAAGAAATTCTAATGATTCAGAAGTCTTCCCAATTCTTCTCGAAGGAGGCGTGGAGAGCTCTCGTCGCAGTGATTCAGAAGGATACCGCTCTCGAGGGGGAGCTCGAGAAGCTTCTTTGCCGAAACGAGGATTTCGCGTGATGACTCGTTGAGCCAGATTGGAGGCCAGTGTGACCGTCCGAACCAGTGAGCAAAGAGATCGTTGGCGAAAAGAAGCTGGCGATCTCGGGAATAGAAACCCGAATGCCCTTGCGTGTGGCCGGGGAGCCCGATCACCTGGAGACCTCCCCATACCGGGAGTGTCTCTTCATCATCATACCAGTAATCGATCTCGGGCGGGAGGTAGTGGAAGAGACTGCGTGCGGTTCTTTCGAGGATTCCGCAGAATCGGCTGGCACCCCGATAGGCGTGCACTCCCTCGATGTGATCGCGATCCCTGGCTGGGGCATAGATCCGGGCACCGGTTCGCTCTTTCCATTCCCGGAGATGGAGAGTGTGATCGATGTGGCCATGGCTGACCAGGATGGTGTCGATCTCGCTGGCGTGATGCCCGATCTCCTCCAGCTTCCGTAGAGTGGTCTGAGGGCGGCAGGTCAGGAATCCGCCATCGATCAGGGTGATGCGTCCGCGATCCTCCAATGCGTAGTGGTGAACCACCTTTCCTCGAATCTGAAGGCAGTCCGGAGCTACCTGAATGATGCGAGGTGATGAGAGTTGATTCCAGAATCGGATCATGTCATGACTGCATAATGCAGAATCCAGACCTTTCCAATCATCCTTGCGATCCGAGCTCTTCCGGTATGCGGCGACGCAATTTCCTCCTAGGAGCAGGAGTTGCCGGAGTTTCGAGTGCTGCGATGTGGAATACGGAGACGTTGGCCAGGGATGGCGATTCGAAAGAGTTCAAGCTTTGCCTGAACATGTCGACGATCCGTGGGCATGAACTGGATGCGGCTCAAGAGATCGAGGTCGCTGGAAAGGCCGGGTATGATGGGATCGAACCCTGGTTTCGCAAGATCAACAGCTATGTCGAAGGTGGAGGGAGTCTCAAGGACCTGAAAAAGCGTCTCGATGATCATGGACTGTCCGTCGAGAGTGCCATTGGATTCGCGAAGTGGATCGTCAATGATCCCGATGAGCGAGCTGCAGGTCTGGAAGAAGCCAAGCGGGATATGGAAACGATTGCGGCATTGGGAGGAACCCGGATTGCGGCTCCACCTGCCGGGGTGAAGAAGGGAGAGGTCGTAGATCTTGATGATGCAGCCGATCGCTATCGGACACTCCTCGAACTCGGGGCCTCAGTCGGGGTTACCCCCCAGATTGAGATGTGGGGAGGGCATCCCACGATCGGAACCATCGAGAAGGCCCTCTACATCGCGATTCGGGCCGGACATCCGGATGCCTGCTTTCTCGGAGACGTCTACCACACCTACAAGGGGGGCTCTTCCTTCGATTCCATCCTCTTGATGGGACCCCATGCCTTGCGCGCCTACCACATGAACGATTACCCGGCGGATCCTCCTCGAGAAACGATCAAGGACTCCGACCGTGTCTTTCCCGGCGATGGCATTGCTCCGATTCCCGAGATTCTCCGCAAGTTCAAGTCGGTGGGGGCCTATCCTGCACTTTCGCTCGAGCTGTTCAACAAGGACTACTGGGCTATGCCTGTCGACGAATGTGCGAAGGTAGGGCTCGAAAAAATGAAGGCCGTTGTCGCAGCGTCGGCGTCCTGACGTTTGGGCTATCTCTCGCAGCGATAGACAAAAGCTGGCGGGAGGTTTTTCCAGACCGTGGGGCTCTGTTCGACCGTCGAGAAATTCTCGTGGAGAAACTTTCGGAACCGCTGTCCGCTGGGTAGGGCGAGCCCCTGCCAATAGGCAAAGGTGGCAAACTTGCCTCCGGGTGGCAGCACCTCGAACATGGCGTGGAGACACTGGTCCTGCAGTTCCGGAGAAAAGGATGCCCACGGGAGCCCGCAGATGATTGCGTCCGCAGTTTCAATCCCAGCTTCCCGAGCCAGGGGAACCACATTGCTGACGCAGTCCTCGTGAATCGTGATTTCCGGGCAGCGTCGACTTGTGATGGCTGCGAGCTCGGGGTCTCTTTCGATCGCGATGAAACGGGTGTCTTCCTTCTTTCGTTTCGCCACGGCTTCGGTAAAGACTCCCGTCCCCGGGCCAAACTCGATGACCGAGCCGATCGTATCCCAATCGATCCAGTCGACCATGGCATCGGCAAGACCCTGCGAAGAAGGGGCAATTGCTCCGACGTGTCCGAGATTCCTCAGAAAGGCTCGGAAGAAATGATGGTGATGCGACATGCCGAGTATCGAACGCAGCTCAGCTGCGTGTCCGAGAGAGAGAGACCTCGAGATTTTTTTTCACCAGTTCTCCCATCGTCTCGCATTTGGAGAACGCTTTGCACTCATGGTAGGTGTTGAGTTCTTCACGCAATCGCAGGACGTTTTCTTCCGGTGAAATGATATCCGGGCACATGGCCTCCCAGAAGGCACCGATGCGGTTGTGGGCGAGTTTGAGTCGACGCTTCATCAGGGTGCGCTCCTCGTCCTGATACTGTCGGGTGGTCTGGTAGTTGATCAGGTTGGTACAGAGCTCGACCACACTTGCGTTCTCGAGAAAGAACTGGGGAAGATATATTTCCTTGTAGCCTTCGTAGGACTGCTGATCGAAGTCGATCGCGCGAACACGATACTGGGCATCTTCGAAGTCCGGGGTGATATCGACCACGTAATTGTAGCTTCTCATATCTCCGAGGAGACGGAGAAAACTCCGTTCGTTGAACTTCACAAACTCTTTGGCGACCCGAACATCGTTGGTTTCGGGGCGGCTGAAGTATTCGGCAATGAAGTGGTCGCCGGGAACACCCGCGATATGCTCTTCGATGAGAGTGTCTCCGTTGACGAGGTAGTTGATTCGGTTGGGGGAGAGGATGTGCTCCAGCTCGAGACCATAGATCCGGGAGGCGTCAGCAATCTTCACATAGAAGTGATCGTAGTTGTCATTGAACTGGTTCACGATTCGGACGCGGAAGGGGCGGGAGTTCCCGAAATCACAAAAATCGACCCGCTCCATCACGAGGTGTTCACTGACCCTGACATCGTTCGTCTTGAGGAGTGAGTAAATGCGGATGAGTTTCTCACTCAGGTCATCGCGAATTCCCGGTTCGTAGAACGCTGTCTTCCAAAGGGTATCGTTTCCCTCGCGATCGAACAGCGGGAAGAGTTGCGAGAATCGGTGCATGTCCTCGTAGACCACGGGGATCTCGAAGGATCGCTCGAATTGATCGAGATAGAGTCCCAGACCCTTGCTGACCGGATAGTAGCGTTTCTTTTTGAGGTTGATACTCATGGTGGCCTCAAGGGGAAGGGCTAATTGACGGTCGGCCAGATGTAGAGCGATTGCTTCAGTGCTTCAAATTGCTCTTCGAGCAGTGCTGGGAGGTCCTCTGCCGAAGCGTCGCTGGTAGCCGGGTCGAAGGAGTTTGATTCCACCGGATCGTGTTCGAGGTCGTAGATCTCGAAATCGATCAGCTTCGATTGCAGGACTTGCTCCTTGTTGGCCTCGTCCACCTGGGAAAGTTTGGGGAGGCCGGTCAGAGAGGCGAGAACCTTGTAGTGGCCCTTCCTCATCGAGATCTTGGCCGAGTTGATCGCGTTGAAGTAGAGCCACACGAGCGGTTTCTCACGCGTGAACGTCTCGCCTTCGAACAGCGGACTGATGTCGGTTCCGTCCAACGTAAGGTCGGCCGGAAACTTCGCTCCGGACAGGGAAGCAAAGGTGGGGAGGAAATCCAGAGAAGAGACCACCTCACCAGAGATCTGTCCCGGCTCGATCTTTTCCGGCCAGCGCATCAATCCCGCGACACGATAACCGGCTTCGTGAGTGTGTAGTTTCATCCCTCGCCAGGGGCCGGGGCGCCCATAGCTGCGATTTGCGGAACGATAGCGATTCAGCGTCTCAGGTCCGTTGTCCGACGTGAAGATGACAAGGGTGTTCTTCCCGATTCCGAGTTCATCCAGGGCGTTGAGGATTTTCCCAGTCGCGGCATCCAGGTTCTCGACATTGGCGAAATACTGGGCTTCGTCGTGATTCAACGCGCTCCGGTTTTCATATTTTTTTACCATCTCCGGAGGGGAGGCGACGGGCTCATGAGGTTCGTGATAGGCAACGTAGGCAAAGAAGGGTTGCTCGGGGGATTTCTCGTGATGTTCTCGGATCCATTGGATCGCTTCGTCCGCCACGATCTGGCAGCTGTATCCCTCGATCGGTCCGATCTCGGCTCCGTTGCGGACAAAGTTGATTGGGTTTTCGTGGGAGGGCGCTGCGTTGTTCTGGGTCGCGAACCAGTGGTCGAATCCATGATCTCCGGGTTGGGCCTGCTTCTCCGAATTGAACATCGCATTGCAGTGCCACTTTCCGCTCATGCAGGTCGCGTAGCCCGCGTCGCGGAGCATCTCCGCGATGGTAAACTCCTCCTTCCGCATCTCGACGAGGTTTCTCGAGTTCTTTGGAGCTTGGTCAGGCGATGCCTGGGGGATCCAATCGTAAACACCCGCTCGATTGGGGTTTCTTCCTGTCAATAAACCGACTCGGGAAGGGGAGCAGACCGGAGAAGCGCTATAGAAACTGGTGAAGCGAATTCCTTCTTCCGCCATTCTCATGAGGTGTGGCGTCTTGATGGAAGGATGTCCGTAGTTCTGCAGGTCGCCCCAACCGAGATCATCGCAAAGAATGACAACGATATTGGGACGCGGCGGGCTGGAAGCCCAGGAGCCTTGAACCAGGCAAAGGCTGGACACGAGGAGTAGGAGAAGAAGAGGACGGAAACCGTTCATAGTCTTGATTCTAGACGGGAATCGGAGAGAGGGAAAACAATCAGTTTTGTTTTTCTCCAGGCTTGGGAAGGAATAGGGAAACCTCCGATGGGGTAAGGTGCCGCCACTGACCCGGCGCAAGGTCATCGGGCAGTCGTAAATCTCCGATTTGTTCACGGTGAAGCGATCGGAGCCGGATGCCGTCGAGCCGGTGAAACATGCGCTTGATCTGGTGATAGCGCCCTTCGCGCAAGATGACGAGAGCTCGACAGGGATCGAGAATCTGCAGTTCTGCCGGCTTTGTTTGAATGTCCTCTGGAAGAAAGTGAAAGCCTTCCTGAAAACGTGCCACGGCTTCGAAAGGGATCTCGCGATCGGTTTCCACGAGGTAGGTCTTGGCCAAGTGACTCTCAGGGTCGGTGATGGAGCTCGTCCATCGACCGTCATTGGAGAGGAGCAGCAGCCCGGAGGAACTGCGGTCGAGACGACCGGCAAGATGGAGCGTATCCCGCTCGGGCAGCTCGATCTTCTCGAGGACAGTCGGGTGTTCCGGATCTCGAGTCGCACTGACCACTCCGATTCGCTTGTGGGTCATCAGGTAAACTCGGCGCAGGCCTTCCTGGAGCAGGCATGTCCCCAGCTCCACTCGGGAGAACTTGTCGATCTCGCGGCGGTGTTCCACTGTGACCGACTCGTCAACTCGAACCACCCGACGGAGGATTTCCTGCCGAGCGGTTCGTTCGCTCCACCCTTTTGTCTTGGCGAGAAATTGGTCGAGTCTCACAACGGTGTCGTCTTGGAATTTCGACGAATCGCCTTCAATCGATCACCTCGATCGAGTCGGGCTGCTCGTAGCCCCACTCCCGCAAAGCGAATCCCCATTCGTCGTGAATGCGGTCGATTTGCTTTTTCGTCAGCTGGTACTGGTTTCGCTTGTAGCCTTTTCTGGCTTCCGCGTAGGCAGTGACCTGTTCCAGGGAGGACTCTTTTCCTTCGAGTTGAAACCCGTCGTAGACCCGGCCGACTTCTTTCACGGGATCCTCGACCACTTTCTCATACGAAGTCTCGATGATGCGATCCCCGATTTTTTCTCGCTGTTCGAGGTACCCTCTCATGAGGCGGCCGTACTTGTAGAAGACCATTTCTTCGAGATCGATGTCGGCAAAATCGTGCCACGAAAAGGCGTTGAAGAGCCTGGGGTAGTGGTGGAGCATCGAGGCGAAGACCTCGAACGGATTCCGGACGATGTGGACAAATCGGGCCTCCGGGAAAATCTCGTCGAGCAAAGTGAGCCGAGCCGTCGAAGCGGGATTTTTCAGAAGGAGTTGTTTATCGCCACCGGCAATGGAGAGCTTCTTGAGGAGCAGCTGATACGAGTCCTTGAAGCGCGTTTTCTCCTCGTCTGTCGCCCCTTCCAGGAAAATGGAACGATCGAAATGCTCCTTCATCTGGTGGGGGTAGTAAAAAACGTTGTAGTAGCAGATGGGATTCAGGTTCCCAATCGCCATTTCTTCTTCCTGGGGTTCGTCGATGGCAACCTTGACCTGATCCATGCCGCGATCTTTCGGCATCACACGCGAGACGATGGCACGCCCGATGACCCGGGTAGGATTGAGGAGGCTGTGAGGCATTGCCGTCTGCCCGAAATCGATGGTCGAGAAGTGGGTCCCGCAGGACATCAGGTTGTGCAGATGGGTGGTCCCACTTCTCCAATGTCCGACCAGGAAAATCGGAGGGTGAGGGAGCTGATACGACGCCACCTTCGCACCAAAAAAGAGACGCTCGCTGAGGGTGAAGGGCTGGCGGAGGATTACCGCAAGAAGACTCCGGAAACGCTGGGCACGAGTTCGGGGGGAATACTCGTCATTCTGTTGGAGATGGGCACGGAGTGTCCGATAATCGCATCCCGCGAGCGGGTGCAGCCCCGGAGGAGCTTCGGTCATCGCACGTTCCATGTTCCATCGGCCGGCCATCGTTATTTGAAGAGGGGGAAGTCAAGAAAAGCAGGGCACCCATCGGGGTGCATCGATTCTCTTGGGATTCCTTACCCGCAATCGGCCCAGTCGCAAGCCGGGAAGAGTGTCTTTTCTCCGGGGCACGAAAAAAGCGACCCCGCGTTTCGCAGGGTCGCTTTCGAAAATCGAGGAACCGAGAAGTCAGCTCCTGATGGAAGCAAGACTACTTCTTACGAGCGGTCTTCTTTTTCGTCGCCTTCTTCTTGGGAGCCGGAGCGTCCTCGAGAGCAGCCTGGGCTGCGGCGAGTTTCGCGATCGGAATCCGGAAGGGGCTACAGCTGACGTAGTTGAGCCCGGTGCGGTGACAGAATTTCACCGACTCAGGATCACCACCGTGCTCACCACAGATACCTACCTTGAGGTTGGACTTGGTGGAGCGGCCTTTCTCTACGCCAATCTCGACCAGTTGTCCGACACCGGTCTGATCCAGTTGAGCAAACGGGTTGTTGTTCACCACCTCTGCGTCCTGGTAGGCAGGAAGGAAAGAGCTGGAGTCGTCGCGGCTCAATCCGAGTCCGGTCTGGGTGAGATCGTTGGTTCCGAAGCTGAAGAACTGAGCGTGCTCAGCGACTTCGTTGGCGGTAAGAGCCGCGCGAGGAATCTCGATCATGGTGCCGACCTGGTACTTGAGTTGGCTGGCCTTGAGACCGTGCTTCTCGCGAACTTCCTTGGCAGCTTCGTCGATGACGGCTTTCTGGAGTTCCAGCTCCTTGGCGTAGCTGACGAGAGGAACCATGATTTCAGGAAGAACCTTGATTCCCTTCTTCTGCACGTCAGCAGCAGCCTCGAGGATGGCAGTTGCCTGCATCTTCGTAATCTCTGGATAGACGATACCGAGACGGCAACCGCGGTGACCGAGCATGGGGTTCTCTTCGTGAAGCTCGCTGATGCGTCGCTTGATGAAGTTCGGGGAAACCTTGAGCTTCTTCGCGAGGTCCTTGATCTGCTGAGGCGTCATCGTGCCGATGAACTCGTGCAGAGGGGGATCGAGAAGACGGATCGTGGCGGGACGACCTTCGAGAGCCTCGAAGATTCCGGTGAAGTCTTTCTTCTGATAAGGAAGAAGCTTCTTCAGCGCCTTGGCACGACCTGCGTCGTCCTCCGCGAGAATCATCTGGCGAACTGCGTCGATTCGGTTCCCTTCGAAGAACATGTGCTCCGTCCGGGTAAGACCGATACCTTCGGCACCGAATGCGATTGCGTTGGTGACCTGGCCGGGCGTGTCGGAGTTAGTGCGAACACCCAACTTGCGATACTGGTCAGCCCACTTCATGAGCTGGTCATACTTCTTGTAGGTCTGGCTTCGCTTGGCAGCGGCCTTGCCTTCGAGAAGAGCCTGGATGACCTGCGATGGAGCGGTCTTGAGCTCACCGGCGTAGATGCTTCCGACGAATCCGTTGAGCGAGAGGAAGTCTCCCTCCTTGAGAGTGACCCCACCACCGGAGAGTGTCTTTTTCGAGTAGTCGACTGTCATGTCGTGAGCTCCACAGACACAGATCTTACCCATCTGACGAGCGACGAGAGCTGCGTGCGAAGAGGCACCACCACGAGTCGTGAGGATACCCTCTGCCGCGATCATTCCGCGAAGATCTTCCGGGGAAGTCTCCTGGCGGGTGAGGATGACCTTCTGACCCTTGGCAGCTGCAGCAACAGCGGCCTCTGCGGTGAAGTAGATCTGGCCGGATGCGGCACCGGGACCGGCAGGAAGTCCGGATCCGATGACCTTGGCCTTCTTCTCCTCGGCACCATCAAAGATGGGCGAAAGAAGGTGACTGAGATCCTCTGCAGGAATTCGCTGAAGCGCAGTTTCCTTGGTGATGAGCTTTTCGTTGACCATGTCGACAGCGATGTTCACCGCTGCGAAACCAGTCCGCTTTCCGTTCCGGGTCTGAAGCATCCAGAGCTTGCCCTTCTCGATCGTGAACTCGATGTCCTGAACGTCTTTGAAGTGGCTCTCGAGAATCTTGCGAATCTTGAGAAGCTGCTTGTGAGAACTCGGAAGGTCCTTGGCCATCTGCTTGACTGGCTTTGGAGTACGGACACCGGCAACCACGTCTTCGCCCTGGGCGTCGACGAGATATTCACCGTAGAAAACATTCTCTCCGGTGGCGGGGTCACGAGTGAAGGCCACTCCCGTTCCGGAAGTTTTTCCGGTGTTCCCGAAGACCATGGCCTGAACGTTGACGGCCGTTCCCCACTCGGCGGGGATACCATACTTCTGACGGTAGACCTTGGCGCGGTCGTTCTGCCAGGAGGAGAACACGGCGTTCACGGCACCCTGGAGCTGAGCCATTGGATCCTGAGGGAAGTCCTTCTTGGTCCGTGTCTTGATGAGTTTCTTGAACTGAGCCACGATGTCCTTGAGGGCCGCAACGGAGAGTTCGGAGTCGTCTTGGACTTTCTCCTTTGCCTTGGCCTTGTCGAGGATCGCCTCGAAAGGATCGTGGTGTTCGGTTGCCTTCTGCTCCACACCCATGACGACTTCGCCATACATCTGGAGGAAACGACGGTAACTGTCGTAGGCGAAAGCCTCGTCGTTGGCCTTGGCTGCGAGAGCCTGGACCACGTCGTCGTTGATTCCGAGGTTGAGGATCGTGTCCATCATGCCGGGCATCGACTCGCGAGCGCCGGAACGAACCGAAAGGAGAAGAGGATTCTCGAGGTCACCGAACTTGGCACCCATGACCTTCTCGGTCTTGGCGATGTTGGCCTCGATCTGCTTCTGGAGATCGGCAGGCCATTTGCGACCGTTCTCGTAGTAGTGCGTGCAGACCTCGGTCGTGATCGTGAATCCAGCCGGAACAGGAAGTCCGATCAGAGCCATCTCAGCGAGGTTTGCACCCTTTCCGCCGAGGAGGGCTTTTTGGGTTCCATTGCCATCCGCTTTTTCGCCGCCGAAAAAGTAGACTAGTTTCTTGGAGCTCTTGCGTGAGGGAGCTGCCTTCTTTGCTGCCTTCTTGGTAGCGGTTTTTTTTGCGGTTTTCTTCGTAGCCATATTAGGTTCGATGAGTCCTTGTTTGTTTTTTAGGAAAGGGGTTGTTGTCCTGTTAGTGCGGAGCGCTTGCAGTCAGAGACTTTTCTGGCTGGCACTGTGCGGGGGAAACGCGTGAAGAGACAGCCTCAGCGCGGAGGCGGCGGAATGTAAACGCGTGTGCGGGCGTGTCAAATCGCGATAGAGAACTTCGCGAGAGAGGCAGTCGAGATTGACGAAGTAGTGCAACCCTTCCCTGGTTTCATGAGTTCGCGTGGATGCAGGAGTGCGGAAGTTCGGAATCGAAAGGTGAAGAGGTCGCCGCCGTACCTTTGCGATCCAAAACAGAAAAGCTCCGGTGAAGCGACACCGGAGCTTTTTGGAAATCTGAAGGAGGTCTCCCTCCGATACGGATCTTTCGAATCAATGGGCGTCGATCCGCTGGCCTTTGGGTTGGCCGATTTCTTCGAGGAGATTGGTGAACCAACTCTCATCGATGTCGAAGGGCTTGCCACCCTTGATGCGAGGGAAGGCAATCGTGCTCATGACATCTCCGTTGTCTTCATCGAGGCCTGCGACTCCGCTCTCTCCTTTCAATGCCGCCTCTGCAGCGTGAATGGCACTCGCCTTGATGAGTTCTAGATCGTCCTCATTGGGGGCAGCACTTCGGGCAAAGTAACCACTCTTCTGAATGAGAACTTTCTCGGCTCCAAGTTTCTCCTGGAGTTGCGAGCCAAACCATTTCCCGACATTCACATCGTCGAGCCGATAGTGCCCAAAGGCGTCCTTGGCAGGTTCCTCTCCCTTGGACTTCAACTCTGCGATGATGTTGTCGAGACCGGCGCCTTCACTGAGAAAGATGTTCACGCTGTCGTGCTCATCCATCTTGCCGTTGAGACGATCGATCTCTTCTTCCAGGGTGATCTCCATTTCCGGAACCCAGACGGCATCCACATCCCAGCGGATTTGGTGGAGGAGAGCTTCCGGGAGCCAGTCGTACTGGTGGAGGCTCTCATGGTATTCAAATGCGGCTCGACCGGTAAGCCAGCCGCAGTGACGCCCCATGACTTCGTGGATGATGAGCTGGCGAGCGCTGGTGGTGTTCTCGTTGGCTACATTGCGAAAGAATCGGGCGCTCTGATGTGCCGCCGTCCATGCTCCCAGGGTTTGCTTGATGGGAAAAACATCGTTGTCGATCGTCTTGGGAAGTCCGACGACCGTCAGTTCGTAGTCATTCTCATGCAGGTAGGCGGCGAGATCGGCAGCGGTGGTGTTGGTGTCATCTCCACCGATGGTGTGCAGGATGTCGACCCCATCAGCGACGAGGCGGTCGGCGGCGACTTTGAGAGGCTCTTCACCTGGCTTGACCAGTCCGCGCTTGGTGCAGTCCTCCACATTTGTCAGTTTGACTCGGCTGTTTCCGATGGGGCTGCCGCCGAAATTGTAGAAGATCGAAGCGTTCTCGCGAACCTGCTTGGGAAAATGATACGACTTCCCGAGAAGGAGACCTTGATACCCGTTCAAGTATCCCATGAGATCGGCATCGGGGGCGATCTTGTTGTAGTGTTCGATTAGTCCTCCGATCGAGGCCGAGAGACAGGGCGCGATACCGCCGGCAGTAAGGAAAGCAATTCTCATCAGGTTGCAGAATGGGTGTTCAGTTTGGTTGCGCGAATCTTCGAATGGTTTGTTCCGAAGTCAAGTATCTCGGATGGAAGGGGACTTCGTGCGCTGTATCAAGAGGAGCATGTTTCATGCAAAGCATCTCCTCATATGCTTGGATCACCCTTTGTGAACCTTTTGAATCGTGCTCGAAAAGCCAGGAAAAGGGGAAAAATATTAAAGTTACTTTAATTATTGATGTTTATGAAACTTCTGATATTCTTCGTTTAATTCAGAACGGTTCATGATTCGCATTCCTTTCTCCACCGGCTCCGAAGCTCGAGAAGTATCATCGGCTTCCGCACGGGATCACTCGGATCCGGGTATCACCCGAGATCAGCTGGAGTCGCGAATGCGTCTCCTTGAGACCAAGCTGGGAGACCACGCCGAGGAATTGAAAGTCAACATCGTGCAACGAGTCGAGCGGATCGAGAGCCGTGTCACCCGTGCCCTGGTGAGCCTTGGTACGGAGGCGGAAGACGAGAGTGCTCAGAACGTCGTCGAGTTCGAAGGCGAGAAGACGGCACATCATCTCCCCGCGACTTCTGCAATTGCCGCTCTCAATGAGCTGAACGATACCCTGGAGCTGACCCGGAATCACATGGAAGCGCTGGATCGCAGCGTTTCCAAGATGCGACAAACGCTTCGGCGCTAGTCGCGAAAGTTGCTTCTCTCACCGGGCTACTTCTGGCTCGCCGCGGCAGCCTTCATCAACTGGTCGAGGGCCGCCTTGGTTTCCGTAGCGACCTTCTGGGCCTTCTCCGCTTCCGCCTTCAGTGCCTCTGCCTTTTTGGTGGCCGCTTCTACCTGCTGGATGGCGTCTGAGAATGCCTTCTTCGAATCTGCTGCTTTTTTTGCTGCCTGATCCGCAGTCGATTTGAGCTCGGCAATGGCCTTGTCAAACTTGGGGTCGACCGCACCTGCCGGCTTCGGTGCAGGTTTGGCCTCTGGCTTCGGCGCAGGTTTTGGCTCTGGCTTCGGAGCAGGCTTGGGCTCTGGCTTCGGTGCAGGTTTGGGCTCTGGCTTCGGTGCAGGTTTTGGCTCTGGCTTCGGTGCAGGCTTCTTCTCCTCCTTTGCTGCGACTTCCACCGGAGCAGCTGCTTTCCAGCCAATATTTACATCGAGGCCGGGGATGGCGGCTACGAGTTTCTGAGCGCCCTGCTCAGTCGCCTTGCTCTGCCAAAGGAAGAGTTTCTTCAGATTCTTGAGGCCAGCGAGCTTCTGGATACCTGCATCGGTCACTTGGGTGCCGTATAGATTGAGATATTCCAAGTTCTCCAATCCCTTGAGATGCTCCAGTCCGGCGTCGGTCACCTTGGTATTCTCGAGATGGAGCCGGGTCAGCGATTTCATCCCTTTGAGCTTCTCCAGGCCCTTGTCCGTAATTTGGGTGCGACCGAGATCCATCCATTTGATTTCAGAGGCGATCGGCTGGAGAGGGGCCAGGCCGTTGTCCTGAAATTCCTTGGCGACGTTCAATGCACTGAATCGCAGTTCGGGAGTGTCCTGGGCGATGCTCATGAGCGATGCTCCTGACTTCTCGACTCGACCGATGGTTTCTGTGACCAACTTCTCGGTCGCTTCGTCTCGCTTGGGGGCGTCGGCCTTCGCCACTGCTTTTTCCGGCTCGGGAAGGTTGCCGATGACATGCGCGATCGCAGCGGAAGTTTTTTCATCGGGCTTGAGGGAGCCGATCGTGGCATCCGCCTTGGCACCCGACTGAATCCAGAACGCGAGAACTGCCGTTTCCTGCTCCGTCAGTTGCTCCTTGTCTTCTGGTGGCATGTGCTCGTCGTCATCAAGTGGCAGGTAGACTCTCTGAATCAAGGAGCTGTCGTCTACTTTGCCGGGAATCACCGATTCACCTTCGGAGCCTCCCTTCATAATTGCTTCGAGGGTATCGACACGCAGTTTTCCCTTTTGCTTTTCCTCTCCATGACATCCGGCACACTTCGCCATGAGGACTGGCGCCACCAGTTCAGGGTAGAGTTTCTTATTGTGATGATCAGCTCGGAGATCCGAAGCCGAGAAAAGGAGGGCGGAAACGAGAAGGGGGGGAAGGATGAGTTTTCTCATGGGGCTGGCAAGTTTGCGGTTTTTGAAAACTATTTCGATGGCGAGGGTGGAAATCAAGCGTCAATGGGGTAGGTGATCGTGGGGTAGTCGCTCTTGCTTGGATTTGAAATGGAAGAACTGGTCGCAAAATCATTGGGGGAGAAGGGATTTCGAGACCTTGTTGCTGCCTTCTATCGTCGCGTCCGCGAGGACGAAGTGATCGGGCCCATGTATCCCGAAGATGATTGGGAGGGTTCGGAGAAGCGGCTTCGCGATTTTCTTCTTTTCCGATTCGGATTGTCGCAGGCTTATATCGAAGAGCGAGGCCATCCCAGGCTGCGGATGCGTCACATGCCCTTTCGAATCGGCGAGACAGAAAGGGACCAATGGTTGGCACGGATGGGCGAAGCGATGGATGATATCGAACTGACCGGTCCGCCTCGCGAGGCACTGGAACAGTTCTTTGCTCAAGTTGCCGATTTCATGCGTAATCAAGCCGGTTGAGAGCGGGTCGGTTTCAGTTGAAATTTCATCCATGAATACTCTCCGCTTCCTTGCTGTCGCCGTTGTCGGGCTCTCCCCTCTTTCTGCCCTCGCCGACAAGCTGGTTGTTCAGGCGCCGAACTATCCTCTCTACTATTTCGCCAAGGAGATTGCTTCGGAGTCATTCGAAATTCGGTATCGGGTCGATCCCGAGGTGGATCCTGCCTTTTGGGAGCCCAGCGACGAGGACCTGATCGCCTATCAGAAGGCTGATATCATCCTGCGAAATGGAGGCAAGTATTCGAAGTGGATGCACCACGCCTCTCTACCGTCTTCGCGCATTGTCGATACGACCCGGGAGATCCGTGATCAGTTCATCGAGACGGAAGGCGAGTTGCACACTCACGGGGACGGGAAAGTGCACTCCCACGGGGGCATCACCTTCACCACTTGGCTGGACTTTCGTCAGGCTATTGTTCAGGCCAACGCGATTGCCCGGCGATTTCGGGCGATGAAACCGGGAGAAGCTTCTGAGATCGAAGAGAACCTCGCCCAGCTGACTACAAATCTGGAAGCGCTCGACAAGGAGGCCAAGAAGGTCGGTACGCAATTGAAGGAGATACCTTTCGTGGCTTCCCATCCGGTATATCAGTACTTCTCCCGGGCTTATGACGTGGACCTGATGGCTCTGGAGTGGGAACCCGAAATGGAGATCTCTCCGAAGCACGAGTCGGAACTCAAAGCGATTCTCGCGAAGCATCCCGCGAAGCACATGATCTGGGAGGGGACTCCCAGCGAGGAGAATGTCGCCAAGATGAAGGAGATGGGATTGGAGAGTGTCGTGTTTTCTCCAGCCGGAAACAAACCGGAGGAGGGAGACTTTCTTTCCGTGATGAAGGACAATCTCGAGAAGCTGTCCGAGGTGGCTCCTTAGGGGCTTTTCCGATTTCCGTTCCGAGCTTCTCACGAAGCGCACGTAGAGAAGGGGCCCATGCCTTTTCCGCATCAGGCTGGCCACGAAAATACTTTGGCTAACTAAAAAGATCGCTTTTTCGAAAAGGTAAGTTTAAAATAGTTTGCGCAGTTCAGGGTTTGGGGTTTATAATTTCCATAATCTGCGAACTCGCAGCGGGAGAGCTTGAGAAACTCTCCTGGAAACACACACGAACACCACAAACACGGAATGATCCGAAGCCTTTTTTGCTTCGGCGGAATGTTTTTCGCCGTCGTAATTGCCCTTTCCGCAGGACTGCAGTTGTCCGGCAAGGCCGATGTGTTGGGTCTCGTGTTTCCGCTCCCGGAAGTCGATGCTGCCTACCAGCGAGGTTTTCGTTCCGATGCGATGGCCAAGGTCAATCGCATCCGTGTTCCTCTCGGCGTGGAAGCGGTTCGGGGCGATGAGTCGATCCAGGGGATGTTGAACCGACTGGTGGAGGAACACCCCTCACCGGAAGATGTGGACCTCGATTTTGTTTTCGAACGGGTCCAGCGGGAGTTTCCCGGTGCCCAGTATCTGGCTGCCAATCTTGTGACGGCACCCAGTCGGGAATCCCTCCTCACCAACCTGACCCAGTGGACCGCTTCCGCCAACTCGGACTTCAATACGATCAACACCGCGGTCTTTACGTCGGGTCGACGATATGGCGCTCTTGCTGTGATGTCGCGTCGCATCCCTCGCTTCACACTTCGAGAGGCCAATGAGCGGGGCGGGAAGTTCTTCAACGAGTGCCCGCATTGCCAGGAGACCCATGCACTCGAACTGGAACGTGAATCGCGGACGTTGATCCTGTCTTGTCCGTATTGCGATCTTCCCTTTGATGTTCTCGCTCTCGATACCCGGGGAATGGTTCGCCGTGCTTCGGATTTTTTCGAGAACTTCGAACTGATCGAGCCAGGGAAACTTCGCAAGAGTGCCTCCCCGGAAGAGCGTATTCTTGCGATGTGGCAGAGAGTTGCGGATCGCTGTGATTACCAACTCGACCATCATCGGTCTTCCAAGCGGGAGGTCTGGAAGATGCCATCCGAGACCTGGAACGAGAAAGCGGGAGATTGTGAAGACACTTCGCTTCTCCTTGCCGACGCCTTGATCTCGGCGGGGTTCGAGGCGCGCGTCGCAATCGGGTGGAATGGAAACATCGGTCAGCACGCCTGGGTCGTGGTGCGGGTCGATGACAGGCAGTACATCATCGAGACGACTTTGCAGGACGAGATTTCGCAGGATAACCTCGCGCCGGTGGCGGAAGCGTCGAGTTTCTATCAGCCTGAGCAGCTTTTCGATCGCGGTCATCTGTATTACACGACAAGCGACGAAGAGGAGTTCGCACAGGACTATTTTTCTCCTGAACTCTGGGAGTCGATTCCGGTACCCTCGGAGTCGATCGAGTACTCGCTGCGCTGATCGGGAGAAAGACAGACTCCTCCGGTTGACGAGATGGCCACCCCTAGCTAGGGTCGCGCCATGAAATTGATTCGCTTTGGAGCACGAGGAGAAGAAAAGCCAGGCCTGCAACTGGAGGACGGTTCCTGGATCGATGCTTCCGGGTTTGGGATGGATTGGGATTTCGAGTTTTTTGCTGACCCCGCCCAACTCGAGCGTCTGAAGTCCTGGCTGGACGAGAACGAAGCATCCGCTCCCCGGGTGTCATCGGAGACTCGCCTGGGTTCTGCCGTAGCACGTCCTGGGAAGCTGATCTGTATCGGTCTCAATTTCTCCGATCATGCCGAGGAGGCAGGGATGCCGATACCGGAGGAACCGATCGTATTTTTCAAAGCGACCAGTGCGATTGTGGGCCCCAATGATCCAGTGGCGATCCCGAGAGACAGTGAGAAGACCGACTGGGAGGTTGAACTTGCATTTGTCGTGGGGAAAAAGGCGAGCTATGTCCCTGAGGATGAGGCGCTTGAGCATGTCGCTGGTTATGTCCTTCACAATGATTACAGTGAGCGTGAGTTTCAGCTCGAACGTGGGGGGCAATGGGTCAAAGGAAAGAGCTGTGATACCTTTGCGCCACTGGGGCCATTCGTCGCAACTTCCGACGAAATCGCCGATCCCGAGAACCTAGCCATGTGGCTCAAGGTAAACGGAGAGACCAAGCAGGATGGAAATTCCAGCAAGCTCATTTTCGGAATCGCTCACCTCGTCAGCTATCTCAGCCGTTTCATGACGCTCGAGCCTGGAGACGTCGTCTCCACTGGCACGCCTCCGGGAGTGGGGATGGGTTTCAATCCACCCCAGTTCATGAAGAAAGGAGATGTCGTAGAACTCGGGATCGAAGGTCTCGGCTCCTCCAGCCAGACGGCTGTGGCGTGGGACGAGGTATAGCGGAGTCCCGCCTTGGGGCACTCTACGACGAAATCGCGGTCTTCGTTTTTTCGACCAAGGTGATCTCGGAGAGGGTCATCTCTTTGTCGATGGCCTTGCACATGTCATAGATGGTCAGGCCTGCGGTGGTGACTCCAGTGAGAGCCTCCATCTCGACCCCGGTCTTTGCGTCCGTGCGAACCGTGCAGGAGATCCGTACTCCATCGGACTCGATTTCAAAATCTACGACGACCTTGGTGAGGGGCAGTTGGTGACAAAGCGGGATAAGTTCTGCCGTTTTCTTGGCGGCCTGAATTCCAGCGATCCGCGCCACGGCGAGGACATCGCCTTTGGGGACCTGACCCTCACTGATCGCGGCAACCGTGTCGGTTCCGAGCTTGATCAATCCGGTAGCGGTCGCCTCTCGACGGACGACAGGCTTTTCGGATACATCGACCATAGCCGCGGATCCATCGTCCCGAATGTGAGTAAGATCGCTCATGCACAAGAATAAGACGTGAATTGCCGAAAAGAAAAAGGTAAAAGGTGGGATATGACGAAGCGCATTTCTCTCGTATTTCTCGGCTCTTTCTATTTTCTGCTCTCGGCAACCATCATCCAGGGGGAAACAAGTTCCATGATGAAGATCGAGGAGGGCGAGCATCGAATTTTGATCAAACGTGGAGACCGGACCGTTTTCGTATACAACAAAGCGCCCACCGAAGAAGCTGCTCAGCACGAGCCCTTTTTCTCTCGAACCGGATACATCCACCCGGTCTATTCGCCTTCCGGCAAGGAAGTCACCGGTGACTTTGCTGCGGATCACAAGCACCAGCACGGGCTCTTTTTTGCCTGGACCAAGACCCGGGTCGGGGAGCAGAAAGCCGAGTTCTGGAACCAGAAATTGAAGATGGGCGAGGTCCGGTATCATCGCACGCTCAATGCCGTGGGCGGCAGGGAGCGATGCGAGCTGGTCGTCGAGCATCTCTGGGATGCGAAAGACAAGGCTGGCAAGCTCACCCCTGCGATCAAGGAAACCTGGAAAGTCACGGCGCGAGATTTCGGCGACGACCTGTTTCTCTTCGATATCGAATCGGTGCAGTGGCAGCGAACCGATGTGCCGATCAAGATCGAGAAACATCACTATGGAGGTATGGCGATTCGGGGAAATGACCAGTGGTTGCTGGAGAACGGTGAAACCAATCCGAGTATCGTTCTCCAGACCGATGAGGGACTCGAGCGCATCGAGGGCAATCACACTCGTCCGCGATGGGTCACCATGGCCGGCCCCATCGATGGAGAACGGGCCGGAGTTACGGTCATGGGGCACCCTTCCAATTTTCGATCGCCCCAGTGGGTTCGGCTGCACCCAACCAAGCCCTATTTTGTCTGGGCCCCCATGGTCGAGGAGCCTTTTCAGATCGAAGGCGGGAAGCCCTACGTTTCACGTTATCGGTACGTCGTTTCCGATGGGAAAGTCAGCGCCGAAAAGCTGGAAGAGATCTATACGGATTGGACAAAGGTGGAGTAGAAATTCTACTTCTTTCGCCAGCGCTGAAACCTCCAGCTGCATTTTCCTGCAGCCAGCTGAAGGGTGCTGAAGACGGGCTCGTCGATCGTCTCGATCGACTGAGGAGTGAGAATAGTCTGCAGCGAAGCTTCACGAGACTCACCTTTATCCCCCGATCGCGATCATCTTGCGACCGGGTTGGTAGTTGTCGCGAAACTCGTGCATCTCTGGTTTCCGATCGACGACATGGAGAAAGAACTTGGCGATGTCCTCATCGCTCATCTCCGGGTTCCGGAGCACCTCCCTCATGTCGAATTCGAGATGACTTCCGAGACAGGGGCGAAGTTTCCCTTCGCAGGTAAGGCGGAGCTTGTTGCAGGTCTCGCAGAAATGGAGATTGGTCATCGCCCCGATGAAACCAATGATCTGGCCAGTCTTTGGAATCTCGAAATAGGAAGCCGGGCCATTGGTGCGGATGTCTGGGCGGGGGATCAGCTTCCCGAGACGGAATTCGATCAGCTTCCGAGCTTCTCCCGAGGGGAGAAAATTCTCTTCGGTCAGGACCTGGGTCGTGCTCACCGGCATCAACTCGATAAAGCGAAGGAGTAGATCGCGCTCCCGGGCAAACTCGATGAGATCCCAGAGTTCGTGCTCGTTGCGATGCCGCATCAGCACCGAGTTGATCTTGATCTTCTCGAACCCGGCTTCGCGGGCAGCATCGATTCCGGCAATGGCGTCGGGGAGTAGATCACGTCCCGTGGTTTCCGCATATTGCTTCCGGTCCAGGGTATCGAGAGAGACGTTCACGGTCCGAACTCCCGCCGCGCTCAGTTTCTCAGCGTAGCTCGGGCCTTCCCGGGTGGGGCGGGCAAGGAGGGTGCCATTCGTGGAGATACCGGTATCGGTGATCGCCTCGATTTTCTGCAACTCTTCGAAGAACCAGGTCACGTTGCGTCTCGTCAAGGGTTCGCCTCCGGTGATCCGGACTTTCCGGATGCCCAGCGAGGTGCCGACTCGGATGACACGCAGGATTTCCTCGTAGGTGAGAATGTCTTCCCGATCGAGCCACTCCTGCTCCTCCAGCGGCATGCAATACTGGCATCGCTCATTGCAACGATCGGTGATCGAGACGCGAAGATAGCTGATGCGATGCCCGAAGCGGTCTTCCATGTGCTCCCTAGCGGACTCGTTCCCAGCTGACGACGCGATCGTTCACGAACTCGACCTCGCGGGCGACATGACGTGCGAAGTCGATGTCCGTTCCATAGTTCCAACCCACGCCGGTCCCGTAGCCGAAAGTCGGGTGGACTCCGAACCGGGAATAGAAGGCGGGAGATCCTCCCACTCCGACGGAGACGGCGGGACGGGCGACCGGGGTGCTTCCAAAGTAGGCCCAGGTCTCTGTTTTGCGGCCATTGCGGCTTCCCGTTCGGATTCGGTCAGGTCGGCCCCAAGCGAGGAAAACGGCATCGGGAGACATCCCTTCCGCGATTTCGCCCTGGGCGACGAGAGCTTGCTCTTTCGGTGTGAGGCTCTGCGAAAGTTCAGGGTGTTTGTTCAGTCGACGCTCTCCCGCACTGCGATTCGCGCAGGAACTGGCGAAGAGCACCACCAGGAGCAGGGCAAGCATTCGACAGGAGATGGACGAAAAAAGAGACATCAGAAGTACATCGGTAGTTTCAGCTTCTCTTCGCTGCAACGCAAGCCCTTCTCGGTGCAGATTCGAGAGGAGGAAGGCTGACTTCAGCATTGCTGCCGTGGGGTGGTTTCGGTAGGATGCTGTCCATGCCATTGCTCATTGTGGAAAACCTGGCCCTGAAGCCGGATCCTCGCTCGGAAGACCCGCTGCGAGAGGCCTTTCCCGGGCAAGTTCAGGTGGAAGACATATCCTTCTCGATCGAGCCGAAAAAGTCGTTGGCTCTCGTTGGAGAAGAGGGAAGTGGAAAAGGAGCCATCGCGTCGGCCCTGTTGTTCCTGCGTCCGATTTCGGAAGGGAGCGTGACGATTGCGGAAGTCGAGGTGACCAAGCTCAGCGACCGTCAGACTCGGCGTCTACGCAAGCAGGTTCAGGGAGTTTTCTCGGATGGCTTCGGCCAGCTCACAGAGAACTTCACGGTCGACGAGATGTTTTCGGAAGTGTTGCGGTTCTGGTATCCGAAAGCCTCCGTCGAGGAATGGCATCACCGCATCGAGATGGTCATGGTCTCCTGTGGTCTCCCGGAAGCGGTTCGCCATCTCTATCCTTCGGAGCTGGATGCGGTCGAGCGCCAGGAAGTCGCTCTTGCTCGAGCCCTGCTTCTCGAACCTGATCTTCTCATTCTCCATGAATTCACCTCGAGAATGGATGCCGTGCAGCAGGCCGAGTTGCTCGACCGCGTTCGCTCGGTCCGGGAGGAGTTTGGACTCACGCTTCTCGTCTTCACGGACGACCTTGCAGTCGCACACCAATTGAGCGATGCTATCGGGGTCCTGCACCGCGGACGTCTCCTCGAGCTTTCTCTGGCACGCGATTTGATCGACCAGCCGGAGCACGACTACACGAAGCGCCTCGTCAGCTACTCCATCTAGCCTCCTGGCCCTGTCCGTTTTCACGCATGACTCCTCTTTTTCGAAAGTTCCTGGGTATGAATTGGCTGCTTTTTGCCAATATGGTTGCCTTGCTTATTTTTGGAGTTTTTGCCATCTACAGTGCCTGCTGGATGCGTGAGGAGGAAAGTCTCGCGACGAAATGGAAGGACCAGGTCTACTGGATTCTTCTGGGTCTCATTATCTTCTTTGTCGCGAGTCTCGTTGACTACAAGTGGACGAAGTATCTGAGCCTGCCGATCTACCTGATTGTTCTCGGGGTCCTCATTTTCACGACTTATTTTGGTGTGGAAATCAATGGGACACGTGCCTGGCTCAGCCTCGGTGGTGGGGTCTTGATCCAATCGTCGCAGCTCGCCATGGCCGGGGGATTGATCCTCCTCGCCGTCGTGCTCTCGACAATGCATCGCTGGCATCCGGCGTTGCGAAACCCGCTCGTCCGGCTCATGGTTTCCGGACTCGCGGCAGGTCTGCCCTTTGTTTTCGTCCTCCTCCAGGGAGACTTTGGATCCGCTCTTGTCTGGGTGCCCGTCTATGGAGCCATGGTGCTGATCGGGAATATTCCGTTCCGCTATCTCATTGTCATCATCCTGACGGTGACGATGTTCTTGCCCTTTGCATTTTTCTTCGGCCTTAAGGACTACCAGAAAAAGCGGATCACGACGCAGATCGAGATGCTCCAGGGCAATGAAGTCAATATCCTCGCAGAAGCCTACAGCGCCTACAACAACCTCCTCGCCATCGGCAGCGGTGGCTGGAGTGGAAAAGGGTTCAAGAATCCCGAATCGATCAACAACAAGGGTTTCATCTCTCCGGACACGGCGATCAACGACTTCATCTTCCCGGTTTTTTCCGAGGAGTTTGGCTTTCGGGGGTCTCTTCTCGTTCTCGGCGGATTTCTCCTGCTGCTGCTGCAGTGCGTCTATGTTGCATTCTACAGTCGCGACATGGTCGGTCGGTTGATTGTCGTGGGTGTGGTTGGACTCCTTTTTGCGCATATCTATCAGAATGTCGGGATGAATTTGCTCATCATGCCGATCACCGGGATTCCGCTGCCCTTCATCAGTTACGGAGGAACTTTCATGGTGGTCCTGCTGTTCCTGATGGGGCTCGTACAAAGTGTCTGGGTTCACCGGATCGACCCAGAGGCAGAAAAGTCTGCCAAGCCTCAGCTTGAAATTGCGCATCTGGATTGATGGGTTTTCGCCAGGTTTTCCAATCTCCACCGAGAAGATAGGATGCAGGGTTGAATCTCCCGGTCGAAACATGTAAAGATCGCACTCCTCGGATCTTCGCTGATCCATGACCCCCGATGATTGAAGTTCAGAACCTGACCAAGCGATACTCCGGACGGACGGCAGTGGATGCGATTTCCTTCGAAGTCGGGAAGGGGGAGATCGTCGGCTTCCTCGGTCCCAACGGCGCGGGAAAAAGCACAACGATGCGTATGCTGACCTGTTTTCTCTCCGCGACCGAGGGGAGCGCGAAGGTGGCGGGATTCGACATCTACGACGACTCCATCGAGGTCCGGAGGCACCTGGGGTACATGCCGGAAAATGTTCCGCTCTATCTCGATATGCGGGTGACGGAGTATCTGCGATTCCGGGCTCGACTCAAGGGGCTGAGGAACCGGGAGGCGAAGCGGTCGGTTGAAGAGGTCATGGAGACCTGCAGCCTTTCCGAGGTTTCCCACAAGATGATCTCGACTCTCTCCAAGGGCTATCGCCAGAGGGTGGGGCTCGCTGACGCCCTGATCAACAAGCCGGATCTGCTCATCCTCGACGAGCCGACGAACGGACTGGATCCGAACCAGATTCGTCAGTCACGTGAATTGATCCGAAGGCTGGGAGAAGAACACACCATCCTGTTGTCGACCCATATTCTCTCCGAGGTCGAGATGACCTGTGGGCGGGTCGTCATCATCGACCAGGGGAAAATACGGGCCTCCGATACGCCGCAGGAGCTGATCCGTCGCCTGCGCCGACCCGGGGAACTTCTTCTCGAGGTGGAAGGCGACGAAGAGAAGATACTCTCTGCTCTCGGGAAGATACCTGCGGTCCATTCGGTGGAGAAGGTCTCCCATTCTGAAGGCTGGATCGCCTGCACCCTTCGTGTCGATCCCCAGGCAGATGTTCGTGTCGAAGTATCGGAGACCATCATTCGAAACGGAGGAAAGATCCGTGAGTTGGCGAGCCGAGCTGCTTCGCTCGAGGACGCCTTCGTCGATCTTGTCCAGCATTCCGGACCCGATCCTCGGTATGAAATGGATGCTCCGAAATCCAAGTCGAAGAAGAAACCGAAGTCGGAGGCTGTCTCGTCGGAGGGGGCGGACTGAACCCTGTCGAGTGGATGACTGAACCCTATTGAATCCAAAGGAATGCAATCGTTTTTGATCCTGCTTCAGAAAGAGCTTCGCTCGTTTTTCCTTTCGCCGCTGGCGTGGGTGACAATGGCGCTGTTCACCTTCCTGAATGGCTGGCTCCTCGTCGGGATCATCAATGCGATGCGTCTTCGGGTGACGCCTCGCAGCCTGGTCTACAACCTTTTCGAATCGGGGTGGTTCTGGATGGGCTTCTTTATCCTCTTTCCCCTGATCACGATGCGATTGTTTGCCGAGGAGCGAAAGATGGGAACGATCGAGGGATTGTTGACGGCGCCAGTCCGAACTTCGGAAGTCGTGCTTTCGAAGTATGCGGCCACGGTCGTTGTTTACCTTCTCATCATCACTCCGGTTTTCCTCTTCTTTCCCGTGTTCCAATGGGTCACGGGAGAGCAGGCGGCGTTCCAGCCCGGGGCACTCGTGGGAAGTGCGTTTGGATTGTTTCTCGTGGGGCTCTTCCACATAGCGATCGGGACACTCGCTTCTTCGATCACCACGAATCAGTTGATCGCGGCGATGATCACTTTCGTGTTCGTGATGTTGCATTACTTCCTCGGCTTCCTCGGGAAGTTCGGATTGACAGCGGACTCGATGTGGAGCGATTCGCTCAGCTACTTCTCGACGGTGGAGCACATGCATTCTCTCAGCGAGGGGCTGATCGATAGTCGGCCTGTCGTCTACTACGTGACGTTTAGCGCGGTGCTCCTGACATTGACTCATCACGTCCTCGAATCGAGAAAGTGGAGAGCCTGAGTCGCGGGTAGCGACAGAGACAACGAATCATGGCGAAGAAAAAGGACAGAAAAGCGGACAAGACCTCCTCCTCGGAGAAAGGCTCGCTCGCGAGCGCCAGTCGCCGGATCGAGCGGGCGCGAACCGCTCTCCTCGTCGTCACGCAATTGGCGTTGGTCTTCGTGCTCTTTGTCCAGGCCAACTACTTGAGTTGCCGGCGTCACACGACACTTGACCTGACCCAGAACCAGAAGTTCACTCTTTCGGACACGGCCCAGAACTATCTCAAGAGCCTTGGAGGTGAGGTTCGGATCATCATGGCTTTCCTCGGGACTTCGGAGCTCTTTCTCGAAATGAAGGGGCTGATTTCGGAGTTCGATCGGGTGGGGGGAGACTCGGTGACGGCGGAGTATCTCGATCTCAGTCGCAGCCGTTCCCGCCTCGCGGAGCTGAAGGACAAATACAATCTACGATTTTCCGGCGACCAGGTCGTCATCCTGGGCGAATCCGGGCGGATCAAGGTCATTGCTGCCGAAGAAATGGTGCAGCGGGATGGGAATACGGGCCGGACGGTTGCTTTCCGGGGCGAAGAAGTGATCACCTCCGCCTTGCTCGAAGTCACGGAGCAGCAACAGCGCAAGGTCTACCTCATCGCGGGAGGGCGAACCGCGGATGATCTCGTGCCCATCGCGACCCAGTTGCAGGCCTTGGCGACCGCGCAGAATGCTCGCCTCGAAAGCCTGACTCTCGAGGGGATTCCTGCCATCCCGGAAGATGCCGACGCTCTCTTTTTTCCAGGGAACGAAAGTGATCTCACTCCGCGTGAGCTGGGGTTGGTGCGCGAGTTCTGGGAAGAGCGTCAGGGAGGAGTCGTGCTTTTTCTCGACCCGGGTGCGGAATCTCCCAATTTGAACTCGTTGCTCCGTCAACACGGGGTCGCGCCGAATCGGGATCGAGTTCTCAGGGAGATCAATATCCCCGGGGTCGCGAGTCGGCGCAGCTACGATGTGCCGGTGGCCATGATGCCGGGGGACGGTCCGACCCGGGACCTGCCTGCGCTTTCGCTGCAGCTGACGGGGCAGACACAGTCGCTCGATGTGCTCTTCGATGATGATTTGCTTCGCTCCGAAAATATTCGTCCGATGCCGTTGATGGTGGCAGGAGAGGGATTCTGGGGCGAATCCGAATTCGAAGCCGAAAAGGTTTCCTACAATCCCGATCTGGACAGCGGTCCTCCCGACCTCGTTTTCGTTGCAGCATCGGTGGAGAAAGGGCTGCCGGGTGATGCGGAGCTCTCCCAGGGCAGTTCTCGACTGGTGGTCGTCGGAAATCCGGACCTCCTTTCTCCCGATGGCAATACCTCACAGGTTGCGGCAGATTTCACGATGTCGGCGCTCAACTGGGTCATGAACCGTGAGGAACTCATGGGAATCGCGCCCCGACAGCCGACCGCCTACACCTTGAACATTTCGCCCGCCGATCTGGGGCTCTTGCAGACGTTGGTCATTTTTGTGATGCCAGGGATGGGACTGATCATCGGTGGATTGGTCTGGTTCCGAAGGAGAGCGTAATCAAGATACGGATATGAGAGTCATCACCACAGCCATTCTCGGGGTTCTCGTCATCGTCCTGGCGATCGTGATCCGGACCGTCGATCATGTGCCTGTCAGTGGAGCCGATGCGGCCTCCACCGCCAATGTGCTCGTCCGGTTTCCGATCGAGGCGGTGGAGAAGGTCTCGATCGAGCGGGGCCCGGCCCGTGTCGACGTGCTCCGCCGAGGGGAACAATGGTTCTTCAGTGAACCTGAAACTGATCGAGTCGATGCGGCGGCGATGGCGAAGCTTCTCGACGAGTTGAACTATCTCACACGGATCGACGAAATCGATTCGGACGAAAATCTTTCTGCAACCCAACTCGGACTGGAGGGAGACGAGGCGATTCGTATTGTCATTTCCGGGAAGAACGAAGCGGGAGACAAGATCAACGAATCGCTCATTCTTGGGACCGAGGCTCCGAGAGCGAACTCCATCTATGCGAAACGGCACGGGAGCGATGAGGTTTACGTGGTCGATGGGAATCCCCGGCCATGGATCTCGGCACCTCTCCAAACCCTCAGGGATCCTAGGATTCTCAGTGTTCCGGTCGAGGCGGTGGTGCAGTTGGCAATCCGTCGGCCCGATCAGAGTTTTGCCCTGCAGAGACGAATCACTCCTCCCCAGCAGGACTGGATTCTGACCTCGCCCTTGCAGGCCTGGGCGGGCTTGGAAGAGATGGACCAGCTGATGGCTGATCTCGCGGCGTTGAAGATTGCAGAGGTGCGCCAGGATCAGGATCTCAGCGAGAAGATCCCTGAGCCTCTCCCTGAAAAGTCCGTCGTAATCCAGATGCAAGTCTTCGGAGTCGAGCAACCCTTGACACTTTTTCTCAAGGAAGTCGAAGCTCCACCGGTCGAAGGGGCGCCCGCCATGGTCGAGGCTCGTATTTCGGACCGTCCCTACGTCTATCGCATTCAGAGTCGCATCCTCGAATCCCTGCCCGAGGAGGCGAGTGACCTGCGCAGTCGAACCCTCGCAAAGATCCCGGGCAATTATCTCGACACCATCGTGATCGAGCACCTCATCGATCCGACCGTGCTTTTGAAATCGGAACGCTCGGAGAATGGGCTTCGTTGGGATGTCAGGATTGCGAACAAGCTTCTTCCCGCAAACCAGAGTGAAGTTCTGCGGATGGTCAATGGAGTGAACGAAGCAAGAATTCTCACCTTTGCCGCAGACAATGCTGAGGACCTGGAATCCTTCGGTCTCGATCGACCGGAGCGACGGGTGACCTTTTCGATGAAGTTTCCCGGCCAGCAACAGGCCGATGGCAGTATCAGCCCTGTCCAGGAGATGACCCGGGTCTTGCGACTGGCCTGGGGAAAAGGGGAGCAACGAAATCTCTACGCTCATTTCGAAGGCGACCCCTACGTGTTCGAAGTGGATCCATCCCTTCTCAACCTGATCCCGACTCACCCGATCAAGTGGCGCTCCCTGACCGTTCTTTCCTTCAGCGCTTTCTCGCTCCGCTCCATCACACGAGAGGTCCCTGGAAGAGAACAGCTGAAACTGGCCTATCGGTACCAGACGGATCGGTGGGAAGCCTTTCGCAATGGTGCAGATGTCAGTGCCACCTTGAATGAGGCTTCGGCGAGACGTCTCGGAGAGCGACTGGGCGATCTCAAGGCGCGAGGTTGGTATCTTTCTCTCGCGCAGGCTTATGAGGCACTCCAGGAACCAGATGCTGAGTTCACGGTGGTGACGAGCCAGCTGGATCCGGCGATCGGAGAGGCGGTCGACAAGACCTACAAAATCCGTTTTGCGAAGTCCGGCATCGTCGTTCCTCCCTCCTCAGAGCCACTTTACTTCGGAAAGCTCGAAGATTCCCCCGATGTCTTTTTTGTCGATCCGGAGACCTTTGGAAACCTGATCCGTCCGGTGACGACTTCCCGTGCTCTCAAGTGATATGAAGCCCCTCCGATTTCAGACCCTTCTCCAGGTATCGTTGGCCATCGCGCTTGGACTCGGTTTTGCTGCATGCAGTAACGAGAAGGAACCGGAATCGGGCGCAGAACAAGTTCCCGGTGGAGTGAATGTGCCGCGGGAGAAGCTGGATGAGTTGGCGGCTCTCTCCGAGACGAAAGGGGCCTATGCTCAAGTTTGTGCTGCTTGTCACGGACCCGACGGTGCGGGGAACGAGGAGCTGAAAGCCCCTTCGATTGCGGGTCTTCCGGCCTGGTATATCAAGGAACAATTTGCCAAGTTTCGCGAAGGGAAACGAGGCGCTCACCAGGACGACGCTCCCGGGCAACAGATGCGGGCGATTGCACTCTCCCTGACCGAGGCACAGATCGAGGAAGCCGCGGAAGCCGTGTCCAAGCTCCCCATCGTCCTGACCGAGTTGCCTCCCGAGGAGGCAGACCTGGAGCGTGGACGTTATCTCTTCGCCAACGAGTGCATGGAATGCCATCGCTACAACGGCAAGGGGGAGGTAGTCTTTCACAGCGCTCAGCTCATTTCGTTGAACCGAAGCTACCTGCGGAGACAGCTCAAAAATTTCCATGCCGAAAAGCGAGGCGCTGCCGAGGATGATATCTACGGGAACAAGATGGTCGATGTCACCTCTCGGCTCAGTGACGAAGATATCGAAATCCTCGTCGACTACATCGGGGCGCTGGCACACGGGGATGATCCGCGTCCGGCGCGAGAGTTGTAGGAGAGTCTATTCGGCTTCCGCATTTCGAGCCCGAACGGCGGAGTGATGCCAGGCATCGGTCCGACCACTTTCCCAGTCGCGTATGGTTTGCATCAGTGCGATGATTTTCCGATGAGTAGCCCCCGTGGCGCGAAAGATGACCTGGGGCGCTCGGACCCCGGCATTGATGGCCTCTCCCTCTCCCAACTCGATTCCGGCCTTGGCGTAGAGTTGCAGGGGGGAGAGTTTGCCGTAGATCTCGAAAGGGCGGGGATTGTCGGGGGAATCGGCAGGCTGGTAGTCGGGGGCCTCTCTTGCGACTCGCTCGAGCCAAAGCCAGTGTTGACGGCCGATGGAGTAAGCCTTGGTGTAGAGAAGATGGTCTTCCATCACCTGCGCGACGGAAGGGGAAACGATTGCGAAGACCAGTAGGAAGAGGAAAAGAGAGCGTGCAGGCATCGGTTATCGTTGGTGTGGGATCGCTTGAAGGAAGAATGACTAATCGAGCATCCGGAACTGCGTCCGTATGAATTCGGAAATACTGGGAGTCCCTCTCGGGTCAAAACCGTAGCGGAGAGCGTTCTCTACCCCGAGTTCGTCGAGTCTTTTCTTCAGCGCCACACCGAAGGCAGGGTGGTGGATCACTTTTCCCGAAGTAGCGGTCTCCGGGAGGGGCGTCTCATCGAGAGGTCCCGAGTAGATCAAGAATGTGGGCGGGTCATCGGCACTGACGAACTCCCAGGGAGAGATTCGAGAGACCTTGGCTCGCAGAGACTCGGACACGGGATGCTCAACCGGCTCTCCAAACATCTTGGGGAAGCTGCCATGCACCTTTTTCGACCCGCCGATGTTCTCTACGATCCAGTCGGGCATGAGATTGGTCGGACCATTGATGGGGACGACACAGGTGACGCGAGTGGAAACCCGGCGAACCGGATTTTCCGATTCCGGATCGGCTTGATCGTCCAGGTAAGCGATGCAGAGGGCGATGACAGCTCCGGCCGATCCGCCGGAGAGAGCGATCCTCCCTCCATCGAGATTTCTCTCGGGAGCTGCGTGACGAATGTGCTGGAGGGCGAGCAGGGCATCTTCGAGTGGGATGGGAGAGAGGGATTCCTTTCCATCGACGAGACGATAGTTGACGCTGGCGCAGGCGATCCCATCGGCAAGATAGCCATCAGGAGAAAAACTGCTCTTGTCTCCACTGACAAAGCCACCTCCGTGAAAATACACGAGAACGGGGAAGGGGGAGCCTGTGGGATTCTCCTTGGGCAGCCAGAGGTCGAATTTCTGTCGCTCGTGTTCTCCGTAGGAGATATCGGCAAAGGTCGGTGGGGTCTTCGCCTTCTCTCGCCCCTTGCGGTCGGACTTCTCCTCCTGTTTCCGGGCTTCTCGATAGGCTTGGGCTTCCTCGAGGGTCAGCTTGCCATCCTCGTTGGCATCGGCTTCAGGGAAGCGCTCAAGTAATTGCGTGAGTCGTTCGGAAAGGGACGGCTTTTCGGCGGCTCCGAGAGTGGTCGCCAGCGTGAACAGGAGGATGGGGAAAAGGCGAATCATGGTTTCTCGAGGGCTTTGGTGATGAGGCGTTGCAAGTGAGTCGCGTGACGATCGGGGAGAAGTCGAGCGACGAGATTTCCATCTCTTTTGGTGAGCAGGTAGACGGCTTCGCTCTGTGCCTGGGCTACGTGTTTCGACTCGCCTTCCAGTCCACTGATTGCAATTAGTCGGCGAATGTATTCGACCTGGAGCGCTTCCCGGAATGTGTCCGCTCGACCGTCAGGATCTCCCTCCATGATCATCTGGTCGAGGTCTCCGAGGAGATCGGCGAGTGGATATCCATTCCCATACAATTCGGTATCGACAACCCGGGCGAGTGTCTTGGGGTGAAGCAGCTGATCGAGCACTCGCTTTTGCATTCCGAGGACCCGGTCGTGGATCTTGGGGTCTTCATTCGCTTCGAGATCGAAGAAGTCGAAGCCTCGTCTTTGGAGTTGGAGCCTGCTGAGGAGCTCCGGAGAGAAGGTCAGCGAACCCGGTCCAAAAAGATGGGAGTCGAGAGCGGCGATTGCCTCTTTCTGCCGATTCTCTGGCACTGGGGTCAATGGATTTGGGGGAGCACCAGCTTGATCATGAAAGGACCGATCGACGAGGATTCCGCCTGGATAGCGAGAGAGAACTTCGGCCGCTCGGGCGTAGGTTCTCATGAGAGAGGAGAAGGCTGTCCGGAGTTCGTGGTAACTTTCGCCTTCGACAGGAAACTGGTCGGCAAGGGTGGGCAAGGTGCTTTTCACCATTTTCATCTGATCGGCGGCGTGGGCGATGGGCTCGCTGGTCAGGTCGTTGATCATGGCCCGCGGATCGATTCCACGACCTGTTTGCCGCATGTCATCAGCATCGTTGGCAAAGGCATGCTCTCGACGAGTCGACTCGGAGAGGACGGCAGAGACATCTTTTTCTGCTCCGTATCCGAATCGGATTGCCCAGTGATCGTAGGGCCCGGGCACGATCGAGAAATAGTGTCCCTGGTCTGCTGGATCGGTGGCCAGGTTGATCGGTGAGTATTCCATTACCGAACCGGTCAGGCCGGTCTTGACGGTTCTCTCCTTGTCGTGAATCTCTTTCCGGTCATAGAGGTGGCTCGCCCGAAAATTATGATTGAGCCCCAGGGTATGACCAACTTCGTGAAGAATCAGGTCAGTCAAGGCCTGGGTGATCAACTCGTCGGTATCGACGGGGCCATTTCCGAATCGCAGCGCCTGCGCGCGGAGGATGGCGGTGCCGCTGATTCGGCTTGCATGGAGGCAATGTCCTGCCTCGCAGTAATGGGGAGACTGATCCAAGGTGGAAGCAGGCGCTGCTTCCGAGGCCTCTCCCAGTTTTACAATTTCCCGCAAGCGAATTCGGTTGGTCAGGAAGATATACTCAAGCATGATGTCTGCTCCGAGGATCTGTCCCGTCCTTGGATTTACGAAACTGGGACCGTAGCCACCAAAGGGTGGGTTGGGGGATGAGGTCCAGCGGAGGACGTGATACCGAACATCGTCGGCATCCCATTCCGCATCGTCAGGTTGGATTCTGACTTCGATGGCATTGGAGATCCCAGCCGATTCGAAGGCAAGGTTCCAGGCGAGAACGGCATCTCGAATCGTATCTCGAAGTTCGATCGGGGTGGTGTTTTCGATCCACCAGGTAATCGGCTCGACAGGGGGCGAGAGTTTCGCCTTGGGCTTCTCTTTCTTCAAATGCCACCGATGCACGAGGTCTCGGTAGGGGGCGCTGGACTTCGAGGTCAGGTCGGTGACCTGGGTTGTAAAGAAGCCGACTCGAGGGTCATCCAATCGCGGTTTGTAGTCATTCTCGGGGAGGGGGAGCAGACTGTGTTGGATCTTGAGGGTAACAAAGCGAGAGTCTGCGACATCCTCTTCCCCTCGCTTCGAAGGGTGCAGGTTCTCGAACACATACTGGACTCGGAATAGCGTATTGTCGGGAAAGCTCTTCGACTCGAGAAATCGAGTTCGATCCTTGGAGAGATCGCCGAGAGAGAAGCGGTCGCCCTTGTCGTCCTTCTTCTTTCCTGGCTTGATCTGGCGAAAGAATTCTTTGAGAAAGATTTCGTCCGCTTCGACGAGATAGCGATTCTGATTTGGGGAGGCAGCAATGATCTTGGGGGTCGCCAGGATCGCATCGGAGATGTTGGCGGAGGAAGCACGAGAGAGAGCGCTGTCAGGCCGAAAGTAGAAGCCACTGTTTTCCGCAACAAACTCGATTCGATCAAAGTGTCTGCGAATTCGGAAGATTTTCGCGGGAGCAAACTGACCGCGGAAAAAACCAAGAGAGGGAACGCCGTCGAGGGTATGACTGAAGTGGATGAACTCGGGTCCATCGTTTCTTTCAGAAAGCTGTGTTTTCCGAATTTCGAGGTAGAGGGTCCCGGTTTCTCGGTCCTGGTGAAGGGGGAAGAGACCGGGAAGCGTTTCGCATTTTTCGAGAACTTCGGTAAAGGATTTCTTGGAATCGTCCGGGCTTTCCTTCTCTTTCTTCTCCTCGGCACAATGCAGGGAACAGAGGAAACACAGCGAAACGGTCAGGAACAAGAGCGAGAGTTTTCGCCAGAGGCGAATTATTCGGAGTCGGGAAGAGGCCATAAATTCGAAGGAAAAGAGCATTGAAGTCGAAATTCGATCGTCCTATAGTTTGCCCACTTTGTGAAGAAAACTCACTCCTAATATGCGAAAGAATATTCTCATTCTCACCCTGATTGGCCTGGCCGCTCCCGTTGCGAGCGTGCAGGCGGAAGACATCGACTTTGCCACCCAGATTTATCCGTTCGTGAAGTCGGGTTGCGTGAAGTGCCATCAGCCTGCCTACGAAGACGAGCGGGGCCGGACCCGCAAGCCCAAGGGAGGATTCGTCCTCTCCACCAAGGCTGGAATCATGGAGTCCGAGGGAGAAGATGGTGACAAGTTCATCGTCCCAGGGAAGCCTGACGAGAGCCGTATGCTCCAGGTCACGAAGCTGCCGATCGATGACGATATGCACTTCCCACCTGAAGGAAAGGCGCCTCAGTGGACTGAAGCTGAGAAAGAGCTTTTCGCCAAGTGGATCGAAGCGGGTGCCGACTTCGGTGACTGGACCGAAGATCCCAAGCCGGGAGAAGGCCTCGAATGGGACGGAAAAGAGAAGGCTGCCGGAACGGTAGAGACCTTCGACTAGTCTGATTTCTCACAGAACTTTTTTGAAACAAAGGCCGGGGCGAATGCTCCGGCCTTTTTTCGTTTTCGAGCGTAACCCGTGACCGCCTTTACCGAACAGGGGAGTAGTCAGTGGTTTCGAGGAAAACGCTTTTTACCCCTTTCTTCACAAGGAGGCGCCCATTGGCTTCCGATGCCTTGCGAGCGGCCTGCCAGGCGGGGTCTTCGGAGAATGCCTTGAAGGAAGCATTGCGGGCGTCTTCGGAGGGAGCCGAGATGAAGTAGAGGAGGGTGTTGTTCGTCCCTTGCTGGCCGTCAGAAAGATGGAAGTAGTAGAGATTGGTGATTCCGTGCTTCTCGAAGAGGCCGACCGTGTGATCACGAAAGCGAGCATCGAGGTCATCGAGTTTTCCTTCGCTCGTGGTGTAGGTCCGCATCTCGTAGAACGGCGATTTTTCCGGATTCGGGAGGTTTTTGATCGGGGAGTAATCAGTGGGCTCGAGGAAAACCGAGTCGACTTTTTCGACCAGTTTTCCACCCTGGGTCGAGTCTTGATAGACCGACTTCCACTCGGGATCTTCTCGAAAGCGTTTCCACGAAGCATCACGTGCCTCTTTGTCAGGGTATCCGAGAAGGTAAATCAGGAGGTTGTCCTCATTCTGCACCGGCACCCAGTAGATAAGGTTGGTCATCCCATGCTTTTCAAAGAGCGCAACGGTATGGTCCCGAAACCGAGCGTGAAGCTGCTCCAGTTTCCCTTCGTTGGCATGATAGGTCCGCAATTCGTAGCAGGTGAGATCCTCAGCAGATTGAAGGGGATAGACCAGGGCGAAAAGAATGGCGAGGAAGGGGATGGTTTTCATGAGAAGAATTATTCGAGCGGAGGTTTGGGGCGGTATCGCGATATCACATAGCCTCCGAGGAGGATAACAGAGAAAGTCAGTGCGAGTCCGAAGATGATGCGCAGGGAGGCTGTGAGAGAGAGCAGCACACTCATGATGCCGACGACGGCACCTACAAGTAGGACGGCAACAAAACCGACGCGGAGGACCCGGGTCAGCCAGTGATCTGACTCCTCTCCCTCTTCTAGTTGGGAAGGGTCGATTGGCTGATCGGAGACGGCAACTCGAAATCCACCCACCGTGCGCGGCCCCCAGAGAAAACCAGTGCCTTCGTTGAGAATTTCGGCGTGATATCCCTCCTGGCGTTTTTGCTCCACAAAGAAGCTGGCCTCTTCGAAGCTCGTAAATTTCTCGATCATTCGTTCTCGAGGGATTGCTGGGAAGCAAAAATCCAGCGCGCCCATCCCACGAGGAAGGACACTCCTCCCAGCGGAGTGATGGCTCCGAGTTTCCCGATGTCTGAGAGTGCGAGGGCATAGAGGCTCCCACTGAAGAGAAGGATCCCAACAAGAAAGCAGAAGAATCCCGGTGATCTTCCTCCACGCAGGGCGACCACGAACATGGCCAGACCGTGAATGAGGTGATAGAGAGTTGCCGTTTCCCAGTTGTCGAGCCGACCGGTTTCTTCCAGCCTGCTTTCCAGACCATGGGCACCGAATGCTCCGAGGGCGATGGCCAGGAACACGAGCGTGGCAGCAAGGCGAACTTTGGCCGAAGATTTCATGAAGGAAGCAAACGCGAATCCACCAACTCTGGCAAGGGCCGGATACAGAAAAGACCGATCTGGGTAGATCGGTCTCTGCTGGTATTAGGAGGAAATGTTGTGCGGGTGATCCGTAGATCGGGGCGAACCTTCAAGGCCGTCACTCTGGCTATCTTAGCGAGGACGGGACCCTTGTCATTTCTAAATTCTCATTTTCGAGAACGCGAGAACGTATTTGACAATAGTCTCGTCTCGGGAAGGACGAGATCAAGGCCTTCACTAACGTCGGAGAGAGCGCGATTCGATCGCGTAGCCTGCCGCGGTGATCGAAACGGCCTGAGTGTCGACGATGGAGATTTTTCCATTTTCCAGCGTTTCCAGCAGGGCCACCTCATGCAGGCGGATCAGTCCGGACACCGGGTCGATTTCCAATTGTCCGGCTTGCGCCGCGGTCACAGGGAAGTCGGGTTTCGATTTCGATGAAAACGACGCATTCTCCGCCGTCAAGAAGGCCGTGTTGGCTTCACTGGGATCCGTCCGCAGGCGGATCTCTTCGGCAGAGATGAGAAACGAACGATATCGCAATCGCACATTTCCGGAGTAGACGAGATGCTGGGATTCCTGGGAGACGGAATCCGAATCGATTTCGATTCGTTCTTCTCGGGACACGGAATCCTCCGAAGCAAGCATGACGGGTATGGGATAGGTCCATTCGGCGTCGAGGGTGGCTGCCTTCGCACCCTCGGGAATCGGTGAGAGCGAACCTGGAGAGGCAACGATGACATCGACTTCGCCGCGATAGCGAGTGCCAGGTCGCGTGGTCCGTGAGGCCGCAGCTGCCGAGTCGGACGTCTTGGCTTCGTCCGGAGTGAACCTCACTGAAAACTGAATCTCCGAGTGAGCCCGCTCAGAACTGCGGTAAGGAAAAGAACTGAGGACGCCGATGAGAAGGAGGAGAAGAGCCGCCACCGAGCCCACCCCAACCGTCCAGGTGCGCCAGTTCAAGCTAGGGGGTGGGGTTGGGACAATCGTCTTTCGCTCCACGGTGGCCATCAAAATGGAATCGACGAGTTCGGTATCGGCCCCTTTACCGTTTCTCGCGAATTCCTGCAGAGCACTGTGAACCAGGGCCTCGTCGGGAGAGATGTCGGAGGAAGAATTTGATTTCATGATTCGTGAGATGGGTAAACGGAGGGCCCCGATTTATGTTCGAGGCATTGCTTGAGAGACTCGCGTGCTCTTTGAAGACGTTTGCGGATCGCAGCAGGTCCCAACCCGAGTTTTGCAGAAGCCTCTTCGCTGGTGCAGCCTTCGAAATACGTCACTTCAATCACCTCCCGCAATCCTTCGGGAAGTCTGCGGAGGCAGTCCTCCAAAGCGGCAAAGAGATCACTGGATCCTTCGACCCGGGCGGTTTGCCAGGCTGCGATATCGGAATCGATCTGCGCGATTTGGGTGTCGGTGAGAGTGTATCTCTTGTTCTTTCGCAGCCACTCCCGCCACTTGTTTCGAACGATGCCTCGCATCCAGGTCGCAAAATCACGGGTGACGTCGAATGTCCTGACCTTGTCGTAGGCGATGATGAAGGCATCCTGTACAATGTCGCGAGCGGTCGCCTCGTCTTGGGTCAGCGATTGCGCATACACCACCAGCTCCCGGTGATGCAGACGCACCAGTTCGCTGAAGTCCTGATCCGTTGTTGGATCAAGTTCACGTTTCTGGGAAGGATTACTGATAGCGACAATCTGCATCGAACACTACCTATTGACCAGTGATTCCGAAATTGTGACCAGACTTTGACCTCTTTTCTCAGTGGATAAGTTGAGCTAATCCTAAAAAGAGGGATTTGGGGAGAGGGGAGAGAAATGATCGGGTCGGCCGTGTCTTGCCATTAGAGAAATTAATACACGCGATTTCGATGGATTTTCCTTTTGCCTCGCATTTCGCCTTCTTCTACACTTGGTGGTACAGCTCTCGAGTTCTCTATGAAATTCTTCTCCCGCGTAATTCTCGCGACCACTCTTTTCGGGGCGACTGCCATGGCGCAGGACGCCGATATCCACAAAGGAAACTGGCTTTCCTGGCGAGGACCTCTCCAGACGGGAGTCAGCTTGGAAACATACGAGAAATTCGCTTTTCAAGAGGAGCCGGTTTGGACGGACGCGATTTCCGGTCAGGGTGTGCCGGTGATTTTCAACGGGAGGATCTATTCCTGGGGATATCGTGGAACGGGACCGGACCTGGAAGAGGTCGTCCAGGCGCGTGACGAAAAGACTGGAGATATCATTTGGGAGCGTGCGACCCACGACTTTCTTTCGGACACGATTTACAATCGCTACTCCATCGGTGCAGTCGCAGTCGATCCCGAAACCGAGAATGTGATCGTTGCCACCACCTACGGATTGGTCACCTGCTACTCGAAAGACGGCGACCAGATCTGGCAGGTATCGATGATGGAGCGCTTCGGTCGACTCACCTTTCCGAACGGACGCGCGGGTGCTCCCATCATCGACGGAGACATCTGCATCATTCGCGGGGTTACCAGTTATTGGGGCGCCGATGGCCCAGCGAGAGACCGCTTTTTCGGATTCGACAAGAAGACGGGCGAGCTGCTCTGGTCTTCTACCCCCGGAGTAGGGCCTCCCTACCTGAAGGATACTTCCATGGCGACCCCTTACCTCGACACGAGGGACGGGAAGCGTGTCTTCTATGTGGCGACCGGTTGTGGAAACATTGCCTGTGTCAATGTTATGGATGGAACACCGCTCTGGCGTTTCCAACTTTCCAAGGGTGGGATCAACAGTTCGCCAGTGCTCTACAAGGACTCCATCATCGCGATTCACGGAAAGGAAAATCTCGATACCACAGAGATGGGGCGGATGATCCGTCTCGATATCCCGGATGATCTTGACAACACTGGTGGCGAAATCGACCCAGCGCAAAAGGGTGCTCCGCGCATCAGCCAGGATCATGAGATGTGGAGAACGACCCTCGAGATGTTCACCAGCTCTCCTCTTCTTCATGATGGGAAAGTTTACCAGATGGTGAAAACCGGTTCCCTCTTCTGTGTCGATGCCGAGACCGGGGAAATTCTCTGGGAGGAGAAACTCGCGAACTCGCAGCTTCATGCTTCGCCCGTCCTTGTGGATGGACGCCTTCTCATTTCCACCTTTCCGGGGGACTTTTACGTGATCAACGTCACTGGGGAAAAACCCGTCATCGAGCACAAACTGGCCCTCGAAGGCAACGGCATTGGATCTCCCTCCGTCTGCAATGGTCGCATTTATGTCCACACCACCGAGAAGCTCTATGCCTTTCAGGCAGCCGAAGGAGCTATCGAATACGCGGCAGCCCCTGAGGTTGCGATGCCGGAAGCTGGTGAGGCGGTGAAGGTTCTCCCGGTTCCGAGTGACGTGCTTCTTCGCTCTGGCGAAAGCGCGACAGTCAAGCTTCGCACGCTTGACGCAAACGGGGTCCCCGTCGGCACGGTCGAGTCGGCGGGCTGGGCGACATTCATTCCGCCAACGGCTCGGGTCAAAGCGACCATGGACGCGTCCTTCGAAGGAAACACCATCAGTGCGGGCGACGACGCGGAACTCTCTGCTGGTGCGTGGAAAGCCACCTCCGGAGACCTCAGCGGGATTCTTCGAGGACGAGTCATTTCCGACCTGCCTTACAAAGAGGATTTCGAGGCATTTGAACTGGCAGCCAAGCCGGGAGGTTCGGTTTCCGGGCGAGAGTTCGACTTTCCTCCGTTGCCCTGGATCGGTGCCCGTCTCAAGTGGGAAGTCATTGAGAACGAGGGGAACAAAGTCCTCTCGAAGACTCTCGACCGTGTTCTCTTCCAGCGATCGCTTTCTTTCATTGGTGATCCCGACCTCTCCAACTACACGATGCAGGCGGATGTGATGACGGATGGAAATCGCCGAATCAAATCCGTGATCGGATTGATCAATCAGCGTTACATCATCTCTCTGGTGGGCAACGCCAATATTCTCGAAGTCAGTTCCAACCACGAGCGGGTCAAAGAGTCCGTGCCTTTCCCCATCTCTGCAAACAAGTGGTATACCCTCAAGACTCGCGTCGACATCGGCGAAGATGGCACGGGAACCATTCGCGGAAAAGCCTGGGTCAAAGGCGAACCTGAACCGGAAGCCTGGACCATCGAGGTCGAGCACAAGAATGCTCACCAGAAAGGCGCTCCTGGAATCTTCGGGTTTGCCCCGCAGAGCCAGAAAACCGTATTCATCGACAATATCAACATCACCCCGAACGAGTAGGATTCGAGATATCGATTCACTCTTCCCATCCCTGATCTCCCAACGAAAGAAACCATGAAAATCATGCTCGAATCCATCCGGCCTGCGCTCTTTGGCGCGGCCCTACTTATCGGAATGCCGCTGGCTCAAGCCGACGAATCTGCACCGGGCGGCGGTGAATGGCCTCAGTGGGGTCGTGACGCCAGCAACAACATGATGTCACCGGCTAAGGGTCTCCCGATTGACTTCACCTCCGGTGAGTTCAATGACGAAGGCAAAGTGGACGGTGCCAAGCACCTGAAGTGGGTCGCCGAAATGGGCTCTCAGGCTTATGGAACCGCAACGGTCAAGGACGGCCGTGTCTTTATCGGGACAAACAACGAGAAACCTCGGCTCGATGGTGTGACCGGTGACAAGGGAATCATCATGTGCTTCGACGAGAAGTCTGGTGAGCTCCTCTGGCAGTTTTCGATTCCCAAGCTCGAAGCGGGGAAAGTCTCGGACTGGGAGTTCCTCGGAGTTTGTTCTTCCGTCGTCGTGGATGGAAAGTATGGGTATGTGATCACGAACCGTGGCGAGGTGATCTGTCTCGATGTCTATGGGATGAGCGACGGAAACGACGGCCCTTTCCAAGACGAGGCAAAGTATCAGAACGGCGGTCTGGAGAAACTCGCGGGGGCTGAGCCTGCTGAGCTTTCCGACAAGACCGCGGACATCGTCTGGGGATACGACATGCGAAGTGAGCTGGGAGTTTTTCCTCACAACATCACCTCGAGCTCGGTCGTCATTTCCGACAAGTATGTCTATGCCAGTACCTCCAACGGAGTGGACTGGTCGCACATCAATGTGCCGGCACCCTACAGTCCCTGCATTGTCGCTCTCGACAAGGAGACCGGCGAACTGGTGGCGGAAGAGGCCAGTGGGATCGGTGAGAACATCATGCACTGCAACTGGTCTTCTCCGGCTTTTGCGAAGGATCTCGCCGGAAATCCAACCCTGGTGTTCGGTGCCGGAGACGGATTCACCTACGGATTTCATGGTGACCAGTTCGTCGAGGAAGAAGATGGAGGCGAGACTTTCAATCTCTTCAAGGAGCTCTGGAAGGTAGACTGCTGTCCGAAGGAATATCGCTTCGACGAAGCCGGTGAGCCCATCAAGTATGCGACTTACCCTGGCCCGTCCGAGATCATTTCTTCTCCCGTGGTCCACAATGGCAAGGTTTACGCAGCGATTGGACAGGATCCCGAGCACGGCGAGGGCGTCGGAGCGGTGACCTGCATCGATCCAAGCAAGGGAAGCGGTGAAGAGGCCATCGTCTGGCAGTTCAAGGGAATCGGACGGACCATTTCCACGCCATCCGTAGCCGACGGGTTCGTCTACATCGCTGACTACTCGGGGCGTCTCTTCTGCCTCGATGCCGAGACCGGTGAGAAGTATTGGGAGCACGATACCCTCTCTCACATCTGGGGATCCACCCTCGTCGTGGATGGCAAGGTCCTCCTTGGGAACGAGGATGGCGAGTTGGTCATCCTCAAGGCCGGCAAGGAATACGAGGAACTCAACGTGGTTGGCTATCCTGCCCCCATCTACGCAACCCCGATCGTCGCGAACAGCACGCTTTACGTCATGACCCAGACTCACCTTTACGCCTACGAGATGGGTGGTGATTCGGTCGCTGCGGCAGAGTGATTTCCGAGTGGTGGTGTCCCTCGATCCCGATTGTCATGAAAACCGCTGTCATTGTCATCGCATTCATCATCCTGGCTGTACTGCACCAGGACACATGGAACTGGGATAAGGCCGAACTCGTGTTCGGATTTATCCCGGTCGGACTGGGATACCACGCTGTCTATTCGATCGTCGCGGCTCTATTCTGGGCCGCTGTAGTCAAATTCGCCTGGCCGACTCGCCTCGAGGAGTGGGCCGATGGAGCGGATTGATTTTCCGGGCCGATTCTGTTTGGAATCGGCCCAGTCATCCAGGATCCGGGCACACTCTTTTCAGTGGGCTCGGCTCGGCTGGTGACCTCCGCTTGTTGAAACGTTTTTGTGTCTGTAATCCAACCCCCTTCGCTGATGAACCCCACCTTCGCTGCGGCCGAGGCCGCGCCCGCTGTCTCGACGGCACCGCTCATCGTGATTGCCTGTTACCTCGGGCTGCTGCTTTCGCTTGCTTTGTTTTCCGGCAGGCTCTTTCGCGGAACGTCCCAGGACTTTTTCGTGGCGAGCCACTCGATCGGGCCCTTCATGTTGCTGATGTCTGTCTTCGGAACGACGATGACAGCCTTTGCTCTGGTCGGTTCGACGGGTAAGGCCTTTCAGAAAGGGGTAGGGACCTACGGTCTCATGGCCTCCTCGTCCGGTCTCATTCATGCCGCATGCTTCTTCTTGATCGGGATCAAAGTCTGGTCGATCGCGAAAAAGCATGGGTATGTGACCCAGATCCAGTTTTTCAGAAATCGATTTGAGTCGAACGGGCTGGGGTATCTGCTGTTTCCCTGTTTGGTTCTTCTCGTCATTCCCTATCTCCTCATCGGGGTGATCGGGTCCTATCGAGTCATGGGGCCGGCGACTGCAGGAATGTTCCCGGAGTTGTTTCCTGCAGAAGGACAACTCAACGGATCCCTGCCTCCCTGGCTCATCGGCATCGTCATCTGTGGTGTGGTCCTGACCTATATTTTCGCCGGGGGCTCCCGCGCTGCGGCCTGGGCCAATACTTTCCAGACCCTGGTGTTCATGGCGATGGGAGTTCTCGCCTTCTATCTCATATCCAAGGCACTCGGTGGTGTTGCTGCCGCCTCGGAGCAGATCTATCCAGGCCACCTCGTTCGAACCCCAGGAGAACTGGAGGTCGCGGCAAGCTCAGGAACCTTTCAACGCGAGATCGGGATTCCGTCGATCCAGTTCCTGACCTACATGTTTATTCCTCTCTCCGTGGGGATGTTCCCGCATTTGTTTCAGCATTGGCTCACCGCGAAGAGCGCCAAGAGTTTCCGGCTCACTGTGATTGCCCACCCGATTTGTATCATGATCGTCTGGGTGCCCTGCGTGTTGATCGGACTCTGGGCGACGGGAATCTTCAACGCTCCTCCTTCTGATGCCTGGCCACAGCCGGTCATCAACATCATGGGCAGCACAGACAACTCGGGGGTCGGAAAGGTTCTCTCGGTCATGGTCAAGTTTCTTATCGAGAACCCCTTGATTGCCGGCATGGTCACTGCTGGCATTCTCGCAGCGATCATGTCCTCGTTGGATTCGCAGTTCCTCTGCCTGGGGACCATCTTTACGAACGATATCGTCCTTCACAATAAACCCGAAGGGAAGTACACGGACAAGCAGGTGGTGTTCATCGCTCGGTCTTTCATTGTTGCGATTGTTCTCCTGACCTACATCCTTTCTTTGGTTCTGAAGGATGTTCAGAATGTGTTCGACCTTGCGATCTGGAGTTTCTCTGGTTTTGCGGCGCTCACCTCTCTCGTCTTTACGGCGCTCTATTGGAAAGGGGCGACCAAGGCTGGCGCCTATGCTTGTGTCATTACGGTGGCAGTGAGCTGGTTCTACTTCTTCGCCAAAGCAGGATGGGGAGGAGAGTACACCGTTTTTTCCAGTGCAGAGCGCTCCGACGATGGCATCATGCCTGTCGCGATTTGTTTCGTCCTGGGCCTGATCTCCATGATCGTAGTTTCTCTCATTACGAAGAAACCGTCTGAAGATACCATTCGTAAATTTTTTCCCTGATCTTTGCCGGGAACTCTCTACACCTCTCAAACTTATCCTAACCCTTTCTGACAAATGACCGCTGACGAAGCTAGATCCCAACTTGATGAACGTGTCCGCGAAATGATGGCGTGGCACTTCTCCGAAGAAACCGGAACTCCATTCTGGCTCGATTGGAAAAAGGAGGCCGGGTGGGACCCTCGAGAGGAAGTCAAGAGCATCGACGACATCGTGAAGTTTCCTCACTTCCAGGATGAGTGGCTTCGAGACGAGAAAAACGAGCGCTTTGTTCCCAATGCCTACAAGGGCCGCCCCTTCAATATCTTCGAAACGGGTGGAACCACCGGACTTCCGAAGCAGCGGGTAGGCTGGGACGACTACAAGCATGACTACGAGCAGTTCTCCGATCAGCTCAGTGATGAGTATTTCCCCAAGGGAGGGAACTGGATCATGGTCGGACCGACCGGGCCGCGCCGCTTGCGTCTCGCCGTCGAGCACCTCGCGAATCATAGGGGAGGAAGCTGTTACCACGTCGATCTCGATCCCCGCTGGGTGAAGCGACTGATTGGGCGCAAGGAACTCGATCAGGTGGAGCGTTACCAAGCTCACGTCATGGCTCAGGCAGTGGAGATCATCAAGCATCGCGACATCTCCTGCATCTTTACAACTCCTAAGCTTCTCGCATCGATCGGGGAAAGAATTTCGATTCCGGATCACGGAATCAAAGGGTGCTTCTGCGGAGGCACTTCCATGACTCCCGAGTATGTCCGCTTTCTGCAAGAGGAAGTCCTCGAGAACAAATCTCTCTTTGTGCCCACCTACGGCAATACCCTAATGGGCTTGGCGGTGTCGCTCCCCGAGGAGCTTCCTCAGAATGACTACAGCGTGACCTATTTCGCGCCTCAACCGCGTGCCGTTCTTCGGATTGTCGATGCGGAAAATACCGAGATCACAAAAGACTACGGCGAGTATGGGCGTGTTGAGCTGACGACCCTGACCCACGAGTTTTTCATGCCTCGCTTCCTCGAGCGCGATGAGGCGATCCGTCGTCATCCGCACGAAAAGTATCCTTGGGACGGGGTGGGTGATGTTCGTCCGTTTGGAGCGCTCACCAAGAAAGTGATCGAAGGAGTCTACTAGTTCGTAAACCCTCCTGAGAAAAAAAGGAAATGAGTGCTCCCCACATCCCCATCCTGAGACAAGGCAAGGTCTACCAGAGTCTCGACGTGCAAACGGTTCCCAAGTTGGGAACGGACGAAGCCGCCGCAGAGATCAGTTTCGCCTGTGCGGACATGATCAAGTATGACATGCACAAAATGGAGTCTGCTCGGGAGGCTCTGAAAAAGTTCAGTTGTGAAGAACTGGTCGCGATCACGAAGAAGGCGGGAGAGTATTTTCTCGAGGCCGATCTGCCCATAGGAACAGACGGTGAATTGCAATCTCCTGAAGACTACGTTCTTTCCCTGGCCTCGACCAGTGGGCTTCCTCATTCGCTGATCCGGATGAACATGAAGCGTCTCGGAGGGATCTTTGGTCAGATCGACGATATTTTCCAAGGACTTACTCGAGGACTGGAATGGTCTGTCCTCGATCGAGGCTACGGAGAGCAGGGCGGCGCGCCTGTCAGCTTTTCGCCCACTACCACGGAACTTGCGGTCATCCTGCCGAGCAATTCGCCTGCAGTGAACGCTCTCTGGATTCCTTCCATTGCGATGAAGGTTCCTGTTCTCTTGAAGCCGGGGCGCGAGGAGCCTTGGACGCCTTGGCGTATCATCCAGGCTTTCATCAAAGCTGGTTGCCCGCCGGAAGCGTTTTCGCTCTACCCCACCCAGCATGATGGCTCCGGGGCCATCATTCGTCGGGCTGGGAGAGTGATGCTTTTCGGTGATGACTCGACGGTGAAGCAATACGAGAACGACGAGCGTGTCGAGGTTCACGGCACCGGATACTCCAAGTTTGTTATTGGCGAGGACGAGATCGAAAATTGGGAGCAGTATGTCGACTCCATGGTCGAGTCGGTCTCTGCGAATTCCGGCCGAAGTTGCATTTGTACTTCGACCATCGTGGTCCCGCGATACGGGGATGAAATTGCCGATGCCATTTCAAAGCGCCTCGCCGAGATCAAGCCTCTCGCACAGGACGATCCCGAGGCGAAGCTCTCCGGTTTTGCCAATCCCAAGTTTGCCGAGTGGATCAACGAAGCCGTCGAAGACGGTCTCACTTCTTCGGGTGCCACCGATGTGACAGCGAAGTATCGAGACGGGGACCGCTTCCAGGAGCGAGAGGGAATGAATTACCTTCAGCCTACCATCGTTCGCGTCGATTCCTTCGATGAGAGTCTCGCTCTTCGAGAGTTCCTCTTTCCGTTCGCCAGCGTGGTAGAATGCCCTCAGGGAGAAGTGCTGGAGAAAATCGGCTATTCCCTGGTGCTCACTGCAGTCACGAAGGACGTGAAGTGGATCAACCAGCTCTTCGACTGTCCGGAGATCGAGCGACTTAACATCGGAAACGTTCCGACGAACCGGATCAGCTGGAATCAGCCGCATGAAGGGAATCTCTTCGAGTTTCTCTATACGCGCCGTTCCTTCGCATTTGCGGAGAGCGCTTGATCGGTTAGGCTCAGCTGATGCCAGACGATTCGCTTGAGATAGCGGCGCTTTGCGCCGATTGGGACATCCCCGAATTTGTTCAGTCGTTCCGGCATATTCCCGGAGGCAAGGTTGTTTTTGGTGCGGGAAAACTGTCGACGATCGGTGAGGAGGCTCACAACTTGGGTGCGACTCGCGTCCTCATCGTGACCGACCCCGGGATCGCCCAAACCGGAGCCGTCGATCGGGCTTCCGAGTATCTTGCGGAGCGTTCGATCGCCGTGTCGACATTCGACGATGTTCACGAGAATCCCACCACGGAAGATGTCGCTCGGTGTGTCGAAGCTGCCCGGGAAGCAGAAGTGGATCTCATCATCGGTCTAGGGGGCGGATCCTCGATGGACACTGCCAAGGGCTGTAACTTTATCCTGACCAACGGAGGTCGCATTCATGATTACTGGGGCGTCGACAAGGCGGAGAAACCAATGCTCCCTTTGATCGCGGTTCCCACCACTTCGGGAACCGGGAGTGAATGCCAGAGCTTTGCCCTGATCGCCGATGCTGAAACCCATGCCAAGATGGCCTGCGGAGACAAGAAGGCAGCGGCCCGGGTTTCCATACTCGATCCGGAATTGACCCTGACGATGCCCCCCGCCGTGACGGCGCACACCGGGATCGATGCGATCGCTCATGCTCTTGAGACTGCCGTGTGCAGGAAACGAAGCGAAGTGTCCTTCGCGTATTCCAAGGCTGCCTGGCAACTATTGGACCGGGGCTTGGAGAAAGTCATGGCAGATCCAGGTGACATTCACGCGAGATCTTTGATGCAGCTCGGAGCTGCCTTTGCGGGCACCGCGATCGAGAATTCAATGCTGGGCGTGGCCCATTCCTGTGCCAATCCTCTCACCGCTCACTTCGGGATCGTTCATGGTCAGGCCGTCGGAACGATGCTGCCTCATGTCATTGATTTTAATGCGCAGGCCCCTGAAGCCCAGGAGGCCTATGAACAACTCCACGCAGCCGGAGGTCTCAGTGGACGGGTCAGAGCGCACCTCTTGGCTTCGAGGATGGATCTTTCTCTTTCCCAGTTGGGTGTCGATCAGTCTCTTCTCGGGACTCTTTCCGAGGAAGCAGCGAAGCAATGGACTGCCCAGTTCAACCCGGTCGAGGTGGATGAGGATTCACTTCTTCGATTGTATCAGGACGCTTGGTGAGCGACTCTCGGTGGAAGCTTCCCGGATTGGCATCGAAGTTGCTTTTTCCCGTGGAAGTGAAACCCCTCTTCGAAAACTACGAGACAGAAAGCTTTTTTGACGAAGCTTTCGAACCCGGAGGTGATCGGTGCCGCGCTTCCTATGAGGGCGCGGCTTCCTATTTCCGCGAGATGACCCCGGACCGGATGCAGGCGAGCCTGCGTTCCCTGGAGAGAACCTTCCTCAAGCAAGGGGTGACTTTCACGGTCTACTCCGATGGGCAGGGCACCGAGCGAATCTTCCCGTTCGATCCCTTTCCACGGATTATTCCTCACGAAGAGTGGAGTGTTATCGATGCTGGACTTCGACAGCGGATCAAGGCACTCAACATGTTCCTGGCCGATATTTACTCCGATCGCAGGATTCTCAAGGAAGGCATCGTCCCCGATTACCTGGTCAAGACTTCGAAACACAATCGAGCGGAGTTCTCGGGGCTGAAGCTTCCTCACGATACTTACATCCACATCTGTGGTTCCGATTTGATCCGTGACGATCAGGGACGGTATTGCGTGCTCGAGGACAATGGACGCTGTCCTTCTGGGGTATCCTACATGCTGGAGAATCGCGTCGCGATGAAACGGACATTTCCCGATTTGTATCGGAAGATGAATGTGGAGAGAGTCTCGCCTTATCCGCGTGAGCTTCTCAAGACGCTCAAAGCGGTCTCGCCTCGCCAGCAGGATGATCCGGTTTGCGTCCTCCTGACTCCTGGACAATACAACAGCGCCTATTTTGAGCACACTTTCCTGGCGCAGCAGATGGGCATCGAAATTGTGGAGGGGCGTGACCTGACGGTGGAGAATGAGAGGGTGTATATGCACACGACCCAGGGACTGGTCCAGGTCGATGTCATTTATCGCCGAATCGACGACGACTTTCTCGATCCTCATTTCTTTCGTCGAGACTCCACCTTGGGAGTTCCGGATCTGATGAAGGCGTATCGAGCAGGGAATGTCAGCCTCGTCAATGCCATTGGAACCGGAGTTGCCGATGACAAAGCCACCTACGCCTATGTCCCCGATATGATCCGGTTCTACCTCGGCGAGGACGCGATCCTGCCGAATATTGAAACCTTTCTCGGGAGTCGAGATGACGATCTCAAGTATATGCTTGAGAACGTGGAAAACATCGTGATCAAGGCTGTGGATGAAGCCGGGGGGTACGGGATGTTGATCGGTCCGGCGTCGACCAAGGAGGAGTGTGAGGATTTTCGAAGAAGAGTGAAGGCCAACCCACGGGGATACATCGGACAACCGGTGATCTCACTTTCGCGGCACCCTACCTTTTGCGACGACAACTTGGAAGGGCGGCATGTCGACCTGAGACCTTTCGTTCTGACCGGAGAGAAGACCGTTGTGATTCCGGGCGGGCTCACGCGGGTCGCGCTCCGAAAAGGCTCGCTGGTCGTCAATTCATCCCAGGGCGGGGGAAGCAAGGACACCTGGGTCCTTCGAGACCCTTCTCAATCGAACGCTTCCTGATTATGCTCTCCCGAGTTGCCGAGAACCTGTATTGGATGAGCCGATACATCGAGCGTGCAGACAACCTTGCTCGACTTGTCACTGCGCACCAAAATGAACTGCTCGACGCGACTTCCTCCCTGACCGGGGACGAACACGACTGGCACCCCTTGCTGGAGGTGACCTCGATGGGAGACGAAGAGTCGGAGGAAGGTGTCGTCACCTACATGGTCAGTTCACAGAAAAATCCTGACAGCATTCTCAACTGCGTTCACAATGCGAGAGAGAATGCTCGTGCAGTGAGGGACCAGATTTCCGAGGAGATGTGGCTCGAGTTGAATTCCCTGTGGCTCGACCTGAAAGGGATCAAGGATACGGATCCCAATCGCCATCAGACAATCTGTGAGATGACGATGCAATCCTCCCTGATGTTTCTCGGCATTGCCGAGTCCTCGCTTCCGAGGACGGATATCTGGGCGTTTGTGAAACTGGGGAGCTATATCGAACGAGCCGACAAAACGAGTCGGATCGTCGATCTCCCTCATTTCCTGCCTCAGTTCGAGAAAGACTCTGCGTGGAACACGATGTTGCGGGCCTGCAGTGCCACTGCCGAGCATCGGCATCGATTTGGCGGCGAGGTCGGGAGCGCCAGTGCCTCCGGCCTGCTCCTGTTTTCAGCGACTTTCCCACGATCGGTTCGCTACTGTGTTTGTCAGATGGATGAGCTCCTCCACCGGATCTCGGGAACGAATCTGGGCGACTATCTCAATGAAGCCGAGCGGGAAACCGGTGCGCTTCTCGCCCGACTCAATTTTGCCGGTGTCGAGGAAATTGGAGAACTGGGCCTTCACGATTATGTCGACTCCATCCAAACCGACCTCAACGAGATCGGCTGGGCGATCGCCCAACGCTACTTTTTGCTCCGCAAGGATGCACCGCCTGCCAGCGCCGAAGAATATGTCACGAGTCGGATGCACGCCCAGCATCAGCAGCAACAGTGATCTTTGATTTGGTAATTTTGTTTCTCCTCCCCTGGTGACCCCACTTCATGTCCACCCACGTCGCTCTTTATCATCGTACGACTTATTCCTACGACCGCTCCGTAACGATCCACCCGCAAGTAGTTCGGTTGCGCCCCGCTCCCCACTGCCGGACTCCGATCCTGTCCTACTCGCTTCGAGTGGAACCGGCGGAGCATTTTCTCAACTGGCAACAGGACCCCTTCGGGAACTATCTCGCTCGTCTCGTTTTTCCGGAGAAGGCTCAAAAGTTGGAGTTCGTCGTCGATCTGGTCGCCGACCTGACATCGATCAACCCGTTCGACTTCTTTCTCGAAGAATCGGCCCAGCACATTCCGTTTACCTACAGCGCGAATGCTCTTGAAGAACTCGCCCCTTATCTCCGAAGAACCGATTTTGGCACTGCTCTCGACGACCTCGTCGCCGAACTGCGACCGGAGAAAGAGGTCACGACGATTGATTACCTCATCGAGGTGAATCAAAAGGTGCAGCAGTTGGTTTCCTACAAGGTTCGATTGGAACCTGGCATTCAAACCTGTGATGAAACGTTGAGTCTGCGATCCGGTTCCTGCCGGGATTCCGCGTTTCTTCTCTGCCAGGTTCTGCGTGAGCTCGGAATTGCGTCCCGTTTCGTTTCCGGGTATCTCATCCAACTGGTCGCCGACGAGAAGCCTCTCGAAGGTCCGGAGGGACCCACGGAAGACTTCACCGATCTCCATGCCTGGACCGAAGTCTACATCCCCGGGGCCGGCTGGATCGGCCTCGATCCGACATCGGGGCTGATGGCGGGGGAGGGCCATATTCCCTTGGCTTGCACCCCGGAACCGACCAGTGCAGCCCCCGTCGTGGGAAGCGTTGAGCCCTGTGAAACCGAGTTTGATTTTGAGAATCACGTTTCTCGTGTTCATGAAGATCCACGAGTGACCCGTCCCTACACCAACTCCGAGTGGAACGAGATTTTGTCGTTGGGCGATGAGGTCGATCGGCGGCTTGAAGAAGGGGATGTCAGGCTGACGATGGGAGGGGAACCCACTTTCGTATCGATCGACGATATGGAAGGGGACGAATGGAACACCGCTGCAGACAGTCCGGTCAAACGCGAGCGGGCCATCGAATTGACGGAACGACTTCGCGAAGAGTTTGCTCCGGGAGGACTGATTTGGTATGGGGAGGGGAAATGGTATCCGGGAGAGCCTGTCCCGAGGTGGGCCTACGGAGTCTTCTGGCGAAAGGATGGATACCCGATGTGGCGCTCCTCGAATACCCAGGGAGATCCCGCGAAACCGGGGAGTCACTCGATCCATGAAGCGGAAGAACTGATCCGCGAGATTGCCAGTATCCTGTCGATCTCCGATGACTGCGTGTCCCCCGCCTTCGAGGATCACGAATACTACGAATGGAAAGCGGCCGCGCTGCCGATTCATGAGAATCCGGCCGAAGTAGGGGAGGAAGAGAAGTCTCTCGAGCGGCGAACGCTCGCGCGATTGGTGGCTCGGGGTCTCGATGTCCCTTCGGGCTTTGCCCTTCCGCTGTTTGTGAGCAAAAAGGTAGGACGTTGGGTGGGCGCTCATTGGGAACTTCGACGAGGAAAGCTTTTCTTGATTCCTGGTGCCTCGGGGATGGGCTTTCGACTGCCTCTCGATTCGATTCGAGAAGCGACGAAGGAGGACCTCCTCGATGAGCGATCTCCGATGGAGGAGGACTGGGAACCTCTCAACCCCGATCCACTGGAACCGTATCATCACCTTTCGGAGAAAGGGTTCGAGGATGACTGGATTCCTCGAACGGCGCTGACGGTGGAAGAGCGCGAAGGACGCCTGCATGTGTTCTTCCCACCCGTGGGCAAGCTCGAAGAGTATCTCGAATTACTCGCCGCCGTAGAACACGCCGCCGAAAGGACAGGGCTGCAAGTGATCGTCGAGGGCTACGAACCTCCGCGAGATCCTCGAATCGAGAATCTGAAAGTGACTCCTGATCCGGGAGTGATCGAGGTGAACATTCATCCCGCCTCTTCCTGGCGGGAACTGGTCAGCAATACGGAAACGCTTTACGAGGCGGCCAGGCAGTCTCGACTGGGTGCCGAAAAGTTCATGCTCGATGGGCGACATACGGGAACCGGAGGTGGCAATCACGTCGTCCTGGGGGCCAGTTCTCCTTCGGAAAGTCCCTTCCTGCGTCGTCCCGATGTCCTCGCCAGTCTCATCACCTACTGGCAGCATCATCCGGGATTGTCCTATCTCTTCGCGGGTTTGTTCATCGGCCCGACCAGTCAGGCGCCAAGGGTCGATGAAGGTCGCGACGATCGTCTCTTCGAACTTGATATCGCCCTGGAAACTCTTCATCGAGGAGTCAAAGAGCCCTATCTCGTTGACCGAACCTTGCGGAACCTTCTCACCGATCTCACGGGAAATACGCACCGAGCGGAGTTTTGTATCGATAAGCTTTTCTCCCCGGATTCTCCCACCGGCCAACTGGGACTCCTGGAACTGCGTGCCTTCGAGATGCCACCTCATCGCCAGATGGCTTTGGTTCAAGCTCTGCTTGTGCGTTCCTTGATCGCTCGATTCTGGAAGCAACCATATCGCCATCGTTGCATTCGGTGGGGGACGAGTCTGCACGATCGCTTTTTGCTCCCGCACTTTGCCCGGGAGGATCTACGCGAGGTCTGTGACGAACTGGAAGCATCCGGACTGCCCTTCTCCTTTTCCTGGCTCCAGCCTTTCTTCGAGTTTCGTTTCCCTCGCTTTGGGACCGTCCGGCTTCGGGGATTGGAGCTTGAAATTCGCAGTGCCCTTGAGCCCTGGCATGTCCTGGGCGAAGAGTCTTCCAGCGCTGGAACTGCTCGATTTGTTGACTCTTCTGTGGAGCGTATCGAAGTCAAGATCAAGGGGCTGATCGAAGGCCGCCATATCCTGACCTGCAACGGGCGGAGGATTCCGATCTATCCAGGAACAGCCCGAGGGGAGTGGGTTGGAGGAATTCGGTTCAAAGCGTGGGATCCGCCTTCGGCTCTTCATCCTTCCATCGCGGCCCAATCCAAACTCGTGATCGATCTCGTCGACCTCCGAACCCGCAAGTCGATGGGCGGATGTGTCTATTTTGTGGGACATCCCGGCGGGCGAAACTATGACACCTTCCCAGTCAATGCCCGGGAAGCCGAGGGTCGGCGACTCGCGCGCTTCTGGAACGAAGGACACACTCCGGGCGTGATCGAAGCCGCTCCCATTGAACGGCCCTCGGTCGCTCGCATGGAGAATCGGATCGAGGAACGGGAAGGGGGTGCCCCAGTGGAGATCATCCCTCTGGAGCGAGACTCCTCGGAGTTTCCTCACACCCTCGATTTGCGGACAGCTTCTATTTTCCAAATCACTGATCCCGAGTAAGTTCGGCGAATGTCACCCATCCAGTTTGACGACCGAATCACGAACGACCAGATCATGGATTCGATCGGATACACCACTCTGCCCGGTCGTCGAGATGAGGCCGTGGGTGAGGATGGGTTGATCCGTCCCGAATGGCAGCCGCTTTTTGAGTCGATCAGTCGTCACGGAACGAGCGAACTTCCGGAATGGAGGACGGTGGCCAACCGGATCTCGAGAAAGCGCGGTCTTGCGTATCGACTCGCCAATCCCGACCCGTCCGGAGATGATGGTTGGTCCCTCGATCCGATTCCCTGGATCATTGGGGAGAACCAATGGCACCCCCTGCAATCCGGGATCTCTCAACGCATTCGGCTCTACGGCGAGATCCTCAAGGATGCTTATGGCGAGCAGCGGATCTTGAGTGAGAAGCTTCTTCCAGCCGAGATTCTCCTGGGACACACGGGCTTTGTCCGATCGCTTCACGATCTCACGCCGAGCGATTCGGTGATTGGGATCGGGATGTCAGCCTTTGACGTGACCCATGACAATGCGGGGCGTCCCTTCGTCGTGAATGACCGTTTCGATTGTCCTTTCGGACTTGGACTTGCCCTCGAGAACCGGACGGTGGTCAACCAGGTCCTCCCGCGACTTTTTCGCCGATGTGGCGTCAAACGGATCGGGAAATTCTTTGCCGACTGGTTCGAGTTTCTCAGAAGGAGCGCACCGGAAGGAGTTACCGACCCTCTCGTCGTCATTCTCGATTCTTCCGGGGAGGAGGAAGAATCTGAAATTGGTTTCCTGGCGAATTATTGTGGAGTTCTCCGCGTGCATCCAAGCGATCTCACCGCCCGGGGAGGGCGGGTCTGGATCAAGGCACTTCGTGGACTCGTCCCTGTCGATGTGATTTGGAAGACCGACCCCGGGAAAACAATCGACTCCCTGGAAGCCGAGATTCGCGGGCATGTGGGGGTGGCTGGGATTTTCGAGGCGATGCGAATCGGTGGGGTGACTCTGGCGAGCCATCCTGGAACGGAGATTCTTCAGTCACCAGGACTGTATCCTTATCTTCCGCAACTCTGCCGAAAGCTTCTCGGCGAGGAGTTGGAGATTCCACCGGTGGCTTCGTGGTGGTGTGGTCAGACCAAGGCTCTCTCCCATGTGATCGAGAATCTTTCCTCCATGGTCATCAAGTCGGTGGGGCATCATCGGGATTTCCGAACCGTCTACGGGAGTCGTCTCGACGAAGCGGGAAAAGAGGCGCTCCGGGCGAGAATCCAGGCAAACCCAGCAGGATTTGTGGGGCAGGAGGAGCTTGCGATCTCCAGTGTCCCGACTTCTCGAGGAGAAACGCTCACCCCAAGAGGGTCCGTTCTCCGAATGTTTGGCTTTCTTGATGGCGAGGAGGGGCCGAAGATCATGCCCGGAGGACTGGCCCGTGTCAGCACGAGGGAGGGCTTTGTCATTTCCACCCGATCCGAGGGCGAGTCCAAGGACGTGTGGGTGCGAACCGCGAGCGCTCCCGAGCCCTTCAGCATCTCATCGGTGCTCGACCGCTCCTTACCCGCGGCACCCGACATCGTGCCGAGTAGGACGGGGGAGAACCTTTACTGGACGGGCCGATATGCCGAACGCGCTCATGTTGCCGCAAAATTTGCTGCGAGAATTATCGTTGGTCGCAATCGAGGCTATTCTCATGACGAGAAATTCGAGCAACGTCATGAAGATCTCCTTCTCTCCTGCTTGTTTCGGATCTTTGACTGCGAGGCTTCCTATGACGCGAAGAAAACGGCAGACGCTCGCCTTGAGCTGGTGCTAAAGGATCGAGACTGTCATGCTGGTATATCCTTTAACTTGGAGCGTCTTCGTTACGCAACGCAGGTGACCAAGGAGTCGTGGTCGCCGGCAAGCATCCTTTCGATCGAGAGTTGTCTTACGGGTTGGCGCTCGGCGACCTTGCGCGCTCGTTCGCATTCCGGATTCCGATCCGAGCTCGACGACCTCCAATTGCACTTGTCGGCATTTCTCGGGCTCAATCTCGATAGCATGACTCGGGATGAGGGCTGGGCCCTGTTGGACGCAGGACGTCGTATCGAACGAGGCTCGACCATTTGCAAGGTCCTCTCCTTCCTGCTCGAGTGCGAGGAAGAGGGGGATATGAGTTCACTGCTCAACGAATCCATTCTCTACATCCTCGATAGCGTCCGCACTTACCAAAGGCGATATCATGCCCTTCCCGAAACTGCGCACACCATGGAGTTGCTGATCGGAGAACGAAATTACCATCGCGCTTTGCTTCAAATCCTGAACCGACTTCACGAGGACCTCGAGATGCTTCCACCGCCGTCTCAGCGAGAGCATGTCGGGGAACACCTGCGAGAGGAGATCGGAGAACTCGAGCAGTTCATCCTGCAGATGACCGGAGAGATCGAATCCGGTCTTTTTCAGCAGGGGCCGGTCTTGGCCTGTATCGAAAGACTCGAAGAATCCTTCGCCTCGATTTCGGATCACCTCACGGTTTCCTATTTCAGCCACGCCGCAGAAGCATGAGTGAAGAATACCGCTATCGCGTTCGGCATCGCACGGCCTACGATTACACCGGCCGGATCGACCTCTGTCACAGCGTCGCTCATTTACGTCCGAGAGAGGAAGGGGATCAGGAAGTTCTGTCTCATCGAGTCGATGTTTCTCCCGAGCCCCACTTTCAGGTCGATCGCGAAGACTACTACGACAATGGAACGCTCTACTTCGAGATCCAGGGGTCCCACGAGCATCTTGAGGTCGTCTCTTCGCTGACCCTGGTGAAGACGGTCAAGGAGATCGTCGATCCTCGCAGCGGGGTGGCATGGGATGACCTGGCCCAGCGGGCTAAACCATCAGACGCAGAGGAATCGGGATTGTATCTCGCCAACTTTCTGCTCCCTTCGCGAGCCTGCCCTCGCGAGCCTGCGATTGATGCTTTTCTGCAGCCGTCTCTTGCCCCTGGGAAAGACAGCATGGAACTCGTTGAGGAGTTGATGTCCCGGGTCTACACCGAGTTCGAGTATGATCCCGGCGCCACGGATACCTCCACACCCATCCAGGAGGTGCTCGAGAAGAAGCGAGGGGTCTGCCAGGATTTTGCCCACGTCATGATCGTCGCGCTGCGCCGAATCGGAATCCCGGTCCGCTATGTGAGCGGCTACCTTGAAACCCTACCACCTCCCGGGCAGGAAAAACTGCAGGGCGCGGACGCCACGCATGCCTGGGTCGAAGCCTACTCCAAGGCAAATGGTTGGGTCGGATTCGATCCAACCAACGATCGAATCCCGGCTCATCAACATATCAAGATTGCACATGGCAGGGACTACTTCGACGTTCAGCCACTGCGAGGTATGTTCATAGGGAACAGCTCCCAGAAGCTTGTTGTCGAGGTTGATGTCGAGAGAATCTGAAACTGGGATCGTCCCGAACAACAACAGCGGGGTCGCTCGCCGGTGTCGACGGTTGAGTCGGAGCTGGGCTCATTCCCTGATGGCTAGGGATCAAGCGGCCTTCTTCGTGTTTTCCTTTTTCTTCGCTTCACGTTTCTTCGACCGATTCTTTTGTCGACGATCCGCTGCTTCCTGCATGATTTTCTCCATGTAAGTGGCACGGGCATCCGCATCCTCACGCAACTCGAAAACCTCGAGGAGGGGATCGCCACTTTCTCTCATGAAGCGAGCGAGGCGTTCGCGATGGTCATCGAGCGCTTCCGCGTGCTCTGGAGAATCAATCAGGTTCGTCAGGCAGTCGGGATCCGCTTGGATGTCATACAATTCCTCGGGAACTCGATAGAGCATGAGGTCGACTCGAGCCTGGATTGCTGGATCCTCTTTGCCCATCGCCAGCATCCGCTTCCAGGTTGCCGTGCCATGGGTAGCGGTGCGAAACTCGTTCTTCCCGTCCGACCAGGGATTGAAAAGATAGAGATACTGCTTTGTCTCGACCCCGCGAATCGGTTGTCTCGTTCCTGCCGAGTTCTCGTTGTAGACCTTGAAGATCGCATCGCGGCCTTTTTGAGCCTGTCCCTTGAGCAGCGGAGCAAATGATCGCCCATCGAGGGCATCGGGCTGGGGGGCGCCGACGATGTCACACAGGGTGGGAATGAAATCGACAGCCGAAACCATGTGGTCGCCATCCCGTTTGCCCGCCTCCGTCACACCGGGCCATTTCACGATCAGGGGAGTCACGCTGCTGTGGTGATACAGTTGGGTCTTGGCAAAAGGCAGGGGCATTCCGTGATCGGAGAGAAAGAAGATCACGGTATCTTCACGGTGCCCGCTTTCCTCGAGCGCCTTCAAAATTTCGCCGACGCAGTCATCCGCCCGACGAACCGATGTGTAGTAGAGCGCGAGCTCCTTGCGAATCGCAGGGTCGTCCGGAAGGAAACCCGGGAGCGGGACCTCATCCGCAGTAAACACTTTCGAAGCGGGATGGGGATCGTTGGGTTTCCAGAAAGGCTTGTGAGGATCCGAGATATTGATGTTGAGGCAGAAGGGCTTTCCCGCTTCCTTCGCCATCTGGATCCCTCGGAGGGTCGATCGGAAATACGAAGGCGCGTCCTTGATGTGTTCTTTTCCACCGCCCGGCTTGAGGGTGAGGTCGGCGTCCCAGTGATAGGGCTGGTAGGGCGTCGAATGAGAGACCTTGCCTCGGATGCCGACCCAGTAGCCGGCGCCTTGCATGATATCACAGAGGACGGGGAACGGGATGGGCTTGACCTGGTAGAATCCCTCAACCCCTGTGTTGTGCGGATAGCGACCGGACCATATGACGTTTCGGGAGGGAAAGCAGTTGCCTACCTGGACGTGTGCCAAGTCGAAGCACAGTGACTCGGAGGCGAGTTGATCGATATGGGGCGACGTCTCGGCAATCTGAGCGCCAAAGGATCCCAGCGAGTCCCGGCTCATGTCATCGACAGTGATGAGCAGTAGATTGGGGGCTGCCAATCCCGAAAAGGTTCCGAATACGATGGGAAGGAGATGGATCAGTAAGCTAAAGAAAGAGCCACGGCGTGAGAGCATGGCGAGAGAATGGGCGTAAACGTGAGGGAGTTCAATTCTGAAACCAACCGTTTCGCAAAGGCGCGCATTAAAATTAATAAAAATTTAAAATATTAAATTTAGATTGTTTACTATTTAATTTTAATTTATAATTCAGGTATGAGATCTATCTCACGGGCCATCTTCTTCGTTCTTTGCCTCTCGCCCTTGTTGTTTCCTTCGGAAATGCACGCCCAAAGGGGAGTTGTCGAAGTTTATGTCGATCAACATCGCGGGAATCCCACGGCGAGTGGTGAGCGCTATGAACCAGCGGCGTTGACGGCCGCCTACGCGCTTCTCCCGATGGGAACGTTCTTGCGAGTCACCAATACGGCCAACGGGAGGGCCGTCGACGTAAGGGTGAATGATCGGAAGGCGCAGGATGGACGTCTCGTCTACATTTCTGGTGCTGCGGGACGGCAGCTCGGGGTGGCTCCCGGTCAATCGATTCAGGGTGCCGTAGAGGTCCTGACTCCCAATCCCAATACCACCGGAGTGATTCCCCCTCCATCCCCACAGGCGGTTCGGGCTCAGGTGGAACAGAGTGTTCAAGCGCAACAGCAGGCAGTAGTCCAGCAAGGGCAGCGCGCCCGCACGGGGTGGTTTCAAAAGAAAAAGTCGATCGAGAACTCGGCTCCTTTTTCGCAGGGGGGGGGCGCTTCCGCTCCGGTGATGGCACAAGGGAACTCCGGTGGTCAGGGGTTCTTCGGTCGTCTCTTTGGGAATCGGAATGCAAGCGCACCGATGACCAATACCGGTGGATCAATGTCTTATCAGTATCCAGAGCCAGTCTACGCACCGGATGGTCAGGTTCTGCCGATGAGCGCTCCTTATCCTGCGGGTGCTCCTGCTCCCACATATTCTCCGCAGAGGGCCCCTCAGCCCGCCGAAGCTCCTCCCGGGGTTTCCAGCTCGTCTCTCCCGGTAGGCCCCGCCGCGCCATATCGCGTCCAGTTCGGTGCCTTCAAGAAAGCGAAGCATGCAGAGGAACTGAACACGACCCTGCTCCAGGGCGGCGTCTCGACGATGGTGGTGCAGTCCACAGCGAACCAATTGTTTCTTGTGGTGACACAGAACGGATTCCCGACAGCCAGCGAAGCACAGCGCTGGGTCGATTTCGAAGGCAGGCGCCGTGGTTGGACTGAGCGCCCCGTCGTGATTCGATAGTGGAGCTCACTCTTCCTGTTTCAACCGGATCAGGGTTTCGCAGTGCCCGACTCGAGAGTGCCCTGAGCTTCTCTGGATATCAGCCGTTAACACGCTCATTGGCTCCCGCAGGTCCGGCAGGCGGATCTTGAAATCCAGTCGCGAGCTGCCTCGAGCTGCGATCTCGACGGTTCGGGTCGCCAGCTTGGTACTTCCGTCCCGAATCGAGACCGTAAATTCCTGGCTCTCCGTTGCGTGATTTTCGAGGAGTAGCGAGGTCTGGACCTCGCCCTGCTCCGAGATTTCCTGAGTGTAAGGGTGGAAGCGGGCCCATTGCTCATCGATGGCAAAATTCGGATCTTCCACCTCGCAGAATTCCGAGATGAGCCGGATCCTTTCCCGGTAGGCCGACTCGATCGATTTCCATCTCGCCTCGTTGTATCGGAAGAGATAGGGGATGTGTTGATTGACGAGCCAGGTTTCGGGCGGGAGTTGCTGCACGATCTTGAAGCACGAGAGGTAACCGGTGTCTTCCCGGTGCAGGTTGCGATTCATCATGCAGTAGTCATCGATTCCCGTTGGAGAAAAGGAATCGCCGATGAAGAAGACCGGATCATGATCTCGCCTCTCGACGAGAAGGGCGCCGTGCCGATACATCTGACCGGGAAAGAATCGGAAGGTGAAAGTGAATTCCTTCCAATGAAGCTTTTCCTGATCGGGCATGACGATGACGTCTTCGACCTGGTGAGGAGAAACTCCGGGCAGGAACCATTCGCTTGGGGAGGACAGGACATCTGCGACTTCGGGGAGGGCGTAGACCGGGCACTGAAAAGCTTCGGCTGCTGCGGCGATGGCCGCGGTGTGATCGTTGTGGGTATGGGTGGCGAAGATGCCCTCGATACCGGCGATAGCTCCCTGCTCGACGAGAGTCTCGAGTGTCTTCAGCGAGGTCTGGCCGCCGACATCGAGGACGAAGGCTTCGTTGGATTCCGACAAGAGCAGCTTGGTTGTCCCGATGTGCTTGCACCAGGTGGGCAAATCGATGTGTTGCGAGTTCTTTGGTGCGACGAGGCCATGATCCTTGCCGAGGACAAGCTCGGCACAGGTATTCATTCTTTCGGGTCCAAAATACCAGTGCAAAGCGTTGGTTGATAGGTAGTTGCGGTAAATTTCCCGTGCCCTTTGAATGGCGATTCGGATATCCTTCTCAGGATCGTGAGAGATGATGCCCCGCGATGGGATAAGGATATCGGGTTTTGCTTTGGCGATCCGTTCCAGGCTGGAAATCCAGCGAGAGATTCGCCCGAGATAGCCGTGATAGGCTCCGATTTTTCCTGGACGAATTTCATCCTGAAAGGAGTAGAGGTCCTGGACTTTTCCTCCTGCGAGAACGATGTCTCCAACAAAGCAAACTCTCTGACCCTGCAATTCGATCAGGTAGCAGATCCCATCTCGCGTGTAGCCGGGGGTGTCGATTGGCTCAATCTCGATCCCTTTCCAGTCAAACAATTGAGGTCGCTGGTTTTCGTTGGCTACCGGCAGAAGTTGATCGACGGCGAAGTTCTCGAGTGGCCATTGTCGAACCTGCTGGCCATAGTAGTCGAAGCGATCTTCCCACCAGGTTGACCAGAGCGTTTCGGCATTCAGGAATCTTTCCGAGCGGGAGGAAGCGAGGACTTCGGCAGGATCGGAAGCCTTCGCGGCCTCGATGATGTCGCGGCGGGCGTGGGTAAGCAGGAGCAGGTCGGGAGCGGCTTCGATCGAGGCATTGATGGCGAGCCGAGCGCCTCTGGAGGTGATCTCGATTCGGTTGAGGATCCCGTATTCGATTCGCAGTCCCTCTGGAAGATCAGGTTCCGCAGAGGTGGGAAGGGGAAGGCTGAAGAGCAGGGTGCCGATGAGTAGGGCGTGAATTGCGAGTTTCATGGAGTCGTGACGGGTAGGGGCAGGATGACTCGCTCGCCTGCTGCCCGGTCAAGAACCTGGGGGAACTGGCCGGGACGAGTCAGGATGACCATGAGTCGTTTTTGATCGGACTGGTAGACCCATTCCAGCTTTTCGAGGCGAGGAGGGATCTCTGCGATGACGAGGACGCATCCGGGACGGGCAGGCTCGTTCTCGTCGTTGATTTCTGCACCGAGCAACGATGCCGCGAGTGACTTTGCAAAGAGTGGATCGGAAAAGAGAAAGCTGGAATGGAGAAAGTCACCGGCCTCTCGACGAACTCGGTCCTGATCGCGCGGGTCGAGTTTCGACCACCAGGCGAGGTCGGACCGATTCGAGTCAATCCCGAACTCCGAGGCGAAGTCGGCGAGATGAATCGAGATGGCCAGGGTTCGCCTTCCCGCCGAGTCCTGGGAAACTTCCAGGTATTGGTAGAGGCTGTCATGCCCCTGGAGGGATTCCGGCGAGAAACTGGGGAGCACGAGAGCGAAAGCGAGAGAAACGGGGGCGAGACGAATCGCCAGCTGTGAGACTCGACCCTGTTGCGTCCTCGATCTAATCCTGTTGCTTTTCATGCCGCCGGTTCACGCTTCGACTTGGATCATTCTCCACCTGCTGAAGCCTTTTTCATGACTTCTTCGATGGAGACCGGGGTGCCTCCCCGGCGCTTGCTTTCGTCAGCGGCTTCCATGAAGGCATAGATTTCCAGGGTGCTTTCGGGCGAGACCGGGGGCTTGCCTGTCCGGAAGAACTGGATGATTTCCTGGAGCATTTCGGTGTAGTCGCCCCCCTCCTTCTGTTCGACGATCTGCTTGGTGCCAAACTTGATGACCTTGAACCCAGTCTTCTGATTGCGCTGCCCGTAGAGCACCCCGACTTTGCCATCCTCCCAAGTGCCGGTTACGACGTCGGTATCTTTCGTGTGGACTCGAGTGACCGTCTTGCATCCGTCTCCGAGTACGGTGAAGAGGGCTTCGGTAGGGTGGATGCCATACCAGAAGAGATCGGGGTGCGTCTTTTCGATCGTGGCAGGTCCATAAGAAATGGCTCCCTTGACCTCTCCGGCATCCGCCTCGGCGACGGCGACGACTCCGGGACGAAAGCGAAGGGAGGAAGCACTCCAGCAGGGGGTTCCGGTTTCTTCAGAGAGTCGATAGATCTCAATGGCGTCCCGCAGCGATCCGGCGACGGGTTTGTCGATGAAGACCGGGAGTCCCGCAGCGAGGACTGGCTTGACCTGATCCAGATGAGGACGGCCATCGACACTCTCGAGGAGGATGGCATCGACGTTCTCGCAAAGTTCTTCGATGGTATCATAGATTTGCACCCCGAAATCATCGACGAGAGTTTCGGTGAACCCTTCGATTCGATCCACGCTGGAGGGAATGTCGGGGCTTCCTCCCTGGAAGGCGGCAACGACTTTCCCTCCCGGAACATGCTTGGGGTGGGTCTTGTCGTTGTATTGCTTGGTGAAGGCGATGACGTGGGAGGTGTCGAGGCCGATGATGCCTATTCGAATCTCCTCGCTTCGGGAGATCACTGGCGCGAGGAGGAGCAGGAGGGTGAGGATAAAGCGGTTCATAGGATTCCAGTCTAGAGAGAGATTGGAGGCCAAGGCAATCATCGATACCTTCCCAGGGGTCCGATTTCGCGCCAAGCCGAGAGCCATTTGTCCGCAAAAATTAGATGCCGCTTTTCAGCGGGCGGTTAGACTTTCAGAACGTAAACTCTGGTTATGGAAGGTCTTGCACTCGGAGGGGGAAACCTCATTTACATCATTCTTACGATCGGCACGATGATTGTCAGCCGGTGGGTCGGGTCGATGCTGCAAAAGCGATTCGCGGAGTATTCGCAGCGCCCCATTGCTCAGTCGGGGGCCGAGATCGCCGCGCAAATGCTGAGGGACGAAGGAATCGATGATGTCGAAATCATCTCGACTCCCGGCCAGCTGACCGATCATTACAATCCACTCAAGAAAACGGTGAATCTCAGTGATGTCGTCTACCAGCAGCGAAACGTTGCAGCAGCTGCCGTGGCCGCTCACGAATGCGGGCACGCGGTCCAGCATGCCAGGGCCTACGGGGCACTCAAGATGCGATCGACGCTGGTGCCGGTGGTCAGTTTTGCAAGTAAGTTCATGAATATCGTCCTGATGGCGGGATTGGTCATGGCGGCCTACGGGAATACCACCGTGTTGCTCATCGGGGTGATTCTCTTCGCCACGACGACCCTGTTTTCCGTGATCACTTTGCCAGTAGAGTTCGACGCCAGTCGGCGTGCTCTCGCCTGGCTCGATGGAAGTCACGCGCTGGGGAATGTCGATCACGAGAAGGCGAAGAATGCCCTGTTCTGGGCTGCCATGACCTACACGGTCGCTGCGATCGCCTCGATCGGGCAACTGATGTATTTCATCATGCGTCTGCTCGCGGCTCGACGGTAGCGAGCATTGCGAATGCCTGCTGAGAGGCAGGGCTACTCGTTTCGAGACTTCGTTTCGAGAGACTGGCTTCCGGTGCTGATTGCGGTTTCCGGAACGGAGATGGTGAATCGGGTACTTTTGCCGGGGTGGGAATCGACGGAGATTGTTCCGTTGTGGGCCTCGACCGCACGTTTGACGATGGATAGGCCCAGTCCAGTGCCCTTAATGTCGTTTTGTGCGTGGTGTTTCTGGACTCGGTAGAAGCGCTTGAAGATTAACGGGAGATCGGCGGCCGGGATTCCGATCCCGTCGTCATCGATTATGATCAGGTAGCGCCCTTTTTCCCGACGAAACGAGATCTTGATGCGGAGGCCGGGCTCGCGATTCTGCTTCAGGGCGTTCTCGATGAGGTTGAAGAAAATCTGGTCCCAGTAGTAGCGGTCGCCGATGAGGATCCAGTTTTCCTGCTCGCCCATATCGACTTTGATTCGCGCGTGACTCGCTTCGATCAAGGGGGCCAGTTGGCTGATCATCTCGTCCAGGGAATCGTGGAGATCGAAGGGCTCGCGATTCAAGAGGTCGGCGGCATTCTCAAGCTTCGAGATCATAAGCATGTCTTCGACGATGCGTGCGATCCGTTCCCCGTGCTTGCGCATCGTCCGGATAGCCCGACGGAAAAGGGCCTGGTTCAAGTCGACATTCGACTCGTCCATGGTCTCGAGATACCCATTGATGATCGAGAGGGGAGTTCGGAGTTCGTGCGATGCGTTGGCGATGAAATCTCGACGAATCTGATCCGTCTCCATTTCCGAGGTCACATCGCGCAGAAGAATCCAGACACCCATTTCGACTTCGCCACTCTTGCTGGGGAGGGGGAGGGGTTCGGCCTCGACCTGCAGATTGACTTCCCGAATGCGGCCGGGAGCATCTGACGCGATTCGGAGAACGATGGCCTCGGATGTCTTGGCTCCCAAGTCCCGAGCCAGTTGGAGGGTGTCGAAGATGCGATGATCCCGGCTCAGGTCGAGAAAGGGGCGAAAGAGATATGGCTGATCGCTCGGGAAAAGCGCCTTTGCGGCTTCATTGAGAAATCGGATCTCGTTGTTGCTGTCGAGAATGAAGATCGAGTCGTTGATTTCGTTCAACAATGCTTCGAGAAATTCACGCTGACTTCGTTCCGACTCGTAGCCCAAAGAAGCTTCCGAGAGCGTGTTGAGAGAAGCTCGGCTCAGCTCCTTGAGTCGGGGTTGTTTCGCGGCTGCGACAAGATCCTTTACATTGGGTGGGGGATCTTCTTTCAGGGCAGCGGTCAGATTTACAATTCCCCGGCGAATGCTGTAGAGACGCCATCCGAGATAAATGCTGAGGGCAGCAAAGCCGATGATGAGAGCATTTTGCAAACGAGAGTCGGGATGAGGTTAATCTGAAGTCTTCACAAAGCGATAGCCGACCCCTCGCACCGTTTCAATGGAAGTTCCCTGATCCCCCAGTTTTTCACGCAGTCGCTTGATATGGGTATCCAGGGTTCGAGTTTGAATGAGGTCGCTGTATCCCCAGACCTTCTTGAGAAGTTCCCCGCGTTCCTGGGTCACGCCTGGCGACTCGATCAGACTGAGTAGGAGTTTGAATTCGGTGGCCGTGAGTTCGATCTCTTCGCCTTCGAGGAGCAGCTTCAGAGCATTCTTGTCGAGGCTGAAGGGGCCCGACTCGATAACGCTGCTGCCGACGTTCGGATTCGTGCGACGCAAAAGGTTGCGAACCCTCAGGATCAGTTCCTTGGGGCTGAAGGGCTTGGGGAGGTAGTCGTCCGCGCCCAATTCGAGTCCTTCCAGTTTTTCTTCGAGCCTTCCTCTTGCCGTCAACATGATCACAGGAATCTCTTGGGTGCGCGCATCTTCACGGATGCGCTGATACACGGTGAGGCCATCCATCTCGGGCAGCATCAAATCGAGAATGATGAGGTCGGGACGCTTTTTCTTGGCAAAGTGAAGTCCTTCGAGGCCATCGCCGGCTTCGATGATCTCATACTTCTCCTCTCGGAGCAGATTCATCGAGATCAGTTCGCGAATATCTTCTTCGTCGTCGACGATGAGAATGGTGGGCATAGAAAGGGAGATACGGTGCGGAGCGTGTCGAATCGTCCGGGAATTCGAGAAATTGGAAAGTTCCTACCAGTTACAATACCGTCACACCTTGTTTGGATTCAAGGCTTTCAGTGACTTCTTGATCCTTAGTAGCTCGTCGTAGACAGAGTAGAAACCTCGGAGTAATCTATTTTCTTGATCCGAGCAGGGAGTGGTTCCCTTTCTTTATGGCCATTCAAAACGTAAACCTTCAGGAGCAACCGCGACCGAAATCGGTGCAAGTGGTCGTCAATCCGGCACCTTCTCGCCGGATCCCCCTTCTCGCGATTCTGAACCAGGCCTTTCGCGAAGCCGGGATTGCCTGGGATATCTCGATCACTCATGGCCCGGGAGATGGAAAGCGTCTCGCTCGCGAGGCTGCCGAGGCGGGTGTCGAAGTTGTCGCGGTCTATGGCGGAGACGGAACGGTCATGGAAGTCTCCGCCGGTCTTCTCGGAACGAATGTCCCCATGCTGATTCTCGGCGGGGGGACGGGAAACCTCGTCGCTTCGGAATTGCGTTTGCCGACTCAGTTGGAAAAGGCCTGTGACCTGATCTGCAAGGATCGCTATCGCACCAAGCACATCGATGTTGGGATGATGGGAGAAAGACCGTTTCTCCTGCGGATCGGTTGTGGCATCGAGGTCGGGGTCGTCGAAGAAGCGACTCGCGAGTTAAAGGATCAATTCGGCAAATGGGCCTACGTTTTTGCCGGTATCAAGATGCTGCAGGAGATCCCGGAAGCCGACTATCGTCTTGTCATCGATGACGAAAAGGTCATCGAGGCGACCGGCGTGGCTTGTGTCGTCGCCAATGCGGGGACCGTAGGGGTGGGGCGCCTGACCCTGGCTCCTTCCGTGGATGTTCACGATGGTCTGCTCGACGTTTTTCTTCTCAAGAAGGCGAACATCGAAGGGATCGTCCAGCTCGCGAGAAAGATGATGGGGTTGGACCGTCTCTGGAGATCCGAGGAGGAACAGGCGGTGCTCGACGCCTCGAAACTGATCACCCATTGGAGTGTGAAGAAAGTTTCGATCGAGACGGATCCCGTCTTGCCGATCCAGGTCGACGGAGACGTCGTTGCTTCGACTCCTCAGGAGATCCAGGGAAGAGTCGGGGCGCTTCGAGTGGTTGTATGATCCGCTAGGAGTCCCTTTTTGGGCGTATCGTGTTTTTCAGGGCTCGTTTCTTCGGTGCATTTCTTCGAATTGATGCTAAGAGAATCCAGAATCTCCGTATCTATCTTATTTCTTGAGAAGGAAGCTCTTCTCAGTCGACCTGCTCACCTCATTGACCGATGGCGAAATATGCCGAACAACGACTCGTGATTGCCTGTGGCGGAACAGGAGGGCACCTTTTTCCTGGAATTGCCGTGGCGGATGCGTGGACAAGGGAGGGAGGCGAGGCGCTGCTGCTCATCTCCGAGAAGCAGATCGATGCACTTGCTTCCGAGGGGTATGATCATCTTCGGTTTGAAAGGATGCCTTCGATCGCGATGCCAAGGCCCTATTCACCGAAGATGTTGGTCTTTCTCGCCAAGTTTGTCGGCGCCTTTTTCAGCTGTCGTCGACGATTTCGGGAGTTTCGAGCGACTTCGGTCCTCGGAATGGGGGGATTCACTTCAGCGGCGCCTCTTGCGGCAGGGCGCTCCCTGGGCCTTCCTACTTTCATTCACGAATCAAACTCGATTCCCGGTCGTGCCAATCGGCTCAATGCTCGTTTCGCTCGTACTGTTCTTGTAGGTTTCGAGCGCTGTGCTCCCTTTTTCCCCAAGAGTCGGAGAGTGGAAGTGGTCGGGACTCCGGTGCGGCCTTCGGTGGCCAAGATTCCAGGACAGGAGGAGAGCCGGACTCACTTTGGTCTCCAGCCTGATCGCAAGACAATTATGGTGATGGGCGGGAGCCAGGGCGCTCATCGCATCAACGAACTGATCGCAGCCTCGCTGCCTGCCTTCGAGGCGGCCGGGGTTCAGGTTCTTCATATCTGCGGACCGGCTGAAGAGGAGGAATGGAAGCCCTACTACGAGAAGAATCCGGAAGCAGGAGCTCTCGTGGGATTTTGTCGCGAGGTGCAGTATGCCTATGCAGCCTGTGAATTGGCCGTCTGTCGCTCGGGAGCCTCCTCGCTGACCGAGTTGGCTTTTTATGAAAAGCCTTCCGTTCTCATCCCTTACCCTTTCTCGGCAGAAGACCACCAGGTCACCAACGCGGAAATCTTTTCCATACCCAGTGCCGCCGAACTGTGGCCTCAGGCCGACCTGGATGAAGAAAATTTTGCGACTCGTCTGTTGGCGCTGATCGAGGACGAATCTCGACTCGAGGCGATGGCCAAGGGAATGAGGGAACTGGCGATCCCAGATGCGTCCGAGAAGGTCTGTGAGGTCGTCTCTATGAGGGTGGGTGGAGAGGTGTGAAAAATTAATTTAGAGTATTGTAAATGAGTGACTTGTGTAGAGTTTGGGGTGAGCGTTTTGCAGATGCGGACCATCCGGTTCGGGTACACCTGATCGGGGTGGCCGGATCAGGGATGAGTGGGCTCGCCTCTCTTCTCCTCGGGTTGGGGCACAAGGTGTCCGGATCGGATCGAGTCACGTCTGGCGAGACGGCACGTCTGGAAAAAGCGGGACTCGATTTTTCCTCTCCCCACACGGCGGCTTCCGTGGAAGGGGTCGATGTCGTAATCTATTCCAGCGCTATCAAGAAGGGGAACTCCGCTTTTGATGCCGCAATCGCCTCCGAGATTCCACTGCTGCGTCGTGCCGAGGCGCTCTCGGCCATCATGCTGGGGAAGAAGGGCGTCGTCGTTGCGGGAACCCACGGGAAAACGACGACATCGGCTCTGGTTGCCCACATTCTGCGTGTCGGAGCAAAGGCCCCATCTCACTATGTGGGCGCGGAGATTCCCATCCTGGGAACCAACGCCAACTGGGATTCCAAGGGGGAGTTGTTCGTTGCCGAAGGTGACGAGAGTGATGGCACGCTCGTCAACTTTCATCCCGAATATGGGATTCTCTTGAACGTGGAAGAGGAGCATCTCGATCACTACGACGGAATCGACGAGATCTGCGAGGTGTTTGGTCAGTTCTGCGATCAGACTGCGGGAAAAATCTTTTATTGCGGGGACGATCCCAACGCCGAGAGAGTGTGCGGGTCCCGAGCGAATTCCGTGAGTTATGGCTGGAACCGAGAACTGAATTTTTCCGCCGGAGATCTTTCTCCCAAGGGGGCTGGCACCGAGTTCACCGTGTTTCGCTCGGGGCAGGAACTGGGCCGGGTTCGTCTGGGGATCCCAGGGCGTCACAATGTGCTCAACGCCCTTGCCGCGATCGCAGTCTCCCTCGAGGCGGAGGTCTCCTTTGACCGGATCGATGAAGCACTCGGCTCTTTTCGTGGAGCCCGGCGTCGCTTCGAAAGCAAGCGAACCAGTGATTTCGTCACCGTGATCGATGACTACGGGCATCACCCCACGGAGATTGCAGCGACGATCCAGACGGCAAGGAGTCAGCATGCCGGGCGCCTGATCTGCCTGTTTCAGCCTCACCGCTATTCGAGAACCCAGCTCCTGCGGGACGAGTTCGGGACCTGCTTCGATGGAGTCGACGAACTTTATGTCACTGATATTTACCCTGCGAGCGAGAAGCCGATTCCCGGAATTACCGGAGAAACGATTGTCGAAGCGGTTCGGGAGAGAGGAGAGGTCGGGCTAGCTGTCTCGCATCCGAACCTGCAGTCTCTTCACCTCGAGGTTGGCCGGCGGCTGAAGCCGGGGGATTGGGTCATGACGCTGGGGGCGGGAAACATCCATGAGGTAGGAACCCGTCTTGCCCGGGATCTCGATCGGTTCGACCAACTCAAGGATCGCCTTGGAGAAACGGAGGGGGTGATCAAGCTGTATGAGCCGATGCGGAAACACACGACGATGAAAGTCGGAGGTCCCGCTCAATTCTGGGTCGAACCAACGACCGTGGAAGGTCTGTCTCGCATTGTCTCCTACTGTGCGGAGAAGGGGGTCCATCTCCGGGTCGTGGGCCGAGGATCCAATCTGCTGGTTCGCGATGGGGGGATCTCCGGAGTCGTGATGTGTCCCGTGCGTGGAGAATTTTCGGAGATCCACGTCGAGGGAGATACGATCGAGGCGGGAGCTGGTGTAAAGTTCAAAGCACTAGCCGCTGCCGCTCAGTCGGCCGGGCTCGGCAATTTCGAGTGGATGGAAGGAATTCCAGGGAATGTCGGTGGGAGTCTCCGCATGAATGCGGGTGCGATGGGGTGGGAAACCTTTGATCAGGTGGTCAGCGTGCGCATGGTCGATGCGAACGGTGAAGTGTTTGAAAAACCTCTCGAGGAGATCCGACACCACTATCGAAACGTCCCCGAGTTGGCTCACAATGTGGCCGTATCCGCTGTGTTTCGTGGCGAACCCAAGCCGGATCGGGAAATCGCCGAGACGATGGAAGCATCCAAGAACAAGCGTCGAACTTCCCAGCCCGTGGCCGCGAGTGCAGGATGTATCTTCAAGAATCCTGAGGGAATCGGGGCCGGCCAACTCATCGATGAAATGGGGTTGAAGTCCCAGGGAGTTGGAGAAGCGCGCGTCAGCGATGTGCATGGGAATTTTATCGTGAATGAGGGCGGTGCTACGGCACGAGAGGTGCTCGATCTGATTGCGAAGATCAAGAAAGAAGCCAGCGAGGGGCGCGATATCGAATTGGAAACCGAAGTGCAGATCATCGGGCAGGATGAGCCAGTCGGAATGCGCGGATAGGTGAAGGCGGCGTGTCCCGGAAAATCGAAATTTGGAAGTGTATCATGAAAGAGTTGGATGAATTGCAGGTAGCCGTGCTCGCAGGGGGGCCGGGATCAGAGCGCGAGGTCTCTCTCGCTTCGGCGAAGGGCGTCGTGGATGCCTTGGACGGTCGGGTGAAGGAAGCGGTCCTCGTGGATGTAGCTGGCCCGGGTTTCGAAATCCCGGAAGGAACGGACGTCGCCTTCAACGTCATTCATGGCACGTTCGGGGAAGACGGTTGCCTCCAGGCCGAGTTGGAAGAGCGAGGTATACCCTATACGGGAGCAAGAAAGCAGAGTTCTGAAATCGCTTTCGACAAGGTGAGGAGCAAGAAGCAATTCCTCGCTGATGGGGTTTCGACTCCCAAATCGGAGGTCATGATCTGGGAGGGCGGGGATATACCTCCGAGTCCTGTCGGGCTGCCCTGCGTCGTCAAGCCGCCGCGAGAAGGTTCCAGTGTCGGAGTGCACCTGGTCGATACGGACCAGGAATGGACAGCGGCCGTCGAGGACGCAGGCCGGTTCAGCAAGGATCTGCTCGTAGAGGAGTTGGTGAGAGGTAAGGAGCTCACCGTGGGAGTGGTGGGCGACGAGGTTCTGCCGATTGTCCACATTCAACCCCGCTCGGGATTTTATGATATCTCGAACAAGTATCCCTGGATGACAGGGGAAGGGGGAACCGACTATTTCTGCCCCGCTGATTTGTCTCCTGAAGTGACAAAGCGAGTTCAGGACGAGGCGCTGCGCGCACACCAATCGCTTGGGATCGAAGTGTATTCTCGCGTCGATGTTCTCCTCGATGAGGCGAGCGGGACTCCCTTTGTCCTTGAGGTGAACACCATTCCCGGGATGACGGAAAGCAGTTTGTTGCCCAAAGCGGCAGCAGCAGCCGGGATCGATTATCCAACTCTTTGTTTGAAAATTATTAAACTTTCGCTTAATTTCGGTTAATGCGAAAGAAACGGGGGCAAAAAAATTATCGCAAACCGGGGAAATTTCTCTTCCCTCGACGGAAACGAACCGAAGACGAGACGGATTGGTTTTTGCTGGAGGCACGTGTGTCTCCCGTGAAATCACGTCTCCAGCGACGTAGCGGGGTCAACTGGGCCATTCGCATTCTAGCTGTTGCTTGTCTCTGCATCAGCGCCCCGATTGGGATCAAAGCCGGTTACGATGCGATCTTCTTCGAGAATGAGGAATTCGTTTTGCAGCGTTTGAATGTTCACACCGACGGAGTCCTGCGTTCGCATCAGGTCACTGAGGTTGCGAATGTCGTGGTGGGGATGCAGTTGATGGAGTTGGACCTCAAGAACATCCGGAGCCGGATCGAGAAACTTCCCGTTGTGGAAGAGGCTATCGTCTCTCGTGAGATGCCGGACAAACTGAATGTCGTCATCAAGGAGCGGGTTCCCGTGGCATGGGTGAGCTGTCCTCCTCTGGGGGTAAGGCCTGGTGATATGGAGAGAGGATTTCTCATCGACGCATCCGGTATCATCTTTCGGTGTCTCGACCTGACCAACGAAGTCGCCCAGTTGCCTGTCATCGAGACTTTCTCCATGCCCGAGCCGGTGGAAGGGAAAGAGCTGGAAGTCGAAGGTTTCGCTTCTGCCCTGCAATTGCTCGCTGCTGCAGAGAAATCGGTTTCTACAGTTTCCGATCAGATTCAAATGATTCGTCTTCGCAACGAGTGGTCGATTCATTGCCACTACCGGAGCGGTCTCCAGGTCGTCTTTGATATCTATGATATCGAGCGCGGGCTCCAGGACCTGGCTGCGATCCTCGATCAAATGGAAAAGGCGGGGGCGACCCTCGCGACGGTGAATGTCGTGGCGAGGGAGAATATCCCCGTGACTTTCGCGACTCCCGTCGATCCACAGCGCTTCGTCGAGGAGGGAGCGTCCCTGCAGGCAAACGCCGAAGAGGTGGGTGCTTCGCCTTTCAAGGAGAAGGAAAAACACTTGCGTTCTATTTTGAATGGCGGCTAAGATGTTTTGTAGTTCTTAGTATTTAATGGGGTCATCAAACATCTACGTCGGTCTCGAAGTCGGCACCTCCAAGGTCTGTATAGTCGTCGGCGAGGCTCGAAGTGACGGGGCTATCAAGATCCTGGGCGTGGGGCAGCATCCTTCTGCCGGGGTCCGCAAAGGCGAGATTGTGGATCCGGATACTGTCCAGACCTGTCTTCACGATGCCCTTTCGCGGGCCGAGGAGAGGAGCGAGGTGGAGATCAATACCGTTTTCCTTGCGGTCACAGGTTCCCATATCCAAAGCTTGAACAACCGTGGCACGATCCGGGTCGCGGATGAGCAGATGGAGATCACTCCCGAGGACCTGGAGGAGGTAAAGAAAATCGCCCGTGATGTACCAATCCCGAAAGAGAATGGGTATATTCATTCAATCATCCAGCATTACTATGTAGATGGTCAGGAGAAAGTATTGAATCCTTTAGGGATGGTTGGTCAGAAACTGGAGGCCGATTATCATATTATTCATGGGGTGAAGACCCGGATTCAGAACACGATCAAGTGTGTTCGAGAGGTGCCCCTTGAAGTCGAGGATATCGTTTTCTCCCCGGTGGCCGCCGCCCAGGTCGTGCTGAATCGCGAAGCCAAGAATGAGGGGGCTCTCCTCATCGACATCGGGGGAGGGACAACCGATTATATCTGTTTTGTCGATGGTGCCGTTGTTGCCAGTGGTTGCGTCACGGTCGGGGGAGACCACATCACGAACGATATTGCTCTGGTTCTCAAGATTCCCCTGGCGAGGGCTGAGAAGCTGAAGGTGTCGCACGGGAGCGCTTCACTTCGAAACATGGAATCGCGGGAGATCGAGATCGAAGGGGAGGCCGGAAAGACGGTCGATCAGGAGTTGCTCAATCAGATCATGAACGCTCGAGCGTCCGAGATGCTCAACGTCATCGCTGAACCTCTCAAGAAGCAGGGCTTGCTCGACAAGCTTGGAAAAGGCATCTTTTTGACCGGTGGCTCCAGTCTCATGAACGGGATTGGGGATTTGACAGAAGACATTTTTGGCATTCCCGTTCAGAAATCGGGTTCCGCGACGATGTCTGGACCCACCGCATTGTTTGAGAATCCCCAGTACGCTACTCCGGTAGGCTTGATCCGATACGCCCAGTTGTTGGACGAGCAAAAACCGAAAAGTGGACCATTGAGCAAGCTCGGAGAGCGATTCGAGAAGATCTTTGGCCGGAAGGGCTGATCCTGACAATGTTTCTATTTGTTTGACAATATTGCTGCCTTAACGAGTATAGCTATTCATGATTGAGTACGATAACGGCGAGGGAGAAGCAGCTTCCAGCTCAGAAATTGGCGTGAAAGTAATCGGAGTCGGAGGTGCCGGAGCGAACGTGCTCGATCGGATGGCCCTCGAAGGCAGCGATGATGCAGAACTGGTGACGCTCAACACGGACGTTCGAGCGCTTTCCACTTCAGTGTCCAGTGACAAGATTCAACTGGGAACGACCCTTCTGAAGGGAATGGGTACCGGTGGCGATCCCTCGCTCGGCAGGCAGGCTGCTCTCGAGGCGGTCGACGAAATCAGGGGAGCGGTTCGTGGTCGGGGAATGGTCTTCGTCTGCGTTGGGCTTGGAGGTGGAACCGGATCCGGAGCAGCACCTGAAGTCTGCCGTATTGCTCGCGAAGAAGGATGCTTCCTGGTCGCATTCGCAACACTTCCGTTTTCTTTCGAGGGAGAGCGCCGGATGAAGCAGGCGACGGATGCGCTCGAGACCATTGGTCGATATGCCAATGCGGTAATCACTTTTGACAACGATCGTATGGGGGAGCTGATCGTTCCCAAGGACGGGGTCACCCAGGCGTTCGCCGCGGCGGACAAGATCATCAGCCAGAGCATTCGTGCGACGATGAATATCGCGTTCCGTCCCGGAATCATCCGGATCGGAATGGATGACCTCCTTTCCGCCTTGCAGCCCAAGGACTCGCGTTGCCTTTTCGGATACGGGGTTGCCAAAGGCGACAATCGCTCCCTGGAAGCGATCGAGCAGGCGCTCAAGTGTCCTCTCCTGGACAAAGGAAAGCTGCTCAATGATGCAGCTTCCGTTCTCGTTCAGGTGGCAGGAGGCGATTCCATGACACTTTACGAGGTGCAACTGGTCATGGAAGAGGTTTCCAAGCATGTGGGGGCCGATACCCAGATTCTCTTTGGCACGGGCACCGACGCTCGTTTGGGGAATGGGCTTTCCGTCACCATTATCAGTTCGATTCCGGGTTCCGATCCGGGAGTGGAGGGAGTTTCTCCTTCTGACGAAGCGGCTCCCGTGAGCATTGGAATGGCGGCTGCGGAGATTCCCGCCTCTCCTTTGGCGAGTGCGGTAGAGTCGGCCGAAGCGGAAGAATTGGCCCCCGCCGAGGAGCCTGAACTCAGCTTGGCAGAGCCGGAGGAAGCTCCTGTAGAAGAAGTCGAGCCCGCAGAGTTCGAGTCCGAGCACACCATGCCCATTCAGCCTGCCGCGGTGGAGCCTGAAGCGACAGAGGAAGTTTTCGAGGATCCCGATGCGGTCCCAAGTGCAGAAGCGGAATCCGCGGCAGAGGATCCCGGCTCGGCAATTTTCGAGCCTCTCGACGAAGAGGAGTCCGAGGAGGAGGCGCCGTCCTATGCACCGCCCGAACCTCTTCCCGAAGTAGTGGCACCTCGCTCCCAGATTGAAGATGATCGGAATCCGATCGCCAGGGCGATGGAAGCAGGCGAAGGTGCCGTCGAAACAGGTGACGACGTCGGCAGAGTCGAGGCCACGACGGACACTTCCCAGAAGATCACTCTTTCCCGAATCGTCTCGAGTGGAAACACCGGTCGAATCAAAACCCGCGACGCGGCAGAAGTCGCGGACGGTCCTGTCCTTCCTCCTTCCAAGCCGCCGGCAATGCCTGCTGAAACGCTGGAGCCGGAGGAGCCTTCGGAAGAAGCAAAGCAGCAGCAGGAAATGCTGCAGTTGGAGCCCGTAGCCAAGAAAAAGGGACGCTTTGCGAAGACTGACCCTACGATCGTGGACGGTGAGGATCTTGATGTTCCCACTTTTCTTCGAAAGAAGAAGTGATCGAGTCTTTCGCAGGTCGGATCTGTCCAAAGTAGGCGGCTTGTTCGGCTGGGATACAGAGTGGTCATCCGCCGTCCGTGCGAATCGGAATTCGGGTGCCAAGGAACTTCGGTTGTGAATCGAGTAGGGTCACGTCGAGGACGGTTTTCACTCGCGCGAGTTTCTCTCTCAATCGTGTTTTCAGACCCCCGCGATAGTGGACGTCCTGGGCATTGTATCCGAATGCATCGATTCCGTTTTTCTGGGCGAGGTAGATGGCTCTCTCGTTGTGAAACCGCTGGGAGACGATGATGAATCGATCGATCCCAAATACCTTTTTCGCTCGAACCACCGAGTCGAGGGTTCGGAAACCGGCAAAGTCGCAGTAGATTTGTTCCGCGGGAATTCCTCCTCGGATCAACGCCTGCTTCATGGCTTCGGGTTCGTTGTAGGAGTGCCGACCGTTGTCTCCGCTGACGAGAAAGGTTCTGCACCTCCCGTTGTCATAGAGCTCCAGCGCGGCGGCGATGCGGTGGCTGAAGTAGAGGTTTTTTCGGCCGTTGCTGAGATATTCGCTGCAGCCTAGAATCACGGCCACATCGAGATCAGGAACCTGGATCAGGTCTGAGCTGTGCGCACTCTCTGTCCGGTTCTGGATCGTTTTGTCAGCGAGGAAGATCACGAGGAGAAGGAAGCCTGCTCCAAGGAGGGCGACTGGGAATATGGCCTGGTGTCTTCGGATAATATGATGAGGCTTTCGTGACAAGAAGCCGAGACGGGACCGCAACCAGAGGAAAGGAGAATAGCTCATGTTAGCCTCTACGCGGACTGAGGCATCAAACTTTCATCTATGCTTCCCAAACCATGGTTTCCAGGCAAGATGAGGGAGAACCGATGGTAGATTGGAATCCTTTTTCCAGGTCGGAGGGGCCTCCCGATTCCCTGTTTTCTGGTCCCGGGGGGGGCATAGGATCCGGCTGCTGCGGTGAAGGCGAGGGGAGTCGGGGATTGCGGGAGAGAATTTCTGACCGCTTGACGAATGCCAGCCACTCGCGACAATGCGCGGTGCCTTTTTACCTCCTCCTGCCCTTAGCTTCGGCGATCATTTA
>JARGNI010000026.1 GCA_029213195.1 Verrucomicrobiales bacterium
TGGAGGGATCGGTGTTCTCATCGGCACTGTCGTAGGCGATTTTCTGCCCCATCATTTCCATGGTCTGGGCGACCTTCATGTCGGTATCGAACTGGGTTCCGATCTTGAGGTCGTAGCCGAGTTGCGCGGCCGGCTTCGAAGTGTCGAGGTTTTCGGGGACGCTGACCCCCAGTTCCTGCGAGGACAAGGTGAGCGGGAGGAGAAGGGAGGTGAGAAGAAGAGGGATTCGGTATTTCATAAGGATTAGGGTGACATTCGTACCAGAGTGGCTTGGCAAGAGCGATTACAAATTCCTGCAAAATTGTATCGGATTTGTGACGAGACTTCGTTCCTGCGCTAGAGGTGAGATATGGAAACTTCGAATCGGGCTCTGTCGACCGCCATCCTGGGGGGATCCTTCGATCCGGTGCACCGAGGGCATCTCGCGATGGCTGAGGCTGTCATCGACGCGGGAGTCGTGGATCGGATTCTCTTTCTTCCGTGTCATGTTTCTCCCCACAAGACCGGTACCGTCGCGACGTCGGAGCAGAGGCTGGAGATGCTCCGTATTGCTCTGGAGGATGGGGCATGGAGTCGCGCCGCCATCAGTCGCTACGAGATCGAGCGGGAGGAGCCCAGTTATTCCTGGCAGACCATCACGGCCTTCTCGGAGAGCGCCCCGGAAGTTTCCTGGTACTGGATTGTCGGAACCGACCAATGGAATTCGCTCGATCGTTGGGCTCGGCCGGACATCCTGCAGGAAAAGCTTCACTTCATCGTGTGCCCGAGAGGGGAGGACGAGCTCGTCGAGCGAGCCGACTGGTATTGCACGGTGATCCCGTTCGAGCACCCAGCCTCTTCCACTGCGATCCGCGAAGACTTCGAAGGACACCTCGATTGGCTGACTCCCGGAGTGATCGATTTTTGTCGCAAAGAGGGTCTTTACGGGTAGGTGACGCCTGGTGGGCCGAGAGGGGCGCGACTAGACTTCCCAGCCCACTTCTGCGCAGAGCTCCTGCATCCGCGCGAGACCGATCTTCGCCGTTTCGGCAGGATCACGATCCCACCACTGCTGGCTGAAAAGTTCGAGGCTGAGCCACTTGTCGTAGCCCTTTTCCTTGAGAAGGGTCAGCTCGGTCTTCAAATCGATGACTCCATCCCCGACCATGACCCGATCGGTATCGACTTGTCCACCCGCCGGGATTCCGGGAGCTGCATCGTCGATGTGATAGTGCGAGATCTGCTCGAGGGGAAGTTCCCGAATATCGTCGAGCGTCGTTCGATTGTTCCAACTGTGAAACGCATCGAGAATGGTTACGGGAGAAAGCGCAGGATCGCATCGCCCCATGACCTCGACGGCGTCGGGGACGTTGTTGAGGCTGGCGAAAAAGCTTATGTATTCGAGCACTGGTTGGACACCTGCCTCTTTTCCGATCCGCAGCAGATCCGAATATCGTTCGTGGAGATGCTCGATTCCCGGTTGCTCGATCGGTGGGGTGCAGACGACAAGGGGACAATCCAGGCGAGCCGCCAGCTCGAACCGACGCCGAGCTTCGTCGAGAGCGAGATCGTATTCCCGACCGATCGTTTCGCCCCAGCCCCGGACCGCAATGAGGCAGGGGACTTCAAGACCGTGATCCGAGAGAGCCTTCTCGACATCCGAGATTTCTCCCCCTCGACCGACGTGTTGATACAGTTCTACAGCCCAGAGCTCGATTCCCTGGTAGCCCGCTTCTCCCGTGACCCTGATTTTCTCAAGCAGGGGAGTGGGTTGGATCGTCGAAGAATTCAGTGAGAGCTTCATGAGGGCAGACTCGGCAGGAAATCAGGAAAGAATTTCGTGAACTCGACTCGTGGGGACGAAATTTCCCACGAGCGGTTGGCAGAGGTCTTCCTGGCTCTGCTGCCAGTTGGCGAAAATTCCCTCGCTGGTCACGAGCGTGGCAATGTAGCGGGAGCACCCTGTTCCGTGAGGGGAAACGAAGAGAGGGTGTTCGATCGAGATACTCTCAACCTGTCCCAGATCCGCATCCTCACCGACCGCAATGCCTCCGATCTCCTCGCAGGACCACCCTCGAGGGCGGGAGACCGCCGTGGGGTTCTCATCGAGCTGTCGCAGGCTCTCGCAGCTGTCGTAAAAGTAGAGGGACAGGTCAGGACCATCCGCAAAGGCACCGACTTTCGGAATCGCGAGCCGTTCCGTGACGCGCGCTGCTGCGATATCCCAGACCGGTCCACGCGAGAGCAGGTCCTCCGTGATCGTTTCGTATTCGGACGATCCCGCCTTGCGAAGCATGACCCCGGTTCCGCTGCTCGACCAGGTGAACGGGTGCGTGCAGTAGCCGAGGACCAGGTCGCCGTTGGGCAGGTCGAATACCCAGGGATCCTTGCAGTGGAGACGCTCGGGATTCTCGGATCCGAAGGGGATGATTTCTTCGATGTTCTCCGGACTCAGATTCTCGACGGAATCGGCATGGATCCGATCAATGCTCCAGACACCGGCACCGGGTTTCTGGAAGTCCGCAATCCTTTCCGGATACTTGGCGTCCTTTTCGGTCGAGATGAAAAGCTCGATGCCTTCTTCGTTCAGGTGCAGTGCGACTCCCTCGATCGAAACGATGTCCATCCCACTGTGGGCAAGATCGGCCTTGGTGAAGGAAACGATCTTTTCGAAGGAGGAATTCACGTCCGGGGCGCGGAAGATGGCCAACTCCAGCCCTCGCTCTCCAGCGCCTACGCCGGTGCGGGAATCTCCGTAGTTGCGATACCGTCCGCAGATCAGGATGGAGCCATCCCGATCCTGGATCACGTTCCCACCGCCAAACCAATACCCTGTACTTCGGTCCTGCGGTTCTACAAGAGTCTTGGCGGCATCCTGGTTCACCAGCTCCTGGGCCAGGCGAGTCAGCTTCTGTTTTTGTTCGGTGGTGATCATATCGAAAAAATGGGAAGGGGAAGATCAGGCGCTGCGATGAGTTACAAACTCGAACATGACTTCCTCGAGTGGTTCGTCCGTCGGGATCAGTCGATGGCTGACTCCATGGCGGGCGCACATCGCTCGAACGGCTTCCTGGTGCGCCGCAAACCGGTCGAGGTAGTCGGCGCGTGCTTTGTCCGGGTCGATGTAGAGATCGCGACCCGTTTCGGAATCGCGGAAATGGGTCGCCTTGGAAAAATCGAAATCAATCTCCCTCGGATCGAGAATTTGAAAGACTGCGAGATCGTGTCGACCTGCGGCGAGATAGCCGATCTGGGTTTCGAGTTCTTCGAGCGGAGCGAGGAGGTCGGAAAGGAGAAGGATGAGGCTACGTTTCTGGATGATTTCGTGGAGCCCTTTCATCGCCGCCCCGAGATCGGTTCCGTGACCGGAGGGGGCCGATTCCAGGTTGAGCATGAGACGGCGCAATTGACCAGGCCGGTTGCGGGCCGGGATGTGCTGGTCGACCTTTTCGTCAAAAGTCGTCAATCCGACCGCATCGTTCTGACCCATCAGGAAATAGCCGAGAGTGGCCGCCAGGGTTGCCGCGTAGTCCGACTTCGAAAAATCTCCCGATCCGTAGGCCATCGACTTGCTTCGGTCGACGAGGAGGTGGGCACGGAGGTTGGTTTCGTCTTCGAATTTCTTGATGAAAGCGCGATCGCTGCGCGCCATCACTTTCCAATCGATGAATCGAGGGTCGTCTCCGCGGACATAGGGGCGATACTCGCTGAATTCCACGGAGAACCCATGGTAGGGAGATTTGTGAAGCCCTTTCCAGAATCCCTCCATGACCATGCGAGCGCGAAGCTCGAGGGACTTCACCCGCATCAGCGCGGCGGGATCGATAAGGGAGGTGGCGTTCATCGTCTCAAGTGTTCCCTTTCCAGTGGCTTGCTGGAAACGGGAAACTCATCACCTCAAACTTTCTCCGGGGTCATCTCGATCAGCTTCTCGATGACCTGATCGATCGTGATCCCCTCTGCCTCGGCACGGTAGTTGGTGAGGATACGATGACGAAGGACTGGGCCGGCCATGGATCGGACGTCTTCGAATGTCACGTGCGAGCGACCGTCGAGAAGTGCCTTGGTTTTCGCCCCGAGGACGAGGCTCTGTCCCGCGCGAGTTCCCGCTCCCCAGTTGACCCATTCGTTGATGTAGTCACTGGTGTTCTCCTGGCCGGGACGGGAGTTGGCGGCGATGCGAACGGCGTAGCGGACGACATCCTCGGCGATGGGGACCTTGCGTACGACCGAGTGGCATTTCATGAGATCCTCTCCGGAGAAAATCGATTTGACCTCCTCGGCTCCGGAGCCCGTCGTCTGCGAGACCACGGCGACTTCCTCGTCTTCCGTGAGATAGTCGATGACGATGTTGAACATGAATCGGTCGAGCTGGGCTTCGGGGAGGGGATAGGTTCCCTCCATCTCGATCGGGTTCTGTGTCGCGAGAACAAAGAAGGGCTTGTCCAGTTCGAGACTTTGTCCGGCGACGGAGACCTGCTTCTCCTGCATGGCTTCCAGCAGCGCAGCCTGCGTTTTGGGCGGCGTCCGGTTGATTTCGTCAGCAAGAATGAGATTGGCGAAGATCGGGCCTTTGTTGAAAAGCAACTCGCGGGTGCCATCAGCAGTTTCCTCGAGAATTTCCGTTCCCGTGATGTCCGAAGGCATCAGGTCGGGAGTGAACTGGATCCGGTTGAAGGAGAGATCAAAGACCTGGCCCAGGGTGCTCACAAGGAGGGTCTTCGCCAATCCAGGGGCACCGGTGATGAGGCAGTGTCCGCCTGCGAGCAGCGCGATGAGGAGCTGATCGACGACCTCCTCCTGTCCGATGATGACTTTCCGAAGCTCTTTTCCGATGATTTCGCGGGCTTCGGCGAGTTTCTGGACCATTTCTTCCTCGGCGTCCTCGGGTTCGACGACGGTCACTTCCGCTTCTGCCGGCGGATTCTCCGCGAGCTCGGGAGCCTCGTCATCGTGGGTGTCATTTTCCGTAGTTTCGTCGGGAGAAGAAGAATCGCTCATAAAGGATGTGCGGACTGTAGCTGGATCGTCGAAGAGAGGGAACCGAAAAAAATGGCCGAAAGCCGTGCATCTTCCTCGAACTCCCGGTCCAAGCTTTCCCGTCTCGTCACGCAAATTCCGTTGCATTCCCTCAATTCACGCGTACACTCCGCCCGCTATGGCACGAGCTGCTGGAAAAGCTAAAACACGAAAAGGAGTCGCCAAAAGGTTTAAGGTGACTGGAAGCGGTCGCATACTGCGTCGGAAACAGGGCAAAAGGCACCTGAACCGTCGTAAGAATGCGAAGCGCATGCGCCGTCTTGGTCAGTCGACCTTGGTAGCAAAATGCGATGAGAAGAACATTAAAATGGATCTTCCGTTCTGCGGCAAATAAGCCAAGGAAACCCCGCTCGGATCGAAATCATCGATCCACGTTCGAGTTGACTGATGGCGCGGCCTTGAAGCCTACCGCCATCTAACGAGAGGGTGAGTCAGTCGAACGAAGATAAAAAACAGCCCGATCAGAGGAAATAACAGAACATGCCACGTTCAACCAACGCGCCTGCCAGCCGCAAGCGCAGAAATCGTATCCTGAAGAAAGCAAAAGGCTTCCGCGGTTCCCGCTCGAAGCTGTATCGTACTGCGAAGGACTCCGTCTTCAAAGCTCAGCAGTGGGCTTACCGTGACCGGAAGAATCGCAAGCGCACTTTCCGCAGTCTCTGGATCCAGCGTATCAGCGCCGGCGCCAAGACGAATGGAATGAACTATTCGCGCTTTATGGAAGGCCTCAAAGCCGCCGAAATCGAGCTCGACCGCAAGGTCCTCTCCGATCTCGCGATCCATGACGAAGCCGCTTTTACCGCTCTTGTCGAGAAAGCCAAGGCTGCTCTCGACGATAAGCACAAGCAATCCGCCTGAGTCGCGGCCCCATTAACCTTTAGTAAAATAAAAGCCGGTGGGTCGCGAGAGTGGCTCCCCGGCTTTTTTTTCTCCTTTTCTTTTTCCTGATCATTTTCTCTATCTCGGGGATGAACGGGAAAGGGAGAGCAAAATCCCGGTGAAAAGGAAAACGAGTAAGAAAAAGAAAAGGAGAGACCGCGACGCACCTCCTTGAAAAACGACCAAACCCTGTTAGGTCACTGACCCAACCCTGTTAAAAGACATGCTTACCGAACTGGAAGCCATCAAGAGCGACGCGCTGAGCGCGATCGAGGCGATCACCGACGAATCCAGCCTGGAGGAAGCCCGCGTGGGATTTCTGGGCAAAAAAGGACGTCTCACTGCGGCCAGCGCCGGGATGCGCGATGTGCCCAAGGAACAAAAGAAAGACGTCGGTCAGAAACTCAACGAGGTGAGAACTGCGATCACCGCTGCTCTCGAAGAAAAGGGTGCCACACTGACCGCGGCCAAGGACGCTGCAGCCTTCGCCACAATTGATCCGACGATGCCGGCACGAGCGCTGCCGTCCGGTGGGCTCCATCCACTGACACACGTTCTCAATGAAGCCGTGGCGGTACTCCGGCGCATGGGTTTCGCCCTCGCCGAGGGACCCGAAATCGAGACCGAGTGGCATTGCTTCGACGCGCTCAATACCCCGGAGGATCACCCGGCTCGAAACGAGAGTGATACCTTCTATTTCGAGAACGGAAAACTTCTCCGGACCCACACTTCTTCCGTGCAGATTCGGACGATGGAAAAAGAAGTGCCTCCTGTCCGCATCATTGCTCCCGGAAGCGCGTTCCGCCGCGATGAGATCGACGCTACCCACCTGAGCGCCTTTCACCAGTTGGAAGGGCTCTATGTGGACAAGAATGTCTCTCTCTCGGATCTGAAAGGAACCTTGGAATATTTCTTCCGCGAAATTTTCGGATCCAAGACCGAGGTTCGCTTCCGACCTCACTTCTTTCCGTTCACCGAGCCCAGCTTCGAGGTCGATTTGAAATTGCATGCCACCGGCAAGGCGGCGAAGTGGATCGAGATCGCCGGCTGCGGGATCGTCGACCCTGCCGTCTTCAGCGAGGTTTCCAACCAGCGTGGCGATGCCGCCTACGATCCCTCCGAAATCAGCGGCTTCGCCTTCGGTATGGGAATCGATCGTCTCGCGATGATCATGTATGGCATCCCTGATCTGCGGTTGCTGATTGAGAACGATGTCCGGTTTCTGGGGCAATTCTCCTAGTATGGAGTGCGGTGGCTCGACACCGCTTTTGCAAAGCCCAAGCCAGCAAAGCCCAAGCCAGCAAAGCCCAAGCCAGCAAAGCCCAAGAACATAAAGAACGGAGCCCAACTTCCCAAAATGCCCAACACCCCCACCCACTGGCCCCACGCCCCTCTCCACCAGCTGGCAGAGTCAGGCACTTTCATGGTCACGGCGGGCACGTATCAAAAAGAACACTTCTTCACCACCTCGGAAAAACTCAAAGCTCTCCATGACGGGCTCTTGCGATATGCCTCGAAATACGCGTGGCGTCTCGAAGCCTGGGCGGTTTTTTCCAACCACTATCACTTTGTCGGGCATTCTCCCGAAGAGAGCGAAGACGCCAGCTCCCTCTCCAGGTTTCTCAGCCATTTTCATTCCCGATGCGCTGCCTGGCTCAATCAAATTGACGAAAGCCCGGAGCGCAAAGTCTGGCACAATTTCTTCGAAACCCGATTGACCCATCATCGGAGCTATCTCGCCAGGTTGAACTATGTTCACCAGAATGCGGTGCATCACGGATTGGTCAAAGTGGCGAATCAGTATCTGTGGTGTTCTGCCCGTTGGTTCGAGCGCGAGGCTTCGAATGCGCAGATCCGGACGATCTATGGGGTGAAGACGGATTCTGTGAACGTGGCAGATGAATTTGAACCCGTTTTGGAACAGTAACTTTTTTCTAGATCGAACGAAAAGCGGTGTCGAGCCACCGCACTCCATATTGCACCATCATGAACGTTTCTCTCAAGTGGCTTTCCGATCACGTTGATTTCTCTGAATACTCGATGTCCGAACTGGACGACCTGCTCACCTTTGCGGGGATCGAGGTCGAGGGGATCCAGAGTCTTCCCGACAAGGTCGTGGTCGCCGAAGTCCTTTCTTCCGACAAGCATCCCGATGCGGACAAGCTCTCAGTCTGCCAGGTCGATGATGGATCGGGAACGCCTCGCCAGATCGTCTGCGGAGCCAAGAACTACCAGGTCGGAGACAAGGTGCCTCTCGCGCTCCCCGGATGTGTCCTCGACGCTGGAGAAGGAAAGACATTCGAAATCAAGGAAGGCAAACTTCGCGGTGTCGATTCCCTTGGCATGATGTGTGCCGCGTCGGAGATTGGTTTGACCGACGATGCCGATGGATTGCTGATCCTCAATCCCGACCTGGAATCAGGAACCCCGCTCAGCGAGGTGTATCCCGCCGTTTTCGAATTGGAGATCACTCCGAATCGTCCGGACTGCCTCAGTCATCTCGGAGTGGCTCGCGAACTTGCCGCTCTCGCCGGAAAGGAACTCAGTGGCGTTTCTCATCATGGAAACTCGGAGACTCCCTACCGCCGGGCTACGGATGAGGAAATTCGGATTTCGTCCGAAAACTGCCCTTTCTACAGCGCTCGCATCATCCGGGATGTGAAAGTGGCCGAGTCTCCGGCTTGGTTGAAGGAGAAGCTCGAATCCATCGGCCTTCGTCCGATCAACAACGTGGTCGACATCACGAATTACGTTCTCATGGAGATGGGGCAACCGCTCCATGCTTTCGACATGGCCCAGCTCGAGGGCGGGATTCACGTTCGCTCGGCAGAGGAGGGGGAGGAGTTTCTCGCCCTCGATGGGGAAACCTATTCGCTGATCGCGGAGGACATGGTCATCGCCGATTCGAAGAAAGCGGTCGCGCTTGGTGGAGTCATGGGAGGCGAAAAGTCCGGGGTCACCGAGACTACGACCGACATCCTGCTCGAGGCGGCTTACTTTACTCCCGCTGCAATCCGCCGAACGGCACGTCGACTGAACCTGCACTCCGATTCGAGTTATCGCTTCGAGCGTGGCGTTGACCCCTACCAGGTTGCAGGCGCTTCGGACCTCGCGGTGAAATGGATTCTCGAGCTGGCCGGGGGAACGGTAGAGAAAGAGCTCCAGGTCCGTGGAGAACTTCCGGCTGGGCCCGCAGCGGTCGCGCTCGACAACGATTATGTTCGTTCCGTCATCGGGGCGGAGATTCCGGACGAAACGATTTCTTCCATCCTGACCTCCCTGGGGATGGAAGAGACCGACGGAGCCTGGCAGATGCCGACCTACCGCCTCGATCTTCCTCGTCCCGTCGATCTCGTCGAGGAGGTCGCGCGCGTCTATGGCCTGGACAAGGTTCCTTCGATTCAGAAGTCCTGGTTCTCTCCCGCTTCCAAAGCCGACGAGTCTTTCGATTTTGCGGCTAAGATTCAAACCGGTCTTCGTGGCCTGGGTTTCTTCGAGACAAGGAATCTGAAGCTGATCTCGGAAGCGCAACTGGCCGATAATGTTGCGACGAATCATCGGGGGATGAGCCCGATTCGCCTCAAGAATCCACTGAACGATGAGCAGGATTACCTGCGTCCCGGAATCGTTCCCGGCCTTTTGGCCACGGCAGAGCGGAATGTACGTTTCGGCAATCCGGACCTCCGACTCTTCGAGATGGGTCGAGTCTTCACCGCGACTCCCAAGGGAGGAGAGGTCGAGCACGAGCATCTCGCGCTGCTCATGACGGGTGCTCGTTCGCCTCGTGGCTGGGCCAACGGAAAACCCGAGAACGTCGACATTCACGACCTCCGGGCCGTGTTGGAATCTTTCTCTCCCTCTGGTCTTGTCCTGAACCCTGTCGAAGACGATCGCATGCTCTGTGCCTGCAGCATTGAGATTGGAAATGGAAAGAAGGCGGCGAAGATCGGAATGGCAGGGATTCTACCTCCGGCACGAGCTCGTGAGCTGGATCTCGAAACTCCCGTCATGGTGGCCGAGATCAATCTCAAGAAACTGGCCGCAGCAAGTTCGCAGGATCTCGCCTATGCGGAGCTTCCGAAGTTTCCCGGCAGTTCCCGGGACGTTGCGATGCTGGTGCCAGTGGCGCTTTCCGCCGGAGAAGTGGCCGCGTTCTTAGCCGCTCACCAGGAGCCTCTGCTGCAATCCGTCGAGCTTTTCGATGTGTTCCAGGATCCCTCCGGAGAAAAGCTGCCGGCAGACAAAAGGTCGCTGGCCTATTCCATCACCTACCGTGCGGAGGATCGCACGCTCGAGGCAGCTGAGGTCGAAAAGGCGCATGCGAAACTTTTGGATTCCCTTAAATCCGGATTACACGTAGACTTCAGGTAGACATAGAGTTCGTTCCCCACGGAATTCTCCTGAGAATTTTGAATTTTCCTGCAGTGCTCGCCCCTGACCGATTTAAACAAGCCCGGACCGTTGATACGTTAATGGGAGCTAAGCAAATCGTTGGCTGTCAGGCCTTCACTGGAAGGCAAAAGTCGATGAGCGGCACCCAACCTGTTGAGAAACGGGAACGTGGCTTCACCATCGGCGACGACACACGTGGGAGTTCATTGAAGCGCCTCGATCCTGACCACTCAGCGAATCGGGGCGCTTTCATTTCCTGCCACATGTAGTGGAGAATAAAGCCGGAGAGTCAGCCTCTAGGGGGCTTTGCCCCGGAACCCAGGTGGCAAGAGAGCGGTGCACAGTGGATCCGGCTTTTCGGAAAGTGTGAGTCAGCCACTCCAGCAATTCGTCACGGCATCGCCGCCTGCGCATCAGCGAGTGCCTTCGAGGCAAAGAAGGCATAGCCATTCGCCTGGTTCGCATAGGTCTCGGCGTCAGTGGCTTCAACGAGAGCGTCGTCGTAGGCCCCTTGAGCGACAGGGGCGTTCGCAGCGACAAGCCCAGCTTGAATGGCAAAGGAACGTGCTTCAATCGCTGCTGCCTTGGCGCGAGCCGCGGCGTCGTTCGAGAGAGCGGAGGCGGATGCTGTATTGGCTAAAAATTTCTGGGCATCGGCAATCTTTCCTTCTCCAGCCTTCTTGATGGCATCGGCGGAAGCTTTCTCGGCATCGCTGCGGGCGTCTTCGGCCTCTTTTGCCGCGTCTTGGGCCACGCGTCTCTGCTGGTCGGCAAGGTAGAGGAGATAGTTCGCCCAGTTTTCAGGGTCTGTGGTGGCTGCGTTGACAAATGATTCTTCCCAGAGTGTCTCAGCATTGAGGGCAGCGGCACGGGCGGCGTCGGCGGCGGCGCGGGCGGTGATTGCGTAGGCCTCGGCATTGTCGGCGGATCGGACGGCTTTTGTGGTTTCAGAGTGGGAAGGATTGAGGGCCACCGCCTCGTCCGCGAGAGTGCGTGCTGAAAAAGCCGCCTGCTCGGCGATAGCGGCTTGTTCCTCGGAGGCAAGAGCGGCCGGGGCGGCGAGAACGTAGAATGCTTCTGCCTCGTCGTACTTGCCCTCGCCGATCTTCCTGGCGGTGTCGGAATCTGCCTGGGCCGCATCGGCACTGAAGTCCTCCGCCTGGTCGCGGGCCGCTCTAGCCAGGGCCTCCTCGTTTGCGCTGCGGTCCGCGAGGTAGGCGAGGTAGGAAGAGGGGTTCTCGTCAGGAGCTTCCTCGATTTCCTCTTGCCAGGAGCTTTCAGCGATGGAGAGATCACTAGCCGCATCATCGGCAAAAAACCGGGCTTCGTCGGCGTAGAGACGGGCGTCCATGGCCGCCTCGATAACGATGAGTGCCTCGTCATCGGCAGCCGAATCATTCAGCGCAGCCTCCTTGGCCTTGACCGCGTAGTCTTCCGCCTCGGCGGCCCGTGCTTCGGCGAAGAGAGCCGCTTGTTCAGCAGCGTCAGCAGCATCTCGAGATTGCTCCAGGATGACGAAGGCTTCGTAGTATTTTTCATCGTCGAGTTTGTTGGGGAGATCCACCTTCGCTTTTTGCGTGATGTCTTCCTCGGAACCGGCGGTATCGCGGGCGCTCTCGGCCGCGTCGCGGGCATCCTCAGCGAGAGGGGCGAGGGATTTGCTGTACTGTTCGGGATCGATATAGCCCTCTTTCTGATAGAGCGGGTCGGTGATCGTTCCGGTTTCCGAATCGTTGATGATCACGGTTCCCCCGCTGATGGGGTCGTTGGCGCTGGTTCCCGAAGCAGGGCCGAGCAGCGTGAAGGAGCCGTAGAGGTTTACCGAGGCCTGCTCGTTCTCGATCACGTGAAATTGATCGAACGAGGAGAAGCCGTTCGCCGTCGTTTCTCCAAATTCGAGGCGAAACTCGAACTCCTGCTCGTTGTAAACCAGGGTCCGGCTGGAGCGGGCATCGTCGAGTTGGACGAAGTCGGCCGAGGCGATTGCATCATTGGTATTGGGGGTGTTGATGAGATCAAAGGTGAAGTCGAAGAAGGGTCGGAAAATTTTACCATTGATATCGATGTCGAGGACGATATCCAGGTCGATGGTGTCGGCCCCGGTGTCGGCATTGATGGTCCCATTGTAGTAGGTCAAAGCTCCGACATTGAACTGGGCCCCGTCCACAATATCCGTGAATGTGCCTCCCGAGAAATCCATCCAGCTGACGGAGCGGCCCTGGCCGCTGACGTCTCCCCAGGTGAAATAGGAGGAACTGTCTCCTGCGTTCAGGTTGGTGACCATGGAAGAGGCTCCCAATGGATTGTTGAATTCTCCCGTCGTGTTCCCGTCGACATTGAGACTTTCTCGTGCAAGCGAGCGAAAGGTTGCGGTGCTGGGAAGATAATAGGGGGAGCCTGTGGAAATCGCACGAGCTTCGATCATGACTCCGGTCGGATAGAGCGATTCACTGAGGATGAAGCCTCCGGTGTAATCGAGCCAGGGAGATCCATCGATGCGATACTGAAGCAGAGCTGAACCAGGAGCATTGATAACATCCTGCAAGGAAACCTCGATATCGTCAGGGAAAAAGAGCCCAAAGCCTGGCTGGCTTGGGATGATGGTTGGGGGGCTGAGTGGCACTGGATCCGGCTGGTATTCTCCGTTGGTAACGGTGCTATCGTCATACAATCCCGAGTTTCTAGAGATCGACTGGGCGAAAATCGTCTGGTTTGGGGTGACGGAGAGGGACCCGGTGTAGGGCATCCAGCTCCCGAAGTCGACTCGATAGTAGATGTCAGAGGATCCGGCCGGATTCGGGTTCGAAAGCACGAGAGAAAGATCGAAGGCAGAAATCGGATAGTTTCCACCCGGAATCGAAAAAGTCGGCGGGGCCAGGACGGTCGAGGGCGGAGCGGGAGGGGGAGGCGGAGGTGCCAATGCGGCAGGCAACGCGCCAGCGGAGGTTTCCGGTACCGCAGTAATCTGGGAGGGGCCCGGCCCAAAAGTGGGGGGCGCCTCCGTGTAATCCCAGATCCATTTGTCCTCTTGTGCCAGGGAAAGAATGCCCTCCCGGGTTTCCGTCAGCGGATCCTGGCTGGCGAGATCATCATCCCTCGCAAATCTCTTGATGCCGGGAACTCCTTTCGTCACTACGGAAAACCGTTGGATTGCGGAGTCCCAGCGAATACGAGGGTCATCGGTCGCAGCTTCTTTCTCCGTCTGGTAAACCGGAACGACGCCAGCTTCGAGAAAACCACCCCGATATCCGTTGAAGGCATTGGCAGAGTCAGATGAAGCAACCAGCTTCAGCTTGGCCAGGGCCTCCTCAGCGGTTTTTGCTGAGCTGAGATCCCCGTTCGAAGACAGGTAGGCGAGAACAGCGGAATTGAGTACCTTGAGATCCGAAGTCAGCCTCGCACTGGAGGCGCTTTTCATCGTGTCGGAAAAGACGGCAACGACCAGGGAGCCGAGGAGCCCGACCACAGAAACCACGACCAGCACCTCCATCATGGAGAAGCCGTTGGGCTTGGGCTCTGGGCTGGAGGAGGCTGAAAGAACCAAGTTCCGGTGATCGATCGAGAAACGCCCTTGGCTTACGTTTGCTTGAGATCTGTTTCCGGACTTCGAGGCCTCGGATCGAGTGTTTCGAATCGCGGATCTCTAAGGATTTGCTGCAGAGCAGGGAGACGAATCCGGTTTTTCGAATCCGAGCAAGCCATACTGGAGCGCACCCGTATGGTAGGCGAAGAGGAGTCTTGCGATGGTTACGGCAAAGATCCGATCGTCGTGCAGATTCTCGAGAAAAAAGTGACGATATCGTGAGTCTTTCAAAAATTTTCCTACCAGCCGGGCCGTGATGACCCGCCAGGTTTTCCGGACCCGGGAACTGATCTCTCTTGTTGCGAGCAACTCAAGTCCCGCCTTGTTGGCCAGCAGAGTGAGCTCTTCGATACCCGCAAGGCTCGCCAGTCGGCCTTCGACGGCAATGGGATCGAGGAGCCATCGGCGCTGCCATGATGAGGGGTGCGGAGGGGTTGCCCAGTCGGCGATGACGAGACGTCCGCCGGGACGGAGACCATCGACTACTTTTTGAAAGAACTCATCCTTTCGATGGATATGAGAAAGGCACTCGATCGCGATCACAGCGTCGCAGGAGCCAGTCGTGATTTCGCTCTCGAGCCAATCGCGACAATGAAAGGTGGGTTTTTCGACCGTATCGGGAAGTCGGGCCGCTGCTTCCGTGGAGACCGCAAATTGGTCCCGGGAAACCGTCCAGCCCGTGACGCTAGCGCCCCGTTCGACGGCAAGGCGGATCGCGGTGGCTCCATATCCGGATCCAATGTCGAGAACGCGATCTCCGCCAGAGATCGTAGCCAGGTCTGCGACCGCAGTGCCGAGATTCCGAATCGCGGTTTCGGTGGAGTCGCTCGATTTGATCCAATATCCGTGGTGCAGCGCGTCTCCCCAGGAATCGCGATAGAACTCGCTGAGCGAATCGTAGTGCTCTCCGATCTCTTTGGGAGAAGGCGCGTGGTCGGGCTCCATCATCCGGCAAGGCTACCCTGTGTCGCGGCCGTGTTCTACCAAACAGTCCATTCGCATCTGAAGCAGCCTTTATGGATCGGTATAGCCGAAAAGGGAGAGGGGGCGATGGTTGCATTGAACCGGAGGGACAAGTAGCGTCCTCTTGAATAAGACGCGGCTCCCTCTTCCATGAAATTCCTCCCTTGTTTGTCCGGCTTGGCAGTTGTCTTCCTCCTGCTTGTTTTCGGTGCTTCTCCCGCCCAGGAAACCACCTCTGTTTCCGATCCCGCGAGGGAGGGCTCCACAACCGGCGAACAGAAAATCGTCGCCCCCACGACGGAAGAGCTTCGCATCGAGCTTGAAGCGATCGAATCGGATGCCAGCCTGGAGGATGTCGTAAAGGATTCTCTCGTTAAACGTTACCAGGAAGCGATCGAGTCTGCAGAACAGGCCGCTTCCAATCGAGCTCTCCGGGAAGATTTCTCAAGAGCTCTCGAAGTCGGACCCGGAGAGGTCAAGCAGTTGGAATCCGAACTTCGAGAAGCCAGGGAGGCGCCTCCTGCCCCGCCTGCGGATGCTTCTTTGAACGCGGAGGCGGTCGAGAAAATGCTGACCGAAATCAAGCGAGAGCGAGCTGGGCTTCTCGCAAAACTGGGGGAAGCGAAAACCAAGGTCACGGCGTTGGAAGGGCGCCCTGAAGCGATTCCTGCCGAAGTTTCTGAAGCGAAAAATCAACTGAAAGAGGTCCGGTTCGAACTTGAGGGGACGAACCCAGGAGAGGATGCCTCGACCCGGGCAACCCTCGCGAAATTGCGATCGCGGATCGTCGCACTGGAATCTCAAATAGAGATGCTTGAGACGGAGGAACTCAGCGCAGAAATTCGTACATCCACGGCGACCTTGTCCCGCGACCTCCTCGCGGAGCAGATCGCAAGAATGGATCAGAAGATTGAAGGCCTAGAGTCAAAGGCCGCCAACCAGGTTTCCAGGGACATTCGTCGGGCGGAGGGCCTCCTCGAGAAATATTCCGGAACCGAAGCGACGAAAGACAGCCCTCAATCTCTCCTGGCCTCAGAACTTTCCGACAGGATCGCTCAACTCCATGAGGCGGCCGACTCCCTTGCAGAAACAAGAGAGAGGTCCGCAACTCGTTCCCAGGCACTCGAAAAGATCGAGAAGACCTACAACACGATTTCGGCCCAGTTTGAAAAGGGCGTCGACTCGAAGAGCCTTTCCCCATTGCTTCTCGAAAACTTGAGGACCCTTCCGCACCCGTGGGAAAGTTCGCTGCAATTGCGATCCCTCCAGAGCCAGATCTCGAAGGCCGGCTCCGAAATGTTTCAGGTGAAGCAGGAGATAGAGTCCGAGAAGGATTCGGATAGCAGCGCCGGGGATGAAGCAGATGGGCAGGAAGAGAACCGGTCGGAGCTCGAAACCGTGTCTGTCTAGATTCAGGAACACCTTCTCTCCATCTATGAAAAGCTGATCCAGGAGTTGAGGGGATTGCAGTCCACGGAGCGCAAACTGCAGGAAGTGAGCGAGGACTTCAGCAAGTATGCAGAATCGAAATTGTTCTCGGTTCGCAGTTCGACAGCCCTGACGCCGCAGACCTTTGCGCATCTTCCCGAGGCAATGGGGCCGGTTTTCGGTTGGCAAAAGTGGGGGCAATTGGGGCAGGCCCTGAGACAAATGTCTCCTGCTCTGTGGATCGTCTCTTTCCTGGCATTTGCGCTCGTTGCAGGCGCTTACCTCCTCCTTTCTCGCTGGCTTGTAAAAGTCGGTATCCGCGCGCGGCACTACAGCACGGAAGCCTTTCGCCAAACCATCTACGCACTCGTTCTCACCTTTCTTCTCGCCCTGGCCCTACCTGCGGTCCTGGCCGCTGCTGGTTTCGTGTTGGTGCTCCAGTCCGGATCTTTCGAGTGGGTGCGGGGATTGGGGACCTCGCTCACCCTGTCCGCCATTGCCGTGTTCCCGACCGTCTTTCTCTTCGAGATGTGCCGAAGTCAAGGGCTCGCCGACGCCCATTTTCGATGGGATAGAAAAATCCTGACAAAACTACGAAGGTTCTGCCTTCTGCTCCTTCCTTTCTCGATCACCGCGGCGGTTGCAATCTCGCTTGCGACCTTATCGTTCCATTCGGATTCGACGCTTTCTCCCCTCGGTGAGATCGAAAGGGTGCCGCTACTCTTGATCGTGATTGTGGGAGGAATCCTTTTCGCGAAGCTCCTTCACCCGGAGAAGGGGATTGCTGCGGTCTCCCTGGAGCATTGCCCAAGCGCAATGTTCGGAAAGCTGCGCGCAGTCTGGTATTGGGGAGCAATCATCAGCTCGTCCGTGTTGGTTCTGCTGCTTTTGATCGGCTACGTCTACACGGTTCGGCAGCTTTCGGAACGAATCGCAGAGTCTCTCGGAGCCGTCGTGATCGCCTTTGTACTCTACGGGATTTTCCATCGCTGGGTCATGGTTCGGGAGCACAAGACGGCTCGTCGGCTCAGGGAAGAAAACCGCAAGAAGCGTCGGGAGGCGAGGAACGAAGAGGAGGAACCCGGCGAAAATGTCAGCGAAATCGTCAGTGAAGACGAAGCCGAATCCGAAGAGGAGGCCAACCCTGTCACGATGCGCGAGCAAACCCGCCGGTTCCTCTCCTTTTTTGCGGGTCTCTGGTTGCTCTTGGAGTTGCATACTATCTGGGGAGAGTTCGGTCCTCTGGCCGACACGATTGGTCGTATCGATGCGGTCGGCCCCCTGGACATTGGGGAAATTCTCTACATGGTCGTTGCCATCGCCATACTCGTTTCGACGATTCGAAACCTACCCGGAATCCTGGAGTTTCTCGTCTTTCAGCGAACCCGAATCGATGAAGGCACCAAGACCGCGATTCTCACGCTGGCCAACTACGCCGCCATCTCGATTGCCGCGGTGGCGATCTTTCAAAATCTAGGGGTCGACTGGGCGCAATTCGGATGGATCGCAGCTGCTCTCAGCGTGGGACTCGGATTCGGGTTGCAGGAGGTGGTCGCAAACTTCGTGAGTGGAATCATTCTTTTGTTCGAACGGCCGATCCGGGTCGGTGACGTCGTCACGATCGACGGCGTCGATGGAAGAGTCAGCCGGATCCAGATCCGGGCGACGACGATCCTCGACTGGGATCGCAAGGAGTTGATCGTTCCCAACAAGCGGTTCATCACCGGCACCCTGAAGAACTGGACCCGGAGCAATTCCATCAATCGAGTCGTCATCCCGGTCGGTGTCGCCTACGGAACCGATACCCACAAAGCCCGGGAGATCCTTCTGGATATTGCAGACAAGCATTCGGATATCATGGAGGATCCTGGACCGCTGGCCACCTTCGAGGCGTTTGGCGACAGCACCTTGAATCTCGTCCTGCGGGCCTATCTCGCGAACCTGGATAATCGCCTGGGCATTATCACCGAATTGCATTCTCAGATCGACCAGCATTTCAAAGAGGCAGGCATCGAGATTGCGTTCCCACAACTCGACGTGCATCTGGCGAGCCCGGATGCAGGTGAAAGCGATCCAGCGTGAAACCCTTGGGGCCGCGGCCTCGATGCGGAAGAAGAAAGTCCTCGGGTCCACACTTTCTGCCGGGTAGATCGGAAAGCTGCCGATCTGGATCATGCACTGCGAAAAGGATCCCGAGATTCCGGTCTCGAAACCGCTTCGCGTGGCCTAGGCGTTCGAGGAAAGCGATGGGAGCGTCACTTTCGCCTGCGAAGCGGGTGTGGGTCACGACGTTTGGACAGAGGCGTTTCGTGAAATGCTTCCTCAAGCACGGACCGAAATCGATTACGGATCACCACGAACCAAATCGATTCCCGCAGGTTCCCAGAGTTCGATCGCGTTTCCCTCGGGATCCTTGAGATGGGCGAAACGCCCATTCGGATACACCGTTTCATCAACCGCAACCTGGATGTCAGCGCTGCGGAGCTGTAACACCATCGCATCGAGGTTCCTCACTCGAAAATTGATCGACCAGGTGTGCGTAGGGCGCTCGTCGGATTTCCCGGGTGCGGGCTCAGCTCCAAAGACCGTCGGACCCTCGTCCTGCCACCAGGAAGGGTGCTCATAGTTCTCTGCATATCCTGCGATTCCAAAATGGTTCCGATACCACGCGGTGAGAGCTTCGGGATCTTTTCCGTAAAAGAAAAATCCGCCAATGCCGGTGATCTTTTCCATGCGGAGATCCTGAAGGCTCAACAGGGTCTGGTCAATGACTCAACCCGGTTGAGTTGGAAAACCTGAAAGCGAAAACGGTGAAGGAGCATTTCCTCACCCCGCCTTGTGCACTTTGCTTCCACCAATGTTGACACGTCGGTACGGGATCGCCAATCTACCGCCATGAATTCCCCCACGTTGATTCGCCGTCTCTGTGTCGTTGCTTGCATTGGCTTCGCCTGGTCGACCCTTCTCTCCGCAGCGGACAATTGGCCCGACTTTCGTGGGCCCACTCAGGATGGTCACGTGGGGGTTGCCAAGCTGCCGGAGACGTGGAGTGAAACCGAGAACGTGAAATGGAAGACCGAGATACCTTTCCTGGGGCTGTCTTCGCCCATCGTGCTCGACAATCAGATCTGGCTGACCACCGCGACGGTGGAGGGCCACGAATTCTACGTGCTCTGTGTCGATGCCACGACGGGCGAAATCACCACCAACCAGAAGCTGTTTCACAGCGAGGATCCTCAGTCCATGGGGAATGGGGCCAAGGACAACAGCTACGCGACCCCCTCTGCCGTCATCGAGCCCGGGCGGGTCTATGTGCACTATGGAAATGTGGGAACCGCCTGTCTCGACACCGAAACGAGGGAGGTTCTCTGGAAGCGGGACGACTTGAAGTGCTGGCACTATCGGGGCGCTTCCTCTTCTCCCGTTCTCTTCGAAGACCTCTTGATCCTGACCTTTGACGGCGCCGACCTGCAATACCTGGTCGCCCTCGACAAACGCACCGGGAAAACCGTTTGGAAAACCGACCGGTCCGCGGAGTGGAATGACGAGCACGTCGACAAGCAGATGGTCAAAGAGGGAGACTGGCGCAAAGCGCATAGCACCCCCCTGATCGTTTCCATTGATGGGAAACCTGTGATGTGCAGCACCGGAGCGAAGGCCGCTTACGGCTACGATCCCCGGACCGGAAAGGAGCTCTGGCGAGTGAATCACGATGCCTATTCCGCTTCTCCCCGACCCGTCTACCACGACGGAAGTTTCATCCTCGTTACGGGCTTCAGCAAAGGCGCGGAAATGATGTCCGTGAAGGCCGGCGGCCGAGGGGTGATCAACGACACCCACATCGAGTGGCGTTTCGAAAAATCCTTCCCCAAGTATTCGTCTCCCATCCTCGTCGACGAGCTCCTCTACTTTGCGATGGATGACAGCTTCCTGGTCTGCGTCGACCCGGAGACGGGAGAGATCGTCTGGAAAGGTCGAGTCGGCGGCAAGTACCGCGCCTGTCCCATCTATGCCGACGGGAAGCTCTACTTCTTCAGCCTGGAAGGAAAGACCACCGTGATCGAGCCGGGCCGGGAATTCAAGATCCTCGCAACCAACGACCTCGCCACCGACGCGCCTCTCGACGATCCCCGACGCGGGCCCGGTTTCATGGCCTCACCCGCGGTGGTGGGAAATGCGATGTTTCTGAGGACGCGGTACCATCTCTATCGCATCGAGGCGGAATAGGATTGGCTAGAGAAGAGCCAGTTTCGAGTAGGGGGGCGATTTTTGCTCCAGAAAAATTCGTGTCCCGTCGTGTTGCGAAACCTGCTCCGTCTGATAGGCAAAGCTGGCAGAGCCGAAGAGGAGGTAGGAGACTCTCTTGGTTCAACCGAGGTCGCGATTCAGCCCCATGACGGGCGACTGGTATTTCGGGTGGTACTCCTTGATGTGATTCCGAACTTCTTCCCCAGGATCGCCATAGACCAGGAGATGTTTCGTCACGACCGGATCAAAGAAAGGAGTGCCGAACTTTTTTGCGAAATTTGCCATGTGTTTGATCGCGGACTCGGCATTGGCATAGCGCTCGTAAACCTGTGCGGACTTCTTGTCCTCGCTGATCGACCACTGATAGTTCAGGGTTCCCGGTTCGTTGGCTTCGACTTCCGAAACGATGTCCTGCAGCAAGTTTTGCCAGCGCTCGACCTTCTGCGGATTCAGGGTGAGAACCAGGGTCCAGGAGATGGCATCTCCGTTCCCACAAGGTGGACCGGTCAAAGAATCTTGCATGTTGTCCATGTTCCCAGCTTGGACGTACGAGCGGAGGCAGTCAAAGAATCAAGATGGGATCACTGATGCCTTCCCTGTTCGAGCGTTTTGATTTTTGACCCCTCTCACTACTGGCAATCAAGCAAAGAGGAAAAACCGCGCCTCTGTCTTTTTACACGCCCTTTACAGACGGATGCGACCGAGGGTTTTAGGATGAGGATGTCATGAAAGTCATCCATACACTTCTAGTCATCAGTGCGCTCACTCTGAATGCGATCCATTCGGCAGATGAGCCTGAACCCAAGCAGGCTTCTGCAGAGCCTGAGGAAAAAGCCGATCCAGTACGTCCTGATCTGGTCGCGCACGAGTGGGGGACTTTCACCCAGGTCATCGGGAGCAATGGGGGCACGATCCCGTGGTGGACAACGAGCATCGAAGGTCCGGCCTCTCTTCCCAAGTTCGTGCAGCCGGTCTTTCGCAGTTTTGGAAAGACGGGATATCGCGCGTGGACCATGCGTATGGAGACACCAGTCATCTACTTTTATGCCGACCGGGAAGCCGATCTCGTCGTGACGGTTGATGAGTCGAGGGTTCCTTTCACCGAGGTGTATCCAAACGTTTCCAACCCTTTCCTTTTTACTTCGGCTGCGATCTATCAGGATCCTGCTCCCAAGGGGCAGGGGACGGCCACTCCTGCGTCAAACGTCCCGTCCTCTCTTCGCCGCTGGGATGTTCAGATTCTTCCTCCTGCGGACGAGATCGGAAAACACATGCCTCTTGTGGGCAAGCGAGGCGATCACTATCGCTATGCTCGAGACGTCCCCGATGCCTGGTGGGTCGTCAAGCATCCTCAGAAGGTCGAGACTCCCGAGAAGGCAGAAGCGACTGAGGCCACCGAGGCGGCTGAGATCGTGCCCGAAGTAGAGAAGTTCATTTTTTATCGCGGTGCGGGTGACGGTTCCATGCCGAATCGAATCGCCTATGTTCGGGATGAGTCCGTTACTTTCTGGAAAAGCAACCAACCGGTGTTCCTGGTCGAAACAGATCGGGAGGCCCTCAAGTGGACTCGCGTGATTCCTACGAATTCTGACGAAGAGAGCGGCACGGTTGAGTTTGCCCTTCCTTCGGCCGATTCGGATGCTCAAACGGAAGTCGACGCCCTTGCCGAGGCGCTGACCACCGATCTCGACGAAGCGGGCCTGACTCGCGAAGAGGCTGCCGCCATGGTGGCAACCTGGAAAGAAGCCTGGCTGGGGGAGAGCGGTCTCCGAGTTCTCGAGATACTTCCGCGGAAGTGGGTCGACGAGACGCTGCCTCTGGATATTTCTCCGAAACCGGCCGAAGTGGAGCGAGTCTTTGTCGCTCGTTGGGAACTGCTGACGCCTCGGTTGGAAAACGAAGTGCTCGGGATTTTTACGAAGAATGCATCTGCCGAGGAGAAAAGGAGATCTCTGAAAAACCTCGACTTGGGGCGTTTTGGCACGGCAGTATTTGATCGAGTGGCGACGATTCGAGACCAGCAGTTCCGATCGCAGTACCGAGGAATGATGGCGGAATTGAATCGGCAGGATGCCAACGAAGAGACGGATGAGGTAGCTGCGGCAACTCGCTAGAAAACTCCATGCCTACGATTCTAGTCATCGAAGACGACAGCGCGATTCGCCGGGGAGTGGCGGACGCGCTTACTTTTGGTGGATACGAGGTTATCGAAGGAGCCGACGGGAAGACGGGAGAGCGACTGGCTCTTCAAGCCCGATTCGATCTTCTCCTGCTCGATCTCGTGCTGCCTGGCGCTAGCGGCTTCGATATCCTGCAGGCATTGAAGAGGGATCGACCGGGTATCCCCATTATCATTCTCTCCGCACGCGGGGAGGAGGCCGATCGGGTGAACGGTCTCAAGTTCGGAGCAGACGACTACGTGGTGAAGCCTTTCAGCATGAAGGAGCTGTTGGCTCGCGTCGAAGCGGTCCTTCGCCGTTCTCCGGAACGTCCTCCTGCAGTCAGCGCAGTTGCCTTTCCGGGGGGAGTTGCAAACCTCGAACGCCGCGAGGCGCTGTTCGACGATGGCGATCGGGTGGAGCTGTCGGATCGTGAGGCGTCGCTCATCGCCTACCTCGCGCGATACGAAGGGCGAGCCATTTCACGAGAGGAAATTCTCCGACGCGTCTGGAAAATCGATTCTCCCCACATCGAGACCCGCACTATCGACATGCACGTCGCGAACTTGCGGTCCAAGCTACGAGACTCCGGAGAGACACCGAAGATTCTCCTGACGCTCCGGGGGAAGGGATACATGCTGACCACGGAGGGCGGATGAATCGTTATTATCTGCGCTGGTCGATTTTTGGAGGCTGTCTCCTCCTCCTTGTCGGGGCTCTGACGTGGATCACTGCCCGGTCGCTCTCCATGGAGAAGGAATAGACCATCGCATCCGAAGAAGCTCGTCTCCGGGAGCAGGTCCGCCTGGCCCTCTGGCGAATGGAGACCGAGGCCAGCGCCGTCGTGGTCAGGGAGAGCGCTCGCCCCACGAAGCACTACCAGACGTTTCCCGAAGTGGATGCGATTGTTGAAGGGCAGGGAGTCAACCTGACTGCGGTCGAGGTGCGGGAACCTTCGCCCCTGCTCGGCACGACCCCTGATCTCGTCAAACTCCACTTCCAATGCCAGCTTTCTCCTCCGTTGGGATCCAGTGCAATGTGCAGCCCGCAGGTACCGCTGGGCGAAGATCGGACCATGGCTCTTGAACAATTTGAAGTGGAACCCGAAATCGCCGAAGCGGAGAGGCGTATGGTCGAGATGCGGAGATTGCTGGTCGAGCATCGGAGCTGGGAGGAAATCGCGGGATTCGGTCTCATGAATCTCGGAGGGAAGACCGGCACTGCATTCATACTTCGAGAGGATGGTACGAAGGCAACTGTCGCGGCTGTGAATTCATGGGGAACTTCCGATCAGGTCTGGATCGATTCGAATCTCATCAAGAAACCGATCGGACAGACTCTCGATGCTGCGAAACCCCCAGCAAAGAAGATGGCCGCTGTATCCTCTGACAGCGATTCAACGGCTCAACATTCCGAGGTGGAAGAAGTGGTGGGGGACATGAAAACGATGTGGCTGGGGGATGAACTGATGCTCCTACGCCAGATCAAGGAACGAGGGAATCTGCGACTGCAGGGGGTCTGGCTTGACTGGCCAGAACTGGAAAAACGATTGCTCGCCTCAATCACGGATCTCCTGCCGGAAGCGCGCCTCCGCCCCAGTCGATCGGCAGAACTCCGCGACGATTGGCGCGCCCTCGTTACCCTTCCGATTCGGCTCGAACCCGGCTCACTTGCGGCAGACTTGACTGATAGCGCGGCGCCACTCGGGATGAGGCCAGCTCTCGCCCTCGCATGGATTTGTTTGCTCGGCACTTCCGTTGCGACTGGTTTCGTTCTCCACAGGACCATTCAGCTGAGCGAGCGTCGCGCTGCGTTTGTTTCGGCGGTCACGCATGAACTTCGAACTCCCCTGACTACCTTTCGTCTCTATTCGGAGATGCTCGCAGAGGGAGCGATCCCCGAGGAAGAGCGGCGAAGGAGTTATTTGCATACCCTGTGTACGGAATCCGATCGCCTGACCCGCCTTGTCGAGAACGTGCTCGCCTTTTCCCGTATCGAGCGAACCAATACTCTCCCCCAAACGGAACAGATCACTGTCGAAGATCTGATTGAACGCATTCTGCCTCGACTCGAAGAAAGGTGCCGACAGGTTTCCCTGAAAGTAAAGGTGACCTTGCCAGATGACCCGACCGAGCCCTCACTGAATACCGATGCCATGGTGGTGGAGCAGATCCTCTTCAACCTCGTCGACAATGCAGCGAAGTATGCGGCTCCCGATTCCGAGCCCGGTGAGATTCATTTGGAAATCTCCTGCGATCGAAAGAGGTGGCTGTTCTCGGTGCGCGACTTTGGTCCCGGTCTCTCTCCGGCAGCGATCCAGAAACTTTTCCAGCCCTTCTGCAAATCTGCGAGCGAGGCAGCCGATACCGCGCCCGGGGTTGGTCTTGGTTTGGCCCTCTGCCGTCGCTTGGCGCGCCAGCTCCGTGGCGACCTGAAGTTTCACGCACCGGAGGGACGTGGCGCGTCATTCATCCTCTCGCTTCCGAAGTGAGGGGAGCGATGAAAGTCCCTCGATGAGACTCATGGGATTCGCTCTCAGGTTGCCGGTATTTCCTCAAACGGATCGCTTGGTTGTCCCGGTAGCGCCCAGGTTGGTGATCTCCGAGGTAAGAACCGCAGTCACCCCCGCTTGACTCATCGGCTCATCCCGCTATAGATGACGACCCGCAGTTTTGCGTTCGTTTCATGTCTGATTCCACTACAAAGCCACCTACTGGAAAGGTCGCCTTTCTCGGTCGGGATCCGCGATGATTACGGGCCATTCCCAATTTTTTGAAGGCGGTTACGCCCTACCTGTATGAGTGAAGAAACAGCCGCACATGAAACCCCGGATCCAGGAATGCCGGATCCAGGAATGCCTGATCCCGGTCTGGCCGGAAAGAATGCTCTCGTGACCGGGGGAAGCCGGGGAATTGGTCGCGCCATCGTCGAGCGGCTCGCAGGATCCGGGATGGACGTGACTTTCACCTACATCAGCAACGAGGAGGCGGCCCAGAAGGTGATCGATGAGAATCCGGGCCTGAAGATCACGGCCGAGAAGGTCGATGTTCGGGATTCCGCAGCCGCCATGGCCTGTATCGAGGCCATGGTCGATCGAGTGGGGACGATCGATGTCCTCGTCAACAATGCCGGTGTGATCCGCGACAACCTGCTTCCCATGCTCGAAGACGACGATCTTTCGGCGGTTTTCGAGACCAATATCGAAGGGGTTTTCAATTTCTGCCGGGCGGCCGTGCCTTTCATGATGTCGAAACGCTCGGGGCGAATCATTAATATCAGCTCAGTTTCCGCGGAGAAGGGCGGGCGTGGGCAAACCAACTACGCCGCGAGCAAGGGGGCGATCAACTCCTTCACCAAGGCCCTGGCCGTCGAAGTGGGGCGTCGTAAAATTCTTGTGAATGCGGTTGCGCCGGGCGTGATTGAGACCGAAATGTCGCAGGAAGTTCGCGATCTCGCTGGCGATGAAATCACTTCCAATATCGTTCTAAAGCGGTATGGTCAGCCCTCAGAAATTGCGAACGCCGTCTGGTTCCTCAGTTCTGATCTTGCGAGTTACATCACGGGACAGATCCTGAGCGTGGACGGCGGATTTAAAATGTAAAAGACATGAGTACTCCAGACATCAGCCAGGAAGAGATCGACGCTATCTACCCGCAGGTGGCAGAAATCATCGCCGACGCACTCGGTTGTGATGAAGACGAGGTGAGCCCCGACTCTTCTCTGATCAACGATCTCGACGCCGAGTCGATCGACTTTCTTGATATTGTTTTCCGCCTCGAGCGTGAGTTCAAAGTGAAGATCCCTCGCGGAAAGGCCGTCGAAGAAGCTCGCGGAGAGCTCTCCGAAGAGGAATTCGAGCAGGGTGGCGTGGTGACCGATGCGGGTCTTGAAAAGATCAAGGCTTACATGACCGAGGTCCCCGCGGATCGTTTTTCCAGCCCGATGAAGTCGGCGGAAATCCCCAAGCTCTTCACGACGGAGACATTCTGCAAGATGGTCATTCGCGAGCAAAAAGCGTGATTCATTGATCCCTTTTCCGGGCTCCGCCAGGGTGGAAACGCCCTGCCGGGGCCTTCTTGCTTTTTGCTTCCCAGCTCATGAGCGATCACTTCCGTTCGTTTTCTTTCGTGGATCGGATTCTCTCCGATGATGTGGGCAAGCGGATCGTCGGAGAATACGAGGTCCCAAAGTCGATCGAATCCTTTGCGCCCTCGTTGGTCTCCGAATCCATCGGGCAATGCGCTGCGATGTCTTCGATGAGGGCGGTGGATTTCCAGTTCCGGCCGGTCGCCGGGATCGCTGGGGCGGTGGAGTTCCTTCGCGAGGTGCATCCTGGACAGACTCTTCGTCTTGAGGCCGATCTCGCCAAGGCGGACGAAGAAGCGGTCGAATACGATGGCGTGGCGTTGGTCGATGGCGAGCCCGTCGTCCGACTCCACGATTGCCTGGGCCCCATGGTCCCGATGGCGGACTTTGACGATCCCGAAGCTGTGAAGGGCCGATACGAATTGCTCTCGGGAGAAGGCGCTGAGAGCGGGGTTTTCCCTGGGGTTCCCGAGTTTTCTTTCGAGTGGAAGGAAAAGGTCGCCGGGGAGTCGGGAGAAGCGGAATTCGTGATTCCCGAGTCAGCCCCGTTTTTTGGAGATCACTTCCCTCGAAACCCTGTGTTTCCCGGAACGCTCCTCATGAAGGTCAATCTCGCGCTCGTTTATGAGTTGGCGGAAACCCTGCCAGGAGAAGGTCGCTGGCAGGCGGATGGGATGAAGGATGTGAAGCTCCGTGCCTTTATGCCGCCGGGCGAAGTTCTCACTTTGCATGCCGAGGTCGAGGAAATCGAGGGAGACAAGGCGGTGATTTACGTCCAAAGTCGCAAAGGAAAGCGCAGAAACAGCGGGGCTCGGGTCCTGTTGTCGCGACACGAGTAAACGTCATGGCTGAAAATCAGAAACGCCGCATCGCTGTCACCGGGATCGGATTGGTCACTCCTGTGGGAAATTCCACGGAGGAGACCTGGAAGAATTTGCAGGAGGGCAAAAGCGGAGCGGGCCCCATCACCAATTTCGATGCCAGTGGTTTCTCCACCACGATTGGTGCCGAAGTGAAAGACTACGATGTGGCCGATGTCCTCGAGGACACGAAGCAGCTGAAGTATTCCTCTCGCTCCCACAAGTTCGCTCTCGGTGCTGCTGCCGAAGCCCTCGCCGATGCCGGGATCGCTCCCACCGCCGAGAATTCCCATCGCTGGGGACTCAGTGTCGGTGCCGGGATGATGACGAACGAATATTCCGACCTGAAGCAGGTGTTCGAGCATGCCACCGAGGATGGGTATTTTCAGCCCGATGGTCTTCTTTCCGACGGCTACGAGCTCAATCCCCTCGATATCTGCCGCTGGCAGTGCAACGCGGGGCTTGGGATTCTGACCAAGCAATTTGGTATCCGCGGTTATGCCACCTCGGTTCACACGGCCTGCGCCTCGGGAGGGCAGGCGATCGGGACTGCGCTCAAGGCCATGCGCCGCGGGCAATGTGATTACATGCTAGCCGGGGGATTCGACTCGATGTTGAACCCGATCGGGATTTCCGGATTCTGTCTTCTTGGCGCGCTTTCGACCGACAACGATAATCCGACGGGAGCGAGTCGTCCTTTTGATGAAACGCGCAATGGATTTGTTCTCGGAGAAGGCGCTGGGTTTCTCGTTCTCGAGGACTGGGACGCGGCCGAGGCGCGCGGGGCTTCGATTTACGCCGAACTCGCCGGCGACGGCAATTCGCTGAGTTGCTATCGCATCACCGATTCTCCCCCCGATGGGAACGGTCCGATTCAGGCGATCGAGCAGGCGCTCGGAGACGCGGATACGACGATGGAGGAGATCGACTACGTCAACGCCCATGGCACCTCGACGCAGATGAATGATCGCAGCGAATGTGCGGCGATGAAGGCCGTCTTCCAGGGGCGAATTTCCGAGGTCAACGTGAGCTCGACCAAGAGCTGTATGGGGCACCTCATTGCTGCTGCCGGGGCTGTCGAAGCCGCGGTCTGTTGCCTTGCGATTCGAGACAGTATTTCACCGGTCAACGCGAACTACGAGAATCCGGATCCTGATTGCGACGTCAACCTGGTCGTCGGAGAACCCAAGCCGGGCCGGATTCGTGCCGCGCTGACGAATTCGCTGGGATTCGGCGGGTCGAACAGTTCGCTTGTGTTCCGCAACCCTGAGGAGGTCAACGTATGAGCAGGAAAGAAGGAAAGCTCGTCTTTACGGGAAGCGGAATCGTCAATGGTTCCGGGAGTTCGGTCGCGGAAATCTGGGAACAGGTTTCGAAGGGTGAATCCTCGGTTCGCCCCTACGAGCAGTGGGATGGAGCCAACTGGCCCGTAAAGGTGGCGTCCGAGATTTCTCTCCGTCCGCGAGATCTGGTGCCGGAACGGAAACTGCACAAGTCGATTTCCCAAACGGACATGTTCGGGATCTACGCTTCGGAGCAGGCGATCTCAAACTCCGGCTTCCTCGATCAGCGGGAAGGGCTCGAGGAAGAAGCCTTGAATCAGTTCAACGATCGCAGCGGTCTCATCGTGGGATCGGGGGCCGGCAGTTATTGCTCCAACTACGATTACTTCCCCCTGATGGAGGAGGTGAACACCGAGTTGCCGCAGTTTGGAAAAGAGCTCAGCAATATGGTGACCCCGATGTGGTTGCTCAAGAATCTCCCGAACAATGTTCTGTGCCACGTCGGAATTCGTTCTCAGCTCAAGGGAACCAACGCCTGCATCACGAACCAGTGCTCCAGCGGGATCATGGCGGTCGCCGAGTCCGCTGCCGCGATCTGGAACGGAGAGGCGGACCGGATCGTTGCTGCGGGTCACGATGACCCTTTCGAGCCCGAGATGGTGCTGCAGTTTCATAAGCTTGGACTGATGTCGGGAGAGGCACCGAGACCCTTTGATGTGAATCGAGACGGCACCGTCTTTGGCCAGGGCGCCGCTGCCGTGGTCATCGAGAAGGAAGCGGAGGCCAATTCGCGTGGCGCGACCGTGCTCGGCGAGTTTCTCGGGTTCGGGTGTTGCAGTGAGGCGACGGGTATCCTCGATCTCGATCCGGAAGGAGACGGAGTCACCCGAGCGATCGAGCAGGCCCTCGCCGATGCGGATCTCACCCCCTCGGATGTCGGAATGATCTGTGCGCATGGAAACGGAACCCCGGCTTCTGACCGCACCGAAGCATTCGGAATTCGCGAAGTCTTCGGCGATGCCATCCCTCCGGTAACCAGTTTCAAGTGGGCCTACGGCCACATGATCGGCGCCAGTGGAATTACAGATCTGGTCCTGAGCCTTGAATGTTTGCGACAGGGGACCGTGCCGGGTATTGCGACCCTGAGCGAGGTCGAGCCGGGGATTGCGGATTTTCCGGTGCAGGAAGCCAGCACCGAGCCGACCAGTGATGTGGCTCTCGTGATCTGCCGTGGATTCGGGGGAATGAACGTGGTTCTCGCGATTCGAGCTTAGTCCGCCGAACTTCCTCGAATACCAAAGGGATGCGCCAGGGGATCGACACCGTTGAAATTTCGAGGATCGAGAAACTGATCTCGGATCTTGGGGAGGAGGGGCTTCGTGACTTCTTTTCTGAAACCGAGCTCGCCGACGCCGGGACTGGGAAGGCCCAGGCCCAGAAGTTGGCGGCCCGGTTTGCGGCGAAGGAAGCCTGCTGCAAGCTCTTCCCCAAGGAAATCTGCCTGGGAACGATCGAGCCGGTCGACTTCGCGGTGGTACGGGACGGTTACGGGAAACCAACCGTCGAACCGTCGGAGAAGGGGCGGGCGGTCATGGATCTGCACTTGGTCGAGGACATCGATCTTTCCCTAACGCATACGGAAAGCACGGCCACGGCGATTGCCTCGACCGAGATCCGCGAGTTGGTCGTCCCCTGGTATGGGAAGCTCGCCTATTACATCCTTCCGATTCGTCGGAAGGTCGTCCTCGAGAATCTGAACCGAGTCTTCGGCGAGACCCTTTCCACGAACCAGATCGTGGCGATCGCACAGCAGTTCTATGCCCACTACCTCAAGTGCTTTGGGGAATTCTTGAAGATGCCTTTCCTCTCGGAGTCGCAGAAAAAAGACCTGATCCGCATCGAGGGAGGAGAGAATCTCGAGCAGGGCTTGGCCAAGGGAAAGGGAGTGCTCATCCTGACTGGGCATTTCGGCAGCTGGGAAGTTGCGACCGTGGCGGGCATTTCCCAATTCACCGAGTTCCGAGGACGCTTTCATTTCATTCGCCGCCCCCTCAAACCGAAGTGGTTCAATGATTTCGTGATGCGTCGCTTTCGCCAGGCCGGTTTCGGCACCCTCGACAAGGCCGGGTCACTCGACGATATCCTCGACCTGCTGGAGGGGAATGAGATCGTGGTTTCGATTTTCGATCAGTTCACGATCAAGAAATACGGGATCCTCTCCGAGTTTTTCGGACACCAGGCCAATACCTTCAAAAGCCTGTCCGTTCTCGCCCAGTTCACTGGCGCTCCTGTGATTCCTTCGTCGAGTTGGCGCGAGCCCGATGGGACCCATGTCCTCAAGTTTGGGAAGCCTGTCGAGGTCGTCACCGAGGGGCGGACCCGGGACATCATCAAGAAAAACACGAAGCGGTTCAATGAGGCCCTTGAGAAGATCATTCTCCGCCATCCGGAGCAGTGGATCTGGATGCACAAGCGCTGGAAAAAAATCCTCTGAAAATGCCGCAAAATACGCGCTGATTTATTGTTCATTTTTATTTGAACAACCTCGGGATATCGCTTACGCCTTCCCGAAGCTTGCCAATTCATGGCATTTCGAAACACGAAAATTCTGCAGACGGTTTGTGGGAAAGTCTCCCCAAAGAACCGAGGGCGGTAGCTTGTATGGTCAGTCAACTCACCAAGCTGGAAGAGGAATCGATCGACTATTTTGTCTCGTTCGTTCAGATCTTTGGCTTTCCGAAATCGGTCGGACAGATCTATGGGCTGATGTTTGTCTCCGGGGAGCCCATGGTCATGGGGCAACTCGTTGAGCGCCTTGAGATCAGCAAGGGAAGTGTCAGCCAGGGCTTGGCGACCCTGAAGGCATTGGGAGCGATCGTCCCCGTAGAGGTCGAGAACGATCGGCGAGAGCATTTCCAGGCCGACCTCGATGTCTCCCGAATCGTGAATCATTTCTTTTCCGAGCGACTCGAGCCTAGACTGCAGAACGGTAGTCGCCGACTCGAGGGGATGCTCGAACTGGCGCGCGAGGGGGGAGATACCAAGGAAAACGAGCCCCTGAACCGGCTCAAGGCCCTCAAGAAATGGCAGACTCGGGGGCAGCGAGCCATCCCCTTCATCAAGAGATTTCTCAAAAATTGATTCCACTTATGGAATTCATCGACTTAAAGACTCAGCAAGAGCACATCGGGGACGAGATTCGCGAGCGAATCGAAACGGTCCTCCAGCATGGGCGCTACATCCTCGGACCCGAAGTGGAAGAGTTGGAAACCGCGCTCTGCGACTATCTTGGAGTGAAGCACTCGATCGGGGTTTCGTCCGGAACCGATTCGCTGCTCATTGCGATGATGGCCCTCGGGATCGGCCCCGGTGACGAGGTGATCACGGTTCCTTACACGTGGATTTCCACGGCGGAGATGATTGCTCTCGCCGGCGCGAAGCCCGTCTTTGTCGATATCCAGCCCGACACCTGGAACCTGGATCCAGAATTGCTCGAGGCGGCGATTACGGAGAATACCAAGGCGATCATGCCGGTTGGGATTTACGGTCAGACGGCCGACATGCGGGCGATCAACGAGATTGCCCAGCGGAATGGAAACATCCCGGTGATCGAAGACGCGGCCCAGTCCTTTGGCGCGACCCATCATGGAGTGAAGTCCTGCAACCTTTCGACCATCGGCAGTACTTCGTTTTTTCCGTCGAAACCCCTCGGGGGATATGGTGATGGAGGAGCCGTTTTCACCAACGATGACGAGTTGGCGGAGAAGATGCGACAGATTCGTGTGCACGGTCAGGCGGGGAGAAATCACCATCCTCTCCTGGGCGTGAATGGTCGTCTCGATTCCATCCAGGCGGGTTTGCTGATTCCCAAGTTGAAGATCTTCCCGAACGAGATCCGCCTGCGACAGGAAGTGGCGGCTCGCTACAGCGAAGGGATTGCGGGGGTCGAGGGAGTTTCGGCACCGATCATCGGAGAAGGCAACACGAGTGTCTATGCTCAGTATACCATTCTGTGTGAAGACCGACCCGCCGTGGAAGCGCGCCTCCAGTCGGCTGGGGTTCCCTGCGTCGCCTACTACGCGGTGCCGCTTCACTTTCAGCCCGTCTTTGATTCCCTGGGATACGAGAAGGGAGACTTCCCCGTCACCGAGCAAGTTTCGGATCGGTGTCTGTCTCTGCCGATGAGTCCCTACCTCGGAGCGGAAGACCAGGAAAAAGTCATCTCTGCCGTCGTCGGTTGAGAGACGAAATTTTCGCCCTCCTATCTGTTTTGAAAGCGAATCCCAGAATTGCCATCGTTGGTCTCGGCTATGTCGGACTTCCCCTAGCGGTTTGTTTCGCTCGGAAGTTTGACGTGATTGGTTTTGATATCGATCAGGGACGGATTTCCGAGCTCGAAAGAAATCACGATCGAACACGAGAGGTCGCGGAAGAGACGCTCGAAAAAAGCACGCTCGGTTTCAGTTGCGAGGCGGAGGATCTTCGGACTGCAGATGTGATCATCGTCACGGTGCCGACCCCGATCGATGAACACAAGCAACCAGATCTTCGTCCCTTGCTAGGCGCTTCGGCTACCGTGGGAAAAAATCTCACCGCCGGCAGCATCGTCGTCTACGAATCGACGGTGTATCCCGGGGCTACGGAAGAAGATTGTATTCCGATCCTGGAGAAGGAGAGCGGTCTGCGATGGAAGACCGATTTTCACGTGGGCTATTCTCCCGAGCGAATCAATCCTGGAGACAAAGAGCACACCGTGGATCAGATCCTCAAGGTGGTTTCCGGGGATACCGAAGAAGTCGCCGAGTATCTTTCAACTCTCTACGGCGAGATCATCACCGCAGGAATTTTTACGGCAGCCTCCATCAAAACGGCTGAAGCCGCGAAGGTCATCGAGAACTGTCAGCGCGACATCAACATCGCTTTCGTCAACGAGCTGGCTCTCATCTTTCAGCGAATGGGAATCGATACTCAGAGCGTTCTCGAAGCCGCCGGAACGAAGTGGAATTTTCTTCCCTTCAAACCGGGGCTCGTGGGAGGTCACTGCATCGGAGTGGATCCCTATTACCTGACTCACAAAGCCGAGTCGATCGGGTATCACCCCCAGATCATTCTGGCCGGTCGAAGAATCAACGACGGGATGGGCGCTCACGTTGCCAATCGCGTCGTGAAGCTGATGATCCAGCGCGACCGACGGGTCAGGGGAGCGAAAGTGCTTATCCTGGGAATCACCTTCAAGGAAAATTGTCCCGACATTCGGAACTCTCGGGTGATCGATATCATTCGCGAGTTGGAGGAGTTTGGTATCGAAGTTCATGCCTACGATCCCTGGGCGGACCCGGAGGAGGTGAAGGAAGAGTATGGGATCACTCTTTGCGATCTCGCGGCAGGCTCCAGCGGTTCGGAACGCTACGACGCGATTGTCCACGCGGTCGCCCATCGGTCCTTCGAAAACCTCGACCTGTCCCGGTTGGGCAGCGAAGACGCCATTCTCTACGACGTGAAATCGAGTCTCTCGGTCGACGAGATCGATGAGCGTCTCTAGTCGATAACCATTTTGAATCCACTCAAAAAATTTCTCTCGATCATGACGCCTCCCGAGAGGAAGCGTCTCGTCTGGGTGGTGTTGTTGATGGCTTTCGGCGTGGGGCTCGAAGCCCTGACGCTTGGTCTCGTGGCTCCGGCCTCATCGATTATTTTTGGTGAGAAGAGGGAGGAGTTCTTGTCTCTTCTCCCTGGTAGCCTAGGTAATTTGGATCCCAGCCTACTGATCGCCATCCTACTTTTTGTAGGCATTCTTTTCGTCGTCCTCAAGAATGTGATCATCGGATACCAGATCCGGGTCCAATTCGGATTCATCGCCAAGGCGAAGCAGTCCGTTTCTTCACGACTATTTTCCAATTATCTTCGCGCTCCGTATTCCTTCCATCTTACGCATAATTCCTCGGCCTTGATCCGGAATGTGGTCAACGAGGTCAATGAGTTCGAGCTTCGTGTGTTGATGCCTTGGATGTTGCTTCTGAGTGAGGGCTTGGTGACCTTTGGACTGATTACGGTGTTGCTGGTCCTGAATCCGATCAACACCCTCGCAGTGGGGCTGCTCCTCGGATTGGGAGGAGCGGGATACCTTCTCGTGACGCGAGGCAGGGTGGATCGCTGGGGGCACGTTCGATTGGAAAATGAGGAGCTGAGAATTCGATCTGTCCAACAAGGCTTGGGTGGGATCAAGGAAGTAAAGCTTCTCGGTCTCGAGGATGTTCTCCTCGAGGACTACAAGATCTACAACAAGAGCTCCGCCGAGGCCTTCGCCGCCCAGGCATTCTTCAGCCAGGTTCCGAGGTTGCTACTCGAGGTGATTGCCTTGAGTGCTGTCATTGTCGTTGTGTTCATCTCCTTTCTCAGCGGCCTCGATACGGAAGAGATGGTCACGAGTCTCGGTCTTCTCGCTGTAGCTGCATTCCGGTTGTTGCCTTCGACGAATCGAATTATCTCGGCCTGCAGTTCGCTGAAATTCGGAGCGGCTTCTCTGAACAATGTCGCCCAGGAGCTGGCTGAAAGTGAAAAGGTGGAACAATTTTTGTCCGAGCAACGCGAGAGCGAACCGATCACTTTTTCTTCATCGATCGATATCGAAGGGTTGAGCTACCAGTACCGAGAGGATAGCAAAAAGGTCCTCGATCAGATCTCTCTGAAAATCCCCCACAACGCCTTCGTTGGGGTAATCGGGGAGAGTGGAAGTGGAAAAAGTACGCTCGTGGATGTGATTCTCGGATTGCTTCCTCCCACCGAGGGGCAAGTCAAAGTGGACGGAGTGCCGATCTCCTCGAACCTGAGGTCCTGGCAGGAAAAGATTGCCTACGTCCCGCAGCATATCTACCTCGCAGATACCTCGATTCGAAAGAACGTGGCTTTCGGGATTCCTGACAACGAGATTTCGTCAGAGCGGGTCGAGGAGATGCTGAAGCTTGCTCACCTCGAAAGTCTCATAGCGGACCTCGAAGAAGGCATTGAAACCGAAGTCGGAGAGCGGGGAGTGCGACTCAGCGGAGGTCAATGTCAGAGAATCGGAGTGGCGCGCGCCTTGTATCGAGATCCCGATGTGATCGTGTTTGACGAAGCGACCAGCGCCTTGGATGATGACTCACAAGAAAAGGTGATGGATGCGATCAAAGGATTGAAAGGCTCGCGAACCATCATCATGATTTCCCATCGACTTTCGACGATCGATTATTGCGATGTGGTTTTCGAGTTGAAGGGTGGGAAAGCTGGCCCTCTCGTGTCTCCTGAATCTGTTCTCGAAAGTAGGTAACCCACCCCCAGCTGGATTCTGGAAGGATTCTCTCAATTTCGCAAAAACCCAAATTTATGAATACGCCTCTATTTAAAGTCTTCATGCCGGAATCGGTAATTCCGAAGCTTCAAGAAACTCTATTCAGCGGATATATCGCGGAAGGTGAGAAAGTTTTCGAGCTCTCGAAGCAGATGCGTGAGTTCGTAGGAAACGAGAATCTTGTTCTCATGAATTCCTGTACTTCCGCTCTCGCAATCGCATTGAGGCTTTCGGGGACCAAACATGGTTCCGAAGTCATTTCGACCCCATTGACTTGTGTCGCTGCGAACCAGGCAATCTCGTCCCTGGGTGCGAATGTTGTCTGGGCAGATGTGGAAAAGGAAACGGGGATGGTGGACCCATCGACGCTGGAGGATCTGATCACGGAGAAGACCACCGCAATCATGATTCTGCATAAGGAAGGGGATCCAGCCAAGCTGGATGAGATCCTGACAATTGCTCATCGCCATGGGATCAAAATGGTTGAAGACGCTGCCCACGCGATCGGCGCCGAATACAAAGGAAAGAAAATCGGGAGTTATGGGGACTTTGCCTGTTTCTCATTCCAGGCGATCAAGCACATCACGACCGGAGATGGAGGAGCTCTGGCTTGTGGTGATCCGGAAGACGCCGCCAGAGCAAGAAAGATGAAGTGGCTCGGAGTGGATAAAGAGAAAACCTATGCCGGTAGTCCGTGGCTCGAAGACATCGATGACTGGGGCTATAAGGCGAATATGCATGATATTTCTGCCACGATCGGGTTGGAAATGATGCCTCACTTGCAGTCCATCATCGATGCCCACAACCGGAATGGCAGATTGCTCGACGAGCTCCTGCAAGGAGTCTCCGGCATAAATCTCGTCCCACGTTCCGAGGAGCATTTTTCGACTTACTGGGCCTATTGCCTTCTGGTTGAGGAGAGAGAGAAGCTGATGAAAAAGCTGGCCGATCATGGATTTGGTTCAGGGCAGATCCATCCCCGAAATGACCGTTACAGTTTGTTTGCGTATGCAAACAGAGAGTTGCCGGGTGTTGATTATTTCGATCCTCGTGAGTTGGCCATTCCTTGTGGATGGTGGATGGAGAAAGAGGACGTCGGCAGGTTGGCTGATGTAATCAAGAGTGGCTGGTAGAAACCAAATTTATATATCCTTATGAAAGTAATGACCATCGTAGGTACTCGCCCGGAGATTATCCGGATGGCGAGTATCATCAAGAAACTGGACCAATATTGTGATCATGTTCTTGTCCATACTGGGCAAAATTATGATTACGAACTGAACAAAGTCTTTTTCGAAGACCTTGAATTGCGAGATCCTGACCACGTTCTCGACGTTCGTTCGGACACTCTTCATGGACAACTCGGGAACATTATTTCGCAGACCGGCGACATTATTTCCCGGATCATGCCGGATGCTGTTGTCGTTCTTGGAGATACCAATTCTGCGCTTTCGGTAATCAACGCCAAGCGATTGAAGATCCCGATTTTTCATATCGAGGCAGGTGATCGATCCTTCGACGAGAATGTTCCGGAAGAGCTGAATCGTCGGCTCGTCGACCACACGGCTGACGTGAATCTCGCCTACACGGAGTACAGTCGACGAAATCTCCTGCGAGAAGGCATTCATCCCAATAAGATCTTCGTGATCGGGAGCCCAATTCGCGAGGTCTATCTCGATATGTGGGACAAGTTTGAGTCCTCGAATATTCTCTCCGAGTTGAATCTTGAGAAAGGGGATTTCTTCACCGCGAGTATTCACCGGGAAGAGAACGTCGATCTACCGGGTCGTCTCGAGACAATGGTCGATAGTTACAATGCTCTTTGTGAGCGTTACGACATGCCCATCGTGGTTTCGACCCACCCAAGAACTCGTGTGCGGCTCGAGCAGCAGGGTTTGCTGGAGAAAAGCGACAAGCGCATCATCTGGCACAAGCCGTTTGGCCTGATCGATTTCATCTGGCTCCAAGTCAATTCCTTCTGCGTGGTTTCCGACAGTGGGACGATTCACGAGGATTCAAGCATCCTGGGCTTCCCGGCGATCGCAATTCGGAAATCGACGGAGAAAGCGGAATCAATCGACGCAGGTCACTGTGTGGTGACTGGCTTGGAGTCTGAATCGGTGCTCGATTCAGTGAACATCGCGGTGACGGAAAAGATCGATCCAGTCGAGTCTCCCGTTCCTGACGCCTACACGCCTCGTCGTGTTGCGAACAAGGTGGCGCGAATCGTAGTTGGTATGACCAAGATCGTCGACGAACGCGTCTGGGGGAAGAAGTAGGATCAAAGAGATGAGCAAGTGGAAATCTCCATGGGAGCTGAGGAATCCGAATTTCTATGAGGACCCTCGGGGGGGACTCTTCGAGGTTCTTCGATTCAAGGATGACGAAGTTCCTGGAGTCGGGCAAATCTACACGTTCTCGATTGCCCCCGGGATGCGTCGGGGAGATCACTACCACAAGAAGAAGGAGGAATGGTTTACGTGCGTGAGTGGGACTGCCATCGTTCTTCTCAGTTCGGATGATGGGAAATGCGAGGCCATTGAACTCTCCGCTACGAAACCAGGGGTGATCTATTCCGCACCTGGTACCTCTCATGCGTTGGTCAACGAGAAGAGCGAGCCTGCCGTGATCGTTTCCTACGGATCCAAGCAGCACGATCCGGATGATCCGGATACGTTTGCAAATGAGGCTTATCCTGGATGGACGGGGGCTTCCTGAGATTTCTTCTCAAATAACAAACGAGAGATTAGAATATGTTGGACGGAAAAAGAATTCTGGTTACAGGCGGAACGGGTTCCTTCGGGAATCACTTTGTCGATTTTTTGACGAAAAAGTACGACTGTGAGGAAATCATTATCTACAGTCGGGATGAGCTGAAACAATACCAGTTTCGAATCGATCACGAGGCGGGGAATCTCAGTTTCGTGATTGGCGACGTTCGCGATCGTGATGCGATTCGTGATGCGATGAAGGGGGTGGATTTCGTGTTTCACGCGGCAGCATTGAAACAGGTTCCGTCCTGTGAGTTTCACCCAATGGAAGCGGTGAAGACGAACGTGACCGGCACGGCAAATGTCCTCGATGCAGCGGAGGCAGAAGGTGTCTCCAAGGTGGTTGTCCTCAGCACCGACAAGGCGGTCTATCCGATCAATGCAATGGGGATCTCGAAGGCGATGATGGAGAAAATCACACTCGCGAAGGCGGTTCAGACGCGAACGGATACGGTCTTTTGCGGAGTTCGTTATGGGAACGTGATGTACTCGAGAGGTTCGATCATTCCCCGGTTCATCGCCCAGATTAAAAATGGAGAACCGCTTACGATTACACACCCGGATATGACGCGGTTCCTTCTGCCTCTTCCGGTTGCGGTCGAACTCGTCGCCTTTGCCATGGAAGAGGGGAAGGGAGGTGATCTCTTCGTTCGAAAAGCACCTGCTGCTACGGTAGAAGTGGTCGCCAAAGCACTACTCAAGATGTTTGGTGGAGACAACGAGTTGCTGAATATCGGCATTCGTGCCGGGGAGAAGATGCACGAAACGCTGGTGACGAAGGAAGAGCTTCATCGTGCCCGTGAGTTCGATGACTATTATCAGGTCACATCCGAGGCTGGAGAGGACTACGACAAGTACTATCGCGAGGGGGTTAGTCGGGAGATTCCGGATGACGGATACACTTCGGAGAATACCGAGCGACTTGATGTCGACGGTGCGGTGGAACTCCTCAAGACGCTACCTCAGGTGCAAGCTGAATTGAACCAATGATTCCTCGAGAGTTTCTCTCTGATCTGCTCGGGGTTGAGATTCCCGAAGACCTCGATGTCGAGTCCCTTGGGCACATCGGGTTTACCGAGCACGACCGGCCGAAGATGCTCGTGTTTTGTGAGTCGGAGAAATACCTCGATTCCATCGACAACGAGTCTGTTTCTGCCGTGTTGACGAACAACGAACTCGTGGACAAGGTCAGGGACCTAGGGAAAGTTCCCGTGGTGGTAGATGATCCTCGAGACGCCTTTCAGGTTGTCAGAGATGCTTGGGCTCGAAAGATCTATCTCGAGGAGCCTAGCTCGGTCTCGAGTGGGGCGGATATTCATCCCAGTGCGGTCATCTCCAATTACAATGTCCAAATCGAAGAAGGGGCAGTCATCGAGCCCAATGTTACGATCTTGAATGACGTGAAGATAGGCAAAGGTGTTTTTATTGGTGCCGGAACGGTTCTGGGAACTGCCTTTGATCTCAAGATTTCCAAACAGGGCAACATATCAAGGAATTTTCACGATGGGCGGGTCATGTTGGAAGAAGGAGTCGAAATTCATTCCAACTGCACGGTAGACAAGGGGAACAGCTTTCACGGGGACACCATCCTGCGAAGGAACGTGAAGGTGAGTCATCAGTGCTACATCGGGCATTCCACTCAGATCGACACGGCAACATTTGTGATGGCGAATGTTTCGATTGCTGGTGGTGCGAAGATCGGGAAGTCGGTAGTGATTGATCCCGGTGCCCGAATCTGCTCTTTCGTAAACGTTGGCGACAGGGTGAGGATCACGACGGGTTCGGTGGTTGCCTACGATGTTGAAGAAGGGGAGCGGATCACAGGAAACTTCGCCGTGCCTCATGAGGTTTTCATGAACGAATACCGTGAGCGGACAAAATGAGTTCAACGGCTCTGGGAGCCGGTGTTGTAAGCAATTTCGAGGTGCGCAGAACTCTCTGATTGTATCAACTTAGCTAAAGAGCGAGTTCAAAATTTGAAGTGCGGCATCGTGCTGCAGACCTCTGGATGAGGATCACAGCTCCCAAGTTCGGTGTGTTGTATGTGCAGCACACAACGCATGCCTCCTACTACGATGACTGGCTCGACGCGTTTTGTGAAGCCGGGGCGGAGCCTTACAATATTTTCAGGAAGTCGGAAGGAGAACGGCTCAAGGCCGACCTCGGCGATTTGGAAGGGCTCGTCTGCTTGCACTCAACGACCGCAGACAATCTCTACTACCTGAAGAGCGTTTCGCCGATTCTCCAGTCGAGAAGAGGTCGCCTGGTCGTTTTTGTCGGCAACGAATACAATTCTGCTGGTGGAGGCATGGCTTCCAAGCGGTCTCTCTTGAAGGAGTTGGGAGCGCAGGTGGCAGCGTCGCAGTTGTTGCAGGAAACGTGTGATTGGCTCTACGAAGGAGTCTGCGAGAAGGCGGTCTCAGTTCCGCATGCCCTCAATCCGAAAGTGTTTGAAGCGGGGCCGGACTTTTCTTCGCGGCGTCGAGACTTGGGGGTCCGATCTTTCCGATACCCGGGCTTTCTCGGGGATGAAGAGCGAAATGGCCTTCTCCAACAAGTCACCCGAATGGCGGCAGGGGATGAAAGAGTCGACATCTCGACTACAGAGCGACTTTCTCGAGAAGATTGGTGTGATTTCCTCAAGGATTCGGTTTCTACGATTTCAACCGAAGCTGGCTCCTATTTTCTGGAAAAGGACGACACAATCGTTCGCGCGCTGGAAGAACGCTATCGCGAAGGGGGAGAAATATCGACCGACTCGCTGATATATCGTGTCGGGCAACGTCTGCCATCGGACATGAAGCGGAGAATCCGGGAATGGCTTTCCAAGACTTCAGGGGCCCCGGGCTACGAAGGTAGCTGGGCCGAGAAGATTCAGTTTTCCGATATTGAAGATGAGTTCTTCCCTGAAGAAAAGCGGTGCCCTTTCCACAGCAAAATTATCTCAGCGAGGCATCTCGAAGCCGTAGGCACCGGCACGATTCAGATCCTGCTCGAAGGAAGATACAACGATCTCTTGAAGGCCGGGGAACACTATCTTGAGCTCAGGAAAGACCTGAAGAATTTGTCAGAGTTGGTTGATGCTGTCCGCGAGCCTCAGCAGTTTGAAGAAATGACGAGAGACACTCGTGAGATGGTCATGTCCTCTCATACTCACCGCCATCGTGTTCAGCAGGTGCTTGGGGAAGTCTTCGCCTAGTTAGCGCAAGAAGATAGGATTGAGGGGCGAGTTAAAAGAAGTCATTCCGATTCTACTCCTCATTCCACAATCGTCCGAATCGTCGTTCCGTAGTCAACAATGGGGGCTTCTCTCAGTAAAATTGTCATTCATCTTCAGTATCCGAACCGATCGTCATATTTTGATGATTGGCTCGATGCTTTTCGCGCGAAGATGTTCGTGCCGGTGAACTTGCTTTCCCTGAGAGAGGTCAGGCGGAAGCGTAGCTTAATCGAAGAGGCAGACCTGATCGTTATCCTGCATTCGGTTACGGCAAACAACTTGGTTTATCTCGAGCAGACCCTTCCGATCTTTGAGAAGCGAAAAGGCCGGTTGGTGGTTTTCGTAGGCAATGAGTTTAACGCCGTGTCGAATGGAATGCGGCACAAGCGGGATTTGATTCGTGAACTGGGAGCTGAGGTCGTAGCCACTCAGTTGCTCAAGGAAACCGGGGATTGGCTCTACTCCGACGTCTGCGATGAGGTGGTTTCAGTCCCCCATGCATTGAACCCGAATGCATTCCAACCGGGTCTTGGTATTGCAAAGCGAAACATAAAAATCGGAGTCAGGGCCGGGCTGTATCCATCTCTACTAGGCGACGACGAAAGGAATCGGCTCCTTGAAAAGCTTAAGAAATTGAGTGCATCGGACGAGGGGATCGATATTTCGATGGATGCCCGATTGGATCGCAAAGGCTGGAGTAGTTTCCTCCAGGGATGTCAGTCGACACTTTCGACGGAGGCTGGTAGCTGGTTTCTCGACAAGGAAGACCTGTTGATTCGCAGAATTGAGAGTGACTTCGGGGTGAAGCGGGGGGTGTCGACGAGGTCAGTCTTCTATCGTGTTGGGCAAAGACTGCCATGGAGATTGAAGGGCATTGCAAAAAAGATTTTGGGTGCAAACCAGGTTAGCGTGAAGAGAACGAATTCGGAAGAGGAGGATCCTCTTTCTCTGGCTGCATTGCAGAGGGACTACTTCACGGAGGACGCGAGGTGTCCCCACTACAGCAAATGTGTTTCTTCGAGGCACTTCGATGCGATCGGAACGAAAACGATTCAGGTGCTCATGGAAGGGCGGTACAATGATATCCTCTCTCCCGGGAAGCACTACCTTCCGATCAGTCGTTCTCTCAAGGAACTTGATGAGGTTGTTGAGCAGCTCTCTGACGCGACCCAGTTTCAGGAAATGGTCGATGAGGCCTACGAGTACGCGATGGATGCTCATAGGCACGATCACCGAGTTGATTACCTTTTGGCAAGCTTGGGTTTGAGCTGACGCAGAACGTTCGGTTCAAAGACTTTCAGGATTTTCGCCACTGACAATAGAAATGATTCCGGTAATTCAGCTCCTCCGTTGTTTTGCGGTTCTGGTTGTTTTTGTCTACCACCTGAATCCAGGGTTTGCCTCTGGAGGATATCTGGGCGTCGACATCTTCTTTGTTATTTCGGGTTTTGTAATCACCCGATCAATCATCGCTAAACTGGATCAGGGTCGTTTCCAGGTCTCCGACTTTTTTGTTCGAAGGGCTTTTCGGATCCTTCCACCATTGTTGCTGGTTCTCGTTCTGGTTGCGGTGGTTGCCTTGCTCTTCGCTGGTCCGGTTCGCTATCAGCAGATTTTTGGGAGTCTTCCCTGGTCGTTTGCCCAAGTCAGTAATCTCTATTTTGGAAGATCCAGTGACTATTTCGCGATGGATGAGACTCTCAATCCATTGCTACATACATGGTCACTTGGTGTGGAAGAGCAATTCTATGCGTTCTTTCCCTTTCTCCTGATTCTACTCTATCGCGTGAAATCCCTTAAGGAGAACCGTGCGGTTGTCCTTGGGTTCGCTCTGCTCGCTTCGCTCGTGGTGTCTCACCTGGTATACCGGTGGTATGGCGCCAATTGGGATTTCTTCCTTCCTGTGAGCCGATTCTGGGAGTTTCTCTTGGGCGCAGTCCTTTCGGTGGTTCGATTGCCGGAGCTTGGTGGTTTGATGAGGAAGACGGTGCTCTTGAGCGGTTGGCTTATCCTGGCTCTGGCCTGCTTTGGGTTCGAGGAGAGCTTCGTCGAGGAGGACCTTCTGGTTCTTTTTCCGCTTCTGGCGGTGGGAATCGTGCTCAGCCAGAGTCTGAACTCGCCTTTTTCCAACAAGTTCTGGAAACCTTTCCTGTTCATCGGCGACATCTCCTATTCTCTCTATCTGTGGCATTGGCCGGTCATTTGCCTTTTCAAGGCTGTCGGCGGTTTCGGTATCGAGTCCGTCGCTCTCGAGTATTTGCTTGTTGTCCTCACGACCTTCCTGTTTTCTTCGTTGCAGTATCGCTATTTTGAACTCCCACTTCGAGACTTCGGACGCCGGCCGAGAAAGTCGTTTCGAGGGAGAGTGAATGTTCTTGCCAGGGTTCTCGGCATCTGTCTGCTCTTCGGGGGAATCTCGTTTGCATTGAAGAGTGAAAGTGATTCTGGTTGGCGGGTAGTAGAGGATTCAAGGAATCCGGGTGAAGCGGCGTTGAAACGCTTCGAGAAGGAAGGGCTTGTCGAAGTGGTCAGAAGTAGTGGAGGCGAAGGATTTGATGCAGCAATCGAGCAGATCGAGAAAGCGGGGTTCAATGCTCTACTGATTGGGGATAGTCACGCGGAGCACTACTGGCCTGCTGTGGAAGCATTTTGCGGCGAGCGTGAATTGAAATTGGGAGGTCTCTTCGGAGACGGATTCTGGTCGGCAAGTGCAAGAGATCGATTCAACTATTCCGCTTCAGGCCGTTTGCTTGGAAAACATGGGCAGCGGAACGATTCCAGGATAACTGAGTGGCTTTGGGATTTTGTCGTAGTAGATCCGTCCGTCAGCACAGTATTTTTCGCGCAGAATACAAACTTCTATATCAATGGGGGAATCTCGGACGGGAGCCCGACAGGACATCTATCTTTTGATGTGGCCATTCCCGAGAAGGAGGTGGCAATAGAGGTCAATCGTGCATTGTATCGCAAAGACTTTTCGGACCTGGTTTCCCGGATGGTTGCTGGCGGAAAGAAAGTGATTTTGTTAGGGCAGGTTCCGCAGCTCGATGGATCGCCACGGGTGGTTTTCGGTCACCTTCCGAAAGGCAGAAGTTGGTTTGTCAATGAAACCGACGACGAAGAGGAAGATCTGCAGCGTGTCGACTTTCTTCCGGGATTGCAGCAGCGGTTTGCATTTGAGCGCAAACTCTATGCGGATTTCGCGGAACGATTCGAAAATGTCTTTTTCTTCGATTCTCACGTCTTGATCCAATCGCCATACGACCAAGACGGTGAAGTTCTGTATTTTGATGACGATCATCTCAACGAGAAGGGATCGCGTTGGATCACACCCGGGTTGAAGGAATTCCTGCAGGACGAGCTCGAAAGGTGAGTTTGCCTTCCATTCCGAAAGACCGATGAAGCTAGTCTCTATTATCTCTTAGCGAGAGAATCTATGTGCGGAATAGCAGGAGCATTGAGTCTGGGTAAAGTTCCTGGGGAGCCCTTGGTAGATGGGTCTCTGATCCGGCATCGTGGGCCAGACTCCGATGGCTTCTGGAGGGATGACGAGAATGGAATCCAGCTAGCGCATCGTCGGCTGGCTATCCTCGACCTGTCAGAGGCTGGAGCGCAACCGAAGCAATCGCGTAGCGAACGATACGTTGTCAGCTACAACGGCGAGATCTACAACTTCCGGAGCATTGCTGACGAGTTGGAAGAAGCTTCGGGTAGGGAGATTTCTCACCACAGCGACACCGAGGTCCTGACCGAGGCGATTTCATTCTGGGGTGTGGAAAAGTGCCTTGAGAAGTTGGTCGGCATGTTCGCTTTTGCAGTCTGGGATCGAGAGGAGAAATGTCTGTCACTGGTTCGGGATCGATTGGGGATCAAGCCGCTCTACTTTGGCTTTCAGAATGGCATTCTGGCCTTTTCGTCGGAACTCAGGGTGTTGCATGGGATCAAGGAATGGTCCTTGTCGGTGGACCCGAATTCGGTGGCCAGCCTCTTGCGACACAATTGCATCCCAGCTCCTAGAAGCGTCTACAAAGATGTCTTCAAGTTGTTGCCGGGGCACATCCTCCGAGTGGATCGGGAAATGTTGTCTTCTCGTGGCTTGCCGAGTTCTCGGGCCTACTGGAGCGCCCGGGAAGCGGCGACGAGCCAAAAAGCTGAGAGCTGTGAACGAACCCCTCAAGAGTCGGTAGAAGAACTGGAAGGGTTACTCAGGAATTCTGTCGGTGAGCAGATGATCTCCGACGTGCCTTTGGGTGGCTTTCTATCGGGAGGGATTGATTCGTCTACTGTTGTGGCCCTGATGCAGGCCAATTCGAGTCGGCCGGTAAATTCCTATTCCATTGGTTTCGACTCCTCCGCGTACAATGAGGCAGAGTATGCCAAGCAGGTTGCCGAGCATCTTGGAACCGATCATCATGAATTTTATGTGACGGAACGGGAAGCGATTGAGGTCGTGCCTCAATTGCCCGAGGTCTTCGACGAGCCTTTCAGTGATTCCTCCCAGATTCCAACACTCATGGTGTCGAGGCTGGCAAGAAGGAGCGTCAAGGTTTGCCTTTCGGGTGATGGCGGTGATGAGCTGTTTTGCGGTTACAATCGCTATCACCAGGGGTATTCGGCTTGGAAGAAAGGGACCCGGCTGCCGAAACCCATTCGAAAAGTTCTGAAGGCCGCAGTGGAGTCAATTCATCCTGATCGATGGGATCGGCTGGGGGAATGTGTTTGCACAGTTTCTCGTCAGAGGCTCCAAGTCGCCAATCCCGGTTACAAGCTGCACAAGCTGGTCGATCTCTTCGAGCTGGATACGGCTTCGGAATTTTATTCACGACTGGTTTCTCATTGGTCCGATGCCGAGGCGGTGGTTCTGGGAGCCTCCGGGGACGTCAATGATTTCTCCAAGGGGATGGAGACGGACGCGGAGTTTTCCCCGGAGGAAAAAATGATGCTTTCCGATGTGCTTGGATATCTTCCTGACGATATCCTGACCAAGGTCGATCGTGCTTCGATGTCGGTTAGCCTGGAGGCGAGGGTTCCGATTCTTGATCATCGCATCGCTGAGTTTTCGTGGGGTTTGCCTATGGATGTCAAAGTCCGTGACGGGGATATAAAGTGGATTCTGAGGCAGGTCCTTGAGAAGTATGTTCCGAAGGAAATGTTCAATCGTCCCAAGATGGGCTTTTCTGTTCCGCTTGCAGAATGGCTGAGGGGCGATCTTCGGGATTGGGCGGAAGATCTCTTGTCCGAAGATCGTCTCAGGAGAGAAGGAGTATTTGATCCGGGCCCCATTCGGGAGAAGTGGGAGGCCCACATTAGTGGATCGCAGAATTGGCAATACCACTTATGGGATGTCTTGATGTTTCAGGCGTGGAGTGAGCGTTGGAACTAGCGCTGAATTGATAGGAAAGTTTACGAATGTTATGGAAGAAAAGAATACTGAGAGCGTTTTGTTGACGGGAGCTTGCGGGTTTATCGGGCATCGTGTGGCCGCAAAATTGTGCGAGCAGGGGGTGAACGTCGTGGGAATCGATTCGGTCAATGATGCGTATGACGTGAGGCTGAAAAATTTCCGGTTGGAAGGCTTGAAGGAGACTCCCAACTTTCAGTGGATCCAGGGAGATATCGAGGATACGGAGCTTCTCGATCGGGTCTTTTCGGAGAATTCTTTCGATGCGGTTCTCAATCTTGCCGCTCGGGCGGGAGTGCGTTACAGCATGGAGAATCCAACGGTCTATCTGCAGACCAACGCGCAGGGGACGCTCAACCTGCTGGAGCGGATGGAGAAAAACGACATCCGCAAGATGGTTTTGGCTTCCACGTCTTCGCTCTATGCGGGCCATCCTCTTCCCTTCACGGAGGAAATGCCGGTAAACCATCCGATATCTTCGTATGCCGCTTCCAAGAAGGCGGCGGAAGCGCTTTGTCATTCCTTTCACCATCTCTACGGAATGGACATCAGCATCGTCCGTTATTTCACGGTTTTCGGACCGGCAGGTCGACCTGACATGTGCATTTTCCGTTTCATCAAATGGATCTACGAAGGGGCACCGATCGAGATTTATGGCAACGGAGAGCAACGCCGCGATTTTACCTTTGTCGATGATATTGCCCGAGGAACGATCGCTGCCATGAAGCCGGTCGGCTACGAAGTGATGAACCTGGGGGGAGGAATGGAGCCCATTTCCTTGCTCGACGTAATCAAGATGATCGAGGGCCATCTCGGGAAGAAAGCTGAGATCGAATTTCAGGACGCCCACATTGCCGATATCTTCGAATCTCGTGCCAACATCACCAAGGCGAAGTCGATCCTGAACTGGGAGCCTCAGGTTTCATTCGAAGAGGGACTGAAAAGGTCGGTCGAATGGTATCTGGAGAATCGTGACTGGGTGAAAGACGTCGAGCTGTAGCTCTCGCCATTTTGGGGAGCGATTTTACTTTTCCTGATATTCCTGGATGGCCTGCGACATCCGATCGAAAAAAGGTTCGGGGGAATAACCCAATTCTTCCACTGCAGGTTGGATATCCACTCGACGATCGACGATCGACGTCGACACGAGAGATTTGCTCCTTCGTCAAAGGTAGTTTCACGATTCTTCCAACGGTTGTGGCTATCAGGAGCAGAAGCCATTTGGGCAGGCGGAGGAGAAGGCAATGTGAGTGGATCCTCTTCTTGATGTATTGGACGATTTCAAGGTAGAGGATCTCATCTTTTCCCCCGATGAAGAAGACACGACTCTTGGGATCTGATGCGAGAAATGCCCCCACGATGGCATCCTTCAGATCTTCATAGTGGACGGGCTGGTAGGGAGTCCGGCCGGACCCGATGATGGGAAAGAAGGGGTATTTTCGAGTCCATTCGGCAATATACCCGAAGTTCCCGTCATCCTTGAGGCCGAAGATCAAGGTAGGGCGAATGATCAGTGCGTTTTCGAGCTTCGCCAGAATGAGATCTTCATATTCTTCAAATTTCCGATAGGAGCAATAGTCTCCTGCCTTTGCGTTTGCGCTGCTGACGAAAACCGAGCGAATCACGAGAGACTCATTCTCCTTCAAGAAATGGATCAATTCCTGAAAAGCACCGAATGGGCCACCCACATAGATCAGGGAGGGCTCAGTCAGGACGGATTTGAGTTCTTCGAAATCCAATTCGGGCATGTGGACGATGGAGGCGCCCAATTTCTCCAATTCCCTGGTGCGGGGTTTGGAGGGGTCTCTCACGACAAGGCTGACATCGTAGCCGCGCGAGAGAAACTCTTTCATGGTCAGGCTGCCTAAACGCCCGTTGCCAAAGAATCCGATAACCTTCCCCATATCAATAGGGGGCATCAGTAGCCTGAATCGGGAGATTGTTCAAGCCTTCGAAACTTGAGCCTTTTGACCTCTACAAAATACATTCCTGCAATCGATGGGTTGAGAGCCCTGGCTGTCTTTGCGGTGATCGCTTTTCACTTCGGAGTTCCTTTTTTGACGGGGGATTTGTGGGTGTCGATGTGTTTTTCGTGATCTCTGGCTTCGTGATCTTCCGTTCGATCGCTCGTGAATGGGAAGAGACTGGTGATTTCAGTTGGCGGAATTTCACCATGAGGAGGGTCCGGCGCTTAGGTTCGGCGGCGCTCTTCATGGTAGCCGTTACGCTTCTCGCCGCTTTGTTTATACTGGATTCCATCGACTTTCAGCTCCTGGCTGAAGCCGCAATATCTCATTTATTCTGTGCTTCAAATTTTTACTTTGCATCCAGTTTGGGATATTTCAGCGGTGCTTCGGAACTCTATCCCTTGCTTCACACCTGGTCGCTGTCTGTCGAGGAGCAATTTTACATCGCGTTTCCTCTGGTCGTTCTTTTGGTTTCTCGATTTGGCAGCCCCGCGAAACGGCTCAAGAACTTGGAGCGAGTGTTCTGGTGGATGGCCGGAGTGTCCTTTATTCTCTGCGTGGTAGTCTGTAATAATTCACCTACTCATGGTTTCTTCATTTCTCCCACCCGGGCCTGGGAGTTTTGTGCGGGTGGAATCCTCGCCCTGCGTATCCAGGTGAAGGATTCCAAGGGGGAGAGCTTGAAATGGAGGGGCCTGCTGTTCTGGATCGGTTTGATTCTCGTTGTCGTTGCCTTTTTGTTCATGAGCGAGGTCAAGTATCCGAAGTTTCAAGGGCTCGTCCCTGTATTTGGGTCCGTCTTCTTGATCGCTGGATTGGTCGGAGGACCAGGAAGAGGATTTTCCCATCCCGTGGTGGTCTGGCTGGGACGCCTTTCCTATTGGCTCTATTTGTGGCACTGGCCATTCTTGGCCCTGAAACACCACGTGCTCAATTCCGACTCGGTCTGGATCTCAGGATTCTTGTTTCTAACCGGTTTTGTGTTCGCCGTGATTTCCTACTATCTCGTCGAGCTGCCACTTCGGTTCAGATTAAGGAAGGGGACGGCCATAAAAGTCATCGTAGTCAGCTGGATTGTGATTCTCGGTTTTTCCCTGGCGATTTTGAGTGGGGCCTTGGGGAAGGAATTCAGCGAAATGGATCAGAGTTTTCGCAAGGATGTAGATTGGTATGGCGAAGAGTTCAGGGGAATTAACGTGGAATTGGGTATTCCGGGTGATGAGGTTGATTTCGTTGTTTGGGGCGACAGCCAAGCGGGAATGCTGACGGGCGTTTTTGACCGGATGGGGAAAGATCGCCGGCTGGTTGGGCGCGGTTTTGTATGGGACACCTTGATTCCTGTCATCGGACACCCCCAATTGATACCCGAGAAAACCGCCTTCAATCAGGCCGCGTTTGCCGGAATTCTGGAGATCAAACCGGCTGTATGCATCCTCGTCAGTTCCTGGGAAGCCTACCTCAAAGATGTTGAGGGTGCCGAACGAGCTCGTGAGAGATTTCTTGCCATGATTGAGGAGTTCGAAATGAGAGGCATACGCGTGGTTGCGATGCGCCGAATTCCTTTCGGGCTGCCCAAAGGAGACGCTCGAAGTGTCCTTCTCGCCAATCGGTTTCCTCGATGGAATGCGGTCGAACAGTATGGGGTATCGAAGCAGGAATTTTCAGAAAGTCGGGTCCTCGAGTCCCTGTTCTTTAAGGAGGTTGGGAGCAAAATAGAGGTTCTGGATCCCCTCAGTGTCTTTTTCGAAAACGAGAAAGAACAAGTTGAGATCTTTGATGAGCACGCCCACTATCGAGATATCGGCCATCTTTCGTGGTCTGGTGCAGAGCGATTCATGCCGCGTTTGTGGGAGCCGGTTTTCGATGGCCTGGCGGACCAGAGAAAGAAGAGGACGTCAGAAGAAGTGAAGTAAGGATTCATCTTGAAAGTAGCGATTGTCAGTAACCACGGTCCCACACTGGTCCGCTTCCGGGGAGATCTTCTGCGCCGACTGGTTGCCGAGGGACACGAGGTGATCACCTACGTGCCGCCTGTCGGACAAGAACTGGTCGACGAAATTCTCAAGCTGGGAGTTACTTTTTATCCTTATCCGCTGGATCGAACTTCGACCAATCCATTTCGAGACTGGAAAAGTTACTCAGCGCTGAAGCGACGGCTCGCGTTGGATCAACCTGAGATCGTCTTTTGCTACACGGCGAAGCCGATGATCTATGGATCTTTTGCTGCGGCGAGGACAACCGAAGCCAGGATCGTTTCTCTCGTCACCGGACTGGGATACGGATTTAGTGGGGGCGACATCAAGCAACGATTGCTGAGCCGGCTCCAGAGATTTCTATATCGCCGTGCTTTCAAGAATAATGCTCGTGTCGTCTTCCAGAATCCGGATGATTGCCAGCTTTTCCTCGATTGGAAACTCGTCACCGATGAGCAAAAGGCAGTCGTCGCCGGATCCGGGGTGAATGTTGCCGAGTTCGAGTATACCGAGCTGCCCGAGCAGAAAGAGATTACCTTCGTGATGGTTGCTCGACTCCTGCGTGAGAAGGGGGTTTACGAATACTTGGAAGCAGCGCGTCGTGTTCGTGAAAAATTTCCCGAATCTGGGTGCCGGTTTCTCCTGGTCGGAGGCGAGGATGGCAATCCGGGTGGGGTGAAGTTGGCGAGGCTGAGAGAGATGGGCAGCCCCGTTGAGATTCTAGGGCATCAAGATGATGTGAAATCGTTTCTCATCAATTCCCATTGTTTCGTGCTTCCCTCCTATCGCGAAGGAACGCCCAGGAGCACTCTCGAAGCGTTGGCTATTGGACGTCCTGTCATTACCACTGACGCCGCAGGGTGCCGGGAGACGGTGGTCCATGGGGAGAATGGATGGGTCATCAAGGTTGCCAATGCGGATGCATTGACGAATGCCATGTCCGAGGCGGTTACGATGTCGAGGGACGATCTTCTGCGTTTTTCAAGGGCCTCGAGAAAGCGAGCAGAGGAAGTTTTCGACGTGAACAAGGTGAATGAGATGATGGTTTCCCTGATTCTGGGTAACGAGAATGAGCCTTCGTGATGCGCATTGTTGAACTCATTCTCTCAGCTGTAGGGTTTGTGCTGTGTCTCCCCCTGCTCCTTTTCGCAATCCTGGCGATCCGACTGAATTCTCCAGGGGCTGCGATCTTTCGCCAGACACGAGTCGGGCGAAATCAGAAGCCCTTCATTCTCTACAAGCTTCGGACCATGTCGACCGGAACCGTTCAGGCGGGAACTCACGAGGTGTCAGCTTCGTCCGTCACCTCCGTTGGAAGATTTCTTCGCGCGACAAAACTGGATGAGTTGCCGCAACTTTGGAACGTCCTGAAAGGCGAGATGGCGCTGGTTGGGCCCCGTCCCTGTTTGCCCGTGCAGACTGCGCTTATCGAGGAAAGAGAGAAGAGGGGCGTGTTTGAGATTCTTCCGGGGATAACCGGCCTGGCCCAGGTGGAAGGGATCGATATGTCGGATCCCGAAAGACTCGCTGAGAGAGATGGCGATTACGTTGGTGAGAAGTCACTGTCACTCGACCTTCGCATTATCCTGGCAACGGTAACCGGGAAAGGGAATGGGGACAGAATCAGGAAAGAGTCCTGATCTTCTTCCTCGGGATTTTGTTTGGAAGAATTTAGTCAGAGGGATCCAAACTGATGGTTAAGATGATTGCTTCGTTGAAAGAGTATCCATTCGTCAGACGGGTGGCAGCGATTCTGTTCCACCTGATCGGGATCGGTCTTGCCTTCGTAGCGGCAGTGGTCCTTCGGTTCGATTTTGAATGGGAACCCGAAGCCAAGCGTGTGGTCTACCATTTTTCGCACTGGATGACGCTTGGATTCATTATCCCGATTCTCGCCTTCGGGTTATACCGGGGCTTATGGCGCTTCTTTACTCTGCGAGACTGCTTTGTCACTGGAGCTGCAATCGTGTGCGGTGCCGTTATCTCCGGCCTCCTGGTCTATTTTACGAATGGATCTTCGTTTCAGGACTTTCCACGGTCGAGCCTTGTCATTACCGCGCTAATTCTTCTCTCCTGGGAAATCGGCTCTCGCGGAATGATCCGGTTGTTCAGGGAACACCGCATGGGGCGGAGCAAAGAGGGCGGCCCAGGCGGAGTCCTCCTGTTTGGAAATCCAGACGATGCTGATGCTCTCCTGCGAAATATGGTTCGTTATCCACAGCGAATCGGAAGGGTGGTCGGTCTCATCAGCCATACCAATCGGCATCGAGGGCAGCAGCTTCGCGGCATTCGCATTCACGGGGTCGATGATGACATCGCCGGCCTGGTCGAGAAGAAAGGAGTCAGTACAGTGTTGTTTCTGCCTCCGCTCAATACACCTGGGACGATTCGTGACGTCATGGAGCAGATCGGAGAAAAGGGGCTGACCTGTGACTATCGGTTTATTCCCTCGATGGAGGATCTGGCCTCCGGTCGGCTCGATGTTGAACAGGTGAAGCGAGTTTCGATCGAAGATCTGCTGCATCGACCTTCTCATACGATCGACCTGGAGACCGTTCGATCGTCGATTTCCGGCAAGCGGGTCATGGTCACGGGTGCGGGGGGCAGCATTGGTTCCGAGATTTGTCGCCAGCTCATCCAACTGAAGCCCTCGTCACTCACGCTCTTCGAGGCGAGCGAGTTTCTCTTGTTCGAGATCGATCGCGAGCTTTCCGAGCATGCGAAAGATGCAGGCGTGGACTTACTCCCGGTGACCGGAGATGTCCGCCGGAGTGATCATGTCAAACGTGCTATTGATGATGCGGGTGGGGTCGATGTTATTTATCATGCCGCGGCCTACAAGCATGTGCACTTGATGGAGAAGAATCCTGTTGCTTGTCTCCAGAACAATGTGCTGGGAACCGAGACTGTGGCTTCGGCTGCCGAGTCATGTGGGGTCGGGGACTTTGTCTTGGTTTCGACGGACAAGGCAGTGCGGCCTACCAGCTTGATGGGGGCGAGCAAACGCCTCGCGGAAAGGGTGGTCGTGGAGCGCCCCGAGAGCGCTACCAGGTTCAAGGCGGTGCGATTCGGAAATGTGTTGGGAAGCAGCGGAAGCGTCATTCCGATTTTCCGAGAGCAGATCAAGAGAGGGGGGCCTCTGACCGTGACGTCCAAAGAAGTGACGCGCTATTTCATGACGATTCCCGAGGCGGTGGAACTGGTGATTGCAGCAGGGGCGGTCAGCGAAGATCGGAGTATTTGTGTGCTGGAGATGGGGGATCCAGTAAAGATCGATTCATTGGCCCGGCGTATGATCGCCCTTTCCGGGTTGGTTCCGGATGTCGATATCAAGATCGAGTACACGGGACTGCGACCGGGTGAAAAGGAATACGAGGAGTTGATCACTGACGACGAAGGCGTGGTGCGTACCGATCACGACAGGATCTGGGTGGTGGAGAAATCTCACGAAGTGGATGCTCCTCCACTGGACTTGGGGAAGTTGAAGGAGTTGCTGGATGAAGGCGTAGAGGGAGAGATCCGCCGCTTTGCCCATAAGCATATCCCCGGTTCACTGTTGATGGATTAAGCGAAGAGTTTTGTCCCCTGGTGGGACTCAAGCCTGTAATGAATCAATTGCGAGATCTTGGGATTGCCTCACTGGCGATCCTCCTGGTTGCACTGCAAATGGGCAGTTCAGCTTCCTATGTGGGGTTCGGATTCCTGGCGATCCTTTCGATCTGCCTGGTATTGCGGTCAGGATCCCAACGCAGGACCCTTCTCCAGTTGATCAGGGAGACCCGAGCTTTCTGGCTTGTTCTCGTCCTGTTTGTTGTCATTGCGGTATTGGTAATGCTCTTTCAGGGCGTGGTCGCCACGAGATCCTGGGGCGAGCTCAAGTGGATCTTTTTCCTGATCGCATTCTTACCCGTATCCCTGGTTGCGGTTTCTCAATTCGAAGAGCGAGGAGGGCACACTCGGAGAGCGGCCTACATTCTCTTCGGAATGACCTGTTTCTCGGCTTTTGCTGCGATCTACCAATTTGCGACTGGTACCGACCCTTTCCGTGAATTTCTTTTTGGCAAGGAAGGTTGGGGAAATCGAGGGCATGGGCTCCTGAGAAATCCCGTTCCGTTTGCCAAGCTGATGGGTAGTCTTTCTTTTATTGGGTTTTCCGGCGCGTTGGTGGCGCAGGCATGCGGAAAGCGAAGATTGGCCATTTTTTCGCTGGGCTTTGCCTTGGCTGCCGCTGCAGCTCTCCTTTCCAGTCAGGCCCGCGGTGCTTGGCTCGCGATTGCTGCGGCTGGCGTGGTTGGGGTCTTTGGTGTTCCTCGAATCTTTCGCAGAAAGTGGATCGTCACGATCCTACTCTGTGGTTTGGTAGGGATTCTTGCGATTGCCACCGTTCCAGCGCTGTCCGCTCGGGCGAAGATGATTTTCACGGACAACGCTTCGAAATCCAATCAGACCCGGTTGGAGCAATGGCATATCAACTGGTGCATTCTGAGGGAGAATCCCATGGGAGTCGGATTCGACGGGAATGATCGACGCGAGGATTACTATTACGAGAAATTGGGGTATGAAAAAAGAGTCACGGGTCACTGTCACAATGAGTTCATAGAGATCGCAGTGGCGACGGGTTGGCTGGGAATCCTGGGTTACGCCGGTTTGACCTTCATTCCCCTTTGGCTTTGTTTTTCGGTGCTGCGGCGAATCGATGTGAAGGAGGAACCGTGGCTTGGATTTTTGCTCCTCTCCTCCTTCCTTGTGCAGCTCTTTTTGAATGCCGCGGTAATGACGGACCAGATGGATACCCAGTCTCGGTTGATCATGTCGCTTTGCTGGACCGTGGCCTTGGTGGGGTGGTTCGAATTTGGGAAAAAGGGCGCCGCCCTGGAGAAATCATGAATAGGCACTGTCGCAATTTGCTGTTCGCAGCTTTCCTGGTTCTCGCGGTAGCCAGCTACGCGGGCAACGCTCTGATCGGAGTCGGGCAAGGGATTCTCGCCATAGCCCTGATTGCGAGCTTCTGGAAGAATGCGGAATGGGATGCGAAGCTCGTTCCCGATCGCAAGGGCGTTGCCGCGAGTACTTGGCTTTTGATTGCTTTGATAGGCGTCAATATTGTCTCGATAGCCGCGAATCTGGATTCCTATGAGAAGCCTTTCAAGGATCTCAAGAAGGTTCGGCACCTGATCCTTCCCGTGGGTGTTCTGCTGATCCCGGCGGTGAGAAGGCAGGTCCTGACGCATGCTCGTTCCTGGTTTCGTTATGTCTGGATTGCGCTGGTCGTCACCGCTTCAGCAGTGACGGTGGCAGATATGATCAACATGCTGACTGGGTTTCACCTTTTCGCTCCGATCGAGGGGATCGAAAGAACCATTCGACTGGGAGGAGTGTTTGGAATGGTGATGACGTATGGTTACAGCATGCAGTTCCTCATTCTCGTCATCACGGGGATGTTGTTGCTCCTTTGGCAAAAGGGACGAGCGAAGGACCCCTTAGTCTGGAGAATTACCCTGATTGCCTTCTTGATTTGCGGACTCGGGATGTTTTTGTCAGGATCCCGAGGAGCCTTGCTGGGGTGCCTCATCGGTGCGGTGGTACTTGTTTTCGTCCTGAGATGGAGATGGCTCTACTTTGCCTTTGGCGGAATGTTCGTCGTGGCATTGATCGCTGCGATTCTTCTCGGGAACCAACTGCTGGAGATTCGGCCGAATGAAAATTCACGATTCGCCCAATGGAAGACGGCGGCTGTCACGGGTATCGAGAATCCCGTTTTTGGAATCGGGTATCGACAGTTCGAGAAGCAGTCCCGTGATCTGAAGCAGGCCTACGGCTTCCCTTATGACGTGACCTGGAGGATCGATGAAGAGGGGAACCCGGTGCGTGGTTGGCTCCACTCCAATGCTCACAACAACTATCTCGAGGCCTTTGCTTCTACCGGGATCTTCGGCATGCTGGCGCTCCTCGGGTTTTTGCTTTGCTGGTTGCGAGAGGTCTGGAAAGATCCCGATACAAGGCTCCTGTTCGGCCCTGCTATCATCGGTTTCCTGGTGGCCGGGATCTTTGAAAATTCCTTTACCGATGGCGAAGTCACCACTCTCGTCATGATGTTTTATGTCGGGAGCCAGTTTGCCATCAAGATGGGCTCCTCCCCAGATTCTGAAGAACAAGAAGTATGAGTAGTGACCCTCGATCTCTCTCCTTCAAAGAACGGCTCCACTACCTTCACCGATTCTTCCGCTATCGGAATCGGACCGAGCCGGATACGGTTCGGTTTATCGAGGAAGAGGTGAAAAATGGGGATGTCGTTCTCGATATCGGAGCCAACAAGGGGATCGTGACCTACTTCCTCGGGAAAGCGGCAGGGCCGGAGGGACGCGTTCTCGCGTTCGAACCGCAGCCTGAGATGGAGGAACTGATTGGGAAAGTGGCAGAGAGTTTTCGACTGAAAAATGTGGAGATTTTCCCTCTCGGATTATCGGATCGGGACGAAGAGACAAGTCTCTTTCGTGGCGAGGCTGGGTCGACGGCTGTGCTCGAGTCGGGCCGGGACTGGCAGCAGGACGAGATCAAGATCAAGATCACGACCCTGGATAGCTTTCTCGAGCAGCAAGGCGTGGATCACATCGATTTCATCAAGTGCGATGTCGATGGGTATGAGATGCACGTTCTCAACGGCGCGAGAAAGTTATTGGAAGAGGTCGGTCCGAAAACGCTCATCGAAGTCAGTGAGACCGCGCTCGAGGAAGTCACCGCAGTCTTCCGTGAGTTGGGCTACGACGATGGGGTTTTCTGGTATCGAGGGAAGCGATATCCTGCCGCGGAAACTTCCGAGATACCCTATCGTCACGTCGGAGCCGAGTTCCGAAATTTTCTCTTCTGCAAGAAGTAGGCGAGCGTCTAACGGTGCATCCGGTCGATCCACTCCAGCACTTGGAGGAGGTTGCGGGTCTGACGGGAGCTCAGCTTTCGGCGTGCCGAGCGATCCTTGATGATTTCATCGAAAGAGTCGTAACCCGCATTGAACTTTTCGAAGGCAGCGAGCCATTCCTCATCGGTCTTAGAGGCTCGGCGTCTCTGCCAGGGAGTTTCCTTTCCGGTGATCAGGCAGGTGAAGGCGTGATAGGCTTTGAGAAGTGTCTTCTTCAATTTGTCGAGAAAGACAAAGGGCATGTTGAACCAGAAGGGGAAGTAGGGAAGGTGCCCGTCCGCATGAAAGACCCATCGGGTTGGCTTGAGTAGAGGGCGCATCGCACGATTGAACATCCTGCGATTCAGCTTCCAGGATAGGGGAACCCCAGCCCCGATCTTCACCGAGGTTTTTCCCATGAAGGGTTCGTAGCTCCGAAAGAGTCTTCGAGTCGCCAGAAAATTCGGAAACGTCAACTGCATCGTCGCCGGCCAGATCCCAAACCATTCGTGGGCGGTCTGCGGGCGAATCTCCTGAACGCGAGCCATGTGCTCGCGTTTTCTGTTTTTGACCTGGTCGAGAACTTCCTCGGTGAACAGGTCCGAGTGTTGTCTCCGGGTCTGGGTTTCTCCCGGTCGATGAAACTCCGGCAGCCAGCTGAGGAGGCCACGCCCGCGGCGCTTTCGGCTGAACAGTCCCTTGAGAAGCGAGTCGGAGAGATATCCGCCGAGGACGGCTCGATAGTCGCGCAGCTTCCATTCCTCGAAGAATCCGACGACATGGGCGTGGGAATACTGGTGCCCACTGCCGACGAGAGCGGAGGCGTCGGAGAGGATGTCGAGGTAGTAGTGATAGGGCTGGGCGCTGACGGTATGATTGACGTTGAAGATCTTGGTGACCTGCTTGGCGATGGCGCGGTCCCGGGGGCTGCCGTAGAGATAGGTGAAGCCGTCGCAGTCGACACCTTCGGGGAGGGAGCCAAGGATGGATCTGGAGTCTTCCCCGGCACTGACAAAGGCACCGACCTTCTTCGTTCCGTTGGTGATCGTGGCGACATCCTCGAGAAGACTTTCGCGAAGAAGGCGGGCCGCTTCGGGCAGGGATTCGTAGTTCTGTTCTTCGCGGGGGACCCAGTAGGTTTCGCAGGATTTCTGATGCGAGGAGGCGATGTCGGTATAGTTGTGGACTGTTCCGGCCTCGGCTTGCCGGATGTTCTCGTAGCAGGTGTAGGGATAGGTCACGACGTGATTGAGAACGAAATCGGCGAGGGAAACCGGATCGAGATTTTCTTCTTCTCCGGCGACTTTGGCGACCACGTCGACATGACTCCCAAGCACGATTCCCTCCGAACCTTCGAAGGAATAGACGGGGATGAACATGAGCAGGTCGGTGACATAAGTGAAAGCTCCACTCTTCTTGTCGAGAATGAAGGCGGCGAAAGGACCGCTGAGATCCTCGTCCCAGGACATTTCGCCGGATAGGTGACGTTCGAGGATGGCGGCGGTCCCGGCGGAGGAATCCTCATCGTCGAGAAAATCGTTTGCCTGGAACTGAAGAAGCGGCCCACCGATGACAACGGCGATATGGGAGTCCGTCTCCAGTGGCTGAAATCCGGCATAGTGGTTCTCAACCACGGCAAGGCTTCCCCAGAATCCCGAGAAGTTCACGATCGGAGCCTTCTGCGAGGTATCGATTTCCTGCAGGGATTGTTTCAGATCGTCAGCTGGGCGCGAGGTGGTAGAGAAAATGAAATCGCTCATGGATCGGCGGTGCGTGGGTCAGCGAAGAAAGGTTCGAGGAGAGGTCGAACCTGGCGTGTTCCGTTCGGGGAAAGGTGGTGTTGATCGGTGAAGAGGATCTTCCCGTCGCGGAGAAGAGCAAAACGATCAGTGTTCTCGTCGAGCAGGAAAGGGTCCGGGTCCAAATGAACGACCGAAGTTCCTTCGATCGCCTGCTGGATCAGGTGATCGATTCTCCGGGTCAGGGTTTGCTGGGCTTCCCGCCGTGGACCGAGGGTATTGGGATCGATTCCTCGAGATCCGGCAAGGATCACCGTTTCCGGAACGCTCTTCGGTTGAAAGGGGACATCGTCCATGATGGCGACTTTCATGCCCTGCTCTTCGAGCGTTTCGAGGGTGTGCTTCAATGCGGGCAGGAATACTTCCTCCGCCTGCGCGGGAGTGCGAGAGTGCGTGGTTGTCGTAGAGACGAGGCTCCGCATGTCGCCGTCGGGAGGGCCCTCGGTATAGATTCGCCATCGCGCGTGGACGAGGACATCCGAGATGGCGTTTTCTTTCGCGTAGTCGAGAACGAGATCGCCCCAGTCTTGGAAAGGCTTTCCGATTCTCTCGGTGTAGACATCGAGCAGTGGCGGAGTCGAGGGGTGGGCCGCAATATGGAGACAGGTTTGGTGTTCGAGAGCGAGTTCTTCGAGCAGAGGAAGAAGTGCAAGCGCGTGACTGTCACCCCAGATCAGCATCTGACGCTCGGCTTCTTCCGGGGATGCTCCCAGGGTAGGAAAGGTTTTGTGTTTCTGATAGTAGTCCCAGGCGCGGATTCGATAGTGAGTCGAGGGATCGTGAGTCATCGACAGGACCTCGGGAGAGAATCGGTCGGGGAGACCGTTTCTTTCTGAAAAGGAGAGCCCGATGGCGATCATGACAGCGACCGCTCCTCCGGTGGCGAAGAAAAGGGGGCGCATCGATTTCAGGAAGGTTCCCTTCCGGATCGGTTGTTCGACCCACTTCCAGGAGATCGTGGCGAAGACAAGGCTGAGCCCGATGCCGATCCCTTTGTCGATCAGGGTCATGTCTCGGAGTGTGATGTGATGGTAGAACACAAAGACCGGCCAATGCCAGAGATAGAGCGAATAGGAAATCTGGCCGAGAAAAACGAAAGGTGGGAGGGAAAAGAGCCGGTGCAGCAGAGTGGGACTGGTGTCCGAGTTGGCTGGGGGAGAATTCGCAAAAAGCAGGAAAGCAGTTCCGAGGCAGGGGAGAAGCGCAGTGTAACTGGGAAAAGGAGTGTCGACGCCGAAGGTCGCGAAGCAGGCGAGGATCATCCCGAGTCCGGCAAAGCTGATCGTTTCCCGAATCGGGCGAGAACAGGTGATCGGTCCGGTCTTCGCGAGATAGAGAGCGAGGAGGACTCCGATGTTGAGTTCCCATGATCGGGACAGGATCATGTAGAAGGTGAACGACTGATAGCTGATCGATCCGTAGATCGACCAGGCGAGCGAAAGGATGCTGATGATGCCAACAAGCAGAGCGGCCCGACCGAGCGCGGCCCGACCGTTCCCCCATCGAAGGAAGAGCGGAAGGAGAAAGGGGAGGGCGAGGTAGAATTGCTCCTCCACGGCAAGCGACCAGGTGTGGAGAAGAGGCTGATACTCGGACGCCGTCTCGAAGTATCCCGACTCCTGGAAGAAGTAGATGTTCGCCGCCAGAGCGGGCTGGGCGAGGATCGATTTTCCGATCTCCTCGAGGTGGGCCGGGACCATCCAGAAATAGCTGGCGATGGCCACCGCGATGACGACGACGAAGAGCGCCGGGAGCAATCGACGAATCCGGCGAATCCAGAAATCGGTGAGACGGAATCGGTCCTGTTCGACTTTTCCGATGATGATCGAGCCGATCAGGAATCCGGAGATGACGAAGAAGACATCGACTCCTGCGTAACCTCCGGGAAAACCTAGGTCAAAATGGAAAAGGATCACCGCGAGCACGGCGATGGCTCTCAATCCATCGATATCTTTTCGGTAGGGCATTCCGGGTCCTGATTTGGGCGCGAATATACCGATGAACCGGGATTTACCCAGAAGAAAGCCGTTTTTTGGAGGGTGCCCTCGGCACGAATTCCCCTTGCCGACGCTTTTCCGAGATCGTAAGGGAGAAGGGGCCTATTCCTGTGTATGAGATCAAGACTCGCCATATCCATTGTCGCCTTCAATTCCGAGCGTACGATCGAGCGGGTCCTCGAGTCGGTGGCTCCGCTGGAGGCAGATATCCAGGTGGTGGATTCCGGTTCGACCGATCGCACCCTCGAGATTTGCGAGAAGTATGGCGCCAAGATTCTTCATCGCGCGTGGGATGGTCCCTGTGCCCAGAACGAGTATTCGTTCAACCAGCTGACCGACTACAATTGGACCCTGAGCCTCGATTCCGACGAGATCATCGATGAAGAGTTGCGCGAGCACATTCGCGAGGTGGTCGACGATGAAGGCAGCGAGGTGAACGGATGGGAACTGACACGAAAGCTTGAGTTTCTCGGGGCGGAGTTGAACCACGCTTTTTTTCCGGAATGGAAAATGAGATTGTTCCGCAGTGATCAGGTCACTGTCACCGGAATGGGGCGGGATCGCCTCGGTGGACACAACAAATACATCGTGCCGGGAGAACTCGGCCGGCTGCGAGGCGTCTGCCTGCATGCCTCTTGGGACTCGGTCAGCGCCATGTTTCACAGCTACGTGCGCTACGGAACCCGACACGCGAGCTATGTCGGGACGGGCGGAAAGCTCTCCAATGTGTTGTTCAATCCCCTCGTCTGCTTTTTCAAATACTACTGCCTGAAACAGGGCTTTCGAGACGGAGTCCTTGGCTTTCTGGTCTGCATTGCTGCTGCCATCGGGAATCTGCAGAAACACCTCATGGTGTATGCCGATCGTAAGACGGGCTATAAAAAGGAAGCGCCCGAGTCGAGATAGAGCGAGGAGCAGGGGAAACTCAGTGCCTCCGCACGATGTCGAGGTCCTGCTTGTGTTTCACGATGCTCTTTTCCGGGAGCACACCCTGCCAGTGAGAAACCGGATAGAGGATGCAGTCTCGCCCCAGGATGGAGCCGGGGCTCAGCACCGTGTTGCAACCGACCTCGGTTCTATCGCCGACCACGGCGCCAAATTTTCGGAGCCCGGTGTCGATGAGGCCACCTTCGCCGTCACGGACCTGCACGTTGCGACGGTCGAGACGGACATTGGAACAGATAACACCTGCACCGAGGTGGGCCTTGTGCCCGAGAATGGAATCCCCGACATAGTTGAAATGCGGCACCTCGCAGTCGTCGAAGAGAAGGCAGTTTTTGAATTCCGATGAATTTCCGAGAACGCAATTATTCCCGACGATGACATTGGCTCGGATGTAGGCTCCGCTGCGAACCACGGTTCCCGACCCGATCCAGGCGGGACCGACGATGTTGGCTCCGGGTTCGACGATCGCATCGGCGGCGACATAGACGCTTCCTCCGACATGAGCCTGGGGGGAAACGGTTCCGTGAATGGAGTCTCCGCGCACGGTCTCGAGAAGATGGTCGAGGTAATGCTCGATCCGTGAGATCGCCGTCCAGACGGGTTCCTCGGAAACAAAGAGATCCGAATGCCCGGTATTTTCCAGGTCCAGGTAGTTCTCGGCGCGGAACATGGGCAGAGAAGTGAAAATCAACAGGGTCTGGTCAGTGACCCAACAGGGTTGGCTTTCCGACCTGACAGGATTGAGTGAGAGACCGGGCAGGGTTGGATGAAGACCGTTACACGGTCATGACGTCTTCTTCCTTCGCCGCGAGATGCTCGTCGATGCCCTTGACGTGTTTGTCGGTCAGCGTTTGGACTTCTTTCTCAAGGTCGTGGAAGGAGTCCTCCGTGATGGCACTCTCCTTGAGCGCGGACTTCAACTGGTCCATGCCATCCTTGCGTGCCGAGCGGATGCGAACCCGTCCTTGCTCGGCCATATCGCGGATGATCTTCACGAGGTCTTTGCGTCGTTCTTCGGAGAGCTCCGGGATGGGGAGTCGAATGAGGCGACCGTCGGCTGCTGGGTTGATCCCGAGTTTCGACTCGCGGAGAGCACGATCGATGTCACCAATGATGGAGGGATCGTGCGGTTGCACAGTCAGCAGTCGAGGCTCGGGCGCGGAAACAAGGGCGAGCTGTTTCAGTGGCATCGAGGAGCCATAGGCTTCGACGTTGACGTTGATGTTGTCGAGCAGCGCCGGGCTTGCTTTGCCAGTTCGGATGCTGGACATTTCCGAGGACACGAAATCCACGGCTTTCTGCATCGACTCGTCAGTTTCGAGTAGGAAGGTTTCTGGATCCATAGAGAGGTGGGGGTGTTGAAAAAGAGTAGGAGGAATCGACCGAGAAATCAATCGCCTCCGTGGACAATCGTGCCGATCTCCTCGCCCATGAGGGCCCGGCGAATATTGTCTCCTTCGTTCATGTTGAAAACCACGATGGGGATCTTGTTGTCCTGACAAAGGGTAAAGGCCGTGCCGTCCATGACTTTCAGGTTCTGGCTGAGAGCGTCGTTGTAAGTCAGGGAATCGTAGCGGACTGCGTCGTCGTTCTGGTTCGGATCCTTGTCGTAGACCCCGTCGACGTTGGTCGCCTTGAAGATGATGTCGGCTCCGATTTCGCTGGCTCGCAGGGCGGCGGTGGTGTCCGTGGTGAAGAAGGGGTTGCCCGTGCCTCCTCCGAAGATGACGACGCGACCTTTGTCGAGGTGGCGGATGGCGAGCCGCCGGATGAAGGACTCGGCGACGTTTTTCATCTCGATCGCGGTCTGCACTCGGCTGGGAACTCCCACGGCTTCGAGCATCGACTGGACGGCAAGGGCGTTCATCACTGTGGCGAGCATTCCGACGTAGTCGGCGGTCGCACGATCCATGCCCCGACCTGCGGCGGCGGCTCCTCGCCAGAAGTTTCCGCCTCCGACGACGATGGCCACTTCGAGACCGGTCTGGTGGGCGGCTTTGATCTGGTTGGCGATTCCCTCGACGATCTCGGGAGAAATGTTGTCCTGACTGCCTGTTTCACGCAGCGCTTCTCCGCTGAGCTTCAGAATGACCCGTTTGAATTCTCTCGCCATGGTATGCCTGTAATTCGCTCATCCTCCACTAACTGTGGCGAATTTCAAAGAGCAATCTTAGCCTTCTCCGAGAACGGTTCCGCTCGGCAGGTTCGTCCCCCGGAGGAAATCGGCCACGGGAAGTCGTTTTCGGCCTTCGAGCTGGAGGTCCCCGGTGAGGGCCAGCTGATCCTGTCCACAGGAGACGATCAGCCTTTCCCCCTCTGTTGCCAAGGTTCCGGGGGCGGATTCGGATCCCGGGATGACCTCGACGGGAGGAAAGATCTTGAGCTTCTTTGTCTCCCCGTTGAGATCGAGGGAGGTAGTCGTGCCAGGCCAGGGTGCATAGGCTCGGATCAATCGTTCGATCGAGGAAGCATCCCTGTTCCAATCGATCACTCCGTCGTCGCGTTCCAGTTTTCCTGCGTAGGTGACTTGGCTTTCGTCCTGCGGTTCTGCGCTTGCGGTTCCTTCGGCGAGAAGGGGCAGGCCGCGAGCCAGCAGTCGTGGACCGAGATCCGCGAGTTTGTCATGGAGCGAGCCGCCGGTGTCGTCTGGGAGGATCGGAGTCGTCTCCTTCAGGATCATGTCACCGGCATCGAGTTTCGGGACGACATGCATCAGGGTGATCCCGGAGATCTCGTCACCGTCGCGGATCGCGGCCTGGATCGGAGAGGCTCCCCGATGACGGGGGAGGAGAGAAGCATGGAGATTGACGCACCCCTTGGGAGGGAGTTCGAGCACCGTCCGAGGAAGAATCTGGCCGTAGGCCATGACCACGATCAGGTCGGGTCCGAGTTCTCGAAGTTTCTCGATGGATTCGGGTTCTTTTCGAAGACTCCCCGGCTGAATGACCTCGATGCCAGCCGCGATTCCGAGCTGCTTGACCTCGGGAGCGACGAGCACCTGCTTTCGGCCGATCTTCTTGTCGGGTTGGGTGCAGATTCCCACGACTTCTCCCGGATTCTCATCGGAAAGCAGCCACCGAAGCGTCGGCAGGGCGATCTCCCCGGTTCCCATGAAAACAATGCGCATACCTCTCGAATGAGGATCGGCTCGGGGCAAAGAGCAACGAGAATGTTCGGCCTTGTCGCTCGGCTTCCTCGAAAGGCCGAATCTTTGGAGGGGGAGAAGGCTTGCGATGGCTTGCAAACCCGCTTTTCGGCAGTTATCGGTATGCCGTGCTGATATCTGAATACGCAAAGCACGCCAGTTTAGTAGTTTACATCATGAAAGGATTCTTCATTTTTCTCCTCATCTGTGCATTGGTCGTGGGTGGGTATTTCGCCTATGACCCCTACATCAAGCCTCTCCTCAAAGGGGATGAAGCTTCGATGACGGACGGTTCCCTGATCCGCAATGGCGGCAAGGAAGAGTCTCCTTCCGGTGAGGCGGGCAAGCCATCGCAGGGGAAGGCGACCCAGAAGCCATCTCCAGGGATGGCCAAGGCGACCAAGAAAGAGAAGAAACCCGAACCCAAGAAGTCGGAGCTCGATCTCCTCCTCGAGAAGAAGTATCCGATTCCGGACGTCCTGCCGCTCGAGCAGATTGTGGACGGGTGGAAGAATGTTCCCGCTCGCGCTTTCCCAGCGGAAGTCACTTCGAGCGAGACGATCCCTTTCCAGCTCGTGGTCAATGGTCAGGCCATCGGATCCAGCAATGTCGCTCCGGGGACGCCGCTGAAACCGCTCCGTCTCGAGGGTGCCATGCTGACGATCGGGAATCCTGCCAATCCGGGCATGAACGCAGCTGTTCCAGTCGACAAGACCGATTTCAAGCAGCGCATCACGGCGCGCTACAATCAGTTCGTCGAGAAGGTCACGACCGACGCGGAACAGAAGCGGGACCGGGTGCGCAAGATCGTCGAAGCCGATCCTTCCAAGATGGCTCTGCTGACAGGGCAGCCTGCGAAGACGACTTCGCCGGATGATCCCCGGATCGGCCTGGTCAAGGATAGCCTACGCAATGGAGAGGCTGCCAGCGTGACTCTCGAAGAGGCGACCTCCTTTGCTTGGAATGGCAGTGAGCGAATCGGTGGTGCTTTCGCCGGAACCTACGACACGGTGACGGTTCACTTCGAGGTGGCTACTATTTTTGGTCGTTTCCCTGTCGATTACAAGGCGCTCATCCAGGGAAACAAGGTCGTGGGATGGATCGATCCGATCACGGAAGAGAAAATCTGATGAAGTCTCGGGTTGCCGTCATCGCGTGGAGCGGATTGCTTTCCGGTCTCATCGTCGGTGGCCACGCCCAGGATGAGAATGCGGGCGAGACCTCGCTCGCGCCCATTCCTCCGATCGAGCGTCGACTCCCTCCTCGAGGGGAGGTGGAGCTGAAGAAGTCGGTTCGAGAAGATCTCGAGAAGCGGGTCCAGGAGCTCTCGGATCGTGTCTGGGAGATCGATTTCAAGGAAGATGCTGCGGATGTCGGCGCTTTGGTCAAAGCGGTGGAACTCGCCCTGGAGCACGGAGAGTTCTACAAGGAGGCCGATGTCGAACTCGCCACGGAAATCCTCGATCTGGCGCAGGAACGTCATCGCCTCATCGAGGAAGAGGATGCCACCCCCTGGGCCAGGGAATCGGGCCTGGTCGTGAGAGGCTATCGATCGAAGATTGATGATTCTTATCAGCCCTTCGGTCTCGAGATTCCGGCCGATCTCGATCGCAGCAAACCGGTGCCTCTTCTCGTCTGGCTTCACGGCCGTGGGGACAAGATAACCGATTTGCATTTCATTCAACGCTGTCGGACCAAGAGCCAGGCCTTCGGTGGAATGGTGGCGGACCAGCAGGATGCCATCATCCTTCACCCTTTCGGGCGGCATTGTGTGGGGTGGAAGCATGCGGGAGAGATCGACGTTTTTGAAGCCATTGCCCGGGTGCAGGAAGAGTATCTCATCGATCCTGATCGGATTGCGCTGGCTGGATTTTCCATGGGGGGTGCGGGTGCCTGGCATATCGGCGCCCACTGCCGGGACCAGTTCTGCGCGGTGCATGCCGGAGCCGGTTTTGCCGAAACCAAGGAATACAATGGCCTGACGCCAGATCAGTATCCTTCCGAAGTGGAGCAGATCCTGTGGCAGTGGTATGACGTGCCTTCCTACGCGCGGAATCTTCGGAATGGGCCTTTGCTGGCGTATTCCGGTGCCGATGACAAGCAGAAGCAGGCGGCCGATCTCATGGCCCGGGAGCTGAAAAAGGTCGGTCATGATCTCCGACACGTCATTGGGGAGGGAATGGGGCACAAGTATCACCCGGACAGTGTTGTCGAAATTTGGGCGTGGCTGAAAGAAGCGTGGAAGGAGGGTCGCGACCTTTCTCCCGATCACATCCTTTGGCAGACGCCGACTCTGCGCTATCCCGGTTTTCAGTGGATGCAAATCCAGGGCCTGCACGAACACTGGACGCCTGCTATCGTCGAGGCGAACTGGAATCGAGAAACTCGAGAGATCGCGATCCAGTCGGAGAACGTGAGTTCGTTTCTCCTCGCTCCGGAAGACGGAAGCAATCTCGCGGGCTTGACCGTTCGGATCGGTGACCAAGAGGTTGCGATCGAGGATCCGGGCTTCGCCATCGAAGCAGCCCATCTGTCTCTCGATGAAAAGGGCGAATGGGCATGGGGCGAGCGCGAGGGCTTGCGAAAGCGTCCCGGTCTGCAAGGTCCGATCGACGACGCCTTCCTCTCTCGCTTCATCGTGGTCGGGCCGGATGAGGATCCTTCGGTGCCGCAGCTCTCTCGCTGGGTCGATTTTGAATCGGATCACTTTCGGAAACGGTGGAAGGCGCTGATGCGTGGAGAACTGCCGGAGATGGGCGCGAGCGAACTCGACTCCGACGATGTGCGCGACGCCAATCTCGTCTTGTGGGGCGATCCGAAATCGAATCCGGTCATTGCGGAAATGATCGATCGTCTGCCTATCGAATGGGACGAAGAGAAATTCCGATTTCGTGGAAAGGAATATCGCAGCGACGAAGCGGTCCCGGTTTTCATTTTTCCTAATCCTCTCAATCCGAATCGGTACGTGGTCATCAACAGTGGCCTGACCTTCCGGGAGGGGCATGACCGCACCAATTCCCTCCAGAACCCCAAGTTGCCGGACTGGGCTGTGGTGGGATTTGAACAGGATCCCGATGGGTTGGTGCCGGGGAAGATTCTGGATGCCGGCTTTTTCAGCGAATCGTGGAAATGAAGCCGCTGCCGCATTCGGGTCACGACATCGAGCTTCTCCTCGCTCGCTGGGATGCGCTTGCCGACAAGGCGGGGTGGAAGCGTGAGCAATTGTTCGCGGAGCAGGAGATGCCGATCTGGGTTTTTGAAACCGGAGATTCGGAGTCTCCGCACCAAACCTACATTTCTGCCGGAGTCCATGGAGATGAGTGCGCTCCGATCTGGGCACTCCTCGGGTGGGCCGAAGCGGGAGGGACCGAAGTCGATACCAACTTCGTTCTCATCCCCTGTTTCAATCCTGTGGGGATTGTCGAGAACACGCGGACGAATGGGAAGGGAGTGGATCTCAATCGGCATTTTCAAAACCGCGAGATTCCTCTCATCGAGGCCTGGCAGGACTATCTCGGGGATCGCCGCTTCGATGTGGCGCTCAATCTTCACGAGGACTACGATGCGAAGGGCATCTATCTCTACGAGGTAGCGCGCGAGAATCCCGTTGGGGAAGAGATCCTCGCCGCATGCGAAGGGGTGATTCCTCGCGAAACCGCCGAGATGGTCGATGGCTCCGCTTTCCAGAACGGGCTCCTTAGTCACGACGAAGATGTCTCGGAAGTCATCGAGAACGATCTCGAAGGAGGGTGGCCCGAGGCGCTCTACCTGTATGTCCATCATGTGATGAATTCCTACACCTTCGAGACTCCCAGTGAGTTCGACCTCGAACGAAGAATCGCGGCCCATCGGCGTTGTCTCGAAACGCTTTTTCCGGCCGGATCGAGGGACTGATTTTTCTTTTCCTCCCCCTTGCGGATTCGTAGGGTCGCGGCATGAAATTTCGAATCTCTCTCGGTGTCGCCGCAGTTCTTCTCTTTGCCTCGCTTCTTCGGGCGGAGGATGGAGTTCATCTCTTTGTTCTTTCCGGACAATCGAACATGGCAGGTCATCGCCCGGACGAGGCATTCACCCCGGCGATCGAGAAGGCGCTGGGAAAGGAGAATGTCGTCATCGTTCAGGATGCCCAGGGCGGCCAGCCAATCTATCGTTGGTATAAGCAGTGGGAATCCCCGCAGGGCGACCAGCCGAAGAATCGCGGCGATCTTTATGATCGGCTCATGACCAAGGTCAAGCCAGCCATCCAGGGGAAGAAGCTCGCCTCCGTTTCCTTCTTCTGGATGCAGGGTGAGCGGGATGCCAAGATGGCCTGGGGCGATGTTTACGAGGACGCTTTGCTGGGGCTCTACACACAGTTCTGCAAGGATATTGGATTCGAGAATGTCATCTTCGTGAACGGGCGGTTGAGCGACTTCGATATGGGGAATCAGAAGTATCCTCACTGGACCAAGATCCGCGAGATCCAGGTCAAGGTCGCCGAGGGCAATCCTCTTTTCGACTGGGTGGATACCGATGACCTCAACGACGGGAAGAATCGCAAAGGCAAGCCGATCCAGAATGACCTTCACTACTCGGGTGAAGGCTACCAGACGTTTGGAGAAAGGATGGCAGAAAAGAGCCTGGCGCTCTTGAAGAAATCCTGAGGCGAGCGCCTATTACGCAAAAACTTCCTTCACCACTTTCCCGCCTTCCGGTCCGGTGAGACGGTGTCGGCGTCCGGCGTGGCTGTAGGTGAGGTGTTCCGCGTCGAGCCCCATGAGGTGCAGGATGGTGGCGTGAAGATCACGGAAGTGGACTTTGCCTTCGACGGCGCGGGCGCCGGTCGGATCGGTGGCTCCGTGGACGTGACCGCCTTTGGTGCCGCCTCCCGCCATCCAGAAGGTGAATCCATTCGCATTGTGACCGGTCTCATTCTTTCCATTGTCGGGAGTGAGCCCGGGACGACCGAATTCTCCTCCCCAGACGACGAGGGTGTCGTCGAGGAGACCGCGTTGCTCCAGGTCTTCGAGGAGAGCAGCGATGGGGGCATCGGTGACCTCGCAGTTGGCTTCGAGATCGCGTCGATGATTCTTGTGCTGATCCCAGCTCCCGTGATTGACCTCGATGAAACGGACGCCTGCTTCGGCGAAGCGCCTGGCGAGGAGGCATTGGCGACCAAAGTCCGACATCCGGCAGGTCCCCACGGGCCCCTTCTGGGCTCCCACTCGATATCGTTCCAGCGTCGCAGGGGACTCGTTGGAAAGGTCGAGGAGATCGGGGGCCGCCGTTTGCATGCGGAATCCCATTTCCATGGATTGGATGGCGTCGTCGAGTCCGGCCGGATCGTTGCGATGACTCGCATGGTTCTGGTTCAGGAACTGGGTGTAGTCGAGCTGCTTCCGTTTTTCCGAGAGTGAGAAACGAGCCGGGTCCACGTTTCGAATGGTCGCTTCCGACATGTTCTCCCCGTTTACCCCGATCGGGGTGCCGTTGTGAATCGACGGAAGAAAAGCACTCGAGTAGACCGAGGGGCGAGAGGTGTTCAGGCTGATGAATCCCGGGAGGTTGTGGTTTGGTGTGCCCAGTCCGTAGCTGATCCAGGAGCCGAGGCTGGGACGTTCCCTGAGCCGGTCACCGGTATGAAGCTGGAGAAAGGACTGCGCGTGGATTCCGGTATCGGCGTGCATCCCGTTGAGGACACAGAGTTTGTCGGCATGCTTTGCCGTTTCGGGCATGAGCTCGGAGATCCAGAGCCCGCTCTGCCCGTGTTGGGAAAAGGAATAGACTGATCCCGGATGAGGTTTCTTCCCCGTCTGAGGCTTGTAGTCGAAGGTGTCTAGTTGGGCCGGGCCACCACTCATGCAGAGAAAAATGACCCGTTTCGCCCGCGCTGGGAAAAGAGGTTTTCGTTCGGTGGAAGCCGCATCAGCGAGTCCACTGAAGGCAAGGTAGCCAAAGCCACAGGAAGTGGATTGGAGAAAGTGACGACGGTCGAGTTGTTGCATGGCGGGGTGGGGTCGGTCAGTCGATGTAGCGGAATTCGTTGGAGGTGAGGAGAGATTGCGCGAAGGCCACCCAGGCCCTTTCAGGACGATCGGGATCCTCGATGGATTGGAGAAGTTCCTTGCCTCGATACAACTCTTCAGGATCGGGATCGCGCAGGAAAACCTCGCGAAAGACCCTCGTGATTTGCTCCTCATCGCTTTCCAGCTTCAGGACGTTCTCAGCGATGGCCTCGGATTGGGTGAAGACAAAGGGATGGTTGAAAAGATAGAGTCCCTGTCCGGGCCGAGTGCTGGCTTCCCGCTTGGCGACAGGTTTCAGGAAGGACGGTAGGTCAAAGGCGGCGAGTTCCGGGGGCGGGGAATTCCGGAGGTAGCAAAGATAGATGCTGCGGTGACGGCTGGGTTCGTGAAGATTTCCGGCAAGATTGACGAGAATATCCCGGTGCTGGATCAGGGAACCTTCCCCAGGGTTCCTCTCCAGCAAGCCACTTGCAGCGAGCATACGGTCACGCAAACTTTCTGCATCGAGTCGACGACGATTCTGTCGAGTCAGCCAGAGATTCTCTTCGTCCTGCTCAAGCAAGGAGTCCGGAACCCGGCTCGTTCGCTGGTAGGCGTCGCTGAGGACGATGCTGCGAATCAGTTTCTTCGTCGACCAGCCCTGATCGATGAAATGCAGAGCGAGATGATCGAGGAGCTCGGGATGGGTGGGGCGAGCTCCGTAGACGCCGAAATCATTCGGGGTGTCGACGAGCCCGCGACCGAAGAGATGCATCCAGACGCGGTTTACGTAGACTCGGGCAGTCTGCGGGTGTTCCGGATCGGCCATCCACTTCGCGAGGGCGAGTCTCCCGCTTTTTCCTTCGGGAATGGAGAAAGCGGATGGCTTCTCTTTTTCCTGGTAAATGGCCGGAATGCCTCGCGGCACCGGATCTCCCAGTTTCTTGGCATCCCCCTTGATATTGAGTTTTGCGTCCGCAGGCTCCTTACGGTCACGCAGCCCCATCGCGAGCGGAGTTCCAGGCTTCCATTTCGGTGCCGGGATCTTCTTGGGTTTCCCCGTCGCAGACTCTTTCAGGATCACCGTTTCGACGAAGTCGGCGGGAGGGAGCGAGGATTCGGCTGTCTTGAGAACATGCAGATCAGTGGGCGGGGCGGTCAGCTTCTCGTTCCCGGCCAGTCCATAGAGGGTCTCCGAACTCGTGAACATTCCGGCGAGGGCGTAGTAGTCGCGAGCTGTGATGGGATCGAACTTGTGATCGTGACAGCGGGCGCAGGCGATCGAGACTCCGAGAAAGCCCGAGCCGATCATGTCGACCTGGTCGGCGACGATATCCATGTCGAAGTTGTTGTTCATCGCCTTGGCCGGTTTCGTCCCGATCGCAAATAGTCCGGTCGCAATGAGCTGGCGGTCTCGTTGTTCGGGAGTGTCCGCCGGGAGCAGGTCTCCAGCGACCTGTTCGAGAAGAAATCGATCGAAAGGAAGGTCTTCGTTGAAGGCGGCAATGACGTAGTCTCGGTAGCGCCAGGCGTGAGGAAAGGCCGCATTGCGACTGAGACCATCGTTGCCATTCGATTCGGCGAATCGAGCAACATCGAGCCAGTGACGACCCCAGCGTTCGCCGAAATGCGGAGAGTCGAGAAGATGATCGACGAGGACGGTGAGCGCCGTTTCGGGTTCGGCCGAGAATGCCTTCTCGAACTCCACCACCTCCCCATACCGAGGTGGGAGTCCCGTGAGATCGAAGTGGAGGCGGTGAATCAACTCGCGGGCGGTCGCCCGAGGGGTCGCGGTGAGTTGGGACTCCTCCCATTGTCTTTCGATCAGGAGATCAATGAAACGGCTGTCTTTCGTGGAGAAGGAGGGGTCTTGGACCAGGGGCTGGAAAGACCAGAGTGCCCCTTCATCGTAGCTCTTTCCCGCGACCTCCGATTTCTTCCCGGATCGGGGATCCGGGGCTCCTCGACGAATCCATTCTTCGAAATCGGCAATGACGGCAGGAGTGAGAGGTTGCTCGGGGGGCATCTCGAGGTCGTGTTCCCATTGCAAGGCGTGGATGAGGAGGCTCTCTTCCGGATCACCCGGAATCAGGGCAGTACCGGATTCACCGCCCGTCCGAATGCCTTCTCTCGAGTCGAGGAGGAGTTTCCCTCCCAATTTTTCGGCGGTGGCGGAATGGCACTCGTAGCAAGACTGGGCGAGAACAGGACGGATGCGATTTTCGAAGAAGACTCGATCCGATGAGGCGATGTCGCTGCCTCTTCCCACGCTCCATGACAGGAGAAGGGGAAGCATCCAAACCAAGCGGTGAAGAATCGGAAGCATTTCGAACTCAGAGAGTAATGGAGAAACCGGGGGGCTGACGATCCCGAAGTCGGACGTGATAGAGCCATCGGCGGAGCAAAGATCATCGCTATCTCTTTTGCCTTGCGGGGGATTGTGCTATGGAGAGGGACCGACTGGAGAGGAGGAGGGTTTTTCTTCCGAATCCCAGAAAGCATTCCCTCATCTATGAAAGTTCTTGTCGTTGGAAAAGGCGGTCGCGAGCATGCGATCATTACTGCGTTGCACGAGTCTCCGACCGAGACGGAGATTTATTCGTTCCCGGGTTCGGATGCGATCTTCGAGCTCGCGAAGCCGGTCACGGCAGACGGAGTCAGTTCCCTGGTGTCCTTCATGCAGGGCGAAGGAATCGATCTCTGCGTGGCGGGAGAGGAGAGCTACCTGGTCAAAGACGAGGGGCTCGCCAATGCGTGTAAAGTAGCGGGCATTCCCTGCTGGGGGCCTCCCAAGGAGGCGGCCCAGCTCGAGGCGAGCAAGGAATTTGCGAAGGAATTCATGGTGCGCCATGGCATTCCCACGGGGGGATATGCCGCGGTCGAAACGATTGACGATGCTCGATCCGCGATTGGAGGAGTCTATCCCACGGTGCTGAAATTCGACGGCCTCGCCGCGGGCAAAGGAGTCGCTGTCTGTCCGGACGAAGAGTCCGCCGAGGCCTTTCTTGACGAGGTGTTCACGCAACGAAAGTTCGGAGAAGGTCGTGTCCTCGTGGAGGAATTCCTGACCGGCCCCGAGATCTCGATTTTTGTTTCGGTGGTCGATTCCGACTACCAGATTCTCGCCCCGGCGCGCGACTACAAGCGGATCTTCGATAATGACGAGGGACCAAACACCGGTGGAATGGGGGCCGTTAGTTCGCTCGAAATGCTGGATGACGAACTTCGTCAGCTGATCGATGGGACTATCATTCGCCCGACTGTAGAAGGGCTCCAGAAGGACGGCCTTCCGTATCGTGGGTTTCTCTATTTTGGGATCATGCTGACCCCGGACGGTCCGAAAATTCTGGAGTACAACTGCCGATTCGGGGATCCCGAGGCCCAGTCCGTGCTTCCCATGATCGAGGGTGATTTTGCCGAGTATGTCATGTCTGGCGCCAAGGGAGAACTTCGTCCGGACCTGATCGATTTTGCGGCGGGTTGGAGCATCTGTCTTGTCTCGGCGTCGGCTGGATATCCCGAATCGTCCCGCAGCGGCGATGTCATCTCGGGACTCGAAGACGTCGAGGATGCCCGGATTTTCCATGCGGGAACCCGTCGGAATGAGGAGGGAGAGTTCGAGACGGCCGGAGGCCGCGTGCTCGTCGTCGTGGCCCGCGGAGAGAGCCGTGAGAATGCCGTTGCGCGCGTCTACCGCGAAAGTGACAAGGTGACTTTCGATGGGATGCAGCGCCGTCTCGATATCGGAACCCGAAATTTTTCCTAGCACCGCGCCGAAATCTGCCTAGCTTCTGAAAGAATGAGTTCGGCAAGCTCTGCCGATCGCCCCGCGAACTCTTGAGTGACTCGACCAAAGTGCATAGGGAAGAGATTCTCGATCCGAAAGGGATCGAGGCACGGGTCACCATTCTCGCCGATGAAGTGCAAAAGCGAACGGCAGGAAAGGACGTTGCCTTTGTCGGCATCTACACTCGCGGCGTGACTCTCGCTCGCAGGGTTGCCAAACTCCTCTCGGAGCGCGGGGTCGAGATCCCGGTTGGGACTCTCGATATTTCGCTGTATCGCGATGATTTCGACAATCGTGGAACCGAACTCCCGCGATTGGAGAGTTCCGATATTTCCTTCCCGATCGACGGCACTCGGGTGATTCTTTTCGACGAGGTGATTTTTACAGGAAGAACGATTCGGGCGGCTCTCGATGGGCTCATGGATTACGGTCGCCCCTCCAAGATCGAGCTGGCGGTGCTGGTCGATCGCGGCCACCGCGAAATACCGATTCAGCCAGATTACGTGGGAGAGCGGGTCGAGAGTCGGTTCGAGCAGTATGTGAAAGTCAGGTTTGAAGAGGATGACGACAAAGAAGGCGTCTTCCTGGAGACCCGGAAGGAGGATACCGTCGATGAGTGATCTGCAACCCCGCAAAGACCTTCTCGATATCGAGAGCCTCTCGCTCGACGAGATCGAATACGTTCTCGAAAATGCCGTTCCCTTCAAACAACTCTTCCAACGTTCGGTTAAGAAGGTTCCGGCTCTTCGGGGAAAGACGGTGCTGAATCTCTTCTACGAGCCATCGACACGGACGAGCTCTTCCTTCGAGGTCGCCGCGAATCGGATGTCTGCCGATGTCACCAACTTTACTGTCTCGGCTTCCTCTATCGTGAAGGGTGAATCTCTCCTCGACACGATCGAGACGCTGCAGGCGATGCGGTCGGACTACATCGTGATCCGTCACCAGGCGGCCGGGGTTCCCGGTATCGTGGCTCAGCACACCCGGGCTTCGGTGCTGAACGCCGGCGATGGGTATCATGCCCACCCCACCCAGGCCCTGCTCGATGCGATGACTTTTCGAGAAGTCTACCCGGACTACCAGGGGAGAAAAATCGTCATCGTCGGAGATGTCCTTCATTCGCGAGTAGCGCGGTCCACGAGTACCTTGTTCCACAAGCTGGGAGTCGAAGTGGGAGTGTTAGGGCCGGGGTCTCTTGTTCCTCAGGGGCGCCATCCCTTCATGACTCGACTCCGCGATTGGGACGAGGTCTTCGAATGGGGGCCGGATGCGGTCTACTTGCTCCGAGTGCAGTTGGAGCGTCAGGAGGGACAATTCTTTCCGAGCATCGCGGAGTATCACAAGATGTATGGCATGAACAGCGAGCGCCTCGGGAGGATGCGGGAGCGGGATGCCTACCTCATGCACCCCGGTCCGGTCAACCGAGGAGTGGAGATCACCGACCAGGCGATGGGGTACGAGAAATCGCTGATCAGCACCCAGGTGGAAAATGGCATCGCGGTGCGAATGGCTGTCCTTCATTGGCTCACCCCGGAAACCCAAAAAGACTGAGATGGCGCGATTTTTCTCCCAGACTCGAATTGCTCGATCGGACTCGTCGGAATTGCAGGACGCCTCCGTTCTGGTAAATGACGAAGGCGTCATCGAACGTGTCGGTCCAGGTCTCGATGCGCCTGAAGATGCCGAGGTGTTGGATTGTTCGGGGATGATCCTGGTCCCCGGGATGTTCGACCTTCATGTTCACGCCCGCGAGCCCGGAGCCGAGCACAAGGAGACTCTCAGCACCTGCGCCGAGGCGGCGCTCCACGGAGGAGTCACGGGGATGGTCCTGATGCCGGACACGAGTCCTCCGGTGGACACCGGAAACCTGGTGAAGAGTCTCCAGGATCTGATTTCTGAATCCAGTCCCGTCCAGATGCTCGTTTCTGGATGTCTGACGAAGAAACGGGAAGGTACCGAACTGGCGGGTTTCTTTGGAATGGCCAATCGCGACGTCGCCATGCTGACCGACTCGGATCGAACGATTCCCTGTCCGGATCTATTGCGGCGGTGCATGGAGTATGCCAAGGACTTCGATCTCCTCGTGACATCCCATTGCGATACCCCGGCGCTGACCAAGGGGGGGGCAATCAATGAGGGACATGTTTCGTATCGACTCGGTTTGCCGGGAATCCCGGCGATCAGCCAGGAGATTGCCATCGATCGAGACATCCGAGTGGCGCAACAGACCGGAGCTCGTCTGCACCTGCAACAGATCTCTACGGCGAACGCGGTGAAGGCCGTCGGCTGCGCGAAAGAAGCGGGCACATCGGTGACCTGCGAAGTTTCTCCTCACCATCTCCTTCTCAGTGAGGAAGAGATCGAGGACTACAACACCCATTTCAAGCTCGACCCACCGCTCCGTTTGCCGCGAGATGTCGAGGCGCTGGTGGCAGGGCTGCTCGACGATACGATCGATGCGATTGCGACCAATCATGCTCCCCACACCGAGTTCGAGAAGTCGTCCGATTTTGGGAGTGCCCCTTTTGGAGTGACTGGTCTGGAGACTGCCGTTCTCGCTCTCTACGACGGATTTGTTCGCAAAGGGGTTTTTGGATGGGATCTCCTCATCCGGAAATATTCGGATCAACCTCGTGCCATCGTGGGGCTGCCTGCGGTGAGAATCGAAGAGGGGCAGAGAGCCGAATTTTTTCTCTTCGATCCTGAAGGCGAGACGGAAATTACTCCGGATTCCATGAAGACAAAGAGCCCGGTGACCCCGTTCCTCGGTCGCACCTTCTCTGGTGCGATCCGCGAAACGGTCCTGGGGTGAGCCGAGCGGTGGTGCTCAGGGCTCCTGGCCCCACTCCACGCAAATCGGGGAGGGGACGTTGACGATCTTTCCGTGAAAAAGGAGGCCACCGCTTTCCTGATCGACTCGAAAGACGGAGAGCGTGTTCGAGTAGCGACCGGCCACGATCATCCATTTCCCGCTGGGGTCGAGATTGAAATTGCGAGGCCAGCTGCCTCGGATCGCTTCTCGTTCGACAAAGGCGAGGTGCCCCGTTCTTTCATCGACGGCAAAGGCGGCGATCGAGTCGTGGCCACGATTGGAGGCGTAGACGAATTTTCCGGAGGGATGAACGCGGATCTCGGCCGATTTGTTTGGGATTTCCCAGAGTTCTTCGGGAAGCGTCGAGATGGTTTGTTTCGGCTCCATCGTTCCTGCTTCGGCATCATAGGCGAAGACCGTGACGGACATGAGCAGCTCGTTCAGGAGAAAGATGCGGTCCCCTTTGGCGTTGAACTTCATATGACGTGGACCTCCTCCGGGAACAGCAATTCCGGCTCCGTGGGGAGAAATGGTGGCCGTTTCGTGGTCGATCTTGTAGATCACGACCTTGTCGGCCCCGAGATCGGGGACGAAGAGGAATCGATTGTCCGGGCTGACCCCGGCCCAGTGAGGATGGGGGCCTTTCTGTCGAGCCTCGTTCGGACCCGAACCGGAATGCTCTTCCAGATCGGAACGCTCGCCGATCGAGCCGTCTTCCAGGATGGGGAAGACAGCAGTCGAGCCTCCACCGTATTGGGCGGTGAAGAGGAGTTTGCCCTCCTTGTCGAGCGAGAGATGAGCCGCTCCGCCGTCACCGATCAGTTGGGTATTGATGAGGGTGAGGCTCTTGTCGTCTCCGATCGAAAAGGCAGCGACACTGCCTTTCTCGATATTGCAGATCGAGTAGAGGCGTTTCCCATCCGGGCTCACCGTTACAAAGCCTGGCGAGCCGATCTCGGCAGCCAAGGTAGGTTCGCTGAGAGTGCCTTTTTCCGTATCGAGTTCCGTACGATAGATTCCATCGGCATTTTTTCCGCCGGTCCCAATCCAGAGGGTGACGGTCTCGGCCAGGGCAAGCCCTGAACAGGCGGTGAGAAGGGCGAGAGTCGAGAAGAAGGTTTTCATAGGTTTGCGAGAGGAGCGGGAGGGCTTATTCGTATCTCCATTTCATGATCCAGGGATCCTGCATCTCTTTCTGGAACTCTTTCAGCTTCTCCTTCATGCGTTCGAGGGCTTCCTGGTGATCCGGGGCGTTGGCGAGGTTCTTCGCCTCAACGGGATCTTCATCGATCTTGAAGAATTCGAACTGAGGGCGGTGAATGTATTCTCCTACCGACTTCTGACCGTAGGGGGCGTCGAGTGATTTCTGAAACTGAGCCTGGAAGCTGCTCGCTGCCCAGAGGTCGGAGGCAAAGGGGTAAGGCAAAGGATGCGCGATGTTCCAGATCAGCTTGTATTCCTTGTCCCGAACGACACGCATCGGGTAGTACATCTGGATCTCGTGGAAGGTGTGAGAGGCGAAGATGGTTTCCCAATGCTCCGCATCCGCATTGCCCAGGATCGGGATCCAGGATTTTCCGTGATAGGCGTTGAGATTCGGTCCGAGATTGTCTTTCTTCACCTCGGGAAAGTCAGCCCAGTATTTCTTGGCGTTGACCATTTCCTTGGGCGCATTTTTTTTCGGATTCAGGCCTCCGGCGAAGTCGAGCAGACTCGGGGTGATGTCGATGTGACTGATGAGGGCCTCGTGCTTCACTCCGCGCTTCTCCTCGTAGGGATTGCGAACGACAAATGGCACCCGGAGGCCGCCTTCATAGACGGTCGTCTTTCCCCCGGCGAAAGCCATCCCGTGGTCGGAGGTGAAGACGAGGAGGGTTTTGTCATAGAGATCGGCTTCCTTGAGGATTTCGACGAGACGACCGACCCCCTGATCGATCCTGGAAACGCTCTGGTAGTATTGGGCGAGTTCCTCGCGGGTCTCTGGAGTGTCGGTGAGGAAATGTGGAATGGGAACCTCGGCCGGATCGTAGAAGACTTCTTCGACTCCTTCATGAGATCCATCGTTGGGCTTGTTGCCGAAAAGGTCGGCTTTCAACTCCAGTTCGGAGGTGTCATCCTTGCCTCCGCCTCGGTGAGGGTCGGAGGTGGCGAAGTAGAGAAAGAATGGTTTCTCATCATCGGCGGTGATGAACTCGCGAGAGGCTTCCGCCATCTGCACGGCGTTCCGGCCATTCCCCTTGAAATAGGTCTCGTAGCGATAGACCTGCTCCGGTGCGACGTGGTACTTTCCGATGTGCCCGGTGCGATAGCCGGCGTTGGCCATGACCCGAGGGAGAGAAAGGCTCACGACCGTCTTGTAGGACTCGAACTTGTGGTAGCTGTGCTGATGTCCGTATTGGCCGTTGCGGTGATTGTGGAGCCCTGACATGACCACCGAGCGGCTTGCCGAGCAGCTGGCCGTCGTGGCAAAGGCGTTGAGGAAAATAGTTCCGTCCGCAGCAATTGCATCGATCGCGGGGGTTTTTGCGATCGGGTCGCCGTAGCAACCCAAGGTGGGCGACTCATCATCAGTGATAATGAAAATGACATTCTTTTCCGCAGCGGCGAGGCTGCCGATTCCGAAAAGAAAGGCGAGAGTGAGAGTTAACAATTTCATAGTTTCTTTGGATCGATGAGAAGTGAGTTGGGCTCTTTGGATGAAGAAGGAAACGGAGGGTGAATTCTCGTTTGGGTCCTGCAGGGCAGCAAGTTTGGGATGGTCAGGCTATTTCAAGTTGATGATTACGGACTCGATGCCTCCGTCGAAAGCATCTCCGAAATTGGCAACGGTTCCACCTTGATCATGACCGATGGCGACCCCGTCGATGGGGTGACCGCGGAGCAGGGGAGTGTCCGACTTCACTGCGATCTGTTTCCCGTTGGAGCGCAAGGTGATCTTTCCCTTGACGATCTTGGCTTGAATTTCCTGCGTTTTCGCCTGAGGCAGGGGGGCTCGAACCATCTCGAGATCTTTCTGGTTTCTGATCGCGAACTGCACCTGTCCTTCCCGGACAAAAAGGGACCAGCCGAGAGCGCTGCCCCCCTGGGAAGCGATTACTCCTTCGGCGGGAAGGCCCGATATTTTGGCGATGACCTCGAAGGGGCGGTCGGCAATGGCAGGGGAATCCTCACCGGCGAGGGAGTCTCCTGATTTGAACTGGAATACATTCTGTGCACTGCGTTTCTTTTTCCACGATCCGAAGGGAACGACCCCGGCGCGCTCGGCCCAGGCGTCGTATTGTGCGATCATTCGCGTGGCGATTTCCGGTTGGTCTTCGATGAGATTGTTCATCTCGGTCCGGTCCTTCTCCATGTCGTAGAGTTCCCAGGCACCTTTGACCCCCTTGGCGACGAGTTTCCATTTTCCATCCCGAACGGCGCGATTTCCCTCGTGCTCGAAATAGATGGGGGCTTCTCGCTGCAGTTGCTTTCCGGAGAGGGCTGGTTTCAGGGAAATGCCTTCCAGGGGCTTGATGAGGATTTGATCCTTTTCCGATGGATACTCCGCTCCGCCGAGATCGATGGCTGTTGCAAGAATATCGATCAGGTGGGTGGGAGCATCGTGAAGCGGACCTTGTTCGGTTTCGCGATAGGCGGGACCTTCGAGCTGAATCCCCGCTGGCCAGTGGGCGATGAGAGGGGTTGCGATGCCGCCTTCGTGGACCCAGTGCTTGTACTCGCGAAACGGCGTGTTCGACACGTTGGCCCAGTTCCTTCCGTATCCCACCTCAGTCTCGGGAGGGCCGGGCATGACGCCATCCCCTCGACGAAGAGGAAAGCCATCGCGAGACTGCGGCGGAACCATTTCCGTCTGCAGTTCATCTTTGCCCATGGGCGGAAGTGTCGGCTTGTCAGGACGTTCGAGCGGGCCGACCAGCTTGCCCCGGCCAAATCCCTCGGCGCAGCCTCCGTTGTCCTGCAGATAGAGGATGAGGGTGTTCTCGTATTGGCCGGTCTCTTTCAAGGCCGCTACTATGCGACCGATTCCCTGGTCCATGTTGTCGACCATGGCGGCATAGACTTCCATGCAGGCGGCTTCCCATTCCTTGAGTTTGACCTCGTCCCAATTGCCGACCTGGGGGACGACTTCCCAGTTCTCGGGAAGCAGTTTCATGGCTTTCAATTTCTCGATGCGAGCTTCGCGAGTCGGCGTGTAGCCTCCGTCGTATTTCCCCTCGTACTTTGCGATGTCTTCCGGGAGCGCATGCATCGGCCAGTGAGCAGCGGTGTAGGCGACATAGTGGAAAAAGGGTTGGTCCGGTGTGTTTTCCGCGTGTTCGCGGATGTATTTCACCGTGTTGTCCGAGATCGCATCGGTGTAGTACCAGGTTCCCTCCGGCTGGTATTCCGGATCGTTTTCGGGGGTAATGTAGGTGTTGTCCCGGGTCAGCGAATTCGGATCGAAGAAGGAACCCGCTCCGTGAATCGTTCCAAAAAAGCGATCAAATCCGCGCTGCCGAGGCCAGTTCGTTCGGTCGGGATTTTCCAGTTCATTGCCTCGGTAGGGTGTGACATGCCATTTTCCTGCCAAGTAGGTGCGATAGCCGGCTGGTTTGAGCGCCTCGGCGATGGTGACGCATTCCCGATTGAGTTCTCCCTGGTAAGAGGGAAGGCCGTAGTCCCCGGTCATGTGACCCATCCCGGCTTGGTGTGGGTAGAGTCCCGTCAGCAGCGAGGCGCGTGTCGGGCAGCAGCGGCCGGTGTTGTAGAACTGGGTGAAGCGAACGCCATTCTTTGCGAGCGCATCGAGGTTGGGGGTTTCGATCTCTCCTCCGTAGCAACCGATATCGGACCATCCCATGTCATCGGACATGATCAGGATGATATTCGGTTTCTCTGCGGAGATTCCGAGAGTGGCGAGGAGAAAGACGAGAGAGGCAATTCGGAGCATCATGGGCGCGTAGCCTAGACCGGGATTCGGGTCCGGTGCAAGGCTGCCGTATGGCGTAAGTCCAGTGCGAATTGAGCCAAAATAAATGACACCCGAGCCGAAAAGCTGAGAGAAGGCTTGA
>JARGNI010000075.1 GCA_029213195.1 Verrucomicrobiales bacterium
TGTTGGCCACCCATGTCATCATCGCCATAACGGCTGCGGCAAACATTCCCGCAATCACTTTCTGATCCATGACCAAACCCCAGTCCTGTTCATTTCGACCCAACCTTGGCAATCAGCGCCTTGATGTCGTCGCGTATCTCGGCCAGCATCGCGTTGGTATCCTCACGCGCTGCCTTCGCAAGGTCCATGTCTTCCTTGCGCTGGTTCCAAAGTCTTTTGATTTCTTTGGTGTTCTCGATGCTGCGACTTTCAAGTCGAATGAGCCAGACCAAGAAGCCGACGAAGGCCAGCGCCACTGGCCAGAATTGCAAAATGGTTTCGGTCACGTCGGTCTCCGTCTAAGTCTCTTCGCCAAGTATGCAGATGTAGCCTTCACGCGCCACTGCCACCTTCATCCGATAGTCTGTCCAGTACCACAAGACTGGATACCTCGCCTCTTTCAGCGCCACGCCGTTAATCCACGCCATGAGAAGATATGAGGCGATGCAAGTCACGTTGTTGCCGCCTCCAACTCTGCATCCGTTGCGCCATAGCCCCCGAGAATACGCAGGGACTTGATGTTAATCACGCCTGTTGGTGCAATCTGGAAGTCTGTTGCGGATAGGTCAGGCAGGGTTGTTGGTGTGGTGTTTGCCGTAAGTGCTGTTCCGTCCACTGCGCCGTTGAGGTCACTGGATGTGTGACGCGATGCGATGTTGAACGGTACGTTGAGGTCGGGGGAGTATGCAGAACCGCTAGACGATACAGATATAGGAGACCCGCCAATAACCTGCTCAAAGATTACCTGACCAGTGTCAGTGCTTCGCGTATCCATAAGAACGCGTATTCGTTCATTCGCGGTAGACGTTGCACCCCAATAGAAGAAAGTTGGATTGCCGATTGCGTTAGTATCAGCATAAGTCATCTCCCCATCCAAAGCTATCGTCATAGCCGTGCTGTCGTAGGGCAGGAGAGTGCTGTCGATGCTCAGTGCGTCCGCTGGTCGTGTGACCTGTGCGCCAGCCGTGGGGATGTAGGAAGTCTGCACGCCTGTTTCTAATTGCGCATTGCTAACGGTGCCTGTGACGGTCAGCGTTAGTGTTCCTGCTGTCGGTGTGAATTGCAGGGATACGCGGTTTTGCTCGCCCGTACCAGTTCCGACAAGTGGCCCAGCCGTTGACGCGCCTGATAGTGTAACCGTTCCAGTTCCGGTGAAGTGCAACGTATGAAGCGCCGCTGTGACGGTCACGCCTTGCGTTGAGAGCGTGTCGCTGTTGAGTAGCAAATTAGTTGACTGAGGCTCCACCAGACACCGCTTGACCCAAGATGAGCCGTCCCAGATGTGGTTGTCCTTGCGCAACACGCCAGACGCCGCTGTCTGTAATGTGCCTGTGCTATCGGTATATGTAGCAGTTCCCGCCCGCGTGTGCGTCAGAAGGTTTTCAGCAGTGGTGGAGGCAGGGGAATAGCTTACGACCTCACGGACGGAAAAGTTGTCGATAATCACATCTGCTGTATTAAACCCAGAGCGAAAATCAATTCTGTCACCCACAGCTACAAAAACAAATGTGAATGTGCCAGTTGTTGTAATAACATCGCCAATAACCGTAACGGCAGTGTTTGTTCTAAGTGTGCAAGAACCGTCATTCTGCAAAACATCTACGGATACTTGATATAGCTTTCCAGTTTCTGTAACCCCTGTCTGATAAATGTTAGAACTAGTTGTTCCGTTGCTAGACGCTTGCCCGCCTGAGATGCCCCAATCAAACGAGAAAAGCCAATCACTATCTGTATCAAACGTCCCATTCGTGACCAATTCCGGTCCGAGGTTCTTGTTGGCGCTGGCGTACTTATCCTCCTCGAAGTCGGCAATGGTCTGTGGGGTTTGACCACCAATGTTGTAGGCAGCAAACGGATTGCGTATCGCACCAAAAGGTGATCGGATGCCGTCAAGCGGGGATGTGATGCTGTTCAACATATCTCAGCCTTTTTGAATTTGTTGCGTAAGCGTTGCAGTTCGCGCTCAAGCCGCGCAATCTCTTTGCGCATTGCCACAACATCTGTCACGCGCTCCCACGCAGGAGATGCTGTTGGCTCTTCTTCTATCGCTATCGCTTCTTCTTCTATGATTGCGGGCAGGTTTTCCAGTTCGTCGCTCATGCTGGTGCCTCCGGCCATGTGATGTTTTCGGGGAAGCCCTCTTGCTGCGGAACGTCGCGCAAGGCTTGGCGATAGGTGGCCCATGCCGCCGCATCAACAGGCGCGTCCGCAACCTGCGTCCAGTCGGATGCGGCTAAGAGGCGGTCGCGTGTATCGCGGGCTTCCTGTGCGGCCATTTCTGCAGGGTCAGGCGCAACGTAAGGCGCGATTGACCCAAACTCGCCAGCCTGTGCGCGGTCATAGAGCGGGTCGCCGGGTTCAAGACAGGCTGACCCGGTGCTGTCATCTGAGTAATCGGCCTGTATCCAGCCCAGCGCGTTTATTTCTCTAAGGTTCTGAAACATCATGCCACCGCAAAGTCGGCTGTGCCGCTTTCTATTTTGTTATCTGTCAACGTAATTGTGCATGAAGACCCGGTTGATGCTGTGACCTGAATGTCAATTCGGTCTCCAAGAGAGACCGCCACGTCAGAAAAACGCACGCCTGTTAGATTGGTGTACGTAGCAAACGCTGTTCCGTTCTTTCGAAATGAAGTGGTAAATGTCGTGGGACTTCCAGATGATGCGATTGTGGTTACAACGCGAATTGTCCCAGGAACCAGAACGCCAACTGAAGCCTCATCAATCAGCGCCGACCCTGACCCGCTTCCCGACAGCACGAGACTAAAGTCTTTCAATCTGCGGATGGGCGTGCTTCCGGCTGTTGGTGGTTGTAAAGCCGCTGTTCGAACCTTCGGCGCACCGCTCGCCCCTTCAGCCAATGCCGTGGGGTTTTCAAACGCCGCCAGAGCCTTGGCGCTTGTCCACGGCTCGCCCGGTAGCAGGCTCGATGTGCTTTGACTTGTCCAACTTGCCATTAGTCCCTCACTGTATCACGTAGCCCGCCGTGCCGTCCGGCATCAGGCCCGTGTTCTCGGTAATATAACACGCATTTTCCTTTTCCGCATCAGTCGCGGTTGCGAAGTCAGGCGCGGTGTTTTCCATGATGAAGCCGGGCCGCTCAAACAGAATGAACGACTGCGCTAGGACGCGATAGGAAAAGCCGGGGTCCAGTTCTTCCCATTCAATAATCTGCCACGGCTCGGTGACAGGATTGCCCAGCGTGTCAATGGCGTCATAGCTGGTCACGAACATAACGTCGCCAACAGCAAGCGTTGCGTCCTTTTCGGCTAACTGCAATTCCAGATATTGCGGCGTTGTACGATAGCGTTGCAGGAATGATGCCTGCACCAATACCGCATTCAGGTCAGTGCGCAGGAGCGGAGAATACCATTCAAGGTTTCGGACAGTACCATCCGCGAAGTTCGCGCTCTCGGCCTCGGCGTCGATGCGTATCCGCTGCGTTGAATAGTTCTTCGCGTCGGTCAGGCTTTCGGTCGGGTCTTTGCGCCCGTAGTAAATCGTCACCCGCGTTCTGCGGTCGTCAGGCGTGCGCTTGAGTGCGCTGGAAACAATCGCGTTGCGCTCGGTCAAAGTGATTGGCGGTTGGCTTGGCTGTCGTAAAGCAAGCAACTTAATCTCTTGGCCCCGCTCATCCCACCAGATGGAAAACATCCCGTCACGCATGGCCTCGGCGCATATCTCGGACACTGGACGCGGCTCAGTGAATGAGCCTGTTCCCTTCAGCGTCGAAAGCCAACTTTCACCTTCGCTGGTCCAGTCGGTTGCGTAAGGTATGAGGCTTGCCGGGATAGTCGTGTGATTGTTCAGGAGGTCATAGACCATTTCCCAATACAGAATATCGTCGTAATGTCCGACGCGCTGCATACCGTCATCTGCGCTATGCTCGTCCGCTGTCGTTCCCAGAGCGCCACGGACAACGCCGCTGAGTGACCAAACACCCGCGCTGCCTGTGTAGCCTGTGTAGCTAATCACCTCACCGCTCAGGCGGCCATAGAATAGCCCGTCATTGCCAAAGCTATCCGACACGTCGTCCTCGGTCCCGGTGACTGTGATGCTGGTCGTGCTGGCGCTAATATCGGACTGCAATCGTAGGTCGGTTGCGCGGGGGAACTGCGCTTTCTTGCGCTCCGCCCTGCCAAGGGGATCTAGCCCGGTGATGGTCCACGCTCCGCCCGATGGCGGGTTGATGTTCGTCACGTCATAGCGGCGCACTGTCATCGCCGCCAAGCTGTCGCCTTCCTTGCCTGTGTAGAGATACATCTCCAACTGCGGCACGGCCTCGCCAAGCCATGCCAAGAGCAAGCGCCCGATACTGCCCTGCACAGTGCGCTCGGATGCGTAGAAGTCGCCGAATTGGTTTCTAAACTCGAAGTCATCCAGCGTGACGGAAACAGTCCCACGCAAGCCAAACGGGCTTTCGCCTTCGCGCACCGCTCCGAGGTTAAGCCGGGTCGGCTCGGTCCTGACTGTGCGCAGGATAGGGATGGCTGGCCCATACCATTCATCGGCGCTTGGCAGGTCAGCCGTGAGCGGTGCCGGGTCGCCCGGTCGCGTGAAATACCAGCGCAACTCGCCGTCTAGATTAAACACGTCTTTCGCGCCGCAGGTATTGTACGTCTGGAAGCACTTTGGCGTTCCTGTGGCCGTGCATGTCCCGACGCCGAAGCGCAGGTCGCAACGCTTCTGCCGCAACTCTAGGACTTGGACGGTCTTAGTCATGGCGCTGCATATCCCATGCACTGAAACGTCACCGCGCCCGAATTGTTCAGGTTCGCCCGCTCACGGTTAAACCGTGGCCGCTCCATCGCCCGCGCGTAGGCAACATCATCTGGATAGCTAAACGGCTTGGCGGCAATGAAGAACGGTCCAGTGTTGTCAACGTGGTTGATAAAGCCCTTCCATGTCACATCGCCCGACGCCGCTCGGAATGTCTCAGGCAAGTTCTGCACGGTCAGGTCAAAGCGCAGGTCTGCACCCTCAACAGCGCGGCCTAGAACGTCGCCCCTGATGCTTTGCTGGTGACGATACCGAACCTGCTTGCTCTCGCTGATAGGCAAGCCTGTGAACACCGACAACTGCGGCATTTCCAAAACCTCGCCAGCCTGCGCAACGGCAATCTGCGGCGCTGCCGAACCGCCTGAGATGGTGAATGCAACGGTCGTCACTGTGGTTGAGCCAAAGAGGAACACGATCGCCCCATCATCGTCAGGGCTGATGCTGCCGACCGTCACGCCGCCCGCTCTGCAAGTCACCGTTGCACCCGTGCTGCCCAGATTATGCGCCGCAATCGCCGCGTAGCTGGTCGCCGCGCTTGAGAACGTCAGCGTGACCGTCTGAGATGTGCTGCCGCCTTCCCACACGCTCCACGTCTCACCGTCAACAAGCCACGCCACGTCCGCCCCTGTGGCCGTGCTGGTGGCCGTAGGCGTTGCCGTGTGGGTGTCGAAGCAAATGCGCGGCTGGTCGATAGGCTCGGCAATGCCAGTGAAGCCGGATTGAATGACTACGCTCATTGGAACACCAGCCTTCCGCCTCGGTCTAGCTGAGATTGAATTTGCTCAAGTAGCCCCTCAACCGACGCGCGGCTGAAGGTGTCGCCCTGTAGATTGATGGCGACTGTTTGGGTTGGCTGTGGTGGCTGCGCTGGCTGCGTTGTTCCCGCACCACCCCCAAGGCTTGGCGCTGAACCGCCTGCGCTTCCACCTGAACCCATAGCCTGAGCAAGGCCAGTCGCCGCAACAAGTCCAGCCTGCAACTTGCCATAAAGTCCCATCTTTGCCGCCACGGGTGGTCCTGCAATCGGACCCAACTCAGCAAGCGCACGCATTTGCGCTGCTGCGGTGTTGGATATGATTTGCGCAATGGACAAGCCTTTTTGAATGGCAATCGCGGCAATCGCTGCCGCTTTACTCTTGCCCGCAAATTGCTGCAAGAATGTGCCAAGTGCTGACCATGTTTCGCGCCCTTGGTCACGAAGCGCCTGCAATGATGCAATCTGCGCTTCTGTCTGTTCTTCCAGCGGCGTCTTTTTCTTGCCGCCTCCGCCATCGCCCTCATCAGTCCCGACACCCAACAGGTCAGGCAAAGTAATGCGCTCGTCCTTAATGGACGCGAGTAGGTCGCGGATTTTCTGGACGCTCTCAAGCGGTGCATCTAGTCCCGCAAAAAGACCAGCCGCCCTTTCTCCCTCCGAAGATGCCTTCCCCCTTAATTCAGAAGCTGTTGCAAGCGCTCCCCCAGACCCGACAGCGGCGCCAAGCACATTATTTCCCGCAGCCATCAAGCTATTGCCCAATCCTTCAAGGCCGGAAATGTTCGCAATACCCGCGCCCAAATTGTAAAGCATGTCTGACCAAGACATTTGTATGGACGCAATCATGTCCATAAATCCAGCCTGAACCGATAGCCATGTGGACTTCAATGCAGCGCCAAGTCCAGCGGCGCCATCCTTGATGCGGCCCCATACCTCAACAGCAACGTCACCCAAAAGGCCCATTGCTTCGCCAAATCCTCCAGCCGCCCCGACAAGCCTAGTAAACTGATACACCAATTCCCCAGCGCCAACGATTAGCGCCAAAATGCCAGTTCTAATCATGGCGGTGCGCAGAAGCGCCAAGGAACCCGCAAGCGTGATCGTTGCCAGCCTTGCCGCAACAAAAGATGCCACCCAGCCCCGAGCCATAAACGCCGCATAAGCAACAGATGCCGCCATTGCCGTGCCGATGTACGTCACCAGCCGCCCCATGTTTTCAGTCAATACGCGCAACGCCTCGGCGGCGGTTAGGTAAACCGAAGATAGCGCCTTGGTCAGCCCCAAGTTTTCGTCAATGGAAAGGAAAAACTCCTGAAGCCTCTGGCCTAAAGTATCCAGCGCACCAGCATAGCCTTGCGCCGCCGCAACCGCAGCGCCTCCATATTGCGCTTCTAGTTCGTCCAGAATAAACGACTGCGCTTTGAGTAGCTGGCCGCTTTCGACCAACTGCTTGACCATTTCCTTTTGCTGGTCGGTAAATACCGTCCCGCTGCGTGTCAGCGCAGTCAGTCCAGTAACAGGGTCTTCCAGCGCCCGCCCCAACTGAATAGCGGAACTGCTCATGTTCTGACCCAAAACAGCCGAAAGGTCAGCCGCTACGCGAATTGTCCGGTCAAATACATCGCCAGTGACCTTGCGGAATGTCAGCAAGCGTTGCTGCGCCTCAAGCACGCCCTCAGTGCTTTCCAGCGTATTCATTGCAAGTTCTCTGGCGAAGCTGCGAAGGTCGTCAGCGGTGCGCCCTGCTACGCCTCCGGTCGCCTTAATGACAGCGCCAATCCGAAACATCGTTGTTTCAAACTTCTGGCTTTCGGCAACCGCCCTTGAGAAAACAGCCGAAACGGTGGCAATGCTGGCAAGACCAACGGCAAACGCCTTGACCGCCGAAACGGCCCTTGTTGACGCCTTTTCGACCTGTCCGATGTCACCCGATACTTTTTTCAGACCGTCTTCGGCCTGTTTGGTATCCGCCGTGACTTGAACCTGTAGCTTTGGAAACGCCATATCAGTCCTCTAACAACAGCTTGAGGCGGTCAACCTCGGCGTCTGACAGATGGCCTTTGACGGGCTTCTGGCCTTCGTTTTGCTTCTGGTGAAACTGCGCTTCTGCGAACCATTCAACCATCGTCATTTCCCAAAACTCACTTGGTTGTATGCCCCAACTTCTGGCCGTGACATACATGCCAGTCCAGTCTATTTGCGTTGGGACTTTTTCTTGACCCCGGTTTGTGCCGGGGCTGGTAGGTTTTTTTCCGCAGCGCCCGGCGGCGTGATGCAATCGCCAATGCACTGCACAAGCGGCCCGATGCCGTTCCCGCCGTTGTTTGTCAGATCGTCATAGAGCGATGCCAGAACGTCATCCTCATCAACATTGCCCCCGCCTTCCTGCACCATTTCAGAAATGATGTATGCAAGCGCAGGGAGCGGCACGTTCTTGCCGTCCATTGTCCCGACAACGCCCAACAGCGTTTGCGGTGCTAGGCCAGCATCAATGCGGCGCAGGAATTTGTTAGACGGTGTGAACCAGTATTCTTGACCGTCCAACTCAATTCGGACTTCACGGAAAACGCTCATCAGGAAGCCGTAATCGTGCCGCTGCTTTCCAGCGAAAGCGTGAACGTGATGGTGTCGGCCTGTTCGCCTGTCGCCTCAAACGAGGTGATGAAGAACGACCCCGAATAGGTTGCGAAGCTGCCAAACTCCACTTGGAAGTCATGCAATGCGGTGCCGCTGGATGCTGCTGCCGCAAGTGCGGAGAACGTCGAGGCTGTCGCAACGCCTGTGCAGGAAAGGCTCATGCTCTTTACCGCGATGTCGTCCAGATACGTCCGAACGCCCGCATCATCCTTGTCGGTGATGTCAATTGCTTCGTTGTTGAATGTCAGGCTGTCGGTTCGAGCGCCTGCCACCACCGCCATGCCTGAACCGCTATCATAGCTGATGCGGAGGTCGCGTCCACTTTCTGCTGCCATTGTACTTGCCCTTTCATCGGCTTTGCAAAGTTATACCACGCAACTGCAAATCTGCAAAGTCACGTGCCATCATCATAAGTAACCCTGAAGGTTAGCGGCCTGTATCGCGTAAATCCGTCTGGGTCCGGTATGTTACCGGGACTGCTATCGAACAGGCAATTTACTACATTGGAACCGCTTACCACCAAGTCAAAATCATGCAGCGCGTCATATGTCGCCTGCGCCGCTGCGTCTGCAAGGTCAATCGCGCTTCGGCTTGCCGTAGGCCGCGCAAAGGTCGTGACCTGTATAAGCTGCTCACCGCCATCGCTGGTCTTAGTATCCCAAGGCGTTGCGCTCACGTCCTCGATGACAGTAAACGGAAACGGAACCATGCTTTCCGGCTTGGTGTCCTGCGGCTTATCATAGCCAACGTATGTCGTCAGCGCCGATAGCGCTGCATCACCTGCCAGCCGCGCTCGGATTGCCTGTGCTACGCCTGCAAAGTTCATCGCAATTCATCCCCAAGGGCTTTTTCAATCCGCTTCATAAAGATGGGCCGGATTTTCTCGACGGCTGGCCTGAAGAACGGACGCGCTGCCATCTTGGATGTGCCATATTCCAGATATGTCGCATAAACCAAGTCGCTGCCGACTGCTGCCGTAAGCGCACCAAGCCGTTCAAAGTAGATGTTGTTCTTGAGCCGCCCGGTATCTGTTGCGGGCGGGTCGCCCTCTGCCGATGCCGTGTGTGGCTTGTTCCGTTTGCGCCCCTGCGCCAGCTTGCCACTTTCAGTGGTGTAGAAGAAATGCGTGTACGTGCGGCCTCTGCCCGGTTTGCTGATTTCCTGAACGATATTCGCCCGCAAGTCTAAGGCCGTTGCAACCACTGCCACTTCGGCTGCGCTCTTTACGTCTGCCGCCGCTTGGGCAAGAGCCTGTTGCAGCTTCTTTTCGCCCACCAGTTCAACAGATATTTTGCTCATACCGCCGCCCCAAGCTGCGCGGTTATCTCAAGCCACTGGTCGTCGAAGTCCACATTCGCAATGAAGCGGATGTTGTATGCGCGGTTGCGAATAACCACGCGGTCCTTTTCCGTCAGGTCGGCAAAGTATCGGCACACAATCTTGTGCGTCGATGTCGCTTCGGTGCGCTCGGATGCCCACCGCTCACTGCCTGACAATGGCTTAACCATCGCCCGCGTCGGTGCGCCGCTGATAGCCTCCCACGTCTGCAATCGTGCGCCGTAGCTGTCTGCTGTGTTGGTCACACGTTCAAACGTCACGGCCTCGCGTAGCTGCCGCGCGTTATACTTGGATGATGTGCAGCAATTGGTCATTGTTGACAACCGTGATAATTTAGTGCAAGACTTGACTGTAAATAATGGAGGTTAAGGATATGCGCAACAAGCCGTTCACAGGGGATTTGTACGCAACATTTGGAGAGCGCAACATTGGCATTTTGGAGGCTCGCATGTCGGGAAAAACTCTTGAGCAAATTGCCGCCATGTTTGACATTACCAGAGAGCGCGTCAGACAAGTTCTGGCTAAGCAAGTTAGGATTTGCAAAAGCATTCCAAAAATTCAGGCCGAAAATACCAAACTTCGGAAAGAAGTTATCGGCCTGAAAGGCGACCTTGCTCGCGCTGGCGTGCAGACATTGGCGGGTATCAACGCCGACACGCCACTTAAGGACTTTGAATTTAGCGTCAGGCTTTGGAATTGCATTATTGCAGCAGGGCATAAAGACATGGCTATAGGGGAGGCGTCTCGCCTTGATGATGAATACTGGCTTTCCCTGCCGAATTTTGGCCGGAAATGCCTTAACGAGCTGAAGGAAGCAATTCACCATGCCAATTCGTCCATCCGCCGATAAGGTGCCAACAGCGCCTTCATCTGCATGTTGATGCCTTCGCACGTCCCGTCATAGAGCGATGAAACGTAAAGCCGGATGGCCTCAAGAATAGGATCTGGAATGCTGCCAGAGCCGTAGCCCGCAACGTATGTGACTTCTACCGCGTCCTGCGCCCGCAGATTGCTCGGCCACGTCTCGCCTTCGTTCAGGTAGATGCGACCGCTGGTCAGGTCCACGCCGTAGCGCGTTGATGTATATGTCGCGCTCACGTTGTCGCGGTCATAGGTCACAACGCTGGTGACGGATTGCAGCGGAGCAAACGGCAGGTCTAACGTATCGCCACCGCCCAGGATGTATGGACGCGATGCTGTGTGGACGCCTGGCCCAAGCGATAGAAGACGGTCATCTCCGTAAGCCTCAGTGAAGCCGTCCGCCTTGAACACGAATGTCTCGGTCAGCAGCGCCCGCCGCAGATATTGCTTCACCGCCTCGGTTGCCGTGGCGATATATGCCGTTATCTGGTCGTCATCTGCGGTCCCATCAACGCGCAGAAAGCCCTTCATGTCCGCCAGTGAAATGGCCGGGTCGTCGGTCGATGCCGTGACGGTAACGGACTTGCGGTTGAACCTCATGCCTTGGCCTTCCGCTTGCGCTTGGCCTTGTTTTCCGGCGCGGCCTCGTGCGCCTTCGTCACAATCTCGCAAGCGCCTTGGTCGATGAGCAATGCCAGCGTGCTGTCGTCAACGTCGCGCTCCATGCCGGGTTGCCACGTCTGCACGGTGATGCCGTCCAGCGCGATGCGGAATGTGCGGAGGATTTTGACCTTGGTCATGGGCTGTGCGTCCTTTGCAGCATGATTGCCTTGTCCCAAAGCATAACATCTTCAGAGCAACTGATAAAGAACCGCGCCCCATACTGGGCAAACGGTGCGGTCACAAACAGCGTCCCATTGAAAAACAGGAAGTCGGTGGTGCCGCTGCTCTTGGTCAATGCTCGACGGTCTCGCGCGATGATGGTGCTGTAATCCGAGCCAATGCCCACATCTATCTCGGCAAAGGTGGCCGTGCTGGTGGCCTTGCTGATGCGGAATGTCAGGTTGATGTTGTACGCCTCGCCAATGGCAAAGGGCTGGATTGTGCTGTTGCCGAATATGTCCAGAGAAATGCCGCGCCGATAGTCGGTTGTGCTGTCGTCCGCCAATCCGTCAATCGTCACGTGCGTGAGCGTGTCGGCTGTAATGGATTGCTTGTTGTCAACGGTGTGGGTGCTGTCGTGCAGGTAAATCCATCCGCCGTTATACGGCGCTCTGCGCTCCGTGCCATCATCGGTGCGGATGAGCATATCCGCCGCGCGTTTGTTGTCCTCGGTGGCGTCCACCAATTCAGACCAGTTGATGTTCGTCATCGGGAACCCCTGCGCTTAGTGACGGGCGACCGTAGCCGCCCGCTTCTAAACTCAGGTTGCGGCTGTGCCACTGTCGATGGTGGCTGTTGCCATCACCGCGCCCTTGTCCTTGCGAGCATGGACGGTCACGGCTGCGTCGGTTCCGGTTGTCCCGGTTGCCACGATACGGACGTAACGCTTGCCGCCGATGTAACCGATTGAGCCAATCAGCTTGTCGTCGTCGTCATCTGCGGTCACGGTCAAGGCGCTTTCCAGTCCAACCAAGTCGGCATCAGCAACGGCTGTTGCGTCTGCTGCGGCTGTCGTGTCGCTTTCCTGAACCTCAAACGAGAAGCCCGATGCGGTGCCTGCGTCTGTGACTGTACCTGTGGACACTGTGAAGGTCAGCGCCTCCCAGCCCTGCATATCAATCCAGTCGCCTGCTGCTGGGGTTGCCCCGCTCAGTGTAGCGGAGAGGCCAAGGCCAAACTCCGCGTTATTGCGCATGTCAAATTGTGCCATTATGCTGCCACCTTTCCGATAACGATAGCGTCAAAGCTGGTCACATCGCCGCCAACGCGCTGCGTGGTGTAGTATGTGACGAATCCCTTGTTGGTGTACGGGTCACGAAGAACCTGAAGGCCAACGCGGTCAAGGATGGTGTAGGCACGACCGAAGTCTGCATAGACAACAGACAGGGCGTTTGCAGCAACCGCAGGCATATCGTCCATAAAGACAACAGGCTTGCCAAGAAGCTGGATGGACGCTTGGCCGTCACGCAACAGGACTGGCGAGAAGAAATAGTTGTCGCTGCCCTTGAGTTGCAGGGCTGCGCCAAACGTGGTGCGCTTCATGCCGAAGACCGCGCCAGCTTGGTATTCTTCTT
>JARGNI010000076.1 GCA_029213195.1 Verrucomicrobiales bacterium
TCGTACAAGTCGAATTTCGCGTTTTCCCGAACTTCTTTCTGAGAATGGGTCTAATCATGGCCGTCGCGAGAGCAAATCCAAGGATCATGAAGATGGCGGCGAACCCAGTGAAGAGAATACCCATGACCCTCAGGATCCAGATGTCCTCCTGCTCCAATTCTGAGTCGCTGGAGGAGCTCCCAGATGCTTCTGCGGGGTTATGTTGGATTTCATTCTGGATGAGAGAAGGGGCTGCCGCTGAATCCTCGGCCCATTCGTCGAGTGGCGCGAGCAGAAGGAAGATTCCGGCTGCGAGATGAAAGACGGGGAAAAGCGAGGAGAAGTACGTCAACACACCGAGGACATAGTGAAAAAGAGAGAGCAGGCGGATGTTCTCGGCGGTGGGATTCATCGCTTCCAAGTTAGCAATAGCGTCTTCGCCCGGCAAACCTCTTCCACCTTCTTCGGGAAACGTGAAAGTTGGGCGGAAGCCTGGGGGAGCCAATGTTTCCTGGAATTTTGATTCAGGATTCTTAATTATTTTCTGCCCGGAACGTCATTTGCATTGATCGGGGAGGCTTTTGTCGCTTACATCATAGGACCACTATGACACCGCTTCGACTGTTTGCCCTCGCGGCACTGACCACGATAGGGCTCTCGAGCTGCGCTACGACGAGTTACGAGACGGATCCCAACGCACCGAAGGGACGACCTTCTGCCACCGTCAAGATTTCGACCAAACAGGCAGCCCACTGGGCTTCGGGAATCGGAGGGAAGGGGACGCTTCGATATCGAGGGCGAAGTTACCCGTTTGAAGTCAGCGCGATCGGTTTTGGGGGGAACGGGATCCAGAGCGTGCAATGGACCGGAAAAGTGTACAACCTGAGACGCCGCAGTGACTTCGAGGGTTTCTATCGCGGAGTCCGTTCGGGTTTCACCGTGGGGAGTGGAAAACCGAAGTCTCGTCTCAAGGGAGACAACGGGGTCACGATTTACCTGATCGGCAATGCGGAAGGGCTCGCCAACTCCAACGGAATCGATCGTTTCCAAATCAAGTTTGTCGACTGATCCTCTCTCGGAGTTCTTTCTTTTTGAGGCTCCCTTGCTTGAAACAATCACTTTGCCTGCTTTGTCATGCTGAACTGGATTTGGATGGGAATGATCGTTGTCGGCGTGATCGTCGCGGCACTTCTCGATCAGCTTTCGGGGGAGAATGGCATCGTCTCGGGGATGTTCGACATGGTGAAGATCGGTGTCGTCAACATCGTGATTCCTCTCAGCGCGATCATGATGCTCTGGCTCGGGATCATGCGACTTGCGGAAAAGTCCGGGGCGATTCAGGCGCTTTCTCGATTCGTCCGGCCCGTGATGAAACGACTTTTTCCCGATGTGCCCGAGGAGCATCCAGCGATGAGTGCCATGGTCATGAACATGGCAGCCAATATGCTCGGACTGGGAAACGCGGCGACCCCTCTCGGGCTCAAGGCGATGCAGCATCTCGATGAATTGAATCCCGAGAAAGGCACGGCCACCAATGCGATGTGCACCTTCCTTGCCATCAACACGAGCTCGGTCACCCTTATCCCCGCGACCGCGATTGGATTGCTGGCTGCCCAGGGGATGGCGGAACCGTATGCGATCGTCGGGACGACGATCGGGGCGACGCTCTGTTCGACGATTGTTGCGATCCTCGCCGTAAAGACTTTTGAAAAAATGCCCGTTTTCAATCGGGTCACTCTACCGGTCGAAGAGGAGGAGGCGGATGCGCCGGAAGTGCAGGCGGCAAGCCGCGAACTCTCGGGGCGGGGCCAAATTCTCATCGCCGGGGTCGTTCTGATCTTTGTCGGGATCATTCTTCTCGAGATGTTTCCCGACAGCCGGATTCGCATCCAGGAGTCCATCGGACTCCGGGAGGTCGCCATCCAGCTCGATGCCGAAGGAGCCGATCTCGACGAGGTGGAACCGGAAGGCGAAAAAGGGATCTGGCAGCGGACGCTCTCCGCGATCTCGGTGGCGGCAATTCCCTTTGTGCTCGTTTTCTTTGTCGTTTTCGCCGCACTCAAACGAATCCCGGTCTACGAAGAATTTGTCGAGGGTGCGAAGGAAGGGTGGAACGTCGCTGTCCGGATCATGCCATTCATTGTCGCGATGCTGGCAGCCCTGGCGATCCTGAGAAACTCCGGAGCGCTCTTTCTCTTTCAGAATCTACTTCGACCCTTCCTTGAGTTTGTTCGCTTTCCTCCCGAACTCGTTCCCATGGCCTTGATGCGCCCCCTCAGCGGCAGTGGCAGCCAGGGGGTGCTCGTGGAGATCCTGACGAATGAAGGGCTTTCTGAAACGATCAAATACACGGCGGCAACGATGTTTGGATCGACCGAGACGACCTTCTACGTGCTTGCGGTGTATTTCGGTTCGGTCGCCATCCGACGGACTCGTCATGCGCTGGCTGCGGGGCTCTGTGCGGATCTCGCCGGAGTGATCGCCGCGGTCGTTATCTGCCGGGCCATGTTTGGGTAGCTTGCCAGGGAGCAGGGGAGTGACTTTGTTCGCGCAGCCCGTCGGCCTCATGAAAGTTCTTCTCCTGTTTTCTGTTCTCCTTCCTGCGATTTCTCTCTCCCAGCAGACCCCGGACGGGAACATCAAGGTGGGGGAAAAACGAGATCCGCTCTTTCTCGACAATGGTGTCGTCAGAGTCGGGATTGATCGAGAGTTTGGAGCGGCCATCACTCACCTTTCCTGGTCAACCTACCGGAAGAACGTGGTCAACATTCACGACCCGGGCAGGCTGATTCAGCAGTCCTACTATGCGGGAAGGCGATTGGATCGGACAGAGGAGGGGCAGAGCCCGGCCTGGTCACCCTGGCCGTGGAATCCGATCCAGGGCGGAGGAGTGAAATCCTGGGCGAAGGTCCCGAAGTTCGAAATCGATGACGAGGGACGGCTTTTTTCCGAGACAATCCCCAAGCTCTGGGACATGGCTGACGAGGATGCTGATGCCATCATGCGACAGTGGACGACTTTTGAGCCGGGGTTGCCCAACGTGGTGGTCGTGTCCTGTGAACTGGTCTGCCAGCGGGAGGGAAATGATCGCTGGGGAAAGAAGGGGAAGCGTCACCAGGAGATCCCGGCGCTCTACTTCACCCGGAATTTCTCGGTGTTCCGCAATTACCTCGGAGAAGGGAAGTGGCGCGAGGAGGCACAGCTTCCCGGCCCTCCCTGGGGGAAGACGCATGCGCCGCGGAATGTGATGGCCTGCTTCAATCGCCAGGGGCAGGGAGTGGCCGTTTTCAGTCCGGCCGCGACGGAACATTGGAACTTTGGGCCTCATGGCGGCGGCAACAGTCCGGAAGCGACCGATGGACCCTGTGTCCACCTTTCTCCCATCGTTCTCTTGGATCTTCATCCCAGATCGACCCTGCGCTATCGTTACTGGATGGTGGTGGGGACAGAGGAAGAAATCGTTTCGTCGATCGACCAGCTCCTTGGGAAATACCAAGCCGAGAGGGTGCGATTGGTGAATCCGTAATCGCGGAGGGCGAGAACGTTCCTCGGTAAGAATTTGGAAGCCCCATGATTTGCCATACGAAGGATTGAAAGCTCTTCGAGAATCTGATAATAACCTCGAATTCCAACTGCTGAATCCTCAAGCTCATGACCGAAATCGAATCTTCACTGCGAACCGCGCTCGACGTTCACCCCGAGGACTGGTCGGTCCGTATGCTCGTGGCAGACAAGGCCTTGGAACGAGACGCGAGGGAAGATGCGATCGAGGTGCTGATCCAGGCTCCGGTCCCTCCTTCTACCGATGAAGAGCTTCAGCGGGTGGTAGAGATCGCCGAGGAGCGAAGCCACGACCTCGTCCATCAGTTTGTCCTGAAGAATCCTGCCAACGCCTACGGACACCAGATCCTCGGAACCGTCCTCGAGTGGATGGGCGACCAGGAGAAGTCCCAGCAGCATTTTTCGGTGGCAACGGCCCTGGGGGCCAGCGCTCCCCAGATGCATGAGATCGAGGAAACCGGTCATGCCGTTCCGGTGGCCGAGCACATCGAAGAGGACATTCCAGCCCCTCCGCCGATTTCTCAACCCGTTCATGAAAACGCGGAACAGGTGCCCCTGCCGCCTCCCATTTCGGTGCCTCCTCTCGCAGAAGAGGAGCCGATTGCCGTCGAAACAGGTGGGCTTACCCTCGAAGACCTCGCCCCCGTGGAGCCTCCGAAGCAACGCGGCAAGAAGGCGACGGCGATCATGGCTGCGGTCATTTTTCACTTCGCGATTTTCCTGATCGCCGCGCTCGTCGTCATTCTTCCTCCGATGAAGGACGATCCCGAGATCGTTGCGGCAATTGCTCCCACGGTGCAGAAGAAGCAGGAGATGCAGAAAAAGAATGTCGTCAAGCAGACGAAGAAGACCTCCGCTTCGGCCGCCGCTGCCGCACCCCTTGCGCAGTTGATGCGGGCCAATGCCGTGGCCAAGATTGCCCTCCCCAATGTGACGAAAACGAGCAAGGGGCCACTCGGGATCGGGGACGCTGATTTCGGTGGCGGTGGATTTGGCTCCGGTGGCGGCGGAATGGGAAGTGGGGCCTCCTTTTTTGGAGGAAGTTCCACCGGTCGACGATTTCTCTTCGTTCTGGACCACTCGGGTTCGATGAAGAAGAACCAGGTCGAACTCAGGAACAAGGAGTTGGAAAAGGCTCTCAAGTCCCTCAAGGGAGTGCAGTATCAGGTTCTGCTCTTTGCGGGGGGCGGATACTATGCCTCCAAGGGATGGTCGGTGAAGAGAACGCAGGGCTTGGACAACCAGGTGACGGGCCCGAAAGGGAAATATGATTTCAAGAGCAAGGGAGGCTATGCCGATTATGAATTTGTCGGGAGCACTTCGAAGTTGCCGAAGGGAGAATGGCTTTCATCCAACCCGAGCAACGTGAAGAAGACGATGGAGCGGGTGGAAAAAGATCGCCTCTTCGGCGGAACGGATTGGGGTCTGGCTCTCGATATCGCCCACTACATGGACCCTCCGCCCGATGTGATCTTCTTCATGGCCGATGGAACGGGGGGGAATACTCCCGGTCCCATCTTGAAGACCAACTCGAAGTTTGGGAGACCTCCGATCAACATGGTCGCGATGCAGACGACGGCAGGAATCCAGCAGTTCGCTGAAATTGCGAAGAAGACGAGAGGCAGCTTTACCATCGTGGACAAGAGTGGAAAGCCCATCGACGGCTTCGACTACCTGAAGAAGCCCAGCAAGTACAGCGGGCGCCTCTAGGAGAAGAGCTTCCCGCCGTGTTGAATCGACCTTGCCGCGAAGCTCTCGCGTCGCTCCTGTGGGGATGATCATGCGGCAAAGCGCCATGTTTCGTGAATTGCGGGGAGATCCACTCCCCACTTGCGATCTGAAGCTCCCGGTGGCAAAGTGGCCGCCCTCCCCATGAGCCGAGGTGGTGAAATTGGTAGACACGCTTGACTTAGGATCAAGTGCCTTACGGTGTGCAGGTTCGAGTCCTGTCCTCGGTATTTCAATGAGTTGGAGAGATTTCGGAAATTTCGAAAAACAAGCAGTGAGCGATTAGTGAGCAGTTTTCGCGTTGCCTATTTCGAAGTGACATGGCACGTTTAGAGTCATGAGCAATTCCACCCAACCCGGAGTCCGCCTTGGCCATCGCGTCACCATCAAGCCCATGAAAGGCCATCCCGTTTACAAGTGGCGGGCCTCCTACGTGGAGGGCGGGAAGTATCGCAAGAAAGGGTTTAAGACCAAGGACAAGGCGGAGGAGTGGGCGGAGGAGCGTGAGGAGGAAGCTCTCACCCATGGCGTTGATTCCGCTCTCACTGCCGCGGAACGTGCCACCGTGGTGGAAACACGCGCCGAACTCGAAAGGGTGGGCCTCTCGCTCCGGGAGGCGGTGGCCATGGCGGTTGCTATACGTCACAAGGAGTCGCGCTCTTGCACGGTGGCGGAAATGGTGGAGAACGTGATTGAGTCCAAGAGGCGCGCTGGACGTTCCGCCGTCTACCTCTCCGATATGCGGATCAAGTTGGGCCGCTTCAAGGATGTTTTCGGGAAGCGCCCCGTCGCCACCGTCACACCGCGTGAGGTGGAGGATTGGCTCCATAGTCTTGGCGTGGCTCCGGGCTCTGTGAATTCTTACCGGCGAATTTTGGTAGTGGCGTTCAATGATGCCAAGCGCCATGGATTTACAGACACCAACCCCGCAGAGAAGGTGGACCAATCCAAGGAGGTGGAGGGCGAGGTGGGAACTGTGACGCCGAATGAGGCGAATGCTCTCCTCACCGGAGCAGATGAAGCCATTCTCCCCGCGCTGGCCATTGGCCTCTTCACCGGTTTGAGGGCCGCGGAATTGGAGCGGTTGGATTGGGAGGAGGTGAGGTTGGATATTGGCCACGTGCAAGTGAAGGCGAGCAAGGCCAAGAGCGCCAAGAACCGGCTTGTTCCGATGAGCGACAACCTCAAGGCCTGGCTCCAACCCAACGCGAAAGGCTCCGGGCCAGTGTGGCCGAAAGGCGGGCGGAAACTCATGGAGGAGGCCCACCTTGCCGCAGGCTTTGGCTCACCCTCCGCGGTGGCGAAAGCCAAGGAGGAGGGCAAGACGCTCAAGGAGTGGCCAAGGAACGCGCTCCGCCACTCCTACGCCACGTATCACTTGGCCCACCACCAGAACGCCGCGGAGTTGGCGCTCCACATGGGGCACACAAGCACGGCATTGATTTTCGCCCACTACCGCCTCCCCGTGACGCAAAAGCACGCTGCCATTTATTGGGGTATCCAACCGCAATCCACGGAGAACGTGATCGAGATGGATGAGGCGAAGGTGGGTTGAGTTCTGCCTACGGAGGCGGGTTGCCTTTTATGAGGCAATCTTCAATGCGAGGTGAGCGCAGCCATCACTTCTTCGAGGCTGAAACGGCGGTTCCGTCCAATGTTGAATGACGGGATTTCACCCGACCTCACCAAATTTCGGAGGTGGCGTTCCGTGACTCTCAGATGGCGGGCGAGTTCCCTGTAGGTGAGAACGGAATGGGATGCATTGGCTGCTCGGTCCATGCCACGGTCCGGAAGTCAATCGTGATGCGTGCCCGTGGATAAATCAGCTACGATGAGATGATGAGGATCGCATCCTAGCGCCGACTATTTCGCTTCTCAAGGGCAGCCAATTAAAACCCTTTCCAAGTCGGGTGAATTTTTCATCGAAGCATTTTGGTCGGGAAATCGGGAGAGAACAGGAAGTCAGCATCAGGCCAATTCTGTTGCCAGCATCAGATTTTCTTCGATTCCTCTATGAAGCGCGCCTTCTGCCATCTAGCGCCATAAACCGGCAATTCATGCCATGGCGAAGTTGACTCAATTCACCTGGATATGAACGACAAGTTCCACACCAAGTCGGAGGTGGCAGATGCCACCGGGTTAAGCATTCGAACTATCGAGCGCCTAGTTGAATCAGGGGCAATCCCAAGTCTGAAAATAGGGGGGCGGAGGCTCTTCGTCTTGGAAGACGTAATTGCAGCACTCATCAAAATTGCAAAATGAGTGTGATGCGAAAGACAAGAAAATACCAAACTGCTGAATGAGCTGATAGAGAGAAATTTTATGGAAGATCCCAGAAAGGAAAAAAAAGTGAAAGGCTCCAATAGTCCCATAGATCTAGGAGAGGAATGGACCGTCGAAGACCTTGAGAATTTGGACATCAAGGAGTTTCGTAGAAATAATCCACGTTTAACCCCTTCCGAGAAACTCGGGGAATACCTCAAGCAAGCGGGCATGAACCCAGATGAATTCGATTCGGACGAGCTCGCTGAGACCGCCCTAAAGGAGACCGCTCCGCACTTGTTCGTGCTTCTCGAGGTATACACGGAGAAATATCCAATTTTGCTCGCAAACGATAAAAGGCGCTATGGAATCCTCTAGGCAATCCCGCAATGATGAAAGCCATAAGGTCGTATCGGCACCCAACATCATGGAGTTCCGAAAACCTGGCCAGGATGACCCCAACACACTTCTCGGAGATCGCTTCCTTTGCAGAGGAGGCGGCGCTCTTCTGGTGGGGCCCACCGGGATCGGGAAAAGTTCACTGCAAATGCAGATGGCGATCAGTTTTGCTCTTGGTAGAGAATGCTTCGGAATTCAGCCCCGCGAGAAGCTGCGATCGCTCATCGTACAGGCTGAGAACGACGACGGCGATATGGCAGAAATGAGAGACGGAGTGATCGAAGGAATGGATCTCTCCGATGAAGATCTGGAATGGCTTGGAGGATGGTGGGAACCAGTTCAAGCATTCCACGAGACCGGTCTCAGGGGAGAGTCATTGGTTCGCGATCTCTTGATGCCACTTTGCGATCACCATGCGCCCGATCTCCTCTGGATCGATCCTGCACTTTCATATTTGGACGGAGAGCCGAACTCGGCGAAAGAAGTCGGAGAGTTTCTTCGCTCACAACTCAACCCTCTCGCAATCACGCAAAGTTGTGGAGTTATTCTTGTAGCCCACACCGCCAAGCCACCTCGAGTTCAGCAGAGCAACTGGAAGGCGGGTGACAACGCATACAGCACACTTGGATCGGTAGAGTGGGCAAACTGGGCCCGCGGAGTGATCACTTTGAATAACGTGGGGAGCCACTCCGTATTTCGCCTTTCCGCTCCCAAGAGGGGGAAGCGTCTCGGATGGGAGAGAGAGGATGGGGAAAAAACGACTTCTCGCATGATCGCACATTCTGAAAAGGGGATCTGTTGGCGGGATGTGAGTGAAGAAGAATGGCAGCGAATGCTCGAAGAGAACCGCGGGAAGGCAGGAGCGAAGTCTCAGTATGATCCTGCGGAGATCCTGGCCTGCTTGTCTGAACCTCTCGAACCTCGCGACTGGCAGAATACCGCAATGGCGAACACTGGAATTTCGCGGGCATCTTTTCAGCGATTCCGAAAAGATTTCTTGGATGCAGGAAAAGTCGTGAAAGAAGGAAAGAAATATCGAGTTGTCTCACAATCAAAGTCTCATGAGACTGAGACTTAAATTCTTGGGGTCACACTTTGTCTCATAATCTCATTCCCCCTTTAGGGGGATGAGATGTGAGACAGAGATAGGAGGAATGAGCGAAATCGCTCAAGCGGACCGAAAAGGAATCTTTTATTCTCGAACCCTCCCGCCGGGTTCCGCGTCAGCTTGTCGAAAAAACACGCGTTTTCTGCTTTTGTGATTCCACACAGGATTTTTCGGATCATTCTGCAAAATATGAAGAAGGCCTTAGAGTAATCCTGAGACCCATCGACTGCTAAGGATTTGCTTTTTCAACACCGTAGCTCCATCACCGCGCATTGCCCCGGGTTGGAGGGGGTGCAATTCGAATTTGCTTTTTTTAAGGCGTTCTTATCGGCTTGCCGGTCCTACCGGAATTGAGGGGGGCAGAAACGTAGGCCTCGGGGAAATGTTTGCACCGAGCTGGACGCTCGGCTTGGGGGATTTAATTGCGCCCCCCAATCAGTGAACATCAGAACAACTCAATTTAAAGTTGGCAGACAATTTGAGTCTACAAATTCGCAAATTGGGGTGAATGAACCAGGACCTGCCGGATTCGATTCGAAAATGAATCCAAAAGACGAGAAATGGTGACTGTCTCCTTTCTAAGCAGTGACCGGCGAGGTGCTACGGATGAAAAATTCCCCCAGAAGGAGTGCACGTCTGAACTTTTTCCGTCACCTCATTTTAGCCACGATTCCAGTGACCACTCAATCTCATCAAACCAGAAGGAGAGTATCTCCCTCTCGACCGGGTCCACCACTAAATCGTCTTTCCCCTTACCATCTACTGCTGACTGAAGCTGGGCATCACACTGGTGCATTGCACCATAAATGAGAAACCCTCCTTCTCTCAGGCCGTTTTCCCGGTCAATTCGAGTAACCCTTTCGTTCAGGTTATTGAGACGGTTGACCAAAGTCCTTCGCGCCGCCGGACTCGAGAAGGCTGCAGCGTCGAGTTCGGGAAGATAACTGTTCTTAATCCAGTTAATAAACCGCCTCAATTCCATGGTGTTTTCAGCCGAATCCAGCACCTCGGTCAAACTTTCCGGGTCACCCTCCTTCTTCGGCAATCTCCGCCACTTGATGGATTCGCCACTCCCCTCCATTTTTTTGTCAATCCAGTTTTTGAACCAAGCAGGCTGATTCGAGCGCCCTCCTCCGTGAATCACAGAGATGAGGATGTCATCCTCATTTCCGTCACGATCCAGCACAAAGGCACCGCCGCTATCCCCCGCCCGTCCGGGCCTCGATTTGGGGGATCCACTGTGCCAAAATTTCCATTCACCAGACCCATGCCCCTTGCGGCCGGGGTGAGCATGCCTGCCACCTCTTGTACCTACCATTGTGAATGTGACCGTTCCCATCCCCTTTTTGATCACCTCTCCCGCGACTTTCACTGGCGTGATTCCCGTGACTGGTTTGTTGAATCGCACCAGCGCGAAGTCCCCTTCCGGCGCAATGTAGACCTCTTTTACCCCGACGGATTTGTTCCACCCAAAAGTCACCACGACTCTCCGACTTGGATCGTTTTTTTTCGGAGCGGCGACATGCGCAGCAGTGATGCCCCACGAGGGCGATACCAATTCGATGGTCCCAAGACCAACTTTTCCGTTGTGATAACCTCGCCACTTTCCAACGTAACCATAAGGCACTTCAGCAAATGCCGCTGAACACCCCCACAGGGAAAGCACCACAACCATCACAGCTTTAACAGGACTTGAAAACGTAACCATGAGGGAAAACCCTATGAAAGAAAATCTGCAGCGGTCAATAAATCATTCGCTTTAATGACAGGCGCGCATTGCCTCAAAAAAAGACACCGTGGCGGATGGCAAAGACCATGAACCAAGTGCGCAACCCCTTTGAAAAGAGAAGAATGAACTTCTCAATCGTCACGCCAAGATCGGCTGAATCACTTTGCCTCCCACATCGGTCAGGCGAAAGCGGCGTCCGTTGTATTCGTAGGTCAGCTTTTCATGGTCAAATCCGAGCTGATGCAAAATCGTGGCGTGCAGATCATTAACGTGAACTTTGTCGACGGCCGCGTGATGGCCGATTACTGCTAAGGATTTGCTTTTTCAACCCCACCGCATCATCGGAGCGCATCGGCCCGGGTTGGAAAACCCGTAGGATGCGAAATCGAACAGAACCGTTTTGTGACTATCATCATTATAGCCGAGAACGCGAAGCCGAGAGATTAGCCGCACTACTCTTTCCATAGTGCCTGCTGAAGCCGATCATCGTCGAGCAACTCCATCCGGATCTCCGGCCACGCATCTGATGCTTTCCTCATCTCCTTCCGTGCGGCCTCGTATTCGCCTTCTGAGCAAAGATCCCGAGCGCGGATATGATGAAACCGCGCTACGGTCTGCCTGCACTTCTGAGGCTCCACTGCGGACGAGAGAAGCACGTTGGCGATCCCCTCTCCCAACTCCCACTTCTCCATTGCGGTGAGGATGCGGAGACGCAACTCGAGGACGAGAGGCTCCACGCGATCAAGGGGCGGAAGGTCTTCCGTCACGTTCTAGGCATCTTCGCACATGCCGAGATCGAGGAAGCCTTCTGCGCGGGTGAGTTCGGTATTCATTTGACCCTCTATTTTTCGCGATGCTTGGCGATGAGCTTTGCAAGAGAAGAGCCGCCCGGGAGACCCCGGAGGCCCATTCGCAAAGCAGAATCAATTTTTCTCCAAGACTCTTCAGGTGCTTCATGGATCTCGCCACTTTTTACCCACGGCCATCTACCTGTTCTTTTTCGATGTGCTGTCGCCCAATTTAGAATCTGCTCAGAAGTCAACTGTGGGCGAGCACTTCGACTGTGGACTCCGCGCTTCTCGTAAAGAAGCTTCGCTAGAGATGATCCTCCTGGGAGCCCACGAATGCCTCGAGATAATGCCTGTGACACTTTCCTCCAGTCTTCTTCGGGCTGTTCGTAGATCGCTCCAGATCCCAACGTGGGCCATTTACCCGTTCGTTTATGGTGCCCATCTGCCCATTTTAAGATCTTATCTATGGTGAGCGGTGGCAGACCTTTCCGGTTTCTTACACCTCGGTGTTGAGCAAGAAACTTTGCTAGAAGCCATCTCATAAATACCACTTGTACTCTGTATGAGGTGTATAATGA
>JARGNI010000027.1 GCA_029213195.1 Verrucomicrobiales bacterium
AGGATAACGTGGCCTCTCACGCCTTTGCCACTCAAAACCCGGTAGGACCAAAAAAATAAATACAAGAAATACAATAATATAATTAAAATATAAATAGCAGGGGAGTTGTCAGTCTATCCACTTGTCGATGCATAAGAGGCGCTCGATTCAGGCAATGCGGAATCAGAGTTGCCTGAACAATGATTTCCGCATTTCTAGTCGGAGCCAATCCATTGGGATGCTGCGCTCCACTTCACCAGTCCAAGAATAGGGAGTTCTGTGTTCCCTGGTTCCTTCTGCATGAAACCCTCTTCCTTCCTGCGCTGGAGAGCGCGAAACCGATTCGGTTGAGGACGGATTACCAAGTGCCCGAAACGCGAGAAGACCGGATCCCTCGAGATCTCTGCATCAGCCGGGACTTTGGAAGATCGTCTAGCTGTGCATGACCTGGCCACCATCGATGTTGAGGGTCTGGCCAGTGATATTCCGTCCCTGCTCGCTGGCGAGAAAGACACTCATCGCTCCAATTTCGGAAGCTTCCTGCCAGCGCCCCAACGGACTGATTTTGCCGATTTTCTCCTCTGCCCAATCCTCGTAGCTGACGCCGGTCTCCGCTGCCGTGGCTTCGTAGACAGATCGGTTCAGGTTCGTCCGGACCATCCCGGGAGCGATGGTGTTGACTCGAATTCCGTGGGGTGCGAAATCGCGGGCTGCGCATTGGGCGAAATTGATCACTGCGGCTTTCGAAGCACTGTAGGGCGGATCTGTCGGAGACCCGATCTGGCCGGCGACGGAGGAAAGAAGGAGGACGGATTTCCTCTCGGTATCCCCACGGAGAAGGGATGGGGTGAAGGCGTAAACCGAGCGGACGGTTCCCATCAGCGTGACATCGATGACGGGTTCCCAGTCCGATGGGGTCATCTTCCAGAAAGGCATCGCCGGTTTCCCGCTTCCCATGGCTGCAGCGACCACGAGGTGATCGACCTCCTTTCCCTCGGCGAATCGTTCCATCGCCTCAAAATCGGAGATATCGATTCCTTCGGTGGAGATCTCCGGATCGTGCTTGACCAGTTCCGCGAGACCCTCTGCATCCCGATCCAGCACCGAAACGTGAGCTCCGGCTTCGCGAAAGGCGAGCACTATCGCTTTCCCGATTCCGGAAGCTCCTCCAACAACGACAACTTCATGGCGGGGGAGAACGAGGTTCATGGCAGGTAGAAGAGCAGATAAACCCAGTTGGCGACGAAGAGGACTGTGAAACCCAGGATGACGAGGAAAACCTTCTTTCGGGTCCAGAGCGGGGAAGGGGCTTTCCCTTCCCGAGAGAAAACGATCAATCGCCAGATCAGCCAACCGGTGATGGCAAAGGCGGAAAAGGTGATGGCGGGGTTGAAACGGATCGCGGTGAGGAGGTTTCCCTCGGCAAGGGCCATCATCGCCCGGGTGCCGCCGCAACCGAGGCAGGGGATGCCACTAAGATCGCGGAGCTGGCAGGGCGGGGCCTGTATGGGGAGCTTTTCATAGAAACGAGCCACGACCAGCAATCCGCAAACCGCGAGGAAAGTGACGGCCGGAGCTACGAGGATCTCCGGTCGGCGGGAAGCCTGCCTCGTGCTTTCTGGAGGCATCGCGATCACTCGTCCTCCGAAAGAATTTTGAGAAACGCGAGAAGGTCGCGATCGGTCTCTGGCGTTCCTTCCTCACTGGATTCGGGGAGAATCATGAGGGTTTCCTCAAACCGCTTCGGATCGATTTCGCCATCCACGGTGAGTTCTTTCCAGAGGGAGGCGATCCGCAAGTCCTCCTGCCTTTCGTCGGGAGAAACGATTTCAAGACGGAGCCTTGGAGCCGGGATGCGTGAGATCTCACAGACCTCGTCGTAGTCGGCGAGGAGACGGATCACCTGGTCGACATGGGTGAACTCACCATCGAGATCGGTCGTGAGAAGGTTGGTGGTGGAGATCTGTTCCCCCAGCGAGGCCGTTCTTGTTTCGGTCAGATTGGTTAGCTCGGAGAAGTCGATTTCCCCTTCGAGCAGAGCGGCCGGGGCCGCTTCCACGAATCCGGAATGCACCGGCTCGAAGAGCTCGCCCGCGACCATCCACCGGCCATCGCGCCACTCGATGTCGACCGACTTCATCTCTTCGGGAAATTTCGTGTCGAAGAGCATTTGGGTGATCTTCTCAAGATCTTCCTCCCGCTGCTTCTGCATCTTCTCGGTGTAGGCGGCGACGGCTTCGATCAGGCTTTCCTTCAATTTCTCCACGGAGGCTTCGTCGCTCTCCTTTCGTTGGATCTCGTAGGGAGTATTGAGAGAATGGTACTCAGTCAGGATCAGCTCGAAGCTCCGTGGCCCGATGTTGTGCTTGCGGAGAAAAGTCTCGGGAGAAGGGGCGAGAGGATCTTTCAGACCGAGGAGGCGCTTCTTGAAGAATCCCGATCGTTCGATGCTGAGGATCTCGATCCCCGGCTCGGCCCGGAGATCGGCCAGTGCCGCACGCCATTGAAATCCACGGATGAGCAGGAAGAGCGTGAAGACGAGGATGACTGCAGCGAGAGTCGCCGATGCTCCGATGTAGAGCATCGATCGCGGCGCTTCCTGGCCCTGGTCACGGCTTGGCTTCATCTCGTCGAACGGTAGTGAAAAACGGGTAGGGGCGCGAGCAGATTCCGATCCCTTTCTCGAGAAAAAGCTCTCCTAGAAGATATCGGGCTCGGGAGTATCGGGACCGGAGTGGAGGAACCGGAAATCGCATCCTTCGTTCGCCTGGGTGATTTCGTCTGCGTAAAGCCGGCCGTATCCCCGGCGATAGGGAGACTCCTTTGGCTCCCAGCTTTCCTTGCGACGCGCCAGTTCCTCGTCCGAGACATCGAGATGCAATTCCCGATTCTCGATACTGACCCGGATCGTGTCGCCGTCTTCGACGAGGGCGAGAGGGCCTCCCACGGCAGATTCAGGAGCGACGTGAAGGACGCAGGCACCGTAGCTGGTCCCGCTCATGCGAGCATCCGAGATACGAAGCATGTCCCGGACTCCCTGCTTGAGCAGGTAGTTGGGAATGGGCAGCATGCCCCATTCGGGGATGCCCGGCGCGCCGATGGGGCCGGCATTCTGTAGGACGATAATGTGGTCTGCGGTAAGGCCGAGCGATTCATCGTGGATGCGGGCCTTGAGGTCGGCGTAGTCCGAAAAGACCACTGCAGGTCCCGAATGCTCCAGCAAACCAGGCTCGGCCGCGGTCGGTTTGATGACGGCACCGTCTGGCGCGAGGTTTCCCCTCAGGACGTAGGTTCCTCCCGCTTTCCCGACCGGGCGATCGATCGGGCGGATGACGTCGTCGTCGAACACCTCGGCGCCCTCGATGTTTTTCCCGAGCGTTTCTCCCGAGACGGTGGGGGCATCGAGGCGGAGCAGGCTTCGGATTTGGCTGAGCAGGCCGAGGATCCCGCCTGCGTCGTAAAAATCCTCCATGACGTGCTCTCCACACGGACGGATGTTGGCGATCACTTTGACATCCTGGGAGATTCGGTCGAAGTCGTCGAGGGTGAGCGAAACCCCCGCCCGGCCCGCCATCGCGATGAGGTGGATGATCGCATTGGTCGACCCACCGAGAGCCATGTCCGTGACGACGGCGTTGTGGAATGCATCTTCGGTGAGGAGATCCCGGGGAGTGATCTTGTCCCAGGCCAGGTCGACGATGCGACGACCGACCGAGGAAGCCATGCGGGCATGCGTCGAGTGGACGGCGGGGATGGAGGTCGATCCGGGAAGACAGAGTCCGAGGACCTCGGCGATCGCCGTCATCGTGGACGCAGTGCCCATCGTCATGCAGTGGCCGGGTGAGCGGGCAATCCCGTCTTCGAGCTCATTCCAACTGTCCTCACAGAGATTGCCGGCTTGGCGCTCCGCCCAGTATTTCCACATGTCGGTTCCGGATCCGAGAGTCTCGCCTTTCCAGCAACCCTTGAGCATGGGACCGGCCGGAAGAAAGATGCTGGGAATATTGGCTGAGGTCGCTCCCATGATCAGAGCCGGCACCGTCTTGTCGCAGCCTCCCATCAGCACCGCTCCGTCGACCGGGTAGCAGCGAAGCGTTTCTTCCACCTCAAGCGCGAGCAGATTTCGATAGTACATGCTCGTCGGTTTCATGAAGCTTTCGGAGAGCGACATGACCGGGATCTCGAGAGGGAACCCGCCGGCCTGCCAGACTCCGCGCTTCACTTCCTCGGCGCGGTCCCGAAAGTGGGTGTGGCAATTGTTGACGTCCGACCAGGTGTTCAGAATGGCGATGGTGGGTTTCGCCTGGAAGTCCTCGGTATTGAATCCCATCTGCTTGAGCCGTGATCGATGACCAAATGAGCGCTGGTCATCCGGTGCCCACCAGCGGGCGCTGCGGAGAGAGGACGGATCGCGAGGAGACGGAGTGTCGGGCATAGGGAATGGATAGCGACGGGGCAGGAAATGGGAAAGGGAAAAAACGCAGTTCCAGCTTGGCGGCTTTCCGTCCTTGTTTGCGACCCGGGGATCGGGCAGAATCGATTCCATGTTTCGCCCCTTCATTGTCGTGGCAGGGATTCTTCTCTCCAGCCCCCTCTTGTCCGCCTTCGATCCGGCCTCCCAGGATGACTCCCAGGCTTTGCTGAGGCACTTCTACCTGCCATCCAAAACGGTTGGCCCGCCTCTGCTACAGGGTTCGTTTTTTGACCCGCACGAAGGAGAAACCCTGACCCTCATGGGGGGGGCGGATGTCTTCCGGATGCAGGACGCCGGGTATTTTGAAGCCATGCTGCAATCCGTGTTCGCGGACCGATCCTTGCAGGTTCGCAATATCGGGTGGTCGTCGGATACGGTTTATCGTCAACAGCGTCCCATGTTCTTCTTCACCGAAAAGGGGGATACCAGGGAGGGGAGCGTTCCGGATCGCAGGGAGAAAATCCAGCCGGGGGTATTTCTTCTCTTCTTTGGGAAAATGGAATCGCTGGAGGGAGAGGAGGCACTTCCTGCTTTTGAAGAGACCTATCGAGAGTTGCTCTCGGGGCTGCGCAAGTTCAGCCAGAGAATCGTGGTCGTTTCCCCGATCTCCTTCCCCGCGAAAGGACCCGCCACAGAAATGGCAGGCCAACGAAACGAGGTCCTGAAAAAGTATGCGGAGGCGAGCCGGCGGGCAGCCGAAGATTCGGGCGCCGTCTTTTTCGACCTCGAGGATTTCGAGTCTTCCCATTTTGAAAGCAATGGGATGTATCTCTCCGAATCGGGACATCTTGAGCTGGCGACCCGACTCGTCCACTCGCTTGGAATCGGCCCGGAGTGGAATGACGAAGTGCTGGCCAAGGTCCTTGAGAAGAATCGGCTCTGGGATCAATACTACCGCCCGACGAACTGGGCATTCCTCTATGGGGATCGACAGCATGTTCCCAGCTCCCGGGATCATGTCGACAACAACAAGCGATGGTTCGAGGAGGAATTGAAGAAGATCCCGGGACTGATTGCGAAGAAAGAAACCGAAATCTGGAAACTGGCGGAAGGAGTGGCGCGATGAGATCGACTGCACTGCTTGCCCTGTTCGCCGGAGTTCTCCTTCTCGAGAATGCGTTTTGCGTATCGGTCGGGAAAAAGAAATCGGACAATTCGGTGGAAGCCCAGCTCGCCGCTTTCGAGATTCATGAGGATTTCGAAATCAGCCTTTTTGCTGATGAATCCATGGGGATCGCCAATCCGGTGGCCATGCACTGGGATGGAAAGGGGAGACTTTGGGTCCTCACGACCCTGACTTATGCCCAGATGGAACCCGGCGAGAATCCCAACGATACCCTCGTGATCCTCGAGGACACCGATGGCGATGGCCGTGCCGATACCACGACCGTCTTTGCCGAGGGTCTCGAGATGCCGATGGGATTCGCGCTTCGGGAGCGCGAGGAAGGGATCGATGTCTACCTGGGCGAAGGTCCCGACCTGCTTCTGCTGCGGGATACCGACGGGGATCTTCGAGCCGACTCCCGCGAAGTGGTGCTGACCGGATTTGGAACCGGGGACACGCATCAGAACATCAGCAATTTCACCTGGGGACCCGATGGTTGCCTCTATTTCAGCCAGGGGCTTCATTGCTTTTCCCGGGTCGAAACTCCCTGGGGGATTGTCCGCGGGGATACGGCTGGCTTCTTCCGGTTTCATCCGGACACGCTCCGTCTCGAGCCCTTCTGCTTTCCAAGCCTCGCCAGCCAGAACCCTTGCGGGATCGTGTTCACCAAAGAGGGAGAGCTCTTCATCAAGTCCAACAACAAGGAACTGATCTTTGCGAGCCCCGGGCTGGTGCCAGCGATTCGCCGAAAGAATTTGGCGGCGATTGGAAACGTCGGCTCGACTCCAGGCAAGTCCATGGGAGGAGAATACGTCGACGCTCCGCATCTGCCTGACTGGATTCAGGATCATGTCCTCATCGCGGGATACTATTCGCATCGGGTATCGGCTTTCCCGTTGGTCCGCGAGGGTGCCGGTTTTGCGAAGGTCGTCCCGGTGGAAATCCTCTCTTCGAAACACTCCAGTTTTCGACCCGTCGAGGTTCGAGTCGGTCCCGATGGCGCGATTTATGTGGCGGATTGGTTCAATCCCATCATCGGTCACTACCAGGCTTCTCTCCGTCATCCCGACCGGGATGAAACACACGGTCGAGTCTGGCGAATCACGGCCAAGGGGAGACCGCTACAGGATCGAAGCGAAATCCGGGATTCGTTTTCCTCCGAGGCCAAGCGGATTCGAACTTCGGTCGATCTGAAGGCGGCCGATTTTGCCAATAGCGAGAATGCTTCCGATCGCCTGTGGGATGTTATCAATGGTGCCCAAGCTCGCAACCCGGAAGCGCTTCCCGCAATCCTGCGAGTGCTCGATCATCCGCGGGATCGTTTCCTGGATTATGCATTGGAGCAGGCCGTTCAGGTCCTCGCTCCCCAGGCCATTCCTCTCGTTTCGGAAGGGGAGATCGAGTTTGAAAGCCCGGATCATCTTGCCTTTTTTCTGCAGCAGGTGGGAGGATCGGAGGCATTGGAGATTGCCCGGATGAAATTCCAGGACGCCTCGCTTTCGGGCGAAGCGAGGGAACGCCTTGCCCTCGTCCTGGCAAGAGTGGGGGCTCCCCAGGATCTCGATCTTCTTCTCCGCGCCGAACCGGTCGGTCGGTGGCTGGAGTTGCTCGTCGAAGGAACCGAGGGAAGAAAGATTCGACCCACCGATCCCGAGGCGAGTTCGATCCTTGCGGGTTCCCTGCAATCGGGGAATTCGGTTTCGAAGGTCTCGGCCGCCGTTCTCTCGGCGCGGTGGGGATTGAAAGGAAACGGGGAAGCTCTCCGCCAGCTCCTCCTCGAACCCGGCGAAGAGATCCCGGTTCGATCCACGGCGGCAAGAATGCTGGCGGCACTCGAAGGCAAGGAAGCTGAGGAACTGCTCCTCACCAGTTGGCACGGGGCACCAGCTTCCCTGCGTCCCGCCCTCGCGGAAGCGCTCGTCACCCTCGCTCCTCGCAAGGTGGCAAGTCTCGTCGCTACCGATCTTGGGAAGTGGGGGAAAGAGGGGCGTCCCGACGGGCTGCTCCTGCCTTTCCTTTCGAGAAAGGGAGCGAAAGAGATCCTCCTCGAAGCTCTTCAGTCTACCGAGGTTTCTCAAGAAGCGGCCGAGGCGATGGTCGCATCGCTGAGTCGCATGGGACAGAACGACGAGGCCCTTCTCGGATTTCTCCAGGACACGATGGGTGTCGTGTCAGGTAATCGAGCCTACTCGGCTGAGTTTGTTGCCAAGCTGGTAGCGGAGGTGAAGGCTTCCGGGGATCCCAAGACAGGCGAAGAAGTCTACCACCGGGCTGTCCTTACCTGCGTCGCCTGTCACCAACTCGACGGGGCTGGCGGAGTGATTGGTCCGTCCCTCGATACCGTGGGAGCAGGATTGACCCCGGATCTCCTTGTCGAGTCGGTGCTCTGGCCGCAACGTCAGCTCAAGGAGGGGTACTTTTCGATCACGGTTGCGACGAAGGGAGGGGAGACCTACTCCGGGTATCGCGATCGGGAAGAGGATGGCACCTTCTATCTCCGAGACACAGCTACAGGCCAGGAAAAAGCGCTCCCGAGGACGGAGGTCTCTCGGATCGAGAACGTCGGTTCCCTCATGCCTGGGGGGCTTACGAATGGACTGAGCCGGGAGGAACTGCGCGATCTCATTGCCTTTCTTTCCAGCCTCAAGGGGTAGGGGGGAAACGCGGATCAGATTCCCATCATCCGAGGCTCTGGAGTGCGGCGGCTTGACGCCGCTTTGGAATACGCTCCGCTCCAACGCAGAGATCTATCCAGCACAGAGATCTCTCAAACGACGATGGTCCTTTCAGGATTTCGGACCCGCCTCGGTCATTCGGAGGCCATCCAGCGCGGTGCCAGCTTTCCGGTCGCCGGTGCAGCTGCCTTTGGTGAGAGCTCATACCCCGCTGACGATTCGCCTCCTTCCAGTTTCACAATCGAATAATATGAAGACTGTTCATATGAACTATCCCTACAGCTTTGGATGGATATCCACAAACCTCCGTGCAGTTGCAGCCAAAAACCCACTGAAAGGTGTGGATTCTGATCCACCTGATTGATAAATTAACCGAGGTGTGTGGAGATAAAGAGGAACAGAAACACACCGAAGTTTGTGTTGTTCCCTCTGTTAGCGCTATGAAAAAGCACCTTATCGGACTCGTGGTCGTGATTTTTTCTCATACCGCAAGTTCGACGACATATGCGCCATCTTCGACCATTAAGTATTTTCAGAATTACGAGGGAAAGTGGAAATCCGAATCGAAGAAGGGTGGAAACTACTTCCTCACCGTTACCAATGCGCGTACTAATATGTGGGCTGGGACATTCACGATTTCCCAAACCAAGTCTGACGGAGTAGACGATTCTGTTTGGATGCTCATAATTGTAGAGCAAGCGAAGGAAGAGTTGCACGCCATCTATTTTTTCGGAAGCGGAACGTGGTATTTCCGAGGCCGAGTCGACCACGACTCAACGAAGGTTGAATTCGAATCCTTGTTTCCAGAGCTCAAGCAACCGAACCATCTAATCGTCGACTTTTCCGAATCACCCGAATTCGCGCCCGAAGTCACCGTTTCACACAAGAACCCGGGCGCTAACACGGCAGAGTAGCCAAGCCTCACCACGTCATCTGTCGAAAGCCTAACGGACACTCAGCCCTTAACCCCGATTCCGAGTGGCGCTCTCTGGTGAGGCTGGCTATCTTCAGACGTTGTGCCTGAAAAATGAAGCCCTCGAAACTTGCCGTGATTGGCCTTATCATTTTCGGAATCGGAGGCATTGCGGGCTGGAGTTTGCGTCCGGCGATCGAAGAAGACCCGTTGGTGCCCATTTCTGAATTTGGAGGGACCGTGGATTGCGGATTCAACGCGGAAGTGACTTGGCATCCGGAAACGAAGATCGAGGGAGAGAACTTCGTGATGCACGAAACAACATGGAAGTGGGTGTTCCGCAATCGTTCAGACGCACCTATTCAGTTCTCGATTCCGCAACAGAAACTGCATTTGGATCGCTCCACTATGAGCACCCAGTTCATCGAGCTTCCCAAGTCATTACTCGTTGATCCACCGGTTACAATCGCACCAGGCGAGAAGCGGGAATACACGGCGAAGAGTGGAGGTATGGCATGGCACAAAGCTAAAGATGGTGAATATGGGTTTCGAATTGTTGCAAAGATAGATGATGGCTTTCAGATTCTAGATTGTGCCGTCAGCGTCCGAGAATGGGCCAGGGCAGAACAAGAAGAATCCCCAAGCCCTGACCGCTCCGAGTCGAAAAGACTTTTCTGATTCCTGAGATTGATCCACAGTCTACCAGCTCCCTCCCTCTGGGCTGGGTGCTCAGAACGGTCGGCAAACATTATGAATACCACTGAACAACTTGAAAGACTCGTCTCATTGAGAGACCAGGGCGACCTCTCTGAAGCCGAGTTTGAGAAGGCGAAGGCCAAGCTGTTGTCTGACGAGCAAGTTGATACCGAGTCAGTCGAAACAGATTCAGGTTCTGCCAACACCTCCAAGGCGATTCCTGGACTATGGCCTGCCGTTGGCGTATTTGCCGGAAATTTTCTGTTCATTTCGATCGGTAAGGGGGACGTCGCTAGAGGATTCGCAGTTGGCGCTATCGCAGCCGTTCTCACAATAGTAGTCTTTGCCGTAGTGCGAGCGGTGAAGAGAAGCTAGCATGCCGAACAAGGCGTTATCGTATCGCCTGACCCGCCGCGAGCCGAACGCACAATGTCCATTCCGCAGAGGTACTTCCGCAGAATTAGAGCGATTTGAATGAGAGTTTTTCCCGTTGTTTGTTTCTGCCCGGGGAATTCAATGAAGCAAAAGCGGCACACCGAAGAGTAGATCGTTTCGATTTTGAAGAAGGCTGAAGCAGGCCTGAGCACTCCAAACGTTTCGCCTTCCTGCCGGATCTTCCATTTTTCCGAGGAGCGACGCAACCAACGCCATTCAGCCGGACGTTGTCAGCTTCTCGAGAATGGCATCGACATCGTAGACGCAACCTCCCCAGGTGCCTCCTGAAACATTCTGTAGAGCTGCCCAGATCCGGGTGTCGTCGGGAACGTTGGGAAGTGGCTGGAGCTTCTCGTTGGCAGGGCGCGCGAGGAGCTCATCGAGATTTCCGGCATAGTCGACCGTCCCCGTCATCTGGCGACAATCGATCCGAATCCGGACCGGGTCGCCGTCTTGAATTTTCCCAATCGGCCCGCCAGCCCAGGCTTCCGGGGTGATGTGACCGACACAGGCTCCGGTGGATACTCCGGAGAACCGTCCATCGGTGACCAGGGCAACGTTTTTCCCCCAGGCGAGGTGTTTCAAAGCGATCGTGATCTGTGCGGTTTCGGGCATTCCGCAACCGAGAGGGCCGAGGCCGATGAGAACGATGACATCGCCTTCGCAAATGCGATCTTCCCCTTGGGATTTGACCGCAGCGATGGCATCGGGTTCCGAGGCAAAGACGCGAGCGGGACCTTCGTGAAGATAGATGCCGTCCTCGTCGATCTTGCTGGGGTCAATCGCGGTCGATTTGACCACTGATCCACCAGGGGTGAGGTTTCCGCCGGGGAATGTGACGGTCGAGGTGAGGCCCCGGGAGGCCGCTGTTGTCGGGCTCATGATGACATTGTCAGGATCGATTCCGTCGAGTTCGGTCAATTTCTCCCGAAGCCGCCGACGTCTTTCCGAAGTCTCCCACCACTCGAGGTTATCCCCAACGGTCTGCCCGGAGACGGTGAGGGCATCGAGCTTGAGCATTCCGGCTTCGCGGAGATGCAGCATCACTTCGGGAACTCCTCCGGCGAGAAAAACCTGCACGGTCGCAAAGTGAACCGGTCCATTGGGCAAGGCGTCGACGATTCGAGGAATCGTGTCGTTGAAGCGTCGCCAATCCTCCACTCCGGGGCGCCGCACTCCGGCCTGGTGGGCGATCGCGGGCAAATGCATGATCAGGTTGGTCGATCCTCCAAAAGCCGTGTGTACTGCGAGCGCATTCTCGAAAGCGTCCTCGGTGAGGATATCCTTCGTCGTGATTCCCTTCTGCTCGAGATCGAGGAGAGCTGCGCCGGATCGTCTTGCCATGTCCCGCCAGATGTCGGCTCCGGAAGGGGCGAGGGCGGAGTGGGGGAGTGTGAGACCCAGGGCTTCCCCAATGACCTGGCTCGTTGCGGCGGTTCCGAGAAACTGGCATCCTCCTCCGGGCGAGGCACAGGCCCGGCAGCCTGCCTCGACCGCATCAGAGTAGCTCAGGGTTCCCTGGGCATAGCGGGCTCCGATCGTCTGGATGCGACCGAGATCTTCATCGGTGTCTTCACTGAGCAGGGTGACGCCGCCGGGCACGAGGACGGTGGGAATGTCGTGACAGGATGCCAGGGCCATCATCATCGCCGGGAGTCCCTTGTCGCAGGTTGCAACGCCTACGACTCCCCGTCGAGTGGGCAGGGAGCGGATGAGGCGACGGAAAACGGTGGAGGCATCGTTGCGATAGGGGAGGCTGTCCATCATTCCGTCGGTTCCCTGGGTCCGACCATCGCAGGGATCACTGACAAAGCCAGCAAAGGGGACGCCGCCCAGCGAACTGATCGTGCGAGCAGCTTCTTCCATGAGCAGCCCAACCTCGAAATGTCCTGTGTGATAACCGAGGGCGACGGGTTGGCCATCCGGTTGCCGGATCCCTCCCTGGGTCGAGAGGATAAGGTAGTCACCACCATCGACTTTGTCTGCTTCCCAGCCCATTCCCACATTCTGGGTCCAGCCGAAGAGATTTCCGCTCGGATGGGTCGCGAGTTGCTCTTTGCTGAAGGGAAGGACGCCGGAGGGGCCGGGGGCTTTCGTGCGAAGCGTGTAGATGGATTCGTCACCGGAGTCGAGAAGGGGATTCATGGGGCGTTCTTTTTGATTTTTCAGGGCTTTTGCGGGCGATCCTGGTTGGGCAGTAGGCCAGGGGGAGGGGCTGTCAGACGACCTCGACCGAGTTCACCAGGGTCCCGGCTCCCTCGATGGAGATGGAGATCTGATCTCCGGCCTGGAGAGTGAAATCCGAGTCAGGGACGATTCCGGTGCCGGTCATGAGGTAAGCGCCGTAGCGAAATTCATTGGAGCGAAAGAGGAATCCGGCGAGCTCCTCGAGGCCGCGTTTCAACTGGGAGACCTGGGTTTCCCCGGAGAAAACCGTTTCCCCGTCGCGATTGATCTGGATCGCGATCGTCGCTTCGGGTGCCGGGGTGGGGCCTACGACGAGGCACGGCCCGATCGAGCAGGATCCCGTGTAAACTTTGGCTTGGGGAAGATAAAGAGGGTTTTCTCCCTCGATGGAGCGAGAACTCATATCGTTTCCGATGGTGTAGCCGAAGATCTTCCCGGTCGAGGTGATCGCGAGGGTCAGTTCGGGCTCCGGCACATCCCAGGTCGAATCTTTGCGAATCGCCACTGCATCGAGATGACCTCGAGTTCGGGGGGCGGTGGCTTTGAAAAAGAGCTCGGGGCGCTCGGCGTCGTAAACCTTGTCGTAGAAGATGTCTCCCCCGGCGACCTCGGCCTCCTCCATCCGGGCGGTGCGACTGCGAAAGTAGGTCACCCCGGCCGCCCAGACTTCCTGGTCGCCGATGGGGGCCTGGTAGGGGACCTTGGGATCGAAGGAGACGCCATCGGAACCTTGTTCGCAGGCTTGTCTGACCAACGCTTCGGGATCTTCCGACGTGAAGAGTTCATTGAAGGAAAAGCTCCCTGGCAGCTGTCGAAAGAGCCCGGGAGCGTCGGTGTTTTCGACAAAGACGGTGTCCTTTGAGCGGAAGAGTAGATAAGCCATCCGGGAAACTAGCGAAACATCGAGACCATTGCCATGGAGAATGCGGAAAATTCAGGGGAATAGTCGAGCATTGAGACCGGGGCGATTTCGGAGTACCTTCCGGGGTGAAACTGTTCTCTGCCTCTTTCTTCCTGACCTTTGGATTGCTCGGGTTGGCTTCTCTGTCAGCGACTCCGAAGCCAGCCTCGGTGTCCTCGATTCGGGCAGACGATCTCGTCGAATTCGAGACACTTGATGAGTCACGACAGGCTTTGATCCGGAATGCGCTCTCGCTTACCCAGAAGGAACTGAGATATCTGTTTGGTTCCAATTCGCCCGACAAGGGCGGAATGGATTGTTCCGGAGCGGTTCAGCACGCGGTCCTGGAGACGGGGATCGAGGATGTGCCCCGCTCGTCCTACACTTTCTACCAATGGGTGGAGAAGGAGGGAGACCTCGTGAAAACTCCCGGGGTGACGAACGTCGATGACCCTGTCTTTGCCTCGCTTCAGCCGGGAGACCTGCTTTTCTGGCAGGGGACCTACGAAACCGGGAAGAGAAACCCGCCCATCTCTCATGTCATGATCTACCTGGGGACTCTCCGGGAGGATGGAGAAGGCGTCGTCTTCGGAGCCAGTGATGGTCGACGGTATCGGGGCAAGCGGATCAATGGAGTGAGTGTCTTTGATTGGAAGGTGCCTTCCGCGACCTCGAAATCCAAGTTTGTGGGCTATGCTCCGATTCCCGGGCTGATCTCGGATTCCGAGTTGGATGAGAAGGCGGAGGCAGACTCAGGTGGAGCGAAGGAACGGCCGAAGGTGATCAAATCGGCGCTTGAAAAGATCTTTGGACGACGCGAGCCTGATCGATGATGCGTCGCCTCGTTCCCGGAATCATTCTTCTTGTCGCTCTGACTCTGGGAAGTTGTTTCGGTGAAACTCGTCTCACCGAAGGCGCCGCAGCCGGCGCCGGGATCGGTGCCTTGCTCGGAGGTGGTGCTGCCGATGAATCGGAGACCGCTCCCGAGGATTCGGGAGAGACCGGGGACGAAGGTCCTCGCTTTTTCGGTCCAGCCGAGTAGATCCTCGATTTTATTCACGCCGGACTAGTTCGCGCAGTCGCTGCAGCGAGTCGCCTCGGGGGAGGTCCGAAGTCGATCGAACTCGATGTCCTCTCCACATCCCTCACAGCGTCCGTAGGTCCCTGCGTCGAGTTGCTCGAGCGCGAGTTCGAGCCGACCGACCCGTTCTTCGCGGCGTCGATCCGCCTCCTTGGCGACTTCCTGCATCTGCATGGCATCGAGCCGGGAAAGGCGGCCGATCGATACATCAGGAGAGATTGCGGCCCGCTCTGCCTTCGTTTTCTCCGACTCGGCGCGCAGACGATCCAGCTCCTCGATGATGAGTTCCTCGAGATCAATGAGCTGGTCGGCCGTGAGCATGGCAGGGAGCGAAGCGAAGGGCGGATCGCGGGAGACGCTTATCCCTGGGAGTAGGTCGGGAGCTGGTCTTCTTTCCAAGCCGAGGTGTCGTAGCCGCACTCTTCCGCCAGGTGGAGGAAGCCCTTGATTTCAGCAGGGGTAAAGAGTAGCCCGCCAGCGTCTACACTGAGCTTCGCGTTGTTGGCCTCGATCGTCCCGGGGAGCATGCAGTTCTCGTTTCCGTGTCCGAGGACATCCTGCACCACCTTGGTGATGTTCTCCGCCTGGCTCCGTCCGTGGGAGAAGTCATCCACGTGAAGGGCATCGGGATGAATGACCTGGAAGTAAAATGCGGAGGTTGTTTTCTCTCCAGTTCCCTCGGCTTTCTCGGCACGACCGCGGAGAGTGGGGAGCGATCCCCCGATGGCCCCTCCGTAGAGTTCGTTGAGCAGGCCGAGCCCGTAGCCCTTGTGACGGCCAAAGGGCAGGAGAGCCTTGACCGCGAAAGGGTCATCGGTTGGATTTCCGTTCTCATCGACGCCAAAGGGGGCCTCGAGTTTCTTGTCTTCGCGCTTGTATTGCTCGACTTTTCCCATGGCGATTTCCGAGGTCGCCCAGTCGATCACGACGGGGTATCCGACCGCATCCATCGTGGGAAATCCCCAGCTGTGCGGATTCGTCCCCAGGGTCGGGAACTTTCCGCCGAAGGGCACGACCTCGGCGAGGGTCGAAGTGCAGTTGGTGTAGGCAATATAGCCACGCTTGGCCGCGTCCATGACGTAGCCGCCGCCCCAGAGGTAATGAAAGGCGTTGTCGATGGCGACGGTTCCCGATCCATACTGATCGGCGAGCCGGATGCAGGTCTCCATGGCTTCACAGGCGACCGCCTGACCCAGTTTGCGGTTGGCGTTCCACGCTTGGACGGCTTCGAATCGCGACTCTCGAACCTCGATCTCGGCTCCGGGAACGCATCCTCCCGTGCCGCTGCCAAAGAGCTCGTCGAGATGGATCGCCTTGAGAGCATTGTGGGTCCGGATTCCGTGCCAGGATGCTTCCGAGCACATCCGAGCGGCGGCAGAAGCTTCGTCCTCCTGAAAACCTCGGTGTTGATAGGCAGCGACGACGAGATCCTCGTGTTGTTCGCGAGAAACGACAAAATATTCCTGTTTCGACATAAGATTGCTATGCCGCGGATTGGCCTTTCTGGCCAGTGAAAAATCGCGGTTCCCGTGGAGTCTGGATCTATCCGGCCATGGCCTGCTTTCGATAGCGTCCCGGAGTGATCCCGTATCGCTTCCGATAGGTTTCGGAAAGATAGTGGGCATGGGTGAAGCCGGTTTGTTCGGCGATGACCTCGAGCGTGAAGTCGGTGTTTCGGAGGAGACGGTTGACCTCGCGGAATCGGATTCGGAGAATTTCTTCCTTGGTCCCCAGTTTCAAGGTGCGCTTCATATGGCGATCGAGGGTGCTGCGAGAGAGGAGCAGTCGATCGCAAATCTCGCCCACGGTGATCCCGGAAAGGGCTTCTGCCCGAATGAGGCGAACCGCGCGGAGCACGATGGGGTCCTCGATCACGAATTCATCAGAAGAACCGCGCACTTCGATTTCGCGAGGGGGAATGAGAATCGGGCGTGACTCCGGAATCTTGCCTCGCATCCATCGATCGAGAATTTCAGCAGCTCGAAATCCCACGGTTTCTCCGTCGAAGCGAACACTGGTCAGGGGAGGGGAGGCGAAATCGCAAAGGGTGGTTTCATTCTCGCAGCCGACGACGGCCACTTCTTCGGGGACCGCGATCCCAGTTCTTTGGCAGGCATCGAGAAGACGGACTCCGAGTTGATCGTTGGCGGCAAAAATGCCGATGGGCTTCTCAAGGGAGCGGAGCCACTGAACCAATTCTTCCTGGTGAGATTCCCAGTCGGCCGGACTCGCTTCGCCCTGCGATGGGAGCAGCTCGCAGTTGGCATCAGCAATCTCGATTCGCTTGACGAAATTCCTGACTCGCTCTTCGAAAAAGGCTTCGTTGTCGAGGGTGTAGGCGGCAAATCGACGGTAGCCTCGATGGAGGAAATGCTCCGCAACCTGCTCCCCGATCAGCGCATTGTCCATTCCCACGAAAGGGAGCGTCGGCGTCAGGTGAGTCGAGCGGAGTTCTACCGCAGGAACCGATGCCTTCCGGATCGCCTCGGCCATTTCGAGGCTGTGGGTTCTCGTCATGATGCCGTCTCCATCCCATTTCTCGAGCCACGGAGGAACCGAGGAGTCCAAGGCCCGCAACTCGAGAAACGTCGACCAGGGCCCGTGCGATTGGAGATATCGCCTCACTCCGCCAAGCAGATCCCGGGTGTAAGATCGGGTCGTCTCGACGAGAATCGCGACGCGGAGAACGGAGGGTTGAGGTTTCAAAATGGAGGTGACGAAAAACCTGAGGAATTCTGAATCATACCCGTAGCGACAGGGCCGTCAACGACGCTATTCTGGTTCCATGTCAGAATTCATTGGAAAAGCTCTCATCGTGATCGGAGATGCCACCGAGACGGTGGACACGCTCTATCCCTACTATCGGTTGCAGGAGGCAAAGATTCAGCCCGTCGTGATCGCTCCAGAGAAACGGCTCTACCAGATGGTGATGCACGAAGTGCGGCCGGGCTGGACCATCACCAAGGAGTGGGAGGGCTACCAGATGCAGGCCGACCTCGCCTTTTCAGAAGTCGATCCAAGCGAGTATCTCGGAATCCTCTTTTCGGGTGGTCGTGCTCCCGAATACATCCGCGAAGATGAAGATCTCATCAACTTGACCCAGTGGTTTTTTGATCATGACAAACCCATCGCCAGTGTTTGCCATGGTGTCGAGATTCCCGCCCGTGCCAATCGAGTGCGGGGACGACGCATGGCGACGGTGCCCAAGTGCCAGTTCGATCTCGAGATCTGCGGAGGAACCTTTGTCAACGAGCCCTGCGTCATCGACGGCAACCTCGTATCCGGAAGGACCTTTCACGACAACGGTCACTATGTCGGGCCGTGGATCAAGATGCTCGAAGAGGCGGCCTCCTGAAACCCTGACAAACACTTCGCGATGAATCGTAGAACTGCCCTGGAAATGCTCGGGCTCAGCGCGGTGGCTGCGCTTGGTCCTCAAGTGGCTTCCGCTGCGAAGCAACATCCTCGTTATGTCCTATCGTCTGCCATGTATGGCGATCTGCCTCTCGAAGCCGTCCTGGCAGAAGCGAAGCGAGCCGGTTGTGAGTCGGTCGACATCTGGCGGAAGGTGCATGCGACCCATCGTGAACAGATCACGGAGATGGGGGACGAGGCGTTCCAGTCCCTTCTCGAGAAACACGAAACGAAAATGTCCGTTTCGACCTGTTATCCGCTCGGGCCGTTCAAGCAGGATGACGAACTCCGCTGGGTCAAAAAGAACGGCGGCTTCCTTACGGTTTGTGGTTCGGGCAGGATGGGGGAGAAAGATCCTGTGGGCGAAGAGGCGAAACGACAGGTAAAAGCTTTTTTCGAGAAGTTGAAGCCGCATTACGAGCTTGCTGAGGAACTCGGGGTAACGATGGCGATCGAGAACCACAAGAACGCGATGCTCTCTTCGCCAGACTCGATCCGATACTTTGCCGAGATGAATCCGTCGAAGAACGTGGGGATCGCCTTTGCACCCCATCACCTCTACGATGCCGTCGAAGAAATCCCCGGCTTGCTGCGGGACTGTGGGAAGGAGAATCTACCGTTCATCTACTTCCAGGAGCATCACCCTTCTTCCAAAACGAAGATGGCCAAGGAAGAGGAACTGAAACAATTGCCGGGCTTCGGCTCGCTGGACTATGTTCCGATCCTTGCGGCTTTGCAGGTGGTCGAGTTTTCCGGGCTGGCTGAGATTTTCATGCACCCCGTTCCGCGGGGAATCCCTGTTTTGCCTACGGCGGAGGAAATCACCGACGTGATTCTCAAATCGCGAGCCTACATCGAGGAATGCCTGCCGGAATGATGGAGCTGGGCAAAAAGTCAACAGGGTTAAGACCTCGAACCAACCCTGTTCCATCCGAGATCCGGACGAATGGATTGTTTCGAAAAGGCAGCACGAGGTTTTTCCGGAGTCCTCTTGGGAGTGCGGCATGGTTAGTGTTGGTGATCGGGGTCTGCCTGTGGGCTAAGATCCCAGTTTTCTCCCAGCCTCACGTCGCCGGATACGAGCGGTTTCATGCTGATGAGGCGAGTGTCGAGGGAGGCGCGATTCTCTTTTCGGAGCTGGGCTGTGCCAGTTGTCATGGAGGATCCGACATGATTGTCCCGCGGCAAGGCCCTGCGTTGACGAACCTGAGCAGTCGGGTGGATCGTGATTGGGTGCGGTCTTTCCTGAAAACGCCGGAAAGTGGGAGGAAAGGATCGACGATGCCTTCCCTGGTTCACGGGTTGAGCGATGAGGAGATCGATGGTGTCGTGGACTATCTTGGTTCGTTGGGCAAAGGATTGAAATTTCGAGCAGAGCGTCACGCCAACGCCGAGCGAGGAAGTGCGTTGTATCATGAAAAGGGATGTATCGCCTGCCACGAACCGACCGATGACTTCCGGGGGCCGCGTGCGAGAGGTGATCAGTTTGAATCGGAGTTCGCGATAGCCCATCCCGAACTCACGAAGAAGACGAGCCTGGCCGCGCTACATCATTTCCTGATGCAGCCTTCCGCTTTCCGACCCGACGGACGCATGCCGCACTTTGCCCTGGAGAAGCAAGAGGCGATGGATATCGCGGCGCACCTGATGGACTTTCAACCCAGCGACCCGCGGGAGGCCGTGACGCTGAAGCCCTGGCCGAAAGCCGACGCCAGTTCGATCGAGTTGGGAAAGGCGGTCGTTCAAAAGCAGAACTGCGCTGCCTGCCATTCTCTTCCCGGGATCGAGGCATCCACTCCTTTCCCGCTGGATGCGACGGAGAGAGCAACCGGCTGTCTCAGCCGCGAGAAGGAAGAGGGGGTGCCTTTCTATCCGCTCTCGGAAGGTCAGCGAGCCTCGCTGCTTCTCTTTCTCTCCCGAGAGGACCGATCCTCTCACGACGAGTTGAGCTTTGCGGCGATGAACTGTGTTGCCTGTCATGAACGGGATGGCAGGGGAGGGCCGTCGCCGGAGACTGACCCTTACTTCGTCGGAATGGAATCCCTCGGGGATTCGGGGCGGATCCCGCCACCGCTGACGGGGGTTGGTCACAAGCTTCTCCCCGACGCGATGAAGCATGTCTTTACCGGACTCGAAGGCAGCCGAGTTCGTTCCTATTTGAAGACACAGATGCCGGTCTATGGCCAACATTCCGAGGTGCTCACGAAATGGTTGCAGGAGGAGGATAGCAGGGTGGAAACGCATTCCGATCCTCTCGATGCGGAACCGTCTGGCGACTCTATCGGTGCGGGCCAGAAGTTGCTGGGGATTCACGGCGGAGTGAATTGCATTACCTGTCACCAGTGGGACCAAAAGGATTCTCTGGGGATTCCAGCGCTCGACATTTCCCGGCTCGATCAGCGGCTACGGTATGATTGGTTTCACGAGTACCTCCTCAACCCGGCCTCCTATCGACCCGGCACCTTGATGCCTCCACTCTGGCCAGGAGGGAACTCGACGGTCCCCGATGTGCTGGAAGGGAATGCCGAAAAGCAGATCGGCGCGATCTGGGCGTTTATCGCCAAGGGAGAGGGAATCCCGGAAGGCTTTCCCGACCGCAGTGGGGGGCAGTTCGAACTCGTTCCGACGGATCAGCCGATCATCCAGCGGACCTTTTTCAATCAAACGGGAACCAAGGCGATTCTCGTGGGATTCCCGGGCAAGGTTCATCTCGCTTACGATGGAGCAAAGGGGAAACCTTCCTTGATCTGGCGCGGGGGGTTCTTCGATGCGTATGATACCTGGTTCACGAGAGCGGCGCCCTTTGGGGATCCGTTAGGAGAAGATACCCGCCTCTTCGAGGGGGAGACGGGAGAGCGCCGATTCCTGGGCTACCGCCTGGACCGGGAGGGCAATCCGACCTTCCTCCTGCGAGTGGGTGATCAGAAGCTGGAAGACCATTTCGAGGTGAGTGATGGAATCCTCAAGCGTGTCCTTCGCTGGGATTCCGGGGAAGAACCGGCCGTTGGTCACCCCAAGGGTGTCGAGAAAACGATTCGACGGAAAGACGGGCTGCTGGAGGTGGAATACCGATGGAAATGAAATTCAGGATTATAGTTTTGGCAGGAATTCTGGGGCTTGGGCTTGCTGCGGGGCAGGAACCGCAGGTGAGCTACCAGGTTCAGCATCTCTTGACCGCCAGTTCTCCCAGTGATTCCCGATCCAAGGAGTGGAAGCCAGGTGACGGACTGACTCTCGAAGTCAGCGGGATGGCGTGGATGGGAAAGGAACTCGCACTCTCGATTCGAAAAGGAGAAGTCTGGATTGTGGAGAATCCTCTGGCGGAGAATCCTGAGGATCTGAAGTTTCGGCTGTTTGCTTCGGGACTGCACGAGCCTCTCGGATTGGCGGTCGATGGCGATGACCTCCTCGTATCGCAGCGAGCTGAGATCACGAGGCTTCAGGATTCCGATGGTGATGGCGTCGCCGATGCCTACCTCACCGAGTGTGATGGCTGGAATGTCTCCGGGAACTATCACGCCTATTCCTACGGGCCGGAACGCGATGGGGAAGGAAATCTGTGGGTGACCCTGAATCTTGGCATGGGGCAGCTCGCCGACAATTCCATCGGTTGGCGAGGTTGGGGCGGCATCATTGGAGGCGATGGCCGCTTCCAACCCAAGGCGATGGGGATGCGTTCGCCAAGTGGTCTCGGGGCCAACCTGGACGGGGACATGTTCTACACCGATCAACAGGGCACGTGGATTCCCGCCAGCCCGGTCTATCACTTGCGACCGGGTGTCTTTTTTGGAAACCAGGAATCGCTGGGCACGCTCGAGAATCCGAACGCGCCCTTTCAACTGAGCCAAGTTCCGAAGCCCAATCAGCCTTATCCGAAAGCGTTGCGGAGTGTGAAGGAGTTTGTCCCTCCGGCCGTGTGGCTGCCCTACAACAAGCTCGGTCGTTCCACGACCGATATCGAGGTGATTCCCGAGGGAGAGGCATTTGGTCCCTTCGGTGGGCAGCTCCTCGTGGGGGAATTCACCAATTCTGCAATCCAGCGGGTCTTTCTCGAGAAGGTCGATGGCGAATACCAGGGCGCCTGTTTTCCATTTCTCGATGGTTTCCCTGCAGCGGTGGTTCGCTTGTCATTTGGTCCGGATGGTTCGCTCTTTGTCGGAATGACCAATCGGGGATGGTCTTCATTGGGGAATCGCTCCTACGGACTCTCTCGGGTTACTTATCAGGGCGAGGCGCCATTTGCGATCCAGGAGATGAAAGCTCGGCCAACGGGTTTTGAACTTCTCTTTACCCATCCGATCGATCCCGAGAGCGTGAAGTCGGATTCCGGGCTTTCGATGACCAATTTCACCTACGAATACTCCTCGTCGTATGGTGGCGAGGAGATCGATACCCAGGCGAATGCGATCCGGAATCGAACGCTCTCCGAGGACGGGAAGACTCTTGTCCTCGAGATTGAAGGACTTCGGGAACTCTATGTCCATGAGTTGCATCTCGATGGCATTCGGTCCCGTTCGGGGGAGTCTCTTTCCCAGCCCCGCGCTTACTACACGCTCAATCGCATTCCCAAACCATGAGATTCGCAATCCTCAGTCTTTCTCTCTGCAGCTCGTTGCTTGCTCAGGATCATCCCTGGCCTGATCCGGTGGCCAATCATGTCGTGCCCTACCAGAGTCTCGGGATCACCCATGGACCGGTGCTCGGGCAGATCAGTGACGAGTCGGTGCGGGTCTGGATCCGGACGGCGGAAGCGCTCCCGTTTTCGGTCATGGTTTCGGAGAGTCTGCCCTTCGAGAATGCGATTGCAGTGGACGGAGAAACGGACCCGGAAAAGGACTTCACTGGATGGGTGACCGTGAAAGGACTGAAAGCCAACACGCGCTATTACTATGCCGTGAAACTCCGTGGAGAGATTGTCGACATCCGGGCCGAGGTCGATCAACCATGGCCCTCATTTCGAACCCTGCCCGACGCCCAGAGCTTCGCTCACGAGTTCAATCCGGACGGGAAGTTCAACTTCTCCTTCTCGATCGGCGCCTGCCAGCGTCAACGTTCGCCGAAGGACACCTATGGGATCTACGCGAATCCTCCGGCCTTCAACACCCTCTGGGAAAAGCATCGTGAGGACCTCTTTTTTCACATCATCAATGGAGATTACACCTACGAGGAGACGCTCGATGGAACTCTCGGCGGGATCGAAAGCAACTACCGACTCTACCTGGAACGGGGGCGATCCTTGAATCGATTCCTGCGTCACGTCCCCATGTTCACGATGTTCAATGATCATGAGGTGACCGACAATATCGATGGAGCCGGAGAAGTAGGACTGGCCAACGGGAGCTACCTTGTCAGGGACCCCGCTGTCGCGGTCTGGCAATACTATGCCAACTGGGCGAATGATGAAGCGCCTCATCGCGGATCGCTTCGATTCGGAACCGCGAAGCTGACGCAAGGTGAAGGTGTTCTCGTCGACGAGTCGGCGGACTTTTCCAAGCTGAATCTCGATCAAGTCAGCACTCTTCATGTCGGTCCGTACATGAAAGGCGGAGACAAGGAGAAGGAACATGTCAGGCACCGAGGAGGAAAGAATGCAGGTGTCTACCGAGTGGAGGAAGTCATCGACGCCCATCGTCTTCGTATCTCGCCTCCGGCGCGAATGACGAACGAGGCTCCCTACAGCATCGGGACGCATCACTACTTTGATCGCATCATTGGCAATTCCCATTTTATCTTTCTCGATACGCGAAGCGAGCGGAGCGAATTCAAAGGGCCGAAGAACGCAGCCAAGCCTGGCGAGACCATTCTCGGTCCGGTGCAGAAAAAATGGTTTCTCGAAACCGCAAGGTCGTCACCGGCCGAGTTTCTCTTCATCGTCTCGGGAGATCCCTGGGTGATCTATCATTCCGCCTACCACATGCGTGGCGAGAGCACGGAGACAAAGGGCGATGGCTTCGCCGGATATGTCGAAGAGCGCGAGGAGTTGATCGAAGCGCTCGATGGAATCTCGAAACCGGTCCTGATTCTCTCGGGCGATGTTCACCAGCCTTTCTCGGTCCAGATCACGGACAACGTCTGGGAGTTCCTCTGTTCTCCAATCAACTCGGCGAATCACCCCATCGGGACCGCAGGGCTGCCACCACTCGGGGGGTGGTTCGACAGCCAGGGGCGAAAGGTGAAGATCAAGTGGTGTGGCGGCTACCCTGACAATGTGCACTACCTGAGACAGCGCCACACGAACTACACGGTGGTGCAGGTCAACAACGTGGTGCGGGCTGGGCGAAATGATCGCGAGGGGTTGCAGTACCTGGCCTATGACGAACCGCAGGTCATCGTGCGATTCCACGATGGCTACACGGGAGATCTCCTCTATGCCGAGTCGATCTCGACGATGGATGCCAAGCCGGAAGGAAAGGCCGCACCGAAAGTGAACCGTTTCGGGCACTGGTTTCAGAAAGAGGAACCCGAGACGAAGAAGGAGATCGACAACGGTAAGAAAGCGCGTTGATTCCGGAATGGAGAAACCGCCTGTCCTCTTGATCCTCAATCCTGTCTCGGGGCAAGGGGACTACGCAGCGATCAAGACCGAAGTCGAAGAGACTCTGCAGGAGAGAAGAGTCGACTATGTTCTGCGCGAGACCGAGGGGGAAGGCGATGCCTTGCGCTGGGCACGAGAGGCGAAAGATTTTTCTCTCGTTCTCGTAGGGGGAGGGGATGGAACGATCATGGAAGCGATGAGCGGGATGATCGAAAACCCGCGCCCCATCCCGCTCGCCCAACTTGGCATGGGCACCGCGAACCTTCTCGCTCGTGCCCTGGCCATTCCCACGAAGATCGGCGCAGGTCTGGATCTCGCCCTCGAAAGCGGGGTTTCGACCCAGATGGATGTCGGCTACCTGACCCAGCAGCAGCGTTATTTTGCGCTCGTGGCAGGGTCTGGCTGGGATGCGCGAATGATCCAGGATGCCAACCGTGAATTGAAGAATCGTCTCGGCTTTCTTGCCTACGTCTGGACGGGCTTGGTCAATCTCTTCCGCCTGAACAATGCAAACGTGACCCTTGAGATCGACGGGCAGGAGCATTCGTTCCGAGCACACACGGTGGAGGTGATCAATGTCGGAGAGATCTATGGGACGGGGATCGCGCTGGGGGAGGACATGAGCCCCCACGACGGAAACCTCAATGTGGCCATCGCGAGTTCGCATAGTGCGTGGGGGCTCTTCAAACTCGCTTTTCGAATCTTTACGAAGCACTACCGAAACTCCACGAGCCTCCAGTATTTCACCGCTTCGCGTATCTCGGTCGATGCCGAGCCGCCGTTGCCACTCCAGATCGATGGGGAGGCCATTGGCCAGACCCCCTACGAAATCGAAGTGGTTCCCAATGGTGTTCGGCTCATCGTGCCTCGCGAGTATGCGGAAACCAAGAAGCTCGAGTTCGAGAGCAATCCCTTTTCTTCCTCATGACCAGACTCCCTCTTTGCATCGGCTTGTTCCTCCTGCTGGGACAGGTCTCGACTCGCGGAGAAGATTCTCCTCCGAATATCGTCTACATTATCGCGGATGATCAGACCTGGAGTGATTTTGGGTTCATGGGAAATGACCGTGTCTACACTCCGAATCTCGATGCTCTTGCCGAGAAGTCGCTCCGATTTCCCAATGGTTATCTCACGACCAGTGTTTGTCGGCCGTCACTCGTCACCCTGCTGACAGGGCTCTACCCGCATCAGCACAGGGTCCATTTCAATCACGGTCCTCCCGGCAATTCGGGATACAACAAGATGACTTCGAAGAAGATCTACGAAGAGACTCGAGCGAAGGAGTTTGAACTGATCCGGGAGGTGGAGACGCTTCCGCAGATCCTGACCGAGCGCCTGGGATACCGTTGTCTGCAGACGGGCAAGTTCTGGGAAGGTCACCATCGCAACGGGGGGTTCTCCGATGGGATGACGACCTTCACCGCTCCCCCGGAGGGTCAGGATTTTGGAGGGGTGCGTCGCCTCGCCAATGGCGAAAGAGTGGCTCACGGAAACGGGGATGTCGGTCTCCAGATCGGGCGGGAAACGATGGAGCCGATTGAAACGTTTATCACCGATTGCGAGACAGAGAAATTCCCATGGATGGTCTGGTATGCGCCTTATCTTCCCCACCAGCCACACGACAGTCCCGAGCAATACTACGATCTCGTCGAGAGCACTCCCGGGGTGAAGGATCACGAGATTCCCTACTATGCTGCGATTGCGCAGTTCGATGATACGGTCGGCGAGTTGCTCAAGATCGTCGAGGAAAGGTCAAATCTGGAGAACACCATCATCGTCTTTGTTTCCGACAATGGCTGGAGCCCGAGTGAGAGACCGGAGAAAAAGCGGCCCCAGGAGTTTGCCCACACGAAGACGAGTAAACGAGCTCCTTTCGATGAAGGCATCCGCAGCCCCATCCTGGTGCGATGGGATGGTAAGGTGAGCCCCGAAACGCGAACCGATCTGGTCAGCAGCATCGACATCGTTCCGACCCTGCTTGGCATGACGGGGATTCCGGAGCGTGCCAACGAGCTCCCCGGAAAAGACCTGAGGACGAAGCCCGAGCCGGATCGAGCCGTGTTCGGAGCGATCTATCCCGGGGATGCCAGTCGACTGCGACGACCGGATCGCGACGTCGCCTATCGGTGGGCGAGGAAAGGCGGTTACAAGCTGATCGTTCCCCGAGGGAAGAATCCTTGGGGCGCATACCTCAAAGGTCCTGCGCTCTATCATGTTCCCTCCGATCCTGGCGAGCAAAGAAACCTCATCTCGGATGAGTCTCTTCGTGACGAAATCCTGGATCTCGAGCGGGAGCTCGATGCCTGGTGGAACCCTGCTGATGCCGGTGCCGCGATCGCACAAAATCTAGTCGCGGTTTCCCAGGCGGCAGCGGCGGGAGGACTGTTTTTTGCGGTCGGAGCGGAGAACAACATCGATGCCGTCCTCCAGGCGATCGTCCGTGGAGGTCGAGTCGATGACGAGGAGAGCCCTTTCCACGGCATCTATTTCGGAACACCGCAGTTCGACGAGATCGATCTCGAGTCGGCGAAACGATATCTCAAGATCACGGATGGGCTCCTCGAGTATCAGAACCCGGGAAACTGAACTTGGTGTGGAGAAGCTAGAGAAGCTCTTCGTAGAGCATCTCCACGAGATCGAGTGACTTTCGATTGGGGAGCACCCCGGTCTCCATCTGGTTCATGACATAGGCAAAGGAGACTCCATGCTCGGGATCGGCAAAGGCGTGGCTTCCTCCGGCTCCGGGCTGGCCGTAGGCTCGGTGGGAGGGACCGAAAAGCCTTCTCACTTTTTCCCCTTTCTCATCGAGCGGATCCTTCATGAATCCGGCGGCAAATGCCGTCGGGATTTGAAAGGTCTCATCGACTCCGGCCGTTTTCTGCGAACCAGCCATCTGGCAAATCGTTTTCGGAATGACCTGGACGCCGTCGAGGATTCCGCCCTGCAGAAGGACCTGGTAGAACTTGGCAATCCCATTCGCTGAACCAACCCCGCCGAGGGCGGGGAGGCCCGCCTGGAGAAACTCGGCCTTGTTGATATCGCTGAGCGCCCGCATGCCCGAGGGAGAGGAGAAGGCCTGAGCCGCGATCGAATCTGGATTCGTGATCGCCTGGAAAAAGGGGAGTTCTTCGGGGTTCGGTTTCTGCACCTTGGGCGGAATGATCGTTGCGGTCCGCTCGAGATCTTCTGCGGTGAGACGCCCGATGTGAAAATCGATCCGACAGGGATCGGCAATGCGTTCTCGCCAATAGACGCCGAGGGATGTGCCGTGCGTCACCCGTCTCACGATTTCCTCGAGGAGAAATCCATAGGTCCGTGGGTGATACCCGTGGGAACGACGCGGTGTCCAATGCGGTTCCTGGGTTTCCAACGCCGCGACGACTTCGGTGTGCTGCAGGATGTGTGGACGTTTGTCAGGGTCGAGCGCGGGAAGCCCGGCTCGGTGAGCGAGAAGGTCGGCAAAGGTCAGCTTTCCTTCCCGTGCCGCCCTCAATTCGGGCCAGACGTCGATGACGGGAGATTCGGGAGGGATCCCCGCCTTGTGGAGCGCGAGCAGGGTCGTGATGGCTGCAGGTCCCTTGGTCACCGACCAGACCGGGACGAGGGTGTCATCGGTCCAGGGAATGGTCTCTTCTTTATCCCTCCAGCCGTGGTGAAGCGAGATGATCTCTTTTCCATTCTGCCACACGGAGACCGAGGCACCCAACTCGCCGGCTTCCGAAAAGTTCCGGAGGAAGCGATCTCTGAGTCGGGCGATCATGAGGGATTCTGATCGAGGATCCAGTCGCGGATCGAGGCAAGATCGGGGTCTTCGAGCGCTTTCTTCCGGTTCGCATTGTCCATCGAGAAAGACTCCTGCAACCAGGTCTGCGCGGCCTGGGTTCGCCCCTGGGCCAGCTCGTAGCAGGCGAGGTTGTAGAAGTAGACGGGTTCTTCTCGAAGCGTATCCGGTCCCGATTGGAGATGATCGATAGCCGCCTGGGTATTGCCTTGGGCGTGGAGACAATAGGCTCCCTGGACGAAACCTGCGGGATGTTCGGGAAAGAGGTCGCAAAGATTCTCACTGAGCGATAGAGCGTCGTCGAACTGTCCGCGATCCATCATGATGATGATTCGCAGTTCCTGCGCCTCGGGCGTTCCGCTTTGATCGGGGGTGAGCTTGGCGATCTCCTCGGTGGCGTCGTCGAGCATCCCGAGATCGATATAGCCGCGGATCTTTTCTATCCAGGTCTGGTCATCCATTGGCCGGGAATGAGCAGGGTTCTCCCTCACTTGTCAATCACGGAGGGCCGTGTCGTTCCATTCGGCAAGGGCACGGCGGATGGATTTTTCCTTCTCGGGGGAAGCCGGGGCTTCGACGTAACGGGTCTGGTAGTAGTAGTCGACTGCATTCTCGAAGCAGGACGGCGTTTCGGGGCAGAGGTTCAGCCATTCCTGCCAGGTCATTCCCTCCTTCTTCGTGATGCCGAGCTGATTTCCACACTTCTCGAGAAGTTGCAGCATGTCGTTGAGGCGTGGAGAAATGCGATGGGCTGGGCCCTCGGATGGAGATTCGGTGTCCTTTCCTCCACGGCGTCGTTGCCATGTCAGGATCAGGCCGACGAGGAGGAATGCGAGAAAGGAGATCTCAAGGAAATAGTCGGAGAAGAGGATGACGAGATCGGTGATTCGATCCCGGTAGGGTCGACGTCCTCGCTCCAGCGTCCCGGCTCCTTCCGAAAGGTTGAGATAGCCATCGGATTCGAAATCGGCAAGCGAGGTCAGGCTGGGAACTCGAGGGGCGGCCGCCGAATCCTGGGGCGTAGCGTCGTAGATGACCCATTCGTTGTCTGGAGTGAGGATTTCAGCCCAGGCATGCGAGTCCTGATCTCGGAACGCGATCATCTTTCGTTCTCGATCCATCATGCCGCCGGCGTAGCCATAGGCGACACGAGAAGGAATATCCGAAGCGCGAAGCATCAGGACTGCGGCAGCCGCATAGATCTCGCAGTGGCCCTCCTTCTCTCCGAAAAGAAGGTTTCCGATCGGGGTTTCGTCGGGTGGGGTCTCGTACTCGAGCGTGTAGGAGGTCTCGTTTTGCAGTCGATTCCGAATCTCCCGGACCGCGTCCGTCTTCGAAAGTTCTTCCGCAAGTGCACGGATTCGTCCCGCGAGGGGAGAGGGAGGAAGATTCAGGTAGAGTCCCGGGGCATCGGGTCGAACCAGGGCGCTCGAGGAATAGGGTTTCAGGTCGGGTCGAGAGATGGGAGTGATCGCTTCGTATCGAAATCCCTGTGCCTCTTCCGGGGGCGTGAGCTGATACCAGGAGTCGGCATACTCGTAGACCGCTGATACAGAGAGCGTGGAGCTTTGCGGGAGCAATGGGATCGCATTCGCGGCATCCTTCCGTGTGTAGACGGAATAAGAGGCGACGGGGGATTCCGGAGAAGAGGACAAGGTGACGGCCAGGTCCTCTACTTCGTCGTCGCCATCATAGATCCATCGACCACTTCGGATCGGTGCGATGAGTTCGTCGCTTTCGAACACGGAGACGGTCGAAGTTCTCAGGTAGACGGGTTCGCTGCGCCAGGTTGCGAACAAGGTAGGGGACTTTGTCTGTAGGACGATTCGGACCTGGCCGTCGAACTGGATGTCCGTTTCGCGAGGGAGACGTCTCGCCCCTCCGCCGGCGTCGCCGGTTTGCCCGAGAGGGGCAGGGCGCCGCAAACCAGCTGATTCGGAAAGTTGGCTGTCATCGTTGCGAAAGTATTCCGAAACTCGAAGGATCCCCTGATCTACCCCCAGCGCTACTCCACTGAGAACCAAGGCTGTCGCGATCGCCGAGCCAAAGGTCAGAGCGGGGTTTCTTTTTCCCAGGAAAAGACCCGCCAGGGTCCAGGCGATCGGCAGCGCAGCGATCGGCAATACCTGCCATTCCTCGTAGTCATAGTATTCCGTTGTCAGGCTGGCCGAGAAAATGAGGAGAAACCCCGCGAGGGCGGGGATCTGGGCGATGTATCGAGACTCGGTCGAGGAAGGGTTGGAGAAGAGAATCGCCAGCGAGGTCGACACCCAGACGAGGGCCATCCCGAGATGGAATCCAAAAGGAAGATCGGCGCGGAAGGCAAACGCCAACCCGGTTCGAAAGAGGTGGATCTCCGCGAGCATCGCGAGCAGGCCGAGGAAGGAAAAGAGAATTGTGACGACAATCCCCTCGGAGGTTGGGCGCTGAAGGAGTTTCGCGATCCAGGCGAGCAGGGGGAAGAGGAGACTGAAACCCATGGGGATGGGCGATCCCGACAACATCCACGCAACGAAACCGGCGAGGAACACCCCGAGAAGTTGGATCGCTCGCTCCATCAGGATGCCCTCCTTCTTGTAGCGGTGACGGTGGGTTTGCGAGAGAGTGCGACCGAGGTGGCGTCGACCAGCGTCAGGCTCGGGGCGACGGAGGAAAGTTCAGATTCCCAGTGCTCCCGGGCGACGTCGCTGAGAAGAAAGACTTCATCGCAATTTTCCAGGCCTGCCGCGGATTGCAGGAGATCTTTCACCTGGACGAGATGAACCCGCTTGAGAGTCGCCAGATTGAGCAAGGCCGCGTCGAAGTCTCCACGGTTTCTCAGGACCTGTGTCCTGCCTCCTGCCTGCCGCAGTTCCACTTCGATTCCTGCCTGGCGAAACCGGTAGAGAAGTCCGGCAAGAATTCTCAACATCTGCTCGAAGGCTTCCGGGATGACGAGATCTCCCCCGGGAGAAAAGGAGTGGAGGAGAATGCCGTAGCGATAGGGAAGAGGACGCGGCGGGTCGGGTTCGCGGACGAGCAGTTCTCCTCCTCGGAGAGTCGAAGGCCAATGAATGCTGCGAATGGGGTCTCCGTGTTGAAACTCTCGCAGGAGACGGAACTCGGCGACGGGATCGGGCTGACCGGTGATGTGGTTCACCGAGGATAGACGCCCCGCGAGATGGCGAAGGAGAGGCGAGGGCAGAAAGGGATCCGGAAGGACGGAGAGCGGGCGTGCTGTCATTTCCGGATGGACATTCGAAGATTCGAATTTCCCGGAAGTCCGGACGGTGAACCATCCCAGGGGCCAGGTCGAGGAGATCGACCAGTTGGGGAATCGATATTGTCCTCGCATACCGATTCGAGCGGGATAGGAAAGTGTCAGGGACTTCGCTGTCGAAGGTATTGGGAAGACCTGTGGCTTCTCATTGGAGAGAGGATCCCGAAACTGAATCTCCGCGCCGGGTCGCCGGGCGGGATCGAGGAGGACACGGGTTTCGACTGCGAAACTGCGACCGGTCCAGGCATGCGAGGGAAGCCCTCGAGAAAATCGGATTCCGGAAACGGCTCGGATGCTAGCAAAACGACAAAAAAGCCAGAGTATCGCGCCGATCAATCCTGCCAGGAAGAGAAAGGGAGAGAGGAGAATCGCTCCAAAGAGAAGAGCCGCTCCGCTGGCAAAAGAAACGAGAAAGCCGAGAGGAGTGGTGGAAACTTCGGGACCCGCAGCATTCATCGCGAGAAAGACTATTCCACGGATACGGAGTCTCGCAAATCGGCGAGGTGAAGTCGGAGCGCGGCAGCGCGGCGGTTGGATTCGTCCTGGCCGTAGTCTTCTTCCCCGCGCTGGATTCGGTGAAAGAGAGTCGGGAGGAATGCGCGTTTCACATCGTCAGGATAGACGGCGGGATGCTCGGAGAGAAGGGCGAAAGCCTGCGCAAGCCGCATCAGGGAGATCGCTCCCCGGTTGCTGATTGCCGTATTCAACTCGGGGTGAGTGCGCACTGCATCGCAGAGCCTCACGACATAGTGAGAAATCTCTTTCGATACGGGAATGTCGCGAACCTTCTTCTGCCAGGCTTCGACCTGGGCGAGATCGAGAGAAGGGATGTCGTCCGTTGATGGGGTTTCCTTCTCGGTGGCGGGAGAGGGATCATTCGCGTGTTTCAGGAGGATGTTGGCGCGGGTCTCCCGGTCAGGGAGGCTCATCTCGATGGAGACGAGGAATCGGTCCAGTTGGGGAGCGGGGAGGGGGAAGGTTCCGGCACTGTGGCGATTGTTTCGGGTCGCGATGACGGTGAACACGGGCGGCAGCGAACGCGTCACCCCGTCCGTCGTGACCTGGCCTTCGTTCATGCACTCGAGAAGGGCACTCTGGATTCGAGGACTGGCTCGATTGATTTCATCTGCAAGGAGGAGGTTGGCAAAGACAGGGCCTTCGATGAATTCGAACTCTCCTTTGTCCTGTCGGTAGATCGAATACCCGACAAGATCCGCGGGAAGCAGGTCGGGGGTGAACTGAACGCGACGGAATTCGCCATGGATGGCGGCTGAGAGCGATTTCGCGAGGGTCGTCTTTCCGACTCCGGGAGGTCCCTCAATGAGGACATGCCCGCCGGCGAGGAGGGCGGCGATCAGTTCCTCCACCGCGGCCTCCGCACCAAGCACGGAGCGATTCAGATGGGCTTGCAGTTCTCGAAGGGGCGCGTCCACGATACAGGGGATTACATTTTTTCCGTCGTCTTGATTCCGAGAAGTCCGAGTCCACAACGAAGGATTCGACCGGTCAATTCACAAAGAGCGAGACGCGACTCGCGGACCGCGCCTTCTTCTTTCAGGACGGGGCAGGCTTCCCAGAATTTGTGGTAGGCTACGGCCACTTCGTAGAGATAGGCGGCAAGGGTATTGGGACGAAAGTCGGCGAGGACGGCAGGAACCGTTTCGGCAAACTGGGCCAGCTTGAGGACGAGATCTTTCTCGGCGTCGGCGGTAAGCTGGATCGCGCCACCGGGCTCGTAATCGCTACCCAGCTTCCGGAAAATGGCCCGCGTCCGCACATAGGCGTTGAGGAGATACGGAGCGGTGTTGCCCTTGAGAGCCAGCATCGTGTCCCAGTCGAAAATGTAGTCGGTCATCCGATACTGACTGAGCTCGGCATACTTGACCGACCCGATTCCGATGATCTCTGCGATCTCGGCTTTCTCCTCATCCGAGAAATCGGGGTTCTTTTCCTCGACGATGCCACGAGCTCTCTCGACGGCTTCGGCGAGAACGTCGGCGAGCTGAACGGTATCTCCGGAGCGGGTCCGGAGCATCTTTCGATCTTTTCCGAGGATGGATCCAAAGGGGATAAACTGGAGATCTGCCTCCTGTCCGCGCTTCTTGGAAATCCGAAAGATCTGGTCAAAGTGGAGTTGCTGTGGGGCTCCGACGATGTACCAGATCGCATCGGCATCGAGTTCTTCGATCCGGTAGTCGATCGTGGCCAGATCGGTCGTGGCGTAGAGAAACCCTCCGTCCGATTTCCGGATCAGGGCTGGTTTGTCGGCCATCTGCTCGACTTCGGGAAAGAACACGCAGATCGCTCCGTCCGACTCTTCGGCGATTCCGCTGGCAATGAGGTCTTCGACAAGAGGGGCGAGGCGATCGTTGTAGAAACTTTCGCCCAACCAGTGATCAAACTCGACATCGAGGCGGTCGTAGATTTTCTGCAGCCCGATCTTCGAGAGTTCGATACAACGCTCCCAGATCGCGAGGTTCTCTTTGTCACCCGCCTGCAATTTGACGAGCTCGCTCTTGCACTCTTCGCGGAGCGCTTCGTCTTCCTTGGTCTTGGCATTGACCTCACGATAGATGCGAAGGAGTTCGGGAATCGGATCGGATTCGAGAGCCGCTTCATCGAGAAGATTCTTCCAACCCCAGAGAATCATCCCGAACTGGGTTCCCCAGTCGCCGATGTGATTGTCCGAGAGAACCTTGTGACCGAGAAACTTGGCGACCCGAGTGAGGCTGTCCCCGAGGATGGTGCTCCGGATGTGCCCCACGTGCATGGGCTTGGCCACATTGGGGGCGGAAAAGTCGGCTACGATGGTCTGGCGAGTGTCCGTCTTGCTGACACCCAGTCTCTCCTCGTCGGCGAGGAGTTCCTGGAAGCGAGACTCGAGGAATCCGGTCTGGAGCCGGAAATTGATGAAGCCGGGGCCAGCGATCTCCGGTTTTTCGCAAAGCTCTCCGCCCTCGAAGTGATCGATGACGATCCCCGCGAGCTCTCGCGGATTTTTCTTCAGCTGCTTGGCCAGCACCATGGCCGCATTGCTCTGATAATCGCCAAACTGGCGATTCTGGGCCTGGTCGATCTGGGCGACGAAGTTTTCCGGCAGGTCAGAAGCGAACTCGCTCGCGGCGAGAGCCGCGTTGAGACGAGTCGATAAGAGATCGGCAATGGTCTGGGACATTTTCAGTATCAGGAAAAAGGGGCGAGAAAATCACGCGGCGGCGGGACGCTGGAAAAGGATGTCGATGATCTCGTTCTCATCCTTGGCCGCTCCCAGGCGATTTCGAGTGTCGGCGCTGTTCAGGATCTTTGCGACCGCAGCGAGCGTCTTGAGATGCAGGGTATGCTGTGATTCCGGAACGAGAAACAGGACGATGAAATGAACCGGAGCCCGATCCACGGCGCAGAAATCGACTCCAGGAGTCGAGCGTCCGAAAATGGTGACGACCTCGTCGAGGTTGGGGAGAAACGAGTGAGGGATCGCGATTCCTCCTCCGATACCCGTGCTGCGCTGTTCTTCCCGCTTCTTGAGAGCTTCCAGTGCGGGTTCGCGCTGATCCTCGTCGAGGGAGCCCTCGGCGACGAGATGGTCGATGAGTTCGACGATAGCAGGCCAGTGCTCGTCGGAGCTCATCTCGGCAATGACCCGCGATGGGGTGAGTAGATCAGCCAATGTCATGAGTGGGAGATGAAACCACGCAGCTGCGTGGTCGCGAGCATACTCGGAGCCGGTCGAGGATCAAGGTAGATTTTCCGCCTTGGGGCTTTACAATCGAGGGTTCAGGGCTCCATTGAATCTCCTTCTCGAACCCTTTTCCATGAACCCAAGAGTCCTCTTCATCTGCACCGGAAACGTTTGTCGCAGCCCTATGGCGGAGGGTTTCCTGCGCGCGATGGCTGCCGAGGCGGACGTCGAACTGGAGGCCGCTTCCGCCGGTCTGGGGGCGATGGAGGATATGCCTCCGAGCCGGAATTCAGTCGTCGCGATGAATGAAGAGGGGATCGATATCTCCGCGCAGCGCAGCCAGATGCTGACTCCGGAAATGGTGGAGGACTACACTCACATCTTCGGGATGGGAGAGGGCCACATCGAGACGATTCGGGCCTACTTTCCTGAGGCGCTTGAGAAAACCTTCGTACTTCGGGAATTCATCGCGGGAGACGGTCCGGATCTCAGCGTGCCCGATCCGATCGGGGGGGACCTCGAGGAATACCGGCTCACGCGGAACATGATCCAGGAAGCGATGCCTTCCATTCTCAAGTTCGTCCAGACCGGCGATCCTGGGGAGACAAGCGTGAGCTAGTCGGCTTGGAGCGTCCACCCCAGCTCTGGCCCGTTCATCATTTGGAGAGCGTCGTTCCGAGAACGTCGTTCCGAGAAGAGTATATTTTGACATTCCGTGGCTCCCGTTCTAGGAAACGGGGCGTAGTTACCCGCATCGAAGCGGAAACTTTCGCGTAATTCTGGAAATGGACAAACCTACCCTCATCATTGGTACCGACCACGGCGGTTTTGAACTCAAAGAAGCTGTCGTCCGTCATCTCAAGGCAAACGGCTACGAGGTCGAGGACATCGGCTGCTTTTCCACGGAGTCGGTCGACTACCCGGACTACGCCAACCAGGTCGCTACGGCGATCGTCTCGGGGGGAAAAGATCTCGGGATCCTCTGTTGTACAACCGGGATCGGGATGTCGATCGCTGCGAACCGTTTCCCCGGCGTCCAGGCCGCGGTCGTTACCGACGTGGACCTCGCGGCGAAGACGCGAGTCCACAACGACACCAACGTGCTTTGCCTCGCTGGCAACTTCAATACCGAGGAGGAGGCCGCTGCCATTGTTGATTCCTGGTTGGGAGCTGAGTTCGAAAGCGGAGGTCGCCACGAACGTCGCGTTGCCAAGATGAATACCTGCGGAGCTGCTGTGAGCGCTCCCAACGTCGCCGTCACCGATCCGGCCATCTACGAGGTCATCGAGGAAGAAGAGGCTCGCCAGACCGAGAATATCGAGCTCATCGCCTCGGAGAATTTTGCATCGAAAGCCGTTCAGCAGGCGCAGGGAAGCTGCCTCACCAACAAATACGCCGAGGGATACCCCGGGAAGCGCTGGTATGGTGGATGCGAAAACGTCGATACCGCCGAGACTCTCGCGATCGAGAGAGCGAAGGAGCTCTTTGGTGCCGGGTTTGCCAATGTCCAGCCCCACTCCGGATCCCAGGCGAATACTGCCGTCTATTTTTCCGTCCTCGATCCAGGCGACAAGATCCTGACGATGGATCTTTCCCATGGGGGTCACCTCACCCACGGTCACTTTGCCAACTTCTCCGGGAAGCTCTACGAAGTGAAGCACTACGGAGTCTCTCACGAAGACGAGACGATCGATTACGATCTTCTCGAGAAGACCGCTCAGGAGTACCAGCCCAAGATGATCACGGCGGGTGCCTCGGCTTATTCTCGCATCATCGATTTCGAGCGGATGCGGAAAATCGCCGACGAGGTGGGTGCCTATCTCTTTGTCGACATGGCACACATTGCGGGACTGGTTGCCGCTGGTGTCCATCCTTCGCCGCTGGAGCATGCTCACTTTGTGACCACGACCACGCACAAGAGTCTTCGCGGACCTCGCGGCGGTCTGATCCTCACGAATGACGCGGATCTCGCCAAGAAGATCGACTCCCTCGTTTTCCCCGGAGTGCAGGGCGGCCCGCTCATGCATGTTATCGCCGCCAAGGCGGTCTGCTTCCACGAGGCGCTCCAGCCCGGTTTCAAGGAATACCAAGCCCAGATCGTCAAGAATGCGCAAGCCCTCGCGGCGAGAATGGCATCCCACGGCTACCGCATCATTGCCGGAGGAACCGACAACCATCTTTTCATGATCGATCTGCGACCCAACGGGTTGAACGGAAAGATCGTCCAGGAGACTCTCGACAAGGCGGGGATCACCGTGAACAAGAACTCGATTCCTTTCGACACCGAGAGCCCCTTCAAGGGTGGTGGAATCCGGATCGGAACCCCGGCCGTGACGACTCGTGGGATGAAGGAAGCCGAGATGGAGACCGTCGGAGACCTCATCCACGAAGCGATCACGAATCGCGAGGACGAAGCGGCACTGGCGGAGTTGAAAAAGCGCGTTGCCGCCTTCAACGAAGACTTTCCTCTTCCCTAGGGCGTTACACTTTTCCGAGGGAGGCTGCTCGCAAACGCTGCGCGGTTCCTCGAGGCCATGCCGCAATGGGAGAACTGGAACGGAAACGCTCGTTTCCGTTTCCAATTGCTGGCCGACCGGGGAAGTTTACTCGAGAGCCCGGCGAAGGTTGGGGCAACGAGCAAGCATTTGACGCGGGGCAATTCCTCGATTCCATCAAAGATTTCCTCGTGGATGCTCGGAAGGAAAAAACGGGGATCTCACATTCCCGCAAATGCATCGACTCCTGATCTTCTGCACGGAAGAAACAAGGGTCAAGCAGGTCGAGTTGGTATCGAAGTTTCCCTCGCTCTAGTGTCCTCCAACTTTTGTCTCAGAGCACGAAGTTCGCGTATGTGATCTGAATTTCACTGCGAAATTTGGCGGATTTTCTCAAAGAGAGCTCTTATTCTGTGATTTTAGTTTCAAAAAATGCGTTTTTTCTCCAAAGTTGGCGAAATTTCAATTGCTTATTCTGCGAAAATTGCGATTTTTCGTGGAAGTAAACCAAAACCACATCATGGCAAACACACAATCGGCTGAATTGGACGGCGCTCAGGCGCTCATTAAGACACTGGATAGTCTCGGTGTCGAGTATGTCTTCGGTTACTCGGGAGGGGCGGCCCTTCCGATTTTCGATGCCTTGGAAACCGTCGAAACGAACATGAAGTTCGTCCTGACACGCCACGAGCAGGGAGCCACCCACATGGCTGATGGCTACGCTCGTGCGACTGGGAAGCCAGCGGTGGTTCTTGTGACCTCTGGTCCTGGTGCCGGGAACACGATTACCGGGATCATGACGGCGCAGATGGACTCCGTTCCCATGATCATCGTGACGGGGCAGCAGGTGACCTGGATGCTCGGAAAGGATGCCTTCCAGGAGGCTGACATTTTTGGAATCACGATTCCGGTGGTGAAGCACAACTACCTCGTTCGGGAAACCAATGACCTTCCTCGGATTGCCAAGGAGGCCTATCACATCTCGACGACGGGACGACCCGGGCCGGTTCTCATCGATGTTCCGAAAAACATCAGTCAGTCTCCCTATACCGGAAACTTCGACGACGACCTCGCTGCCGAGCTTGATCTCCCTGGATACAACCCACAGAAAGCCATGGAGGTCGACGAAGTGTCCCTTGAGCAGGCGGCCCGTCTCATCAACCTCTCGAAGAAGCCACTCATCCTCGCAGGTCATGGCGCGATGATCGCCGGAGCCGAGGCCGAGCTGATGGAGATGGCGAACAAGTTGGAGTGCCCGGTGACTTCCACTCTCCTCGGAAAAGGAGTCTTTCCGGAATCCCACCCGCTTTCCCTCGGAATGCTGGGGATGCATGGAACGGCGTACGCCAACAAGGCGATCTGCGAATGTGACCTCATCTTCAATATCGGTTCGCGTTTCGATGACCGGATCATTGGTCAGGCCGATAAGTTTGGAGCCCAGGCAAAAATCATTCACGTCGATATCGACGAGGCCGAGATGGGCAAGATGATCGTTCCCGACGTCGAAGTGGTGGGCGATGCTAAGGCCGTTCTCCAGCAGCTACTTCCCATGGTCGAGAAGGCGGATCACGCCGATTGGCTCGAGCACCTCAACGGTTACAAGAAAAAGTATCCTCTCGGTTACAAGAAGCAGGGCGGTCTTCGCATGCAGCAGGTCCTCGACGAGATTCACGACCTGACCGATGGAAACGCAATCATTTCGACCGACGTGGGCCAGCACCAGATGTGGGCCGCTCAGTTCTACACGAATGATGCCTCCTTCAAGTGGCTCAGTTCCGGTGGGGCAGGGACCATGGGATTTGGATTTCCCGGCGCGATCGGGGCACAGTTCGCTTGCCCGGATGAAACGGTGATCTCGGTCTCCGGTGATGGCGGATTCCAGATGACGCTCTGTGAATTGGCGACTGCCGTGATTCACAAGCTTCCGATCAAGATCCTGGTCCTCAACAATCATTACCTCGGAATGGTGCGCCAGTGGCAGGAGCTCTTCTTCGACAATCGCGAGAGTGGAGTGGATCTCGAAGGGAATCCCGATTTCGTCAAGTTGGCGGAAGCCTACGGGGCGAAAGGAATCAACATCAAGCGACCCGCCGATGTGAGGAAGAAACTCCAGGAAGCGTTGGACTACAACGACGGCCCCGTTGTCATCAATGCCGAGTGCATCAAGACTGACAACGTGTTCCCGATGATCCCGGCAGGAGCCGCGCTTGAAGACATGCTCATCGAGCCTCCGAAATACAAGATGGAGAAGCCTGTTGGGTCGACTTGATCCAAAAGATCAAGTCGGTGTGAAAGGTGGGAAGGTGAAAGGTTGAAAGTCTTTCCCTCAGCCCACTCTTTTTCACGAACTTTGATTTTCCTCCTTTTACCTTTAATAGCAAAGCACTCAAGAAGATGAGCCGAACCATCACTACTACCGATAAGAAACCCGCACCTCGCCCGGATGTGATTGGTGGACATACCCTGAGTATGTTCGTCAACAACCAGCCCGGCGTCCTGATGCGGATCTGCCAGATTTTCGCTCGACGCGCTTACAATATCGACTCGTTGGTCGTTTCGCAGGGACGCGATCCCCGGTTCTCGAGACTCACTCTCGGAATCAGCGGAGATCCCGCCGGGCTGACCCAGATCATCCTCCAGTGTGACAAGTTGATCGATGTGATTCACTGCTACGAGCATACCGCCGATGATTCGGTGACCCGCGAGATGGCCTTGGTCAAAGTCAGCGTCGAAGGGGGCGAGAAGCGGACCGAGGTTCTCCAGATTGTGGAACACTTCGGTGGAAAGACCGTCGACCTCAGTGAGAGCTCGATGATCATCCGCATCGAGGGTGCCAGCGACAAGGTGGACGCCGCGATCCGTCTCCTCACGAACTACGACATCATCGAGACGGTCCGGACCGGCAAGGTGGTCATGGCTCGTGGAGAGCAATCGACCTGATTCCGATTCGGAAGCAGCCAAGAGGTCCAAAGGATCCAGATTTTCGAAAGAGCGAGGACTTTCCTCGCTCTTTTGATACTCCAAGGAACCAGGCAGCCTACCGAAAGACATTCTCCATTTCCCCTGCGAGAAGCAGCGCAAGTCCGCCCCCCCTCGCATCGGGTCCCAGGATCGCCTTGCGAAGGTAGTAGTCCTCCAGGGTCTTCTGTTTCCCGGTGGAGGTGCAGACGTTCATCAGCGTTCTCCCGTCTGTCCCGATGCGTGCCTTGAGGGCATTCCAGGCCATGACGAGACGAGGCTTCCAGTCCTCCTCATTCAGCCCGCCTTGCTCGATGCCGCGTGCGATTCCATAGGCGATCATGGACGTGCAAGTGAACTCCGCATAGCTGTCTTGGTGATCGATCACTTGATGCCACATGCCTTCCTGGTCTTGATGCTGAGAAAGGGCTTCCAGGTGGGATCGGAGGCTCTCCACCAGAAACGGTCTCTCGGGGTGGTCCTTGGGGAAGTGATCGAGCGTCATCGCGATCCCCAAGACAGGAAAGCCATTTCCGCGGCCCCAGGCCGCTTCGTTGAGGGGGGAGTGGCGATAGAGTCCATCTTCCCGCAGGCATTTCTCCTGAATGAAGCGGACCTGTTGCACGGCTTGGTCGAAGTATCGATTCTCTCCGGTGATCTCTCCGGCACGAGCGAGGAGGGGGCTCGCCATGAAGATCGCATCGCTCATCTCGTTGTGCGTCGGCATCGCTTCCTTCGGTGAGCCATCTTCAGCAAAAGCCATGTTTGCGACTTTGACGACTCGAGCCTGGGCAGCTTCGGTTCCCCATTCCGCAAATAGAAGAGTGCCTGAAAGAGTTCCAGCATTCCGAGGAAGTGGACCGTTGAGTATCGGGGAGGCAAGGGGGGTAGGATCAAAGTCGGGGTCCCGTCTCATCTTCGCGATGATCGCAAGCGCATCGACATAGCTTCCGGAAAACGTGGTTCCATAGTGGGGCGCTAGTTGAGCAAAGACTCCACTGGGGCTTCGGCTCGTGCGTCTTCGCATCACCTGCTCGGCGGGGGGGATGTCTTCCCGGCGTTTCGAGAGGACGGTTGTCCGAGTTTCATCGGCCTCGCCGTCGCCTTTTTCGCTGAGAAAGACGGTGACCATCCCGACGCCGGCGGGCGGCTCATCGAGCAGAGCATTGCCCAGGGCGATCCCGGCTGGAGTTCTCGGGAGAAACACGGCGTCTGGGGCTGTGATTCCGATCCACCGCCAGATGGCATGAGCCGTTCCGTTTTCCTTTGTGAATGCGTCACCTTCTGGTGGAAATGAGGCGGTGGGGAGAGGAGCGAGTAGTCCGAACCAGTCGTTTTCGGGAGCCACTTTCGAAGCCAGGTCAGCCGGGGTGTGTTTGTCGAAATGGATGATCCGATAGTTGTTGGATCGAGGGCCGCCAGAGGCTCCTGCGACCCAAGCCATGAGCGGTGCCCCGTTCGGGTCACGGCCGATGGGGAAGGTTCGATAGGGATCATCGGAAAGAACCGCGGTCGGATGTTGTTCCAGATCGATGGCACCAAACTGGAGGGCGGAAGGTTGATCGATGAAGACCGTGGATCCGGCGCCTACTTCCCATTTGCGGGCGTTGGCAACGCCGAGATCGAGACTGACGTTCCGCATGACGAGGCTGGCCGGGATGGGAGTGGTCGCTTCTTTTTTGATTTCTCCAGAACGAATCTTGAGAGGGATGGCATTTACACCTGGGCGGATCGTGCACCGGGTCAGGCTGTGTCGTCCCCCGAGGAAAAGAACTTCGTAGGCGAGGGAGGAATGGAACTCGCAGTCGACATAGTAGGTGTCGGCGGCATTGACATCAGCGACGGCATTCTCGTTGCCGTAGAAGGAAGAATTTTGAATCCAGCAGGATGCGGTGTCATGAGCGCTGAAGCCCTCATCGAAATTCTCATATCCGGAGATTTCCGAAAACCGGAGCCCTTTCGCGTTGCCGTGGATGTTGAAACCGTCATTGAGGAAATGTCGGGCGGAGAGATGGGAGACGAAAATGTTTCGCAGGTTGCCCGAAGTCGCCAGGCCATTGCGTCGAACCGACCATTCGAGACGGTCCGGCTTGCCCTTGAAGGTGAGTCGACCATCCGTCTCCGAGATGTCTTTCCAGTGAAACTCACCTGACTCCAGTTCCTCGATCTCGGGAAAGTCGATGGGGTCATGGCAGAGCCGGCCCATTCGTTGGACCTTGCCGTCTACAATGAGGAGGTGACGATCGAAGGCAGGGCGGGGGAGTACGATCTGGTAGAGATCCTCGCTGACCTGTTCCCATCGATTTGCTGGAAGAGGGTCTGCGCCGGTGAGGGTGACTCCGTTCCCTTCGATCTCCAGACCGGGAGGAGCTTTCGCGAGCGAGATCGACTGCCGATAGACCGCGTTCTCCGGGAAAAGTAGAATGCGGTCTCCTGGTTGAGATCGATCGACCGCGGCCTGGATCGTTGCGAAAGGAGCTTCTTCGTTGCCCTCGTTCGTATCCGCTCCGCGGGTATGATGGACGAAAAGATCGCGACTCAAGCTCGGACCGGCGGGGAGCAGGGCAACAAGGAGCCAGAAAACGAATCCGGGACGAATCATGAATCTTGAAGGATGGCGACGACTTCGTCTTTGAGCGCTGCGTTGGTGGCGAGGGCTTCCCCCCCATGGATGTTGCCATCATTTCCTGACCAGTCGCCGAAGTAGCCACCAGCTTCTCGAAAAATCGGTGGGAATGGCCCGCAATCCCAGACCTCCATCACCGGGTCGATCATGATCTCGGCCCGTCCTGTTGCGACGAGCAGATACCCGTAGGCATCGCACCAACCTGCGTTGTAGTAGACTTCTTTCTGGAGACGGGACCAAGGTTCTCCTTTCCCGTTCTTTCCGAAGTAGGCGGTATCGATATGGGCACAGACAGCACGATCGAGCTGTGTCTCGTCGGAGACCGAGCAGGGTTTTCCGTTCCACCGGGCTCCCAGGCCGCTCGCGGCACAGATCAATTCATCGAGTGCGGGGAAATAAGCGCAACCTACTTCCACCCTGCCCTCGATTTCGAGAGAAATGAGGACTGAGTAGAGCGGGACCCCGTGGACAAAGGACTTGGTCCCATCGATCGGATCAATGATCCAGCGACAATCCGAATCGCCCGAGGTTGCTCCATATTCCTCTCCCAGGATCTGGTGATCAGGATATCGCTCCGAGATTCGCTCACGAATATGCTGTTCTGCTTTTCGGTCCGCGATCGTGACCGGAGTGTCGTCCCCCTTGAACTCGGGACGCGCCGAGTCCGTGAGAAAGTACTCGAGAGTCAAGGCACCTGCCTCCCGAGCCACCGTTTCGGCGAATTCCAGGTATTCGGACAGCATGAAAGGGTTGGAAAAAGAAGAGGCTTGCAAACGCGACTAGTTCTTTTCCGCAGGCGCAGGAACAATCTTCACGTCGACCTTCGCGGAAGGAACGGCATCGGCATCGAGATCCCCCATGGCATACTGGATCCCATCCAGCATGTGCTGGAGGACGGTCGTATTGGCGAAGGTCATGTCGTTGTGTCCCAGGTTGGTGAAAAAGAGTCGGCCTTCGCCATACTCGCGAACCCAGGAAACGGGGACGTCGACCTTGGACGGATCGTCGATCTTGCCTTTCCACCTGTCGCCCTGAAGAGGTTTCTGGTTCTCGTCTTTCGACATGTCGAGACTCAAGAGGATCCGCAGCTTGTCACGACCCTGAAAGCTTTCCGGCTTGTACCAATAAATTTCGTCCTTGTGCCAGAGCCCGTCTCCTCCAAAGGCGGCGTTCAGGGTGTGATCCGGATCTTCCACTTGAAAAGCCCAGGTCCCGCCCGCATTCCAGGGGTGCCCGTTGAAGATGCCTCCGATCAGGGCGATCCCTTCGTCCCAGCCGCCGAAATTGTCCGCTGCGGCGTGGAAACCGACGATGCCTTTGCCGGAAGAAATGAAGTCGAGGATGGCCTCCTTCTGCTCCTCGTTTGGTTTGAGATGCGTGGTGTTGTTGAAAATGATGGCGTCATATTGTGCCAGGTTCTCCTTCGTGAAGACCTCATACTCGTCGGCAAGATCCGCAGAGAAGGCTTTGGTTTCTTTCGCGATGGCTTCCATGGCGTAGTTTCCAAAAGGAATCGAGGTGTGGATGAATCCCTCGCAACGCCAGAAGACGAGGACCTTGCGCTCCGATTTGGGTTCGGCCGTCCGCTTGGGAAGATTTTGGTCGATTGTCGCCTTGTGCTCCGCGGTCGGTTTGTCACCGAATCGGGCAGCAGCCTTTTCTTTCCAAGTCTGGGGCTTTTGTTTCTTGTCATTCTGGGCTGTCACGAGACAGACCGTGAGAAAAGCCAGGAGTGCGAGACCGATGGGGAGTTTCTTCATAGCAATGGATGGATTGGAGTGACTGTAGCGATTCTCGGAGGTCCGCAACAAGTCTTATGCGTCCTTTTTTGTTCTCCTGAGAGGGAGCACCGCTTCGAGCTTTCTACTTTTACTCACAAAAATAGTGATAATAAATATCGCAAAAACAATAAAATTGATAATAGTGAGATTAAGATTAATGAAGGCTGCTCTCCAAACTCTACTGGCAATTGCCGCTCTTTCCTTGTTTTCCGAGGCGAGTGCCCAGATTCAGGATGATGAATCTTCCGCGAGCTTGCTGGCGATGCAGTGTTCGATGAGTTCGGGCAGACCGCCTTCCCAGTATGAGGAATACTGCCGAAAGCTGGCAAAGGCAGTGGGACTGTTGCAACCGAAGCAGCAGGAACGAGTTTTCGGGTACCTGCCAAGGCCAACCGTGGTCGCCTCGGGAGACTTCAATGGCTACGGGAACACCCAACATGCAAGTGGTGAAAGCGAAGAAACCAAAACCAATCCTCTCGTGGCCTTGGTAGGAGAGTTCAACGAATCGTTGATTTCGGGAGACTCGACGGCTGCGATCATCGGAGGGGACCCGCCGGAAAGCGCAGCCAGTGAACTGGACTCTGGGGCCAGCGAACTGGACTCTGGAGATAACGAGTGGGGAAATTGGTGGGGAGGATTTCTCGGGTGGCTTGGAGAAAAGGTCGAGGAGTTAAAAGAAGCGAAGAACTCTCGATCGTAATCATAGACTTCCGGAGCTAAGAAGAGAAATGCCAGCCGATTCGTCGATCGGGTCGGCTCAGGCTACATTTCGTTTTTCCTGTGCATTCGATCTCTGGTAGGTTTCTATCGGGCAAGAGCCCGAAATGCGGACCGCCCCTCACCAGAAAGATCGTCGACGACTGCTTCAACTTGGAAGTGTCCTGTTGACCTTCGGTCTGTTGACGACTCTTTTGTCCCGCGGGATCTCTCTCTCCTTTCTTCCTGATCCCTGGCAGGCGGGCTTTGCCTACGAGGTCGACAATGCCGAAATGCCAACCGTAATTTGGTTGGTTCTGAACACTCTGGCGACGGGTGTCCTGATCGGGGTTTTCTTCGGGAAGAAGCATTGGGATCTCCGATCTCCAGTAGGGATCATCCTTGGTTTTGCATTTCTACTTCGACTCGTTTCCTGCTTTGGGGAACCGATCCATGAGAGTGACTTCTACCGCTACCTATGGGATGGCAGGAGTGCGGCAGCGGGAGTGAATCCTTACCAGTTCGAGCCGGGAGCGCTGCTGATTCACAATGGGACGGTCGAGGAAGGCGAACCTCTACCGGCCAATGGGGTTGCCTGGCAGGTCCGGGAGTTCTCCGAAGCGGAAAAGACCGAGCTGGAGAAGTTGGAGCAACTGCGCGGAAACGACCCGGTCGGCTACGCTCGAGTCAGCCACCCAACAGTTCCGACGGTGTATCCTCCTGCTGCCCAGGCTTTGTTCTTTGTCGCTGCTTCGATCTTTGCAGGGGCTCTGCCGGGACTTCAGTTGGTATTGATCGGGCTGGATCTCTGCGTGATTTTTCTGATCCTCGACCTCCTGGGGCGGTTTCGGCTCCCGAAGGTGACCGCTATTCTCTATGCCTGGCATCCTCTCGTGGTGAAGGAGTTTGCGAATTCAGCTCACTACGACGTTCTTGCCATACTCTGCGGAATGCTGGCCTTGTGGGGAGCTCTTCGTTTCCGAAATGGTAGGGGTAAGGCGATTTGGATGGGTTTGTGGCTTGGCCTGGGCATTCTGGCCAAGTATTTCATCCTTCTGCTCCTTCCAGTTCTTGTTCTCTACCTCTCAGAGCATCGAGCTTCATTCCGGCAACGGATCCAGGAGGTGCTGTTCAATCGCCACGTCTGGCTGACAGGTTTCACGACCGCGGCGGTGGTCTTCCTCGGCTTTCTGCCATACGCGACCTGGAATGACGTGGGCTGGGGCAGGATCTTCGAAGGGCTGCAGATCTATCGCGATTTCTGGCAATACAACCCGGGAGTTTTCTCGGGTGTGGAAGTGGCTTTGCGGAGCCTCGGGGATTCACAATCTTTCTTTCATGCGAGGACGATCTGTCTCGTCCTTCTCGCCGGAGCTGTTCTCGTGATTTCCTTTCGTCCTATCCGATCGAAATCTGAAGGAGCCGTCCGCTGCTTCCAGATTCTCGCGGCGCTTTTTGTTCTCAGCCAGACTGCTTTTCCCTGGTATCTCTGCTGGGCGCTGGCGTTTCTGCCGTTTCGACCGCGCTTCTCCTGGGCCTGGCTCTCTCTTGCCTGGCCGTGGAACTATCTCGATTTTCAACCAGATTCGGTGGCTTCCCTGGAGTGGAATGGATTCTTCATCCTCTCTTCCTCGATCTGGTTGTCGTTTCTCGGCGTCTGGATTGCGGAATGCGTCTCCTGTAAATTTTCTTTGCGTCCAACCGGGAAATCGCAAATGCTCTGAGATGGCAGATTTTTCAGGAAAGACAGTGCTGGTCACCGGTGGAGCTTCGGGGATTGGGCTCGCGATTTCGCGGGCGTTTGCAGAATCGGGCGCGGAGGTCGGCATTCTGGACTTTGACGAATCTGCAGGAGCAAAGGCTGCCGATGAGATTTGCGATGGGGCAGGAAAGGCGCAAGCGTTCGCCTGCGACGTCTCCTCACAGGATTCTGTCGACCTGGCCGTCGCATCGGCAAAGGAGGCTTTCGGAAGGGTCGATGTGCTGATCAACAACGCGGGAATTGCCAACATCGGCACCGCAACCACGACAAGCAGCGACGATCTCGACCGAGTTCTCTCCGTGAACGTGAAGGGCGTTTATCACTGTCTGCAGGCAGTTCTTCCGGGAATGATCGAGGCGGGCGGGGGAGTCGTCCTGAATATGTCGAGTATCGCAGCCATCACCGGGCTGAAGGATCGTTTCGCCTATTCCGCCAGCAAGGGCGCCGTCCACACGATCACCCTGTCTGTGGCCGCCGACTATCTCGAACACGGTATTCGGTGCAACGCGATCTGCCCGGCTCGAGTGCACACCGCTTTTGTAGATGGGTATCTCGAAAAGAACTACCCGGACAATAGGGACGAGATGTTTGAGAAATTGTCCAAGGTGCAACCGGTCGGGCGGATGGCCAAACCCGAAGAGATCGCGAAGATGGCGCTCTATCTCTGCGGCGAAGAGGCATCGTATATCACGGGACAGGCCTTCAACATCGACGGTGGGTATCTGAATCTGCGGGTGTAGTCTTCGCGGTTGCAGAAAATCACTTCAAGGAATCCGGCCGTTCTGGAATAAAGACAACGGCCAGGGATGCTGCTCCAGGCCAGGTGAGAAAATCGAATTCACAGCGGGGTGGACGAACGCTATTCCTGGTATTTCACCTTTTGCAGGACTTGCCAGAGTCTCGTAGCGGAAGCGGCAACGCTTCCGACCTTCGGAGTCGTCGACACGTGCTTTCCTTCGGAAGCGTTGCCGCTTCCGCTACGAGGGATAAGGTGAAACCTGGAGTCTACGCAAACAGACTCTCCACCATCTCGCCTTTGACGAGTTCCCTCGGCTGATTGAGGTGGTTGTAGACGATGGATTGCGGATCGATCCCCATTGCGTGGTAGATCGTCGCAAGAATCTCGGTGGGATGAACGGGCGCTTCGAGCGGAGCCGATCCGGTCTTGTCTGATTTTCCGTGCACGTAGCCCCGCTTGATTCCAGCACCACCGATAAGGCTGGTGTAGCAGTAGGGCCAGTGGTCACGACCATCGGCGCTGTTGTTGTTTCCGCTGGTGGAGACTCCCATCTCCGGACTGCGTCCGAACTCGCCAATAGCGACGACCAGGGTCTCGTCGAGGAGGCCGCGGGAATCGAGATCGGCGAAGAGAGCGGAGAGTCCGTTGTCGAGCATAGGAGCGGACTGATCCTTCATGCGCTTGGGGAGCCCGGTGTGGTGATCCCAGCTGTGATTGTTGGAGTTGGCGACCTTGGGCCAGATGACTTCGACGACCTTGGTGCCGGCTTCAACGAGCCTACGGGCGAGGAGACAGCTCTGACCGAAGGTGTTGCGTCCATACTTGTCACGCAGGGCATTGGTCTCGGCATCGAGATTGAAGGCTTCTCGGGCTCTCCCGGAAACGATCAGGTTCAGTGCTTTGTCGTAGTATTCGTCGAGATTGTAGTTCTCCACCGCCTTCTCGATCGTTGGCATCTGGTCGGAGAGCGCATTCCGCAGCTTGGCGCGACGCTGGAGGCGGAGCGAAAACACGTCGGGACGGAGCTGGAGATCGTCGACCCGGATTTTGCTCATCTTCGACATATCCATGTCGTCGCCGTCCGGAAAGAGGTAGTAGGGGTCGTAGGCCTTTCCGAGAAAGCCAGCGGTGCCTCCCTTGTTGATGACATTCGACTCCTGGAGCGGGCGAGGCATCATCACGAACGGCAACATCGGTTCCTCGCTCGGCTTCATCCGGACGATATTGGATCCGAAGTTGGGAAAATCTTTCGGGCTGGGGGGCTCGAGTTGACCGGAAGGAGAGACCTTGTCCGTCGTGTAGCCCGTCATGATCTGGTAGATCGCCGCGGTGTGATTGAACAATCCGTTGGGCGTGTAGCTCATCGACTGGATCGTCGTAAACTTGTCGGCCACTCCCGCCAGTTTCGGAATCAACTCGGTGTATTGGAGCCCGTCGACCTTGGTCGGGATCGGCTTGAAAATGGATCTCACATTGTCCGGTGCGTCGGGCTTGGGATCCCACAAGTCGAGATGGCTCGGACCACCCTGCAGGTAGACCATGATGACCGACTTGGCTTTTCCCCAACCGGGACGACCTGCCATCTTCGATGCGGCGCTCGCATTCTGCACTGCGAGAATGTTGTTCAAGGTCATGCCAAGCATGCCGGCTCCACCGATGCGAAGGAAGTCTCGTCGCCCGGGAGCGAGGTGAGAGTCACAAAGGTCTTTGGCGATTTCTCCTGGTAGTCGAATCATGATGGTTTGGAGTAGTAGAGAACTTGAGTATGGGAGGAGTAAAGAACTGGAAAAATGGGGAGTAGGAAATTCTTGGCTACTTTGATTCTCTACTCCTTAGCTTCTTCCTTCAGCGATTAAACAGGAAAGAGGGGCTGTTGACCAGCGCCCAGACGAGATCTTGAGCGGCGGTGAGTCTGCGATTGGCGGCCTGCTGGATGGAATATTCGGTATCCTGGCGAATCTGGGCGAGCGTACTGGGAATCGCGACGGGAGCCTGCGCCTGTTGGAGGGCCGTTTGCAGGGCGACCATCTTCTGGTCGGCAGGGAGTGGTCTCTGCTGCTTGAGGTGCTCGGCAATTCGCTTGCGGAGTTCCGCGTCGTTCTCGGCGACATACGTCTCCAGTGCCTTCGTTTCTTCCGCGGTTCGTACCTGGGGAGCCTTGGATACCGAGGCAGCAACGGCGGTGGGTAGACCAAACTGGAGGGGATCTTTGGCGGTTGTATACCAGATCCGAAAACGCCCGATCGGGTAGTCCCCCTGAGAGTAGCGACAAAGCACACCGACGACGAGGTGAGCTCCCTTCTCGTCCCCGGAGACGGGCTCCTTGAACTGGAAAACGGCACGATGAGGAACCTGCGGGTTGGTCCCGGCGAGAGCCCATCCCTTGTCGTTCCGATCCACTTTCCCGTTGAAGGTGTTTTTCACGTCGAATCCGTTCTGATTGAAGTCGGCCTTGGCTGCCGCAATCGCGAGAGGCGTCGATTTCTTGGGATCCGAAATGGGGTTCCATCGTGTCTGGATCTCGGTGATGACGAAGTTGCCATTGGGGTTGAGCCCGGCTCCGTAGGCGGCATTGGATTCATCCGGGACGGCCTCGATCATGATGCCGGTGATCTGTTTCGAAGCCGTTTTCCCGGTCACGAGGTAGTCGAGATTCCGACTCTTAAAGGGTGCCTTGGAACGCACCGAACCGTCAGGCAGGATCTCGACCTCTGTCTTGTCGGAGGCGGTTACAGTCGCGACCTCCAGCGGTTTCCACTGGGTCCAGAGCTGATCGGCCTTGATGCCAACAGCAAAATCCTGAGCGAGCTTGGGAATCTCGACCATTCGCTCGTTCTTTGATTTGTCCGCATCGGCAATTCGCTGTTTCTGAGCCGTTTCTGCCTCTTTTTTCTTCTTTTCGTATTCGGGCTTGTAGGCGGCGATGCTGGCTTCGGCCTGGGCGATCTTCTGCAATCGGGCGATTTCCAATTCCGAACGCTTCGTGACCCAGTCCGCTTCGGCACGAGAGGTCCTGGTGAGGAGCGTGGCGTGGTCAGCTTCAATTTCGTTGAGGATGGCAAGGGCTGCTGAGACCTCCGCTGCGGAGGGCTTTCTCGCGAGCACCCGGATGTAGATCTCCTCGACAAGTTTCTTGTCATCCGGCTGGGAGGCGACCAGTCCGGGGAGGTCGTTGGTCTCGGAACCAATCGCATCGGCGATAGCCGGCCCTGAGAGGAAAGCCATCACCGCGCTCATCTGGAGTTCGTCGGAGCGTTCGCATTCGCAGGCACTCTCTCGAGCGGGCCGACCGAGGTTGGCGAGGAATCCGCTCTTGAGATCGAGCTTGGCATCGGGGAGTTGGCTCGCGCGCACTCCTTTCCCAGCACCAGGAATATCGGGAACCGCCCCGGTGACGGCGTAGACGGCGTCGTAGAGGGTTTCTGCGGGAAGTCGGCGAGCTTTGGCCTTGGAGAAATTGACCTCGTCGGTTTCGTTCCAGGTATTGGCCTCGATCGAGAGCTGGTAGGTCCGCGATTTGCAGATCTCGGCCATCAGCTCCTGCACGTTGAAATCCGACTGGATGAATTGCTTGGTCAAATGCTGGAGCAGCTGGGGGTTGGTCGGCGGATTCCCCGCTCGGATGTCATCGAGCGGTTCAATGATTCCGGTGCCGAGGAGGTAGCCCCAGATACGGTTGGCGTAGCTCGAGGCGAAATACTGGTTGTCCGGACTGGTGATCCACGCGGCGAGTTCCTCTCGGCGGGTGGGGGCCTTCGGATCCGTGAAGGCAGCCTTGGCGAGGTTGGCTTCGTAAGGGAATGCCGGCTGCTGGACGACACCCGTGCGGTCGTGCTTGATTTCACCCTCGGCCTTGTCACCCACGACTTCGTAGAGAGGTTTGGCTCCCTCGACAGCGGTTCCTCCGATGTTCTGCTTGGGCGCATTCTTGGTGTCGCGTTTCAGGTCGATCTGGGCAAAGTAGGCTGCCGTTTCAAAATACTGATCCTGGGTCCAGCGCTCGAAGGGGTGGTCGTGACACTTGTTGCAATTGAATCGAGTGGCGAGAAACAGGTGCGTCGTGTTCTCCATGATCATGTCGGGATCACGGAGGATCTTGTAGTAGGAGGCGGCGGGATTCTCCTTGTTCGACCCTTTGGCGGTGAGGATCTCGTAGACGAATTCGTCGTAGGGACGGTTCGACTCGATCTCCTTGTGGATCCAGGTGCGGAAAAGTTTTGCCCCTTCGCCTCCGAGAAATTTCGAATTCACCTGGAGCATGTCGGACCACTTGTTGGTCCAGTGATCGACAAACTCCGGGGAGCCGATCAATTCATCCACCAGCGCATCGCGCTTTTCCCGAGTCGGGCGCTTGTCGTCGAGAAAGGATTGAACCCTGTTGGATGCCGGAGGCAACCCTGTCAGGTCGAGGTAGACCCGCCGAATGAACTCGGAGTCGGTGCTGAGAGCACTGGGCTGGATTTTCATCCGCTTCCACTTCTGGGCGACGAGCTTGTCGATCTCGCCCCAGGTCTCGGGAGTCTGCCAGGTGAATCCTTCTCGATCGCCCATGACCGTCAAGGTGGTCGCGGCGTAGGCTCCTTCGTAGCGAGCGAGGATGGGGGCTTCTCCGCGTCGGATCGTCTTGAGGAGTCCGAAATCGTCGTGTTCGGCGACCTCGGTGTTTCCGGAGTCGATGAAGGACTCGAGGGTCACGTCACGCGTCTTTCCGTCGGTAAACCGAGCCACGACGCGGATCTGCTGCATCGCTCCGACATTCTGGATGACGGGGTTCTTCGGGAAAAGCTCGATCGAGGCGACCTTCGGCGACTCGAGATTGACCGGGGCTCCGTCCGCAATCCAGCGACGAACGACGTGGTAGTAGCGGGATCCGTTCTCAGTGACGACACCGGCCTCGTGCGGTACCGCTCCCGTGGCTTTCAAAAGCATCAGGGAATCGTCGGGGGAGGCGAAGTTCGTCCGGCGAGCCGAATGGTCGTCGGCAAAGCCCCGAACATCGTAGAGCGGGTCGTATCCGCGGAGGCTGAGCTTGAACCCACCTTTCCCGTCCTTGGCTCCATGACAGGTCCCCATGTTGCAACCCATCCGGGTGATGATGGGATTCACATCCTGGACGAAGTCGGGGTGAAAGTCGGCGGCCTGCTGAGAGACCGCGACGGGGATTTCCTGAGAAAGGTTGGCGTATCGGACGGTGAGCTTGGCTTCTCCATCTCGTTTCGGTCGAAAGACCCCGGTGGAGGTGACTTCGGCGAGGGGTTGATCGAGCTCCCACTTCACCATGCGAGTGAGGTCGGCGGTCTCTCCCGTGTTGAGCTTGGCGGTGACGAGCAGCTGGCGATATGCGCCCGGGGAGTCAATCGAAAGGGAAGAGGGGGAAACCTCGATCCCGACCACCTGGCGGCTTTTCGGGAGCTCTTCCTTTGCGTCGTGAGCTTTGCCCTTGGCGTGGTTGGTCTTGGTGGCATCGGCCTTGGCCACCTGGAGCTTGCTGTCGATCTCCATGGGGGCAAAGGCGAGCTTCTCTTTCAGGTCGGCGGCATTGAGGAGGCGGATCTGCCCATCTGCCCCGGCTGCTGCGATCGTTTTCCCGTCCGGGGAGAAGGCGACCGAGTAGAGCGCGGTATCGAACTTCAGCTGGGCGAGGCGTTCGGCTCCGCGAGTCTGGAACTCCTCGATCTTGTCGTCCTTGTTCTCGGCCGCATTGGTAGACCGGCGAACGGTTTCGAAGAGCTTCTTCAACTCGGAGGTGATCGTCGCATCATACTCGGACCGATAGAGGCTGATTTCTCCTTTGCCGTTGAGACTGGAGACGGCGACGAAGGTCTTCCCATCCGGGGCAAAGGAAGCATCCCAGATCCGGCCTTCCATCGCGGGATACTTCCGAATCAGGTTGGCGTTGTCCCCAATCTTCCGGGCTGTTTCGCGGATCATGCGATAGATCTGGGGGACCCCATCGGATCCACCGACGAGCACGTGGTCCTGTTTCGGATGTCGGGTCACGGTGTTGATGCCGCCCTTGAGCGCACCGGGGGTAATCGAGGTGATGTTGTCGATGAAACGTTCCGTGGCCACTTCCGTGAGCTTGGCGCTCATGTCGCGTCCCACGGAAACGAGCTTGTCCCCCTCGAGTGACCAGGTCGTATCGAGGACCCAGTCGTTGTGGCTGCCCATGAAGAAAACCTGGTCGCCGTTGGACGCCTTGATTCCCCGAACCGTGTTGTCCGGAAGGCCGAAGGCGACGAGGGTCCCGTCCGGAGACCAACTGGCACCATAGGCGGTGTCAAAACCGACAATCTTCGAGAGCTTCAGCTCTTTCTTGGCAAGATCCCAGATCTGGATCTCACCCATACGGCCGGGGAGACCTCCGGCGACGAGGAGCTGGGATCCATCCGGTGAGAAAGCGACCGATTCGATTCGTTCGGAGAGACCGACGAGGCGAGCTGCAATTCCCGAGCCATCGGCCCGGTGGACGAGGACTTCGTGAAACCCGGCGACTGCGATGAGCTTGTTGTCGGGAGAAAAGTCGAGTGAGGTCACGAGGGGAGGGACCGCGTAGAGTGGCGGATTCTCCATGGTGTAGCGCTGCTTCGCATTCTCGGGAGTATCGTCTTTCGCTCCCTGGGTGATCCATTTCTCCACGAGTTTGACTTCGTAGTCGGTCAAAGGCTCGTCTTTGGGTGGCATCTCGGGACGCTGCTCGCCTTTCTGCGTGACAACCAACTCCATGAGGTAGCTCTCGCTGGGCTTTCCGGGGAGAATGGCGGCATCGGTTTCTCCGCCTTTGATCAAGGCCTCGACCTCTGTCATCACGTAGTCGGACTTCGCCTTCGCAGGCTGGTGGCAGCCCTGGCACTTGGCCTGGAAAACCGGGCGGACATGGTCGTAGTAGCTGACGGTTTCCGGGAGCCCCTGAGAGTTCTCGGCCCAGGCCGGAAGGGAAAGGCAAATGAGCAAGGCAGCAGAGAGCAGGAGAAAAGAGCGATTCATCACAGGCAGGTGAATGGGGGAACGATGACCCCAGATCCTCAACCCTATGGTTCTTCGGTGGCCAAGCCAATCACGCGTTCACGGGCAGGAATCCAGCCGATTCCACCGTAAGGCAAATCGAGCTCAGCGATCTTCCGGGACGATCTTGATCACGAGTGGACGGTGATCGCTGGCCTTGTCCCAGTCATCCCAGTGATAGATGTGAGACAGATCTCGGTTGATTTCCGGGCTCAGTCCCTTGCTGTAGAGGGCAAAATCGAATCGAGCGTAGGAGTCGGCAAACGACCAGTGATGCGTCCAGTGAAAGCCGTACTGATCGTCGAGGGTGAGAGAGGCAAGATAGGCTTCCCGGCCGAAACCACTTTGCAGGGCCTTTACCGGGGGCTCGATGCGGAGATCGTTGAAGTCACCCGCCACGATCAGATTGGTGCCGGGCTCGGTCTTGAAAATCTCGTCGATGTGCTTGCGGGCGAGGCGGGCTTCATTCAGTCGCATCAGGGCCTGGTCTGCCTCGGGAACCTCGCGCTTCGATTTCAGGTGGAGTCCGATATAGCGGAGATGATAGCGAGGATTGATCTGGATGGTGGCATCGAGCACTCCCCGCTGGAAGGGGAGCTTGAGATCGCCAATGGAGTAGGAGTAGTCGTCGCGCGAGTTGGTCGCGACGAGAGGGAATTTCGAGAGCAGCGCCAGATTGCGGTTGTAGCCGCTCGCGGAAGTCACCAGTTCGGTATGAGGAAGATCGATTCCTTTCTCCTTCAATCGGCGTTGGAAGTCTTCGAGGTAGGAACGGTCTCCGATTTCACACACCCCGAGAATGTCCGGGTTCATCGCGACGATTCCCTCGATCAATGCCTTGATCTCGCGATCGGGTTTGGGGGCGTCTTCGAGAATCTCCCCATCGACCCGGCGCTCCATTGCCAGGTAATTCTTCAGGTTGTAAAAGACCAGGGTCACCGGTTCGGGCGACTCCTCAGCTCGCACCGGAGCCGTAACAGCACAAAAAAACGCTACCAACGCAACAAGTGAGCGCGCTGGTAGCGTCAAAGTCATTCAGAGACTAACGACGGGTCTAGGACTCCTTGTGATCCGAAGACTCGACGGAGGCAGGCTTTTCTTCCCACTCCTTTTCGCCCTCTTTCTCGCCTTCCTTGATCTCGCGTTCGAACTCGGTTTTGGCCTTTTTGAATTCGCCCATGCCTTTTCCAACGCCTCTTGCGAGTTCGGGAATCTTCTTGGCACCGAAAAGAAGGAGAACGATGAGGAAGATGACGATCATCTCCTGCATCCCGGGAGCACCGAAAGCTAAAATATTCATATTCACGCCCCGAAATTATCCTTGAGTGGTGATCGATGCAAAAGGTATTTGCCGACTTGTTCGCGTGGCGGGAACGCGTGATCCATAAGCTCCGCTGATCGGGAAAAAGAAAAGTCGGTTTCAGGGGTGCCGGAGTCGGCGGCGAGGCGTAAGCTACGGTGGGTTGACTTTTTTCGACACACCCTCACTGTTTCGTGCACTCGCAACATGACTGCTCCATCCTCCGCGATTCCCTCCACCGACGACTCGGAAATTTCGCCGTTCGCCTTTTTGCGTCCGGAGCTGGATCGCGTGGAATCGCGAATTCGGGCGCAGGCAGAGCTGTTCGATCCCGCGGTGGAGCCTTACGTGGGCTACATCCTCAACACCTCCGGAAAGCGCATTCGTCCCGCGCTGACTTTTCTCGTGGGCGGCGCGACGGGAGAGGTCACGGACGATCATCACAAGCTGGCAGTCATTCTCGAGCTGATCCATGTCGCGACCCTCGTTCACGATGACATCATCGATGGTGCGGAGATCCGGCGACAGGCTCCGACGGCAAATGCGAAATGGGGAAACGCGCTCAGCGTTCTCCTCGGCGATTGCCTCTTCTCTCACGCCCTGATGCTTTCGACGGAATTCGACGACAAGGAAATCGGGCGGAAAGTCGCCATCTCGGCCAACGAAGTCTGCAGTGGAGAGATCATCCAGACCCAGCGCCGATTCGATCTGCAACTGACGAAGCAGGACTACTTTGAAATCATCGAGAAGAAGACGGCTGCCTTGTTTGCCTCTGCCATGGAGCTTGGAGCTCGGTTGAATGGGCGTTCGGAGGAGGACTGTGAGACCCTTCGCCAGTTTGGCAATGCTCTCGGAACCGCCTACCAGATCTACGATGACTGCATCGACCTCATCGGGGAAGAGCAGGAGTATGGCAAAACACTCCGCACCGACCTGAACAAGGGCAAGTTGACGCTTCCGATCCTCAATCTTCTGGCTTCGGCCAACGAGAAACAGCGCGAGAAACTGCATCGCCTCCTCATTCAGAAGGAGCCTCTCGATGTCGGAGCCCTTGCAAATATCGCCGACTATGTGGGATCGATCGAGGCAGCCGTCGATACGGGACAGGACCTTATCGACGAAAGCCGGGAATGTCTCTCGGTCCTCGACGAGAGTGATCACAAGCAGGCGCTTCTCGGCATCACCGAGTTCCTCGAGACGCTCCTCGAGGGCTGCCGTCAGTAGAGCGCTACGGCATTTGCGGGGACCGCTGCCTGAGGCTCTGTTTTTAGACTTCATTTTGCATTGTCATCTTCGTGAATCACGTATTCTGAGCGATTTACCACGATTTTTCGGGGGAGCTGTTGACAAGTGGCACGGACCTTGCTTCCCTCTCGAATCTGGTTATTCAACCCGAGGCCATCTTTTGAGCGAAAGCTCGATGGGGGTGATCTCGCAATCCTAATACAAAAACGACAACTAGTTACAAATGGCTAAACTTAAACTCGAATATCTCTGGCTCGACGGTTACGAGCCTGTCGCAAACCTCCGTGGAAAAACGAAGGTGGTCGACGGAGATCCAGAATCATTTTCTCTCGACGACTGCGAGATGTGGGGATTTGACGGTAGCTCGACGCTGCAAGCAGATGGGGGAGACTCCGATTGTATGCTCAAGCCCATTGCAATCTATCCTGACTCCACTCGTCTCAACGGCTTCCTCGTCATGTGTGAGGTCATGCTCCCCAACGGAGATCCTCACCCCTCCAATGCCCGTGCCACGATCCCTGATGATCCAGGTCTCTGGATCGGTCTCGAGCAGGAGTATTTCCTGATGCAGGACGGAATCCCACTCGGATGGCCCAGCGAAGGGTATCCTGGTCCCCAGGGTGAATACTACTGCGGTGTCGGATACCAGAATGTCGGCGACATTGCTCGCACGATCGTCGAGGAGCATCTCGACATCTGTCTCGACGCAGGAATCAATCACGAAGGCATCAACGCCGAGGTCGCCAAGGGCCAGTGGGAGTTCCAGGTCTTCGGAAAAGGTTCCGCCACGGCGTGTGACCAGATCTGGGTGGCTCGTTACATTCTGCAGCGCGTCTGTGAAAAGTATGGGGTGTCTGTCGAATATCACTGCAAGCCTTTCCAGGGAGACTGGAACGGTTCCGGTATGCACTGCAACTTCTCCACGGACTTCATGCGTGAAACCGGTGGCAAGGAGTACTTCGAGAAACTCATGGCAGCTTTCGAGAAGAACCGCGACGAGCACATCGCCGCCTACGGTCCCGACAACCACCTCCGCCTGACCGGTCTCCACGAGACCCAGTCGATCGACCAGTTCAGCTACGGTGTTGCTGACCGAGGTGCTTCGATCCGTGTCCCTCACTCTTTCGTGAACAACGACTACAAGGGATACCTCGAGGACCGTCGTCCGAACTCTCAGGGCGACCCCTACAAGATCGTTTCCCGCGTTTCGCGTACGATCGCAGAGGTTTCCTGAACCTCATCGAAGTAGATCTTTTCTATTTTGTGACTTCAAGACGCCGCGACCTTCGGGTTGCGGCGTTTTTCTTTGCTGAAAGAGACCTTCCAAGTTGGACGACTCAGAGCAGTTCGATCATGCGATCGAAATTCTGGCTCAGCGTCAGGTGGCGTCGGCGTGCCCTGCGGAGGAGTTTTCGCGCTTCCTCGCGATCTTCGAAAATCTCCAACTCCAGCCAGATCAGTTTCTCGTAGGCTTCTACCTCATCGGGGTAGTGTTTCAGGATGCGCCGGTATTCGGTTCGGGCGTCTGCATAGCGTCCCTGCTCGATGTAGTAGGCGGGGAGTTTCAGATTGAGAAGCGGTTTCTCGAGAGAACCTCCCGGAAAGAAAATTGCGTCGACGAAGAGCCGAACCGGGTAGGTGAGAAGCTGGAACAGGGGCTTCCAGATGATCAGGATGCCTAATCCGAAGACGGGGACTCCAAGAAACATGATATGAAACTCGGCGCTTTCGTAGCCGTTCTTTGCGAGGAAGAGCGCGATCCCGAAGCAGCCAATGGCGCCTCCCCAGCGGAAAACTTCTCGCATCAGTGACGGCTTCATGAATCGATAGTCTCTCGCCATTGCCCGGGAGGACAAGCGAAAAGCGGAGCATTGTCGGGACGGGCACCCGGGGGAGGTCCATGGATACCGGACTTTACTTTTTGCCGGGAATCCCGTTGGTTCCTTTTATGCGAAAGATTTCCGTTCTCCTTCTGTCGATGGCTCTGGTGCTGTCTGCTGTCGTCGCCGCACCCAAATCCAAGGTCCAGACCTGGACCGATCCGGAAGAGGCGAAGAGTCATCCTGGCTTTGCCCTGCAAGGCGAGTATGTAGCCGATGACGGCGTAGGGATCCAGGTCGCGGCCCTCGACGATGGGAAATTTCACGTCCTGACCTATTCCGGCGGACTCCCGGGCGAAGAGTGGGATCCGGACTCGAAGATCAACGCAAAGGTGCTCACGGCAGAAGAGGTGTCCACGGTCGCGAAAGGAATGAAAAAGCTCGAGCGGAAGAGTCCCACGCTCGGCAAGAAGGCTCCCGACGGGGCTCTCGTCCTTTTCGACAGGGAACTCTCTGATGCGATGTCAGGAAAGGTGAAAGACGGGCTGCTCTGGGCCGGCGCAAAAACCACCCAGGATGTGGGCGATTTTCATCTCCATATCGAGTTTCGCCTCCCTTACAAGCCGGCGCGCGAGCTCAGCAGCCAGGATCGGGGAAACAGTGGGCTCTACATCTTCAACAACTACGAGGTGCAGATACTGGACACTTTCGGGTTGGATTTCGATGCGGAGAACAACGCCGTCGAAACGAAATCAAACTTCAAACAGTGGTGCGCCTGTTTCTACAAATTCAAGAGCCCTGATGTTCCCATGGCTTTCCCGCCCCTGCAGTGGCAAACCTACGACATCGATTTCCGGGCCCCGCGGTTCGAGGGGGATAAGAAAATCGAGAATGCTCGGATCACGGTCCGTCACAACGGCGTCGTCGTTCACGATGATGTCGAGTTGCCGAAAGGAACGGGAGCCGGTGGAGGACGACCTGAGAAGGCCAAGAGCTTTCTCCTGCTCCAGGACCATGGCAATCCCGTCGCTTTCCAGAATATCTGGTTGCTCGAGAAGTGATTCCCTGAGAGATCGTCTCTTGGATCGCGCGCCGATTCTGTTTCGTCCCGATCGAAGAGGATATGTTTGATTTACTCGTCATCGGGGGGGGAGCTGCCGGCTTCTTCGGCGCGATCAGTTTTGCGGAACGCGCACCCGGATCGCGAGTCGCCATTCTCGAGAAGTCGAGCCAGGTGCTGGGGAAGGTCAAGATCTCCGGAGGCGGTCGCTGCAACGTCACCCATGCCTGTTTCCAGCCCCGTGAGCTGACGGCTCACTATCCCCGCGGGGAACGAGTCCTGATCGGGCCGTTCCACTATTTCTCAACCACCGAGACGATCGAGTGGTTCGAGTCCCGAGGCGTCGCCCTGAAAACCGAGGCGGATGGGCGCATGTTTCCTGTCACTGACGATTCCCAGACGGTGATGGATTGCCTTACGGCCTCGGCGGCTGATCTCGGGATCGAGACCCGTCTGCGAGCTGAGGTCCGGGAGTTGCAGCGCGTCGATGAGAGCTGGCAACTCACCCTGGAATCGGGAGAAACCCTTCGATCCCGCAGCGTCCTGCTCGCCACCGGAGGAACCCGAAACGGAGCGGGGGAGAGACTGGCGGGAACGCTCGGGCATCAGCTTATCCCTGCGATTCCTTCCCTGTTCACCTTCAAGATCCAGGATCCACGGATCGAGGACCTTGCCGGGGTTTCCGTGGAGAACGTCATCGCCTCGGTCGACGGGATGAAGCTCCGGACAAGCGGTCCCTGCCTCATCACTCACTGGGGGCTCAGCGGTCCCGCCATCCTGAGGCTTTCGGCCTGGGGAGCGAGAGAGTTGAGTGAGCGTGAGTTTCGGTTCACCGTTCGCATTCAGTGGTGCGGAGAGGAAAGCAGGGATTCGGTGGAGGAGAAACTCCAGGCTCAGCGAGATTCCGGTCCGAAGCGACGAGTCTCCTCCGGCTGTGATGGGATTGCCCTGCCCAGTCGGCTCTGGAAACGACTCGTCGAAGCGGCCGGAATCGGTGAGGAAACGATCTGGACCAGTCTCACCAAGCGAGAGCGAAACACCCTGGTCGAGCAGCTCACGGGGAGTTGTTTCGAAGTGCTCGGCAAGAGCATGAACAAGGATGAATTCGTGACTGCGGGAGGGGTCGACCTGCGTGAGGTGCACACCAAGACGATGCAGAGCCGAATCTGCCCGGGACTCTACTTTGCGGGCGAAGTGTTGAACATCGATGGTATCACCGGAGGGTTCAATTTCCAGGCGGCATGGACGACCTCACGCATCGCGGGGGAGTCCGCGGCAGACCAGTTCGCGGGTTGAACCCCGTTTCGGGTCTCAGGCCAGGATATCCTTCACGATGTGGGCCTTTTCAACCCCGGTGAGCCGGACATCGAGTCCCTGTTGCTTCAGGCTGAGACGCTCGTGATTGATTCCCAGCAGGTGTAGAATGGTGGCGTTGAGATCGCGGATGTGGACGGGGTCCTCGACAATGTTGTAGCTGAAGTCGTCGGTCGTTCCATGGACCGTGCCTCCCTTGACGCCTCCGCCTGCCATCCAGACACTGAAGCAGCGGGGGTGATGGTCCCTCCCGTAGTTCGTTTTCGAGAGTCGTCCCTGGCAGTAGATCGTCCGTCCAAATTCTCCCCCCCAGACCACAAGAGTATCGTCGAGCATGCCTCGCATCTTGAGGTCCTGGACGAGTGCCCAGCTGGGCTGGTCGACATCTCCACACTGAAGGGGGAGATCTCCGGTGAGATTCCCATGTTGATCCCAACCACGATGAAAGACCTGGGAGAAACGCACGCCTCGCTCTGCCATGCGACGGGCGAGGAGGCAGTTGTAGGCAAATGTTCCCGGAGTGGTCACGTCGGGGCCATACATGTCGAGAATCGACTTCGGTTCGGACGAGAGATCCGTCAGGTCGGGGACCGAGGATTGCATGCGAAAAGCCATTTCATACTGGGCGATTCTCGCGTGGGTTTCGGGATCGCCGACTTCGTCGAAATGCTTCTGGTTCAGCTGGCTCAATCCGTCGAGCATCGTGCGGCGAACGTCTCGATTCACTCCCTTGGGATCGGAGAGGTAGAGAACCGGGTCTCCCTGGGAACGCAGGGCCACTCCCTGGTGTTTCGAGGGAAGGAAGCCCGCTCCCCAGAGTCGCTGGTAGAGAGCCTGGGCATCGCGCTTCGCCGACCATTTCGAGTTCAGGACGACAAATGAAGGGAGGTTTTCGTTGTCACTGCCAAGACCGTAGCTGAGCCACGCACCGAGGCTCGGATGCCCGGGGATCTGGTTGCCCGTCTGGATATAAGTGATCGCCGGATCGTGGTTGATTGCTTCCGTCCACATCGATCGGATCACCGCGATGTCATCGACCATCTTTGCCGTATGAGGCAGCAGTTCGCTGACCTCCGTTCCGGATTGCCCATGTTTCTGAAAGTCATAGATCGAAGGAGCAATCGGAAAACGCGCCTGCTTCGAGGTCATCGTCGTGAGTCTCTGGCCGTCCCGGATCTCATCGGGGAGATCCTTGTCATACCACTTTTCCATTTCCGGCTTCCGGTCCCAGAGGTCGATCTGGGAGGGCGCTCCTGACATGAAGAGATAGATCGCTCGCTTCGCCTTGGGGCGATGATGAAAACGACGATCGATGAGACCGCCGGTGCTCGCGGCATGGGCCGAGTCGCGACCCAGCAGCGAAGCGAGGGCGGCTCCACCGATCCCCGCCGCAGAGCTGCGAAAGAATTGGCGTCGAGTTTCGAGGGCGAGAGTTTCCTGGAGAGGGTTCATTTTTTGAGGAGTCAGGAGTCAGGAGTCAGGAGTCAGGAGTCAGGAGTCAGGAGTCAGGAGTCAGGGGTAGAGCAAAGTCTGAAATTCTTTCCTTCTCTGCTACTTTCCTACTCCTCTCTTCTCTTCTCCTCCTAGTTTTTGTTGATCACTTCGTCGAGGTTGAGCATCTGGTTCGCCACCATGGTCCAGGCGGCAATTTCGGTGGCTTGTTCCGGTTTCTCGATCGGAATCGAAAACTCATCGTTCACTTCATCGACAAGAAGAGCCTGCGCTGCGGCATTGTCGCTGAGGTAGAGGTTGAGGAACTGATCGAGTGAGTTGACGACAACCACTCTTTCTTCTTCTTCGAGAGGACGTCCGCGGAGGTACATTGCCATGATGTCGAGCCGTTCATCGCGATCCTCCGTTTCTGCGAGGACCCGCAGGGCGAGATACCGCGAAGCGCGGACATACTGAGGGTCGTTCATGAGAACGAGAGCCTGCAGTGGAGTGTTGGTCCGCTCTCGCCTCATGACACAGCTCTCGCGGTTGGGAGCATCGAAAATGGCGAGATTGGGAGGGTGCGCGGTCCGCTTCCAGAAGGAGTAGAGCGATCGACGGTGTTCGGCGGATGGTCCAAAGTCCTGGTAAAAAGTCTGGGTGTTCGAGTTCGTATACCCGACGGCTTCCCAGATCCCCCCGGGCTGGTAAGGTTTGACACTGGGTCCCCCGACACCGGTATCGAGGAGTCCGCTCGCAAAAAGGGCCTGGTCGCGGATCACTTCCGCGTCGAGTCGAAAACGAGGGCCGCGGGCGAGAAGGCGGTTTTCCGGATCGCGTTTCGTCATCTCTGCCGGAATCTGCGAAGACTGGCGGTAAGTTTCGGAAAGGACAATCGTTCGGTAGAGTTCCTTCACGTTCCAACCCGACTCAATAAAGGAGTGCGCGAGCCAGTCCAACAGTTGTGGGTGACTTGGATTCTCCCCCTGGGTTCCGAAGTCTTCCGAGGTCTTGACGAGACCGACGCCAAAGAGCTCCTGCCAGATCCGGTTTACCGTGACTCGGGCGGTGAGGGGATGTTCGGGATGAACCAGCCACCGGGCGAGGTCGAGACGATTCCTGGGCTGCTCTTCGAGGAAGGAGGGGAGAAACTCCGGAAAGGCTGGCGTTACTTCGTCGCCCTTCTGGTCATACTCGCCACGAAGAAGCATGTGCGCCTTTGCTTCCTCTCCTTTCTCCGCCATCACCAGGGTAGTGGGGACGGTGGATTCGATCTTCGAGAGTTCTGTCTCGAGCGGCGCCAGCTCGGCCAAGGCATCGCGGTGCGGGCCTTCGGCAAACACGGCAGCGAAGTGTTTCCACTGCTGCTTTTCCTTGTCGTTTCGTTTTTCGGGAGCCTTCTTCATCGCGGCACGCACGACGTAGAGCTCTCCGAGGGCTTTCATTTCGGCGTCGGTCAGTCGCTCGTCCTTTACCACGAACTCCATCAAGGTGGGCATCAGTGCTTCCCCCTGGTCCGTCCCACCGACGAGGAGACTGGCATCAGCGACATCGAAATCGGATTCGAGCGTGTCATGCCACTCATTGATGAAGCGACTCGTCACCGGGGCGCCGTTCAGGTAGATCTGAATTCCGGCCGAGGTTCCCGAGCCATCATAGCTGAATGCGAAATGCCCACTGGATCCTGGGCGGAAGCGTCGGGTCATTCCCCGCTTGAGCACTTTGCCAGGATAGGACTCGATCAGCTCCACGACCATGCCACGATCTTCCCAGACCACCCGCCATCCGCGATCTTCCCGATCGGGATCGATGCGACTGGCGAGAACGACGCGGCCATCCTCGCGAGGGAGCATGTAGCGAAAGGCGACGGAGAAGGCATCCTCTCGACCGAAGTCTCCGATGTTTCCAAGATCGGAGGGTTCGGCTTTCCTCCCATGGTCGAAAATCGTTGGGGACACTTCTTCGAACTTCCTCTCGCCCGGATCAAACGTCTTCAGCGCTTCGGCCGCCTTCTTCTTCACTGCGGCAATCCTGGATCGCGCGTCGGCAGCTTTTTTCTCCTGCTCTGGAGACTCGTAGACCCGAATTGACGGAGGAGAATCCTTCGCGTTTCCATCCATCCCAGGCTGGGTCGTATTGTTGAAGAAGGCGAGGAGACGGTAGAAGTCCTTCAACGTCATCGGATCGAACTTGTGATCATGACATTGCGCGCAGCCGGCAGTGAGTCCCATCCAGACCGTTCCCGTCGTAGCGACACGATCGACGGCATAGCGGACGAGGAACTCTTCTTCGATCGCTCCCCCTTCCGAAGTCGTCACGTTGCATCGATTGAATCCCGTGGCGACCTGCTGGTCCTGGGTTGGATTGGGCAAAAGATCACCCGCGATCTGCTCGATCGTAAACTGGTCGAAGGGCATGTTCTCGTTGAAGGCCCGAACCACCCAGTCCCGGTAGGGCCACATCTCGCGGTAGTTGTCGAGGTGGAGACCGTGAGTATCGCCGTAGCGCGCAGCATCGAGCCAGTAGCGAGCACGGTGTTCACCGAAGGAACTCCGCTCGAGGAGCTCTTCGACTCGTTCTTCGTAGGCATTCGCCGAATCGTCCTCCAGGAAGCTCTTCATTTCTTCCGGCGTCGGGGGCAACCCAGTGAGATCCAGCGTGACCCGTCGGAGGAGGGTGCTTCGAGTTGCCAGCTCCGAGCGAGTCAGCCCAACCTTCTCCAGTCTTTGGTCGACGAACCAATCGATGGCAGATCCTTCGAGCGTTTCGGGAGCCGGGTTCGCAATCGGGAGGAAGGCCCAGTGCTCCTCGTAGATGGCTCCGCCCTTGATCCAGCGGGTCAGTAGATCGACCTGAGAAGAGGTCAGTTTCTTGTGGGACTCCGGGGGAGGCATGATGTCATCCGCATCGTCCGACAGGATTCGTGCAACCAGTTCGCTTGCCTCCGGGTCCCCGGGAACAATCGTGGCCAGCTCCGGATCCGTCGCACCCTCGTAGGTGTCCAATCTCAGGTCAGCCTTGCGACCGTGTTCGTCGGGGCCGTGGCAGGAGAAACAGTTGTCGGAGAGAATGGGGCGGATATCCCGATTGTAGGAGATCTCGTTGTCGGCAATCGAGGGTTCCACCGTGAAATTCGTGGGCGGTCGTTCCTGGGAACCCGAGCCCAGGGAGGCGAGAACGGCTCGCTCATACTGGGTTTCGGGGTCGACTTCCTCGACGGGAGGGAGGGGTTCCTCCTCACGCGGAACCTCGGTGATTTCCGCGTCACTCTCTTGCTTCGCGCCGCTCATCCAGATTCCATAGCCGATGAGGGCAATCGCAATGGCCGCAGCCACGGCGGCGACAAGTGACTTTCGTTTTCGCGGCGAGGTGCCGGGGAATTCCGCGCAATCAGGAGCTTCGTCGCCTCCCGGTTCTGGAGAAGCGTCGGTCGCAGAAGGAGGCGCAGAAAGAGAAACGACGTTCTCGGGGAGCTGGCCGGCATCGAGCACGGAACGGATTTCCGGTTCCGCCTCGAGCATCGCATGCAGCTCACAGGCTCTCACGAAAGCAGCTTCCGCCTCAGGGACTTCCTGGAGGAGCTGAGTCAATTGCGTCTGCTCATCCTCCGAGAGCGTGTTCTCGAGAAATTTCTGAATGAGCGGCTCCCAAGGGGGAGGGGATTGAGGAGTGTGCTTCATGAGGGAGAAGGGGCGGAAGAGGGGCTCTGGGTCTGTTTCTCGATACACTTCTGGAGATTGGTCCGAGCTCGGAAAAGGAGTTGGGAGGCGGCGTTGGCCTTGAATCCGAGATCCTTGGCAATTTCCTGAACCGACTCGGCTTGGAGATAGCGTCGCTCGACGACTTGTCGCTGTCGGTCGGGCAGCTGGGCCAGGCAGGTCTTGAGTGCGTTCAGCCGGGCCTCGTAGCCTGTAGACAGGGTTTCCACCGTTTCTGCGAGCGAGTCGACGAGTTCATCACCAAAGGAAAGTCGTTCCCGTCCTCGGCTTCGTCGCCAGGTCAAGACCTCGAAATAAGCGACTCGAAGCGACCACGCCGCGAAATTGGATCCTGGAGTGAACTCGCGGGATTTCTTGAGGAGAGTCACGTTGGTCTCCTGGAGGACATCCTTCGCGGCATGCTCTTCTCCGACCAGGGCTCGGATGTAGCCTGCGAGACGCGGTTGATGTTCCGCCATCAGGTCGGCGAATTCAGACGAGCCGTGCTCGGAGGAGTGGGAGTTTTTCACGGGGGAAGCCATTGGGGGGGGGGAAAGGAAACCAAGACCTTCCCAAGCGAAAACTCCGAACAAACGAAGAATCTTACGCTTTCGTCAAAATTTCCCACATTTCCCCTTGAAAACCACTCCGTGAGCGCGCAAATTCGCCGTCCGTTCGCGACGACAGTTGAGGACGTGAAATTCTACAAATTCCTCTGTAGCTCAGCGGTAGAGCGGGTGGCTGTTAACCACTAGGTCGTTGGTTCGAATCCAACCGGAGGAGCCATTTTAAATGGCTTAAAATCAATGAGTTATGACTCACGAATGTCTTCAGGAAGGGCTGCGTAGACATGTATTGTAGACACTGGTTGAGCCTCGGGAATCTGGTCCGCCTTGAATGATAGTCTGGGACCTTATAGAAAGGATCCAGAAAATGAAAGGCAAGCGCCACACCACGGAAGAAAGAATCCGCATCCTGCGGAAAGCAGACGGAGGAAAGAGCATCCTCGACGTCTGCCGAGAGCACAACATAAGCGAGCAAACCTTCCACCGCTGGAAGCGCGAGTTCGGCATGATGGAAGTCAGCCAGGCCAAGCGGCTCAGGGAGTTGGAAAGAGAGAATGCTCGCCTCAAGAAGATCGTGGCCGACCAGGTCCTCGGGATGGAGATCCTGCAGGAAGCGTTGGAAAAAAAGCTGTGAGCCCGGGGCACAAGCGGCAGGTCGCCGAGGGTTTCGTCGAGAAGCGACGATGCACACAGAGACAGGCCTGCCGCTACTTTCGCCTGCACCGTTCGACCATGCGCTACGAGGCCCGGGAGCCGGACGCGTGGATGATGCGCCTCCGGGCGGCGGTGCGGCGTGTCTCGGGCGAACACAGCCAGTGGGGCTACGAGAAGATCACCCGGCTTCTCCAGAACGAGGGTTGGCAGGTCGGCAAGCGCCTGGTGCAACGACTACGGCGTGAAATGGGACTTCGGGTTCCGAAGCGGAAACCAAGGCGGCGTCGAAGGGGAACGAGCACCGGATTGCCGACAAAGGCAACGCATCGGGGGCATGTCTGGACCTGGGACTTTGTTCACGACCGCACTGTCCGTGGAGGGCGGCTAAAGATGCTGACGATCGTCGACGAGTTCACCCGCGAGAACCACCTCATTCACGTGGATCGCCGAATCCGCTCCTGCGACGTCCGTCGGCAGTTGGAGCGGTTGATCCGCATCCACGGAGCGCCGGAGCACATTCGGAGTGACAACGGGAGCGAGTTCATTCACGGAGAGCTCCAAGCGTGGCTGAAGGAAACCGGAATCAAGACGCTCTACATTGACCCCGGGCGCCCCTGGCAGAACGGGTTCATCGAGAGCTTCCATTCCCGGTTCCGGGCCGAGTGCCTCGACCGGGAGCAACTCTGGACGCTGTCCGAGGCACGCGTGGTCATCGAGGACTGGCGGCGAGAATACAACGAGAAGAGGCCTCACAAGAGTCTTCGCTTGGAGACCCCGAAGGCCTTCGCGATGGCGGCCAGTCAAGCTGCGGCCTCCGGTCGGGCTACGCCCTCCCTGCGTCCGCAGCTTGACATCACGTCGCTCGTGGAGCGATACTTCAACCCCAATACGAACCCTACCAGACTATCATACTTGGTGGGCCAGTTCGGGTGACTCGACCATGACCGTTCAGTTGAACATGCTGTGATCTTTCCCTCGGTGCCTTGGGGAGTGATATCGCCCACTACATGAGCGGCGTCGAAATCCGGTTCTCCTCCAGATTCCAACGCCTTCAATTCTTCCTCAAGCAAGTTAAACCGGGTTGCCATCGGGCTGGGGCCCTTTGATGGATCGTGGACCATGCCTGATTCAAACTCTGCACTCATCGCTTGAACTGTTTCCTTCAACTGGTCCTTCAACGTTTTGCGTTGAGCAGCCTGTTCAGGATTGAGTTTGCGAGGAAGTTCAGACACTTCGATGCCTTCTGCATGAATCCGTCCTGGGCCGCCACCAAGCCGCTCGAGGCTACCCGGCATTAGCAACACTCGCACGGGATTCGGCCCGTCCGTGGCGGTGGGCTTGCCATCGCAAAGTCCCAAGGAGCCGCCCGAGTGAAAATCGATTACATCTACCTCAAAAAGCTCTACTTCATCAAAATCAGGATCGCTTTCCCCATCCTCCGAGGAAGCAATGCCGGGTTCCATGATCCGAACCGAAAGCTCACCACCATATTCTCGTCGAATCCCCTCTAACTTGTGAATTAGCTCGTTGACCTTCATTGGGGCAGAGTATTGCCCGGACAACGGGTTTTCAACCTTGCCTCCAACCGTTCAGATATCAGTTTGCAGCTACCCCTCTAGCAGCCCAATGCCACACGCTTTTGTAGACACTTATTGTGTCCCAGTAAATCCCACCCTGGAAAGAACCCTGTAAAACATTGGTTATAAACGAGTTATGAGGAATAGGTCGTTGGTTCAAATTCAACCGGAGGAGCCATTTCTGCGAAGCGTCAAATTGCAGTGAGTTGCGACTCAAATTCAAACTCCAAAATGGGTGGCGGGTCCCCACCAAAGATTGGGGACTGTTCTATTTTTAACCGCACTCCGCGATGACTCTCAAGCGATAGTTGTCGAAGTTTTTGAAGCCGTAGGCACGCCTCTGTATGAGTTTCATCTTTCGATGGAAGCTCCCGCGGCCGCGGGATGATGCCGTTGCTTTTGCTGAAGCGCCACATGCAGACGATGGCCTCGTCCCAGTTGGCGAGGGTTCTGGCGAGAGTGACGATGGGAGCGAGGCCGCTAGCCTTGAGCGTTTCGATAAGTTCGAGGAGCTGAGGGATCAGTTTGCCGCGTTTGGAATCGTAGGCGGTAACCAGGAAGTGTCCTTCGTCGATTTCCACTACGTAGCCTTCTACCTGTGGGCCAGCTATGCTGTTGCAGCCTGAAAAGGTCATGATCAGGGCGAAAAGAAGCATGAATTTTCTCGATCTCATGACGGGACGACACCGCCGGGAAGGCTTTCTCAGCATATTCTTGCGAAAGCCCTTGTTCGCCAATTGCGGCACTCTTTCGTGTGATCTACCGCCACATCTTTTGCCTTTGCGTGGAGGCGAGCAGTGACTAGTCTGCCCGAATGTCGAAGCATTCATTCCTAGCTCTCTGCCTGTGCTTAAGCATCGGCGTTTCACTCGCCGACGAGCGCATTCCTCTTTGGCCGGATGGCAAGATCCCGGACTTCCAGGAGCATCAGTTCGCCGCACTCAAAACCGATATCAAGAAGCCTGGCTTCAAGCGCGAGGAGCACCGCATGCCTTACATCGAGTGGCACGAGGCACCAGAAAAGAAGAATGGCGGCTGCGTGCTGCTGATCAGGGGGGGCGGTTACAACAGTTTGGTCGATAGCGAATGGATCAATGTCATCGGCGACAAACTCACCGCGCAGGGCTTCGTCTGCGCCCATCTCATCTACCGCACACCGCGCCCGAATAATATTCCCATCTATCAGCCCGCCTGGCAGGACGGCCAGCGCGCGGTGCGCCTCTTGCGCCGCGAGGCCAAGGCGCGTGGCTACGATCCGGAGAAGATCGGCGCCTTGGGAGGATCCGCCGGATCCCACCTCACCGTGCTGCTTGCGACCAGCGCGCTCACACCCGCCTACGAGCCCATCGATGAAATCGATGAATTGCCCGCCCACGTCCAGTGGACTGTGCCCATCTACACCGCCTATGCACTCGAGGACGGACTCACCGGACCCAACAAGGGCAAGATCGATGCGCCCAACCCAAAGCTCTCGGACGTCTTCAAGTTTGACGCCAAGACCTGCCCGATGACCCTTCTCCATGGCGGCAAGGACCAGTATTCGCCCATCGGCTCGACCGAGATCTACCGCCAGCTGCGCCGGATGAAGATTCCCGCCGAGATTCATCTCTTCGCCGACATTCCCCATGGCTTCAGTAGTGACCCGAGCAAGGGGGATAAGGGTGCGGCCATCGACCACTGGATGGACCGCGTCACCGAATTCACCCGCCAGATGAATTTCGACGGCCAACTGGGCAAGGAAGAGCCATTGATGGAGCGCTATGCAAGCGACGATGCCCGTGGCGACTACTCCAAAGAGAACGTCTGGCCGGAGGGCAAGATGCCCGATCGGCAGGATCATCAAGTGGTACCCTACCTGGAATGGCACATGCCCAAGGAGCTCAAGACCCAAGCCATCCAGATCATTTACTCGGGTGGCGCCTACAATGGCAACAATCCGGATGGCTTTGAAGTGGCACCTGCGCGTCGTTACCTCAACGAGAAAGGCATGGCCGTGGTGACCATGAAATACCGCACCCCGCGTCCGAAGGGGATCGCCAAGCACATCACCGCTTGGCAGGACCTGCAACGCGCGATTCGCATCGTGCGCAGCCAGGCCGAGCAGAGGGGGCTCGATCCCGATCGCATCGGCATCATGGGTTCCTCGGCTGGCGGCCACCTGACCCTCATGGGCGCGACCAGCTCCAAGAGCCCGGCCTACGAAGCCATCGACAATCTCGAAAAGATTTCCTGCTCAGTGCAGTGGGCCATCGCCATCTATCCGGCCTACGCGCTGACTGATGGAGAGAACCAGAATAACAAGACCGGCGGCAATGACGACACGGCCGTGCTCGTGCCCGAATTCGAATTCGACCAGGGAACCTGCCCCATGCTTTTTATCCATGGCGACAAGGATGGCTGGGCCGCGATGAACTCGGTGAAGTGCTGGGAGAAGCTGCGGCGCATGGGTATCCAGTCCGACCTCCATACGCTCGTCACCCGCGGCCACTGCTTCCAGCGCAGCGCGTCACCGGGAACGGGCAGCTACACCTGGATGGATCGCATCTGGGAGTTCATGAACCACAAAGGCTACAACAAGTGATGCTATCGGTGGTCAGGTCGAGCACTCCTATCGCCCCATCAGAGGAAAGCCACAGCCCGGAGCCTGCGAAGAGGCTTGAGGATAGTCAGACGGGTTCTCCGGGGTGTCTATCAAACGAAATGAAGTTCCATCGGCGACCCTGAGTCGCAACTCTCGCCAACGATTCGTTGGCAGTAAACTCCGGAAATTCTTCTCGCTCGTTTCGGAACGCCTGTGGGAACCGATTCGCTTTTCCCTTCGGACTGTCTCGCGGCTGGCTATCTTTGCTTCGCTTCAACTCCCGCCGCTTTGACGGCTCGCTCCTGCCCTTTTCCGTCACTCCTCGGAGGGACTCGTTTGGTCTGCCGCGCGCAATGGGCTCATGGGAGCGGGAATCGCGGGGCCCGGTAATCCATCTTCGAAGCCTTGACTGTCCGGAGCAAAGCGGTTCCTTAGTAGGATGGCCGACCAGAATCCCGAATCCCCGAGCCGAGCACCGCACGGTGAACCGCCGGAGCCTCCTTCCTCGGGGCATGGCGGGGAATGGGAGAATGCGGGAAGAGTCTTGGGCCGGTTTGCAGGGAAAGCGGGCAGCCTTCTGGGAAAGGCCGGCGAAGTGGTCAAATCCGAGTATGAGAAGGCGCAGCAGCGCGAGGGAGATAGTGCTATCCAGAGAATTTGGGACCAGGCCCGCGAGTGCGTGAAGAAGGGGGCGGAAAAGGAACGCGTGGCGCACCTCAGGGAATTGGCGTCCCTCGCGAAAGAGAATACTTCGGAACTGTCCCGGGAAGCCGCGGAGCGGATTGCACGAATCTACACCGACTGCACGGGCAATCCGGTGACGGCGGTAGAGGTGAAACAGGTGGCTCTTCGGTTCGGGGTGATGGCCCTGGTCACCTTCGTGACGGCGTCGGTGCTCGGACGTGCCGGAAGGGCGCAGAACCTCTTTACTCAAGTCAAAGATGTGGCCGTGGATTTGGGAGCCGGGGGAGGGAAGGCCGGCTATCACGGCAGTTTTGAGGAGCGCACCGCTCATTTTTATTCCAGCGGGGATGGAGCGGAAGACCCCGCCAAGGACATCGATGTGGATGCAGTTGTGATCGACCTGGAGTGACTGGCAGGGAATCGCTTCCCGTCGCTACAGGACGCGCCAACGTCGAGGCGCGAAAGGGCAAACTGCCAGAAGCATTCCGATTGGCCATTGGCGAATGGATCCTCTGGATGGATCCATTCGACCTGGAGGCGGAATTCCGGGAGTTGTGCTCGCACTTCCGCTGGGTGATGCTCTGGTCCGATGAGGAAGATTCACATTCTGGTTTTCATCGTCTTGTCCTCGGCGCTTTCGTCCATCGGGCAGGACATCAATTACTACGACCCGTACAGTCCGGCCCATGAATACCACACCCGGGAACTCAATGATCCGTTCACCCGGTTGATCGCGGATTTCGAATCCGGGAAGCGCGAACTCGACAACCGCAGTGGTAGGGCATTCATCACCAGCCTGCTGGACCATCTTGATATTCCGGCCAGTTCTCAGTTGCTGGTTTTCTCCCGGACAAGCCTCCAAACACGGCACATCTCGGGGAGCAATCCGCGGGCGATGTATTTCAACGAGAACGTCTACATCGGCTACATTCCCGGCGGTAAAGTCGAAATTATTTCGCTCGATCCCGAGCTGGGAGGAATCTTCTATATCTTCGACCAACCGAAAAGCGGCAAACTGCCGGTGATCGAACGGTCGGGCCGCTGCATGAACTGCCACGCCATCGCCGAGACCCGGCGCGTACCCGGACTCTCGATTCGTTCGGTGATTCCCGGTTCCAACTGGGGCAAACTCGTGTCGTTCCGTGACAAACAGATCGGGCACCAGATTCCTCTCAGTGAGCGTTTTGGCGGCTGGCACGTGACTGGGGACCCGGGAATCTCCGATCATAAGGGCAACCTTCGAGGCGAAAAAGTCGGTGGAAAGATCGTCACCGAGGTGATCGAGCCGGGCACTCTATTTGACTGGTCCATGTATCCCACCGAGACCAGCGACATCCTTCCGCACCTGCTCCTGGAGCACCAGTCGGGATTCATGAACCTGGTTTTGGAGGCCGCCTACCGGGCGCGGACCTATCAGCATATTGGCAAGGGGAACATCAAGCCGGAGCATCTCAAGGTGCTTCATGGCCTGGCCGAGGAAGTCGTTCGCTACCTGTTGTTTGCCGACGAAGCGAAATTTCCTGCAGGAGGGATCCGGGTCGACCCGCAGTATCGCGAGGATTTTCTTGCTGATCGCAGGGAAGCATCGAACGGGACCTCGCTGAAGGATCTCGACCTGGAAACCCGAGTTTTCAAACACCGTTGCAGCTACCTGATCTACAGTGACGTTTTCCAGGCGACTCCCGATCTCTTCAGGCAGCGTGTCTACGAGGTTCTCGGCGAAGCGATCCGTACCGAAAAACCGGATCCGGATTTTGACTATCTTTCCGTCACCGAAAAGAGTGCGATCCGAGGCATTCTCCGGGAAACGCTCAGCGATTTGCCGGACGGCTGGTGAACGGACCGGCACTCCGGCGGCTTGGCAGGCTGGAAAAGTTCTGGGAACTCCCGGCGTCAACTTGAGTACTCTCTCGCGTAACATTTCGAGCTTGATCCTACCCGGATTTCTGGCGACGATTGTCCCATGAGAATCGCCTTGGTCCTAGTATCCCTATTTGGAGCGTTGGCGCTCCACGCCGCTGAACCGCTGATTGTTCCCGATCACGTCATATTCTTCGAAGACCTCGAGAATCTCGACGGGGTCAAAAAGGAAGCTGCCAAAGCGAACAAGGCCATCACTTTTCTCCTGATGGAACCGGGCTCCACGTGAGGCCCCTCCAATGCCGCCAGTTTGACGGCAATCAAGACAGTGGAAGACGGTTCGCTGATCGTGTTTATCGACGGGTCGAATCTCCACCTCACCCCGAAATCGGTTCAGGATTCCATCTCGCATGCTCCCTTGAGCGCCACGCCAATCGTGTCCGTCTTCGATCCTGCGATTGAAAAGAATTTCGGTGTCCTTGGATACCGGGCCATCCGAAAACGGGACGGTTTCAAGGACATCCTGGCAGAAATCGCCAAGCTGCGCGGCGAGGTGCGGAAGACTTGAAAGCAGTCTTCCAGCTTCCACTGAAAGACACTCCCTTTTCCACCCGGCAGTGTGCCTGTAGCCGGCACGGTCGCCAGAGCGGTGCGATGGGTTGAAATCCCTTCCCCTCGGCGCTTCGAGCGATCGCTTCGGCAGACGGGTTGTGGCCTTCATTGATTCATGGATATGGAGATCTGCCTGAATGTCTCGCCTCACACCCACCCGGCCGTTGCGAAAGTGGATCGATCGGGTAGCACCCACTTTGGGAATACCCATGGTAGGCGAACGGCCCTGGTCGCAGCTGGAACTCTGGTGCTCACGCTGGGTTTCTCGACTCACGTGGGAATGGCGGCGGACCCCGAGGCGAGCGACGACAGCACTGCCGAACTTGCTGGGAATTGGGAAGAGCGGCGGGTCGCCTCCGAAGCCGATCGCTTGAAGAACTGGCCCAACTTGTTGGGGCCGGCGGCCGGTGTTTCACCAGCCAAAGGCCTGTTGATGAATTGGAATGGCGAGACTGGCGAAGGAATCAAGTGGAAGACTCGGATTCCGCTGCCCGGCTACAGTTCGCCGATTTATTGGGATGGGAAACTCTACCTGACCGGTGCCAACGCATCGACCCGGGTCGTCTATTGCATCCATTCCCAAAGCGGTGAGATCATTTGGGAGAGACAGGTGAAGGGAATTCCCGGATCGCCCGGTGATCTTCGGGTCGGTGAGGACACAGGATACGCGGCTTCGACGATGGCGACGGACGGCGTTCGGGTTTTCGCGAGCTTTGCGAATGGCGACCTGGCCGCATTCGATCTCGAGGGCAGCCCGATCTGGTCGAAGAATCTTGGGAAACCGGACAATCTCTACGGCCATGCTTCGTCCTTGGTGACACATGGCGACAACCTGTTGATTCAGTATGATCAGGAGAACCTCGGATATGTCGCCGCTCTGGATGTGGAGACAGGGGAGGAACGCTGGAGGACGGAACGGGATTTCGGTTCTTCCTGGTCGATGCCGATGGTCGCGACGATCGGCGCCCGCGAGGAAGTGATTCTTGCGGCCGAACCGACGGTGGTTTCCTACGATCTGAAATCCGGCAAAGAACTCTGGCGGATCGATTGTCTCAAATACGGCGAGGTGACCTCAGTCCCGGTTTACGCTGACGGGCTTGTCTACGTCTCCGCGGATTCCGCCAATCTCAGCGCGATCGACGTGAAGACTCGAAAGATTGTGTGGGAAAGTGGCTTCTCCAAGCCTGGGGTCTCCACACCGCTGCTCCACGAAGGACTGCTCTATTGTGCGGCCGACGACGGAGCCTTTGCCTGCTACGATGCCAAAACCGGAGAAGAATTCTGGGCTGAATTCGAAGATTACGGTTTCTATGCCTCCCCGATCCTGGCAGACGGCAGAGTTCACCTGCTGGACCGAGGCGGGACGATGCACATTCTCAAACCCGGCCGCGAATTGGAGATTCTCGGGCATTCCGTTCTCGGAGAGGAATCTTCCTGCACGCCGGCAGTGGTCGGTGACAGCTTCTACATTCGCGGGCTGAAGCACCTTTTCCGAATCGGTCCCTGAACCTGGTGAACGGGGAAGGCCTGCGACTGCGATTCTGCCTGCATTCGAACCAGCGGGCGAGTGCATCAGTTTGAATTCGACCGGCGCGAAGAAATTCCGATCACGCCTGGACTTCTATTACTGAGCGGCCGTCTTCGGGACTGGTGGTGGACGCAGGGATGCCCGACATGGAATCAAACCAACTGGGCGTTTGTGCCGCTACCCAGTTTGCGAGAAGATTTCCCTGAAAAGTTGGACCTTCTGATCCAATTAGGATGGCAAGTAAGGCCCAACGGGGTACGAAGATTCGAGCTGGTGTCTACAATGGGTTTTGTAGCGCTGGGATATCATGGAACTCGGGAGCATGGTTACCTGGGAGAAACTTCTCAAAGACGACCGGAATTGTAGACCTGGCTTGAGTCATGAGGGCTGGAGCGTATTTGATAGTTGAGTGAGTCTACGTTTCTGCTCTCTGGTTGATCGGATTTCGCTGTGCCTGCAAGATTGCTGTGACCAGTCTTTTTGAAGTCAGAATTGCGGAGACTGATCTCGAAAAACTCAGTAGAATGGCTTGAAAGAGTTCGTAATGCAGTGTCCACGTCTCTAAGCTTCGGGATGCCGAAGCATCGAGGGAGATTCCGAACCTAATTATTCATGCAGCGTATTTTAGTTACCGGAGGCGCCGGTTTTCTCGGGTCACATCTCTGTGAACGTCTAATCAACGAGGGCAACGAAGTAATCTGCCTCGACAACTTCTTCACGGGACGGAAGAAGAATATTGCTCACCTGCTCGGCAATCCGTACTTCGAACTCGTGCGGCACGATGTGATCGACCCCTTCAAGTTCGAAGTCGATCAGATTTACAACCTGGCCTGTCCTGCTTCGCCGCCGCATTATCAGTATAACCCGATCAAGACCACTAAAACCTCAGTGATGGGGGCGATCAATTGCCTTGGCCTCGGGAAGCGGGTCAAAGCGAGGGTCTTCCAAGCGTCGACCTCTGAGGTATACGGCGATCCCGAGATCCACCCACAAACGGAGGACTACAAAGGAAGCGTGAATCCGATTGGAATCCGTGCCTGCTATGACGAAGGGAAGCGTTGCGCTGAAACCCTGTTCTTTGACTATCATCGCCAAAATGGAGTCGAGATCCGAGTCGTTCGCATTTTTAACACCTATGGACCGAGGATGCTGCCCGACGACGGACGCGTCGTCTCGAATTTCATCATGCAGGCACTTCGTGGAGAGGACATCACGATCTATGGCGATGGCACCCAGACCCGTTCGTTTTGTTATGTGGATGACTTGATTGAAGGTTTTGTGCGCCTCATGAATCATCCGACCCAGACCGGTCCGGTCAATATCGGCAATCCGGGAGAATTCACGATGTTGGAGTTGGCAGAGAAAGTGCTCGAAAAGGTGGGGGGCGCTTCCAAGCTGACCTTTCATCCACTTCCCGGCGATGATCCGCTCCAGCGACAGCCGGATATCAGCCTCGCCCGCAACGATCTCGGCTGGGAGCCCACGATTGACCTCAGTGAAGGACTTGAACGAACTATTGAATATTTCAGGACTTGTTGACTCTGACCGTCGGGACTTCCGAGTCATTTCTGTCACTTGCCGAAAGGCACCCTGGACTGCACAAAACCCACTTCCAATTTCTCATGTTTAGTACAAAAATTTGCTGTATCGGCGCCGGTTATGTCGGTGGTCCTACCATGGCGATGATCGCCAAAAAATGTCCTAATGTCAGGGTCGAGGTGGTCGACATCAACGCTGATCGAATTGCGGCCTGGAATTCCGACCAGTTGCCGGTCTATGAACCAGGTCTTGATGAGATCGTTTCGGAGGCGAGAGGAACAAATCTGTTTTTCACGACGGGAGTGGAGGCGGCGATCAAGCACGCGGACATCATTTTCGTCAGCGTCAACACTCCGACCAAGACCTACGGTCTGGGAGCGAACCGGGCGGCTGATCTGCGATTCGTCGAGTCGGTGGCGCGGGTCATTGCCGAAAATGCGGATGAGTCTAAGATCATCGTTGAGAAAAGCACCATTCCCGTCCGCACTGCGGAAGCGATTCGATCTATCCTCGAGACGAGTGGGTCCGGCCACGCGCACCAAGTCCTATCGAACCCGGAGTTTCTCGCCGAGGGAACGGCGGTTTCAGACCTTGAGAATCCAGACCGGATTCTGATCGGGGGCGAAACGACTCCGGAAGGCCAGGTGGCAATTGAGCGACTTGCTGGTGTCTACGGAGCCTGGGTTCCTCAGGAGCGGATTATTCGGACCAACCTTTGGTCTTCCGAACTGGCAAAGCTGGTAGCGAACGCGTTTTTAGCGCAGCGAATTTCGTCCATCAACAGTATATCAGCACTCTGTGAGGCGACTGAAGCAGATGTGGACGAGGTCGCGAATGCCATCGGAACGGACTCCCGGATTGGTCCCAAATTTCTCAAGGCCTCCGTTGGATTCGGCGGATCCTGTTTTCAGAAGGATGTTCTGAATCTCGTCTATCTCTGCGGACACTTCGGGCTGCCCGAGGTGGCGGAGTATTGGGAATCAGTGATCACGATGAATCAGTGGCAGAAGAAGCGTTTCGCCGACTCTGTGGTTCAGGCGTTCTTCAATACGGTGAGCAACAAGCGACTCGCTGTCCTGGGATTCGCCTTTAAGAAGGATACCAATGACACGCGTGAAACCCCTGCGATCGATGTTTGCAAGCAGCTTTTCGAAGAGCAGGCTTCTCTTGCGATCTATGATCCGAAAGTCGAGACCGATAAAATTTATCGCGATTTGGCGGTCAGTGAGGACGAGCCGAGACTGGAAGTTTGCGACTCTGCTGCCGATGCAGTGAATGGAGCCAACGCGATACTCATCATCACCGAATGGGATGAGTTTAAGGCGCTCGACTTTGAGGCACTCTACGATTCAATGGTGAAGCCTGCCTGGATCTTTGACGGCAGGAACCTGCTCGATCACGCGAAACTTCGCATGATCGGGTTCAAAGTGAGATCAATAGGTAAGCCGCTTAAGTGAAGCCTTGATCGACTGACTCTTATGAAACTTCCCCTTCGACCGGGGTCAAGTTGAAGCCGAGCTGCTCGGCC
>JARGNI010000077.1 GCA_029213195.1 Verrucomicrobiales bacterium
CCGGGTTTTTCATGCCCGTTTTTGTCGAAAACACGCCTTAAAGCAGTGCCATTCGGGTCAGGCAACATTTCTTGACTAACCCCCTTCACTCCCCCCCGGAACAACGGACTGTCCGTCACCGCCGCAATCGTATCAATCATGCGATACTCATTCTCCGCGGACTTGGCGAGGATCTGGTCGATTCCGGTAAAATGCGCAGCGGTAGGTTCCGCTCCGTTGGCGCAGGTAAGAAACGGGCGATCGCACCCACCGGCTTCGCCGCTCCTCCATTTGGCTCCCTCCCGTCGATGCCAAATTCATCGCCAGCTCCACCCAGCTTTCCTCGCCCAAGAAGCACACCGGACAAGCCCCAAGCCCATTGATCCAGTCTCCTGACTTTCCTGGATGCCCCTTTTCCCCTCGGAATCAGGGAAGAATATCTCGTAGAATTCATCCCGTTTTTTGTTTAGCCTTTCTTTCCAGCCTCCAACATCCCAATCCCAAATGTTTCCTCCTCAGAAGTATCGCCTATCCATTCGATCCGTGAAATCTGGTTTGCTGCTCTTCGGTTGTCTTGCCAGCCTCGCCGTCTTTTCCTTTCCTGCTTCGGCTGAAATTACACCGGAAAACATTACCAAAACGGAAGACAAGGTTCGCAAGGTCGCCCGCAAAGCGCTCCCCTGCACCGTGGCGCTGATACCCGCCAAAAAAGTAGAGAAGATGGGGTCAGGGAGCGGAGTCATCGTCAATGAAGACGGTCTCATCCTGACTGCGGCCCACGTGACCATGGAAATGGGCGAGGAAGTCACGGTCATTTTTCCCGATGGAAAACGCGTATCCGGAAAAGTGCTCGGATCCGATTTCAGTCGTGATTCCGGGATGGTCCAGATTACGGCAGAGGGCGAGAAGTTTCCTTTCGTGGAACTGGGGGACTCCAAAACGCTCAAGAAGAATGACTGGACCATCGCGATGGGACACGCCGGGGGCTTCGACAAAGAACGAACTCCTCCGGTTCGTCTTGGACGGGTGATTCGAAACGACGAAGAGAAGTTCATCACGACGGACAGCACCCTCATTGGTGGAGATTCCGGGGGGCCGCTCTTCGACGAGGAGGGCAAGTTGATCGGGATTCATTCCAACATCGGATTCAGCCTTTTGCAGAACAATCACGTCCCGATTTCCACCTTTATCGACAATTGGGACCGTCTCGAAAAGGGGGACCGATTTGGCGGCAAGGAGAACGGCGGACTCCTCGAGAATCCTGAGCGTCCAACGATCGGTGCCGCGCTCAAGGATGCTCCGGACGACGGAGGCGCTATCGTCAGCAACGTCATTTCCAAATCCCCCGCCGAAAAGGCAGGAATCAAAAAGGGAGACAAAATCATCCGTGTCGCAGACGAGGACACGAAGAACCGCGCAGCCGTCACCGCGGCCATTCGAAAACGCAAAGCAGGAGATTCTTTGCGGTTCACCATCGAATCCGGGGAGGAGAAGAAGGAGCTGACGGTCGAACTAACCGCAGCCAAAAATCTCCCCTCCGGTCGCAGTTCTTCCAAACGGATCGCCCCCTTTCCACCGCGCCCGCCACGGGAGAAAAAGGAACTCCAGGATTTCCTGGATGAGAAAATGCGGGAATCGATCAAGAAACGCGAAATGCTGCTCACCGAGGAAGACATGAAGAGGTTCAGCAACGAGAGGGAATTCAATCATTTCCTGGAGCGATTCAAGCTGAGTTTGTCCACGGAGCAGAAGAAGGAACTGGCCAGGCTCACGAAGCAGGAGCCTGCTCCTGCGAAACCGAAGCAGATTCGGCCCGGGGAGTTTGATCCTGACGAAGAGATTCCCGCAGGAGATGGATTCTTCCGAGATGTCCTGAATGCGTTTCGTCCGTCCGTCTCCGAAGTTTCCGACTCCATTCACCTGGTGTTTCGCGGGCAGGATTGGAAAAGCCTCTGCACGGTGGTGCACGAGGATGGGTATGTCGTCACCAAGGCCAGCGAGATCGACACGAAAAACAACCAGGCTCTGACCGTGATGCTTTCGAAACACAAAAACGTTCCGGCAAAAGTCGTAAAGACCTTTCCGGACTACGATCTCGCCCTGCTGAAGCTGGAAGACGTCTCCGGGCTGACGCCAATTTCGTGGGATACCCGGGGCATCGATCTGCCGCTTGGTTCCTTCCTCAGCGCAGCCGGCTCCGGCCCGGACCCGGTCGCGATCGGGTTGGTCAGCGTCAAACCTCGGAGCTTCTTCGAGAACAAGGGATTTCTCGGGATCGGAACGGCACCCGACGAAAAGGGAGTCAAGGTCACCTCGGTCATCCCCGGAGGTGGAGCCGGCAATGCGGGAATTAAGAGGGGTGATATCATCACCAAGATCGATCAGATCGTATGCGACAGCCCGGAGAAACTCACCAAGCAGATCAACAAGTCGAAACCCGGCACCGCGATCATTCTCCATTTCCTGCGAGGAAACAGTGAAGCCGCGATGAGGGTGACGCTGACCGATCGCAGTGCGTTGAAAGCCAATGCCGGTGGGAGAATGAACCGAATGGGCACTGAGATCAGCAAGACACGCTCAGGCTTTCGGTCCATTCTCCAGACCGACCTCCCCATTCTCCCGCAGCAGTGCGGTGGCCCGGTGGTCGATCTCAAAGGCAACGTCATCGGTCTGAACATTGCTCGTGCGGGACGGATCAAAACTTTCGCCATTCCTGCAGTTGACATCCAGAAATTGCTTGAGCCGGAGATCAACAAGATCGAGGCCATGGGAGAGCGCGCCAAAAAGGAATCCGCTGTTTCTGAATCGCAGAGTGGCTAACCCGCGTCTCGCGATTCGTCAGGGATGGCCCCTTCCAATCCAGAACGGATCGTGTTGGTGAACCGATGCAGTCGAAGCACCTCGAGCCGGACGATTCCCCGGCACCAGGCAATCGCTGATTTGTCAGCTGAGAACGTGTCCGCCTTGCGCGTGATGACAACGTAGGCACTCTGCACTGCATCCTCCGCCAGCGCATGATCGCGAAGCAGCGCGTAGGAACAAGCCACCAAGGCGTCGTAAAAACCGAACGCAGCTTTGCGTAGTTCGTCTGCTGACAATTCGTCGGACATGCTGAGTCAATCTGGAGGAGCTGGCCGTAGATGGACAACCCGCTCCAGGGAGTATCAGCACTAGGGGACAAAAGCGGGACAACTTTTCCTAGAAAGTTGAGAAGGCGGCCTTTTGTCGAAACCAAGAGGGTCAGGTCACACAACCAACCCTATTGGCTCGCGACGGTGATCACCTCACAGAATCACGCATCGTGACAGATACTTCATTTCCCTCAACAATACCGACATGAGATTCATGCCCCTCTCCCTCCTGGCTTTTTCCAGCCTCCTGCTTGCCGGAACATCCACCTCGTTCGCGAAAGAACCCATCACCGAAAACGAGCAGGATCCTGTCATGCTCGATCTCGATCCCTACTTGATCGACGCCCTCTACGGTCAGGATAAAAAAGGGCTCACTGGCCGCCTCGGAGCGGAAGGTGCAATGGCAGACTTGCTCAAGGAACCTGGATTCGTAGAGCTCGTCAAAAAACACGACCTCACCCTCTTCAACGGCCCCGTCGTCGGCGACATCCAGCCAACCGCAGCAAAGTTCTGGGTCCGTACGGCCGGACCGGCAACCGTGCAGATTCAAATCGGCGATCAAATCTCGGAAGCCGTCACTACCGCCCCGTCGAACGACTTCACCGCGGTCATGACGGTCGACGGTTTGAAGCCTTTCACCGACCATGCCTATTCCGTTTTGCTCGATGGCAAAACGATTCAGAAGGAATCCTTCAACTTTCGAACAGCCCCCAGGAAAGGACAGAAGGTCGAGTTTCATGTCACCTTCGGTTCCGGCTCCCGCTACGTCCCCGCGAACGAGCACGCCTGGAGCACGATGTCCGGGCAGCGCCCGCTCGCCTACCTCGGTCTCGGCGACAACGTTTACATCGACGTCGTCAATCGACGAGGAGCCCAAAGACTCTTTTACTATCGCCGTTACCTCAGCCCCGCCTACGCCCAACTCGCCGCCGGCACCGCCCTCTACGCTATCTGGGACGACCACGACATGGCGATGAACGATGACGCCGGCGGTGCCGGGATGGAACTTCGCTGGAAGATGCCCAATTGGAAAGTCTTCACCGAAAACTGGAACAATCCCCACTACGGCGGCGGAGAAGAGATGCCCGGCACGTGGCATTCCTTCTCGCTCGGTGACGTCGATTTCTTCATGACTGACGGCCGTTTCTACCGCGACAAGGAAGACAAAACCATGCTCGGCCCTGATCAGAAAAAGTGGCTCAAGAGGGAACTCCAAAAGGCCACCGGCAAGTTCAAGGTCATCGCTTCAGGCACCATGTTTTCCGACGACGCCGACAAGAACGGCAAGGACTCCTGGGCCGGAGACTGGTCCCGGGAAGAGCGGGACGAAATCTTCGACCTCATCACCGAAGAGAAAATCGATGGCGTCCTGCTCATCGCTGGCGACCGCCATCGCTCCGACATCTGGAAGATCGAACGCCCCGGCTACCCGCTCTACGAGTTCGTCTCCGCCAAGGTCACCAACATGCACACCCACAAAACTTTCGACAACGCCGTTTGGTCTTACAACAAGGGAAACTTCTGGGGCGCCCTCAACTTCGACCTGCGCCCCGACGATCCGGTGATGACCTTCCGCTGCGTCGATATCAGTGGAGAGGTGGTCAAAGAATTTCCCATCAAGCTCAGCGAGATCAGCCACCGCTGAGCGCCCCGCGCCGGCTGGCGACTGACGGCTGGGGTCGGGCAACATTTCTTGACTATCTCCTCTAACTCCCGGCGTGAGAAAGGGGGCGCAGCCGTCAAATCGAATACGGCGCGCGTCTCTCGTAGCTACGCATCCCATTCGCCTCGTCATCGTTGACGAAGGTTTCCGTCTTCGGATCAAAGGTGACTTTGCGTCCCAGCTTCCAGCTGATCGCGGCCGCAAAGCAGGCCATGTGTCCGTAGCGAACGGCGGTCGAATTGCATACCGGCTGCTCGCGAGTTTTGACACAATCCAGGAAGTTGCGGACGTGCAGGACCGGGTCCGTGCCGCGGATCTCGCTCTCGGGTTTGTCTTTGAGGAACTTGGGATCGCTCGCCTCGATGCCAAGGTGATCGCCGGCTTCGACCCAGCCTTCATCGCCCACGAAGCGCACGGGGCAGGTGCCAAGTCCTTTGATCCAGTCACCCACGCCTTTGCCGGAGGAAAGCCGCATCACCAGTTTGATCCCATTGGCATACCTGGCGTGCAGCAGGCCGTCGGATTCGGCCTCGTACTCGATGGGCGTGGTTCCATCGGCATCGGCGGCCCATTGGCAGAGATCGATGGTGTGGGAGCCCCACTCCGGAAGTCGCCAGGCGGAATAGAGTCCCTCGTGATTGCGCCAGCGGCCCCGGCAATAGTCTTCATGAAACGGAATCTGGGGCGCGGGCCCGAGCCACTTGTCCCAATCAATGAAGGCTGGATCCGGTTCCGGTTGAGCGGGCAAGGGTTCGAGGTAATTCTGCAGCTGTAAAATGCCGGCATGAACCTCCTTCATCTGTCCCAGCTTTCCGGTCAGGGCCAGATCGGCGGCCACTTGGAAGTTGGGAACACTCCGCCTCTGCGTCCCGGCCTGGAAGACCCGCTCGTGCTCGGTGATGGCATCGTCCAATTCCTGGCACTCCTGGATATTCATGGCACAGGGCTTTTCACAGTAGATATCCTTCCCCGCGCGTGCGGCATAGATGGACGCCGTGGCATGCCAGCGATCTCCTGTCGTGATGATGACCGCGTCGATGTCATCGCGTTCGAGGACTCCGGACATGTCGTCGTAGACAACGCAATCCGAATTCCCGTAATGCTCGTCCGTCTTGCTCTTGATCAACTCGCGCCGCTCCTTTTGCGGATCGGCAACGGCGATGAACTGACAGTCATTCTGCGCAAAGAAACCATCCAGAACCTTGCGCCCCCGCGGTCCCAGCCCGATGCCGCCCAGGACGATCCGATTGCTGGGAGCGACGCTTCCGTTTTTCCCAAGCGCACTGGCCGGGATGAAGGTGGGTATGCCGATGGCGGCGCCAGCAGCGGCTTTCAACAGGGTGCGACGAGAAGTTTTTGCGCTCATGGGATTGATTTAAAGACGAAGAGGAAGAGGTGAAAAGGGAAAAACGGCTCAGCCATCAAATCTCAACCTTCCGATTCCCGCCCCCTCCCTCAATCCGGTAATGACTTTCTTCCCACCGCCCGCTAGAATCCGGCATGAATCGTCTTTTCCTGAAGCTGGCCATCCTGCTCTTCCCCACGGTTTTATCCGCGCAGGCACTCCTCGTGGAAGACGGCCAACCGCGAGCTGAAATCGTCATCGCCGAAGACGCGAAGCGCACGACACGGCTGGCGGCGGATGAATTGCAGCATGTCCTGAAACAGATCTCCGGCGCGCAACTGACGATCACCGATGTACCCACGGCCGACGTGCGCATCTACGTTGGCGAAAGCGAGCACACCGGAAGGCTCGGTTTGTCCGCCGAAAACCTGGAGTTCGGCGCGTATCGAATCGTCTCCGGGGATTCATGGCTGGCTCTCATCGGCGACGACACGGAATTCGAACCCCGCGAACCGTGGGCGCGAAACAACGGAGGACGGGCCGAACTGCAACCCCGCTGGGAGGAAGCCTCCGGCCTGCCCTACGGAGTTCCCAACGGCGGCATGTACAAGAATCGGAAACGCATGCCGAAACACTTGGCCCGTGAGGACGGCGAGAACTTCTGGGGCTTCGACGAACGCGGTTCCTACAACGCCGTCTGTGGATTTCTGCGACACCTGGGTTGCCGCTGGTACATGCCGGGGCCGCTCGGCGAAGTCATCCCTGACATGCCCATCATTCCGCTGGGCGAATTCGACGAAACCGCAAAACCCGATTTCGAAATCCGCCAGTTCAGCGCCCGCATCGGCAACTGCGACGACGAAGTCACCCGCTGGATCATGCAGCTCGGCACGCGCAACGTGAACGGCCTCATGATTGCCCACGGGATGCACACGATGACGCATCCTGCCGAACTCAAATCCAAACACCCGGAGTGGTTCGCGCTCTACGGCGGCGAACGCGACACGCAGACCAACGTTCGCCTCAACCACCTGTGCTATTCCAACGAGGAATTGTTCGAGGAAACGGTAAAGTGGGCGCGGGCCCAATTCGATGTCTACGATTACGAAGGTGTCTCCATCATGCCGCCGGATGCCTACGGTTCCATCTGCCAGTGCGAACTCTGCGAAGGCAAGCAACACCTCGAGATGGGCTCGCGCGGCAGTCTGTCCAATCACGTGTGGGACTTTGCCAATCGCGTCGCTGTCGAAACCGCGAAAACTCACCCTGACAAACTCATCGTCTGCTGTGCCTACGGAGCCAATACCGATCCTCCGACCAACATCGAAAGTCTCGAACCCAACGTGCAGGTCGTCATCGTGGGTGGTCGACGTCCCCGCAACAGCCTGCCCGAACAACAGGAAGCCGTGACCGCGCTGCGCGAAGGCTGGCTGAAGCTGACGGATCGGCCGATCATGATTTTCGAGAACTACCCGTTCACGGCCCGCGGAACCTACGTGCCCGCCTTCGTCGCCCGTGTGAATGGCGAAACCATCAACGCCACGAAGGGCGGCATTTCGCGGGGCGAAGACATCTGGCTGAGCTTCCCCCGTTTCCACGATGCGCCCGCGATGGCCCTGGATGCCTTCCAGATCTACCACACCGCCCGGATGTACTGGGGTGGACCGGACGCAGACGCCGGCGCCCTGCTCGAGGAATACTGCGACACCTTCTACGGACCGGCCGGACCGGCGATGTTGAAATTCTTCGACTACAGCGAAGCCCACTACCAGGCCATGCACACCGAAGTCGAACCCGTGCGCACCGTCCTCGCGATCTTCGGCGAAGCCGTGTCGTCCGTCGAACCCGGCTCCATCTACGCTCAGCGTCTCGACCTGATGAGCGAATTCCTCGAGCCGCTGAGAAACAAGGAAGACCAACTTTCCCAGGGACGCGGCCCCGTCCCCGGCATGCGAACGGTCTGGGAACCGCGCGAGAAAATTGTCATCGATGGAAAATTTGACGACGAATTCTGGGTGCGCCATGCCAAGTGGTCCAAAGCTCCGCTGCGTGAACTCCAGACCGGCGGTCGGCCCGTTTTCGGCACCACCGCGATGGCTGCCTGGGATCGCGGCGGCAACAACCTCTACTTCGCGATCCGCTGCGAGGATCGACCCGGCGAACCTCTCAGGGTTACGTCGTCCGACCACGACGACCAGGCCATCTGGTACGGAGACGCCGTCGAAATCCTCCTCGATACCGATTCGCATCGCTACTACCAGATCGCCGTCAATCCAGCGGGCGCCCTCGTCGACCTGGACCGTGGCGCCGACCGGTCCGCGTGGTTTCGCTGGGAATCCCAGGCCGAAGTCGCCACCCACGTTGCCGACGATCACTGGACCATCGAAATCCGCATTCCGGTGAGCCAGGACGACAACGATCCGCTCAACTTCGTCATCGGTCGCAAGCCCTCGCAGAGCCTCCCCTGGCACATCAATATCTGCCGCCAACGCATTCGCGACAACGGCTCCGAACTCTCCGCATTTTCCCCCACAGGAACGGCTGGATTTCACGAGCCCATGAAATTCGCCTACTTCTGGGACGGGCACTCCCGCAGCTGGGAGGTCGACGAAACCATCACCGATTTTCTGATCGAGTATTCGGCTGCCGCAAAGTTGATGAGAGGCCGAAAATACGACGAAGCGCTACCCGCCCTCGTCGCACTGACAGAACACGAAAACGTGACCGACCTCCAGAAATCCCGCGTTCTCGCCGATGCTGCGACCTGTGCGCGATCCAGCGGCGATTTCGAGAAAGCGCTGGAACTGGTCGAACGAATCCCGCTCGAACCCCACGCCAAGATCGCTACGATGGAGGTTTTGTCAGGGAAGCGCGACTGGTCCGCGATCGTCGAGCAGTTTGGAGGTGAGGACCTCAGTCAATGGCCGTTCACCAAAATCGGCGCCGCGGCCGGTCTTCGCGGGCGGGCCTTCGCCTTCGCCAAGCAGGGCGAAAAGGCGGAAGCAGATTTCCAACTCGCGCTCGAATTCATCTCCGATCCCCGCCAGCGGACCAGCCTCCTCAGCGCGATGGCGCGAAATCGCGAAACCGTTTTGCAGAACGAGGATTCTGCGCTGGAAACCTACCGCGTCATCACCTCCTCGACGACGAACAGGGGCGGCTCCGAATATTATTCCGCGATCCAGGCCGCCGCGCGAATCCTGACAAAGCGCCAGGAATTCGACGAAGCGATGAAAATTCTCGATCAGGTCGATGCCGCCAAACTCGGCGGAAGCTGGTCGCCGTCGATGTGGTTGGCTCGCGGAGAAACCCTGGCAGCCGCCGGCCGCAAGGACGGGGCGCTCCAGGCATACCGCGCGGTGCTGCAGAGCGATTCAGCGTCGAAAGCGCATCGGGAAAAGGCGGAAGCTGCCATCCAGGAACTCGAATAACCAAACAACAATTCTCATGAGATATCGATCGTCCCTCCTCATCGCCCTCCTTTTTTCTCCGTTTCTCTTCGCCCAAGCTGCGCCGGAAGCGGGATCAACGGCAGAAAAAGACAAGTCCCTGGTCTGGACCTTCACGCCCGATCCGGATCTGCCCAATGTGCTGATCATCGGGGACTCCATCTCGATCGGCTACACCCTGCAGGTGCGCGAGCGTTTGCAAGGCAAGGCCAACGTGTTTCGTCCCATGGGGCGGAATGGAACCCGGAGAGAAAATTGCAATGGAACGATTTACGGGCTGGAACATATCGATCGATGGTTGGCCGTGCAGGAATGGGACGTCATCCATTTCAACTGGGGCCTGCACGACCTCAAGCATGTGAAGACCGCCGGGAGCAATGACAAATCGAACGATCCCAACGATCCGACCCAGGCAACGCTGGAAGAGTATACCGAGAACATGAAGGTCCTCGTTGCCAAGCTGAGGGCCACTGGCGCCCGCCTCATCTTTGCGACCACGACTCCCATCACACCGGGAACGCTCAATCCCCTGCGAACCCCCGAAGCCCCAGTGCGCTACAATGCCGCCGCGCTCGAAATCATGAAAGCGAATGAGATCCGGGTGAACGATCTGCATGCCTATTGTGAACCGCATTTGAAAGCGTGGCAGAAACCAAGGAATTGCCATTTTCACCCTGCCGGTTCGGATGCTCTGGCGAAGCAGGTCGCTGCCGTGATCGCCGAAGAACTGACCGCGTTGAAGGCGGCGGACTGAGGGCACACCGCGAAAGAGGTCAGGTGAGAAAGGCGCTGTTTGAAACGGAATATCAACCTGTCGCGTCGACGTCAGCACTTTTCTCCCGCGTCCGCCGGACGGCTACATCAGGGTCCTGTAGCGGCGTTGGGAACAACGCCGACCAAGCCGCATTCATCAAACAATCCACATAGAGGCCGCATAAAGCCGTGCCATTCGGGTCAGTCATGCATTGCGCGACATTCGGGCTTCCTACGCCACTCTCGTTTCACTCACTTGAATCCATGGCAATCCATGTTTCATCCTTCTGAATCCATGCAAAAGGCTCCGCAATCAGCATGGATTGAACATGGATTTTGCGGGATTACCATGGATGGAGCGCTTCGCGCCACGCAAAGAACAATCAGCGCACGTCGATCAGCAAAGTAGTGGATTTTTTCCGTGGAAGAATCGCCCTAATGCCGTGCCTTCCGAAGACCACATCACCTCCGCTCCGGATGGAGCTCGCTCAGTGCGACCCGCTTTTGAATCCGGGTTTGATTCTCCAAATCCTGGATGCGCATCTCAAGACCCGGCCCATCCTCATTCCAGTCGATTTCGATGACGCCGAAATTCACCTGGTGGTAGGTCTGGTCGGTCTCCCGATATTGGTTCTCGGTTGGCGTTCCTCGTTTGTGCGGCTGGTTCAAACTGCTCGAGGTGAGGTCGTAAAGCGGATACGGCACTTCTTCCCGCTGCACGGAAAGGTCCGACCAGTGCCGGTCCCCACTGACGAACACCACGCCCGCCGCCCCGGTCTTCGCGATCAGGTCGATCAGGCGTTGGCGTTCGGACGGCAAATTGGACCAGGTCTCCTGCCCAGCGGCCTCGGCGATGAACTGGATGCTCGAGGCGATGACTCGAATTTCGGCCGGTTGCTTCAGCTGCTCCTCCAACCATTGCCACTGCGCCTCGCCTAACAGGGGCACAGCAGGATCCTCGTTCGGATAGTAGGGCCCGCCAACACGACGCTCTCCCGTCTGGAGTGGCCCGCGAAAGTAGCGCGTATCCAGGAGGATGATCTGCACCCGCTTCCCCTCGGGCCCGATGACGTGAGCATCGTAGACTCCCGGGCGCTGACGACGCGGGGAACTCAAGGGATCGCCCCAGAAATCGGAAAAGATCTTCTGGGACTCCCTCTTCTTCGCGTAATCCCCACCCGCATCATTGAGACCAAAATCGTGGTCATCCCAGGTCGCGAGGATGGGACAGGTGGCTCGAAGCAGGGAGAAGCCGGGATCGGCGTTGAGTTGGGCGTACTTCGCGCGCATCACCTCCATGTCCGCGGTGTCCGCGTAAATGTTGTCGCCGATCATGAGGAACACTTCCGGGCGATCTTCTAAGATCGTCTCGAAGATCGGCATCGGCTGAGTTTGCTTCACACAGGAGCCGAAGTGAATCCGGGTCAGCGGCTCTTCCCCCAGTGCGGCTTGAGTCATGGTCAGGGCACAAAAGCAGCAGATCATCCATCGAAGTGTCATCATCACAATCCAGCTACAACATGAGGCGGATGAAAATCAAAACTGGCGCCCTGATCGCGCCGCCCCTAACGAACCGCAATAGATAACCTGTCCCAAATGGCACTGCTGTAAGGCGGATCTGGAAACTAGAAGCCATCTCATAAATACCACTTGTACTCTGTATGAGGTGTATAATGA
>JARGNI010000078.1 GCA_029213195.1 Verrucomicrobiales bacterium
CGAAAAGCCATGATCGAGAAGCACCATTCCCAGCTGTCGGTGCGCAAGCAGTGCAAGCTGCTCGGAGTGAACCGCAATCGTCTCGATCCACGTCGACCGAGAAAGGTCGAGGGCGATGAGGCGATCAAGAAGGAGATCGACCGGATCTACACCGAGTTCCCGTTCTACGGGGCGCGCAAGATCGTCCGCGAACTCCGCGGTGTCGGCATCCGGATCGGTCGGAAACGATGTCGTCGGCTGATGAGGGTGATGGGCATCGAGGCCCTCGTGCCAAAGCCGTCGACGAGCCTCCCGAACAAGCAGCACCGGAAATACCCCTACCTGCTGCGAGAAAGCGAGGTGGGCGCGCCGGACGAGGTCTGGGCGGCGGACATCACCTACGTGCCGATGTACGAGGGGCACGTCTACCTGGTGGCGATCATGGATTGGTACACGCGAGCAGTCTTGTCGTGGCGGGTCTCGACGACGATGGACGCCGGCTTCTGCGTCGAGGCATATCGCGAAGCCGTGAGAGTGTCTGGCCGAGCTCCCGACATCATGAACACCGACCAGGGAAGCCAGTTCACCGGCGAGGACTGGATCGAGACAGTGGAAGCAAGCGGAGCTCGCGTCAGCATGGATGGCAAGGGGCGCTGGATGGACAACGTTTTCATCGAGCGGCTCTGGCGGAGCCTGAAATACGAAGAGTTGCGGCTGTGGAGCTACGGGACGGTGGCGGAGGTCGCTGCCAGGATCGGAAAGTGGATGGACTTCTACAACCATCGGCGTAAACACCAAGCGCTCGACTACGAGGTCCCATGGAGTCGATATCGACCTGAACCAGACGGACAAGATCGGAAAACACTAACAAAATGCAAAACTCCCCCGCGGGGGACGGAGGCCAGGGCGGCCTAAAAAGGCTTCGCCTTTTCAGGGACCCCGCCCTATCCTCGAATTAACCTGCCTCCGGCAGCTTCAATAAAAACGCTTCGCGCCTGGCTCCGTTTACGACCCCACTTCTGTGAGATGAATTATCAGGTTTATATTCTCGAAAATCCGAACGGAAAGATCTACATCGGGATCTCGGGCGACGTGTCCCATCGGCTGAAACAGCACAATGCCGGAGAGTCGCGCTACACGAAAAACAGGGGGCCCTGGAACATCATTTGGACCAGTGTCGAGATGTCGCTCAGTGAAGCACGGCGTCTGGAGAATAAAATGAAACGTCAGAAAGGCGGGCAGGGATTGGAAACTCTAAAGACTGCTTACGGCTCATAATCCCGCGGCTGCTGGATCATCGGTTCAAATCCGGTCCCCGCAACTTGTTCAAAATACCCGTCAGCTCGCAAGAGCTGGCGGGTTTTTATTCATGTCTTTGGCCATTTCGAAATTCTCGACCGCCGTCATCTTCTCATCATCTTCGGGATCGATGATGGCTTGATGCAGCGGCGGTATCCCTCCGTAGCAGCGAATCTCAAGAATCATCTCAAGCTACCTATGAAACTTTCTCTCAAATTCGGCCTGATCGCTTCGATCACCTTTCTTTCACTTGGCTCGCTCTTGGGCCAAGGTCGGGGAATGGGGGTAAGAGCGGAGACAACGCTCCCCTGGCACACGGATGCTGAAGCAGCGTTTGCGGAGTCCCGCGAAACAGGCCGACCTGTCCTGGCGGTGTTTCGGTGAGAGAGTTGAGTCGATTGTATCGACATGTACGCACAGGTTGTGCGTCCTCCAGAAAAGGTTCTCGCACTAGAGAAACAGTTTGTTCGCCTCCTCATCGTGAACATGTCCCAAGTCGATGTTGGCCGATTCGACTTTGATTTCGATACGACATTCGCAGTCCTAGTGCTCAACGAAAAGGGGCAGGTTTATCTGCGATACGGCGGACGCGACTCAAGGTCTGCAGAATCCTTTGTCTCGCTGGCAGCGTTCAAGACAGCCCTGACACGCGGGTTGGAGACGCATGAAAAGTGGCGCGCGGGCGAAATTCAACTGCCGGAGGCCGGGAAGCCGAAGCTGTCCGGTTCGTATCCTTTCGTCGCAAATATCGGCAACCGACGTTGCGTTCATTGTCACGATGTCGCCAGCGGGAAGGCGATAGAATTGTTTCGATCGCCGGACTTCAGCCCCCTCCGGGACATCTGGATTTATCCTGAACCGATGTCTTTGGGCTTGGATCTGGATCCCGACGACGGGGCTCGGCTCAGGAATGCCGTTGGAGGAGCCGCGAACGTGGGATTGAAAAGCGGTGATCGAATCGTCGCTATCGATGGACTGGTGGTTCATACCTTCACCGACATTCAGTATCGACTTCACCATCTTTCACCGAAAGCAATCAAGACCCGCCTGACCCTGGAGGATGGCCGAGAAGTGGAATTGCCACTTCATCATGGATGGCGCTATTCAGACATTACCTGGAGGCGGCTGGGGCTTCGTCTTTCCCCGTCTGCGGGCTTTGGCGGCACTCCCCTCCCGGCAGAAAGAAAGGCTTTTCTTGGATTGGACGAAAATGGGTTCGCGACAGAGGTGAGCTTCTACGATTTTCCGGAACCAGAAGGCTCTCCACTCAAGCAGGGAGATATCGTGTTTTCGGTGAATGGCAGGACGTCCAGCTCCGTGATCGATCATGTGTCCTTGTACATCAGCCTGGCTTTCGAGGTTGGTGAGACGGTGAACCTGGGTGTGATCCGCAACGGAGAACGTATCAAGATTCCGCTGGTCGTCTCGGAACCTCCATCCAGCGACGCGCGCATCATGGACAGTGATGCCAAGGGCGGACGCAAGGGGGGAGGAGCGAGTATGGGCAAGGGGCGTCGCCGAGGAATGGTGGACGAATGAGGAAAGGGGAATCGGCTCTCTCTGGGGAAATCAGATTCTCCAGGAAGATCCGTTGAGGCAGGGGTTGGACTGCAAAGTGTGATCCTTAATGGTCAGTGAGCGATCTCCAAGATTCGATCGGGCACACGACCGCTCCCGCGAATCTTGAGAGTTCCAGGAAAAACATCCATGACCCCGAATGCGTTCTGGTTCGGAGTGTCTACCATTCCTTGAACGGTTACGAAGTGCACGCCGTTACGCTCGGCATAGTTGCCCGCATGATTGTGCCCATTGAACCATGCGGCAACAGTTCCAGGAAATTCATCGAGTAGCGAGAGAACTTCTCGGTCGTTCCAGAGATTGTGAGAGTTGTCCGGGAGGATCGGGTAGTGGCAGGACAGGATCACTTTTTCTGAAGCCGTAGCGGCTCCCTTCAACTGCTCTCTCAGCCAGTCGAGCTGCTGCGGACCGATGGCGGCATTCCACGGTTTTGCGTTCTTTCTGCCCTGGTCCTTCATCTCTTTCAACACCTGCATCGCAGCAGCGTGTTCTTGGGAGTCTTTGGGCTGTGCGAAGGTGCTGATTTCGGTTCCATCAAGAAAGACGAAACGGAATCCGTTCTTAGAAAACGAGGAATAGGAGGTTTTCATACTCATCTTTCCCATCACGTTTTCTTTTTGTTCGTCCGCCACATCGAAGTCGTGATTTCCGAGGATCTGGTAGACAGGACTTTCGAGTTTGCTCAAGGGGGCGAGAATCGCATCGAAGCTCTTGAACTCGCGATCGATCAGGTCTCCGAGATGAATGGAGAAGTCGACCTGGCTCTTGTTGATCGAGTTCACTGCGTTTCGGAGCTTCTGGATGCTGTTTCGATAGTGCCGAATGCCAGCGGGCTTGGCGTCGACATACTGAGCATCCGCAATCAGCCCAATGGAAAAAAGCTTCTCCTCGGCTCTCACGCAGGGATGGGCCACCGCTGCAACTGTTGCTGCGCTGATGAATTTCCGGCGTGACGTTGACATGCTCGGATCTGGGATGAGAAGCCGCCTTCGGAGTTCAGGCTCCGTTGCCAGGTTCACTGGAGCAGAGCGATTTGAAACAGGGGATCATTTTCACAGTCCGGTGCACCCAGGAAAAAGGGGGCAACGACATCATGACCGAATCCTTCGCAAGGTCAGCATCTGCAGGGAAGGAGCAAAGGTGGCTTCGTAGGATACCTGCTCTTCCCAATTTTTCGTTTTCCAGATGCTTTCGAGATCGGAGAACTTGGTAAAGTTCCAACTGAGCTTTCCAAAGTTTTCCTGCATGAAAAGAGAGATGTCACCGCGGGGTATCGTATGGATGTCGGGATTGTCGGGGGCATGCCGGAGAACCACGACAACGACACAGACGTCGTTCTCGAATCCGCAGGTGATGGAATACTCGCCTCGCTGAAACATCGTCCCATTGGGAATCAGGCCTGGGACTTCGGTATCTCCCGTGGGCGTTCCATAGCGCTTGATACACTGCCTCGGGGAATCTCCGAGTCGGGCCTGGACCGAAGGGGGGGCGAGAAACCCGAGGCTGAAGACGAGAAAGAGGCTCGCGGCGAGCGCGAGGGACAAGGGACTGGAAAACTCACGCATACCTGAGATTCAGGTATTGCGTAGCAAGCGTCGAGCCAAATGTGACGATTTTGTCACATGAAGACGTGATGAATTGTCACTTTGGTGATTTTTCTGGCTAGCGCAAAGAGTAGTAGGTCCGGGGCGAATGCTTGATTTTCCACTCTCCGTGGACGCGCTGCAGGCCGATCCCACTGAGGAGAACAGGTTTCCCGGGCTTCCAGTCGCTCCAACCGGTTTCCTTGTCGTAGCTTCGCCATGCCTTCGCGCGGATGGCATAGGAGATCGATTGATCAATCCCGTTCAGTCGATCGGCATGGTCAGCGAGGTCCCGTTGGGCCCGAGTAGTTCCATTCCACGGATCTCGACGGGAGTGGATTGATCGGAGAGTCGTCTTTGCGTGAAATGGGAATCCCCCTTTTTCAGGAAGATCGAATCCAGTTCCTTTCCCGGGGCTTCCTGGTGGGCGGTCGATTGGGCGCCTTCTTCCGAGGAAATGTCTCCTAGACCTGCCGAGCGAACGAACTGCCTATGGAGCAGTCCGCCCATTCCTTTCAACGCTTGGTGCAGGGGGGACGAGGATTCCTTGGCGTAGGGGATGTCGGTGTCAGCCAACGCCCAGTCGTTGTATAGGTGGCACGATCCGACCACGAGAGCCAAGAGGCTGATTCTGGCGATACTCGCCATAGCTCGAAAACGATCCTAACCGTCTGGTCGAGACTTCTACTTCAACACATATCGAAGCTCGGAGGCGAGGCGTTCGGCCGTGTAGGGCTTGGGCAGGATCCCGGCGAATCCATGCTCCAGGGCAGCGGAACGGGCATTCTGCTCCAGGTATCCACTGCTGACAATGACCTTTGCTTCGGAATCGATTTGCTTGATGGCGAGAGTGGCCTCCAGTCCTGACATGCCGCCAGGAAGGGCGAGGTCCATGACGATGGCGACAAATCTTTCTCCGGAGCTGGCTGCCTCCTGAAAAGTGGCGACCGCCTCTTCTCCGCTGCTGACGGCTTCGGCTCCGTATCCGAGTCGATTGATGATGGAGGAAGCAAGGACCTGCATCGGCAATTCGTCATCGACGATGAGTACCTTCAGTTGCTCGGTTTCCGTTGCTCCTGGGTTTTGAGTGTTGGGGTGTATTGCGTTCATGGAATGATAAGGTTTTGGGACTAGAATGCGGTGTAGGAGACTTTCTTGATCTCATCGAGAGAAGTGTTTCCAGCGAGAACGTGGATGAGGCCTTCCTGGTAGAGCGAGCGGAACCCAGTCTTGAGGGCTGCTTTTTTGATTTCGGTCTGGGTAGCTTGCCGTTCGATCAGGTCGGAGAGCTCGGAATTCATTTCTGCCATTTCCATGAGTGCGACTCGACCGTTGTAGCCGGAACCGGAACACTCGGAGCAACCCGCAGCGGTGAAGATGGGGGTATTCTCCTTCTCGGGCTTGATTCCTTGTCTCTGGAAGATTTCCACGATCTGAGGAGTAGGCGTGATAGGCTTTTTGCAGTAGTTGCAGAGACGCCGAACCAGTCGCTGGGCTTGGGACATCGCGAGGGAATCTCCCACGAGGTGGGGCTCCACTCCCATGGAAAGGAGACGGGAGATGGCACGGAGGGAGTCGTTCGCGTGGAGAGTTGTGAGAACGAGGTGTCCGGTGAGCGAGGCATTGATTGCCGAGGTCGCTGTTTCCTGGTCTCGGCACTCCCCGATGAGAATGACATCCGGGTCAGAACGAAGGAGAGCACGAAGTCCGTTCGCAAACGTCAGTCCGTGGGTCGGATCGGTCTGGGTCTGGTTGATGCCTTCCACCTCATACTCGATAGGATCCTCGATCGTGTGGATGTTGAGCCCCTCTTCGTTGACGCTATTGATCAGGGCATAGAGCGTGGTGGTTTTACCTGAACCCGTCGGACCCGTGACAAGAACGAGCCCCTGGTCACGACTCATGACCCGCTTGACGATCATGGACTGTCGCTTCGAAAAATTGAGTTCCGAAAGCTCCTTGAGACCATCCTGCTTGTCGAGGAAACGCATGATGATTTTCTGCATCTCGTTTCGGCAGGGAACCGCGGCGACACGGACGTCGACACGACGCTGTCCTATGGAAAGCCCAAATCGTCCATCCAACGCCTCCTGGCGGGTCTGACTCATGTTCGAGTAGTTCTTGATGAGAGCGATGAACTTCTGCATCATCTCCTCGGGGGCGGTATAGATCGTCTGCAGACGTCCGTCGATCCGCGCCCGAAAGCGTGCCACGTTGTAATATTTCTCGAGGTGGAGATCACTCGCCCTCCCGTTGATCGCGCTGTAGAGTACCCAGTGAATCAACTCTTCAGCAGAGTGATTGACATTTTGCGGATCAATTTCGGCGACATCTTCGGGTTCGATCTCGACGATGTTCCCCGAATCGGAGAGACTGAGCGTCGATTTCTTGACCTCGATTCCTGCGGAACCCTGGATCTTGGAGGCAGTGCGGCTGATGAGTGAGCGAATTGCTCTTTCGTCACCGAGAACGGGAACAAAGTCGACCGGATCGTTTCCGTGTGAGAGCCACTCGTCCTCGAAGCTGTAGTTGGACTCACTCGGCGAAAGAAGATAGACCTTGTGGTCTCCTTCGTAGAGCGGGTAGACATTGTGCTTCTCCAGAAGCGGAGCGGGAAATCGGTCCTGCTTGGGAACTTCTTCCGGGTTGAAACAGAGAAGCGAAGGGCCCTCTGAAAGATATTGCAGAGCGACGCCCAACGAGGGAGAGATGTGATTGTATCCTTCTCGGTCGACGTTTCCTGCTTTGTCGAACTCTTCGGCATAGAGCATCGAGAGCTTTTCGCTTTCGTCTTTGTCAAAAGGGTAGTTGGCCAGGAGCCAGTGAAAGGCGGCCTCCAGATCGTTGGCTGGAATTTCCGGTGCGGGCTGGTTTTCCAGTTGGCTCTCCTTGGGCAGGGGAGAATTGGATAGGCGCATCACGAGATCCTTTCGGAGATCCTCGTATTGTTCCTGCGAGATCGCGACGCGAACGGCGAGGTGAGAGGGAACTCCCCACATGTCTCCCGATTTGGGTGCGTGGTGCGCGAAAATGAGGAGCGGTCCCAGGGTCGCGACTGGCATCCAGGGATTGTTGGTCCTTGGGAATCTTCCGAGACGACGGAGGGTGGTTTCGGCCTCTACCGAACAGGTTTCGCGAGCCAGTGTGACAGGAAGGATCCCAAACTGAACCGCGGTGCCTTCCAGGGACATGAAACCGTCCAGTCCTGCGGCGAAGGAAGCTGTGAATTCGTCACTGGCACCTGGAGCCGGAGTGATGGTTCCACGCCCCGCGGCACGCTGAGCCAGGTCGGGTTGGGGTTCCATTGCGGTGTTCATCGTACGAAGCGGCGGAAAAGCTGAGCTTAACGGGATCCCACAGGGGTAAAGGCTGGGTCGTGAATGTAGGGAGTGCCGAGATCGGATCCGTCAAAAACGAGTTTGAGGCCTGCTCCCACGGTTCCCGGTTCGAGCAAACGCCAGGTCGATCCTGTCCACTCCACTCGGTAGTCCTCATCGGAAGTGGAGGTTGCGGGGTTCCAATCGTTTCGCATGAAAGGTCCTTTTGGATTCAGTTCTCCAGAGAGATCGGGATCCCGCCACTGCAGGGTCCGGAGAATCAGCATCTCATCTCCTCCCGAGGTCGCGATGGGCGTGCTTCTCAGATCCCACTGGGAATGTCCGAACTCGCGAGTCGCCTTGTTCAGCGTTTGCATGACGTTTTCAGCGACACCACGGCGGGAGCCCTCGACGACATTTCCGATGGTAGGGACGACAAGGGCGGAGAGAATCCCAATCACTGCGATCGTGATGATCATCTCAACGAGTGAGATCCCAGCGTCTGAATTCTTTTGAGCCTTCATAGAGATGGGGGGAGAGCGTGATGCCCTAGTAGCTGACTACTGTACTGGTATCTGTGTTGGTCAGGGTAGATTTCGTCAGCGCATTGAGATCGCCGGGAAGAACGATGGAGTAGCCGTTCGGGGTGAAATCGGAAAGCTGGGCCGGTGCAAAAGAGAGATAGGGAATCAAACGAGAGTATCGGGCCTGGTTGTTGGCGGTTCCCCATGAGGCAGAGACGTTGTCTTTCCCGTTCGATTGGATGTAGGAAACGATCGCCATGTTGATGGCTTCGGCACGGGAGATCGCGAGATTGCGCTCCGAGTCCTGCTTGATAGCAACAATGTTAGGAATGGCGAGGAATGCGATGATCCCGATAATGCCGACAGCGGCGAGGACCTCGACGAGAGAAAAGGCGCGAGGTTGAGAGCGTGGGGGATATGTAGTCATCGAAGTTCAACTTTGGGGTAGGAGTTCGAGCTCCAGGAGCCGAGCGAAAGATACTGATCGGTCTTCTTGAGAGCGGCACTTCGAACTTCAGAGTCTTTGACGGTATTCGAAGGGTTGAGAAAGTGAGCAAGAGTCGCGTCGTCGAGATAGCCTCCGACGAGCTGGAGTCTCCCCTTGCTCGTTCCCGCAAGGTTGTAGAGACGGCGAGCTTCAGCCAGACCCGACTGCTGGGACGTGCTGTTGACCCAGGCATTGACGGCATTCTGAACCGAAGCTTGTTGTTGTCTGGCAATGACGCGACGGGTGTCTTGTGCCGCATTGGAGAACGCGGAAATGACGAGAGCTGACATGATTCCGATCACCGCGATAACGATGAGCATCTCCACCATGGTGAACGCACGGCGTCTCGAAACGCGGCATGTTCGATTGTGGAGATTGGTTGTCATGATTCGAGCTGCTCTGAAATCGGAAAAGAGCGGAGCTTCGGGGACCAGTGCCCGCGGGAAGCGGGCACTGGTCTTGGCGAAGTTCTCACGAGTGAATCCGGTGCATTACCGAGTCCACGCAGATAGATTTACTGGCCTCCGGTGTAGAGGAGCTGCTTGCTGTTGGTGTCCCAACTGAGATATTTGGCAGCACCGGCGGTCTCGCTGATTGCATCGGTGGCGTCCAGTCCGGGAACACCGAAGTAGGTGCCATTGAAAGGGCTGTCGGTATCGCTCACCGTTGCACCGGTGATGATGGCCTTGATGATGTCAGCTTCCTTCGTGCTAGCGGTGGAAAAGTCGACTCCAGCTGCCTGTGCGGACGCGAAGACCGAGGCGATGTTCTGGGCGTTGCGGCGATAGGTGGCGTCTTTGGCCGAATCGTTGATTCGTCCGATGTTTGGAACGGCGATGGCTGCGATGATGCCGATAACGGCGATCACGACGAGCATCTCGACCAAACTGAAGCCAGCTTTGGCGCTACGGGTTGCTTTGTGTTTCATATGATAGTTATGGATGTATTCAGTTGTTGTCTATTTTTTGAGAACTCTTCGCCTTACGACAAGTTTCGCAAAAGTAATAGAATCAATAAAAACCATAAATTCAAGTAATTTTATAATTATGCTGATTTTTGATTGAAAGTATGAGGGTTCGACTGGGCTACTTCTTCTTGAGGAGAGCGTCCCCGAGAGAGAAGACCGGTGCGTAGATCGCGTAGATCAGGAGGCCGACCATGGTTCCGAGGATGATAATGGTGATCGGCTCGATCAGTTTGTCGATCTGGTTCGCAGCCGTATCGAGTTCATCCTCATAGTCTTCTGCGATCTCATTCAGGAGTTCCGTACCTGACCCGGTCTCGGCCGCAGTTTCCATCAGTCCGCAGATCATTCGACCGTCGTCGCCCAGGCAGTGCGATTCGACAAGAAACGCGTCGGGCATGGTCATTCCCGAGAGAATGTGCATCTTCACTTTCTCAAAGAAGGTCTTGTAGTGGTGATGCCAGGAGGTTTCTGCCGTAATCTCGAGTGCGGTAGAAAGACGCACGTTGGCTTCGATGAGCAGGGAGAGGGTTCGAAAGCTGACGGCCGCCGCTGATTTTCGAACCAGGCCGGAGACGACGGGAAGCTTCAAAAAAAAGGACTGAACCGCTGGAATGGCGGAGATCTTCCCCCAGTTCTTGAAGAAGAGAAACATTCCGATGACAGGAAGGGCTGCCAGCCAGGGTTGCTTCAGAAGGATGTTCGAGAAGTTCATCATGAACTTCGTTGCGGTTGGCAACTCGGAATCCAGCGAGGTGTAGAGCTTCGTCATCGCGGGAACGAGCGTGAAACTCATTGTGATGACCACACCGATTCCCAGGCAGATCACGACGGCGGGATAGATCATGCCCGATTTCAACTTCTAGAGGATGCGAGAGGTCTTCTTCTGGCTATTGCCGATCCGTCGAAAGACCTCGGGCAGTCGCCCGGACTCTTCTCCTGCTCGAATCAAGGCGACGATATCGGGAGTGAAGACATCCTTCTTCTTTCCCATCGCATCGCTGATTTTCTCGCCTTGCGCGAGATCGTCGGCCACATCAGCGATCAGACCTCGGAACTTGGGTGACTTCACCCGGTTGGTCTGAAGATGGAAACTCTTGATGATGGGAATGTTCCGATCAAAGCACTTGGCGAGTCCGTTGAAGAGGGCAACGCGATCGTCGAGGTTCTTGTTCTTTGCCGTGAGTCGCTGGATCGATTCGTCGAGGCCCTTGATGTCAGACACTTCGGCAGTCTCGACGGGGGTCTTTCCCGAGCCGACGAGGGCCTTGTCATCCGTGGCCGTATCGACAACCGTGATCGATTTGCGACCGGTGTGGACATTGGTTAGCTGAACTTTCTTGAGCATGACAGAAGAGGCTTGGGTGAAAGAGGAAAGAGGATCGAGTTGTGAATCAGGGCCCGAAATGTTGTACGCGCGGCAGTGGATCGATGATGTGGCTGCTGGCTCGAATGACTTCCACGGAAATCTGGCGGGTGGCATCGGCATCGCCTCCCGTCCAGTTGCCGGCAACAGATTTCCCTTTGGCGGGGCTGGGGTGGTAGCTCAGTGTCAGGGTAGTCGACGGGACCGTTCCCAAACCCGAGACGGTGAGATCTCGGCTGGAGAAGGTGAGAGAATCGACCAGCGGCTCCTCGGGAAGGAGGTTGGGAATATCGGCAGGGTCGACGCCGATCTGATAGAGGCGAGCGGCATTGTCGAGGTAGTTCGCAGCGACGATCGACCGTTCATTGATTTCCTCCTGGGTGAGGAGCGTCAGCGACATGGAACCTGCAGCCGCGATCCCGATCAGGAGAATGCTGCTGGCGACGAGCGCTTCGACCAGCGTGTAGGCACGTTGATGGATCGTCTTCTTGCTGGGGGAGGGGGAGTGCATCAGAGTCGATAGGCTTCGATCCAGGCGTTGCGGCTGAGAATGGTCTCGAGGCCTTTCGGATCAAACTGTTGCTTGATCCGGAGGGTACCGCTGCTCACGTGGACAGGCTGATTGGTTCGAATTCCTCCGACGAGAACGACTTCGGAGACGATCGAGGCGTCGAGTTCGATCTTGGTGTTCTTGAACTCGAATACGCTGTGCCACTCGGGGAAATTATTCGAACCATCAAAGTTGATGTGTGCGACCGCAGGAGCGCTTTCGTCGGACGAGACCGCTAGACCCATTCTCAGAAAGAAGTTCGGGAAAACGCGAAATTCGACTTGTACGA
>JARGNI010000079.1 GCA_029213195.1 Verrucomicrobiales bacterium
GGGGTCTAGCTTCATACGCCACCTAATCTTCTTTATGGTATTTAAGGTCTGTTTGTAGGATCAGAACTTCTTTCTGTAACGCTATTACTTCTTCTTCTAGCTTTCGTATATCAGGGAAGACATAGCTGTTCTGGTTACCTCTAAGACTTCGTGTCTCTTGAGCATTCATGTCTATACGCTCGCTAATACTGGCGTAACCCCAAGTAGCAACCGCTACGATAGATATAATCTGTAAGAGCCAAACTACGCTTATTGTCAGCTCTGATCTGTCGTTTAGTTTTGGGGTTGCCATAACTCATATCGCTACCAAGCTAATCATCCAGAAGATTACACCCATTGTACCTCCAGTCATTAGGAGGATCAGGGTACCGTCGATAATTAAACGTTTTTGCTTAGCCCTTGCTTCAGCAGCAGCTAGGCGTTGTGCGCGTATGGTGCGCCGTGTCTTCATCATTTCGTTATAGAAGGCTTCGCCCGGCCCGTACAGCACGATGATTTCTCTAAGCTGCGCTTCCATTTGCTGCGTCTTGTGCTTCGCCATCTGTATTTCTAAGGCTTGGGCTTCTACCGACGAGCCTCGTAGAAACTTAGGGCCGTACTGGTTTTCTTTCTCTATCTCTAAGATTTTCTCTTTAGAATCAAAGAACTTACCTATGTACTGGGCTGTATCCTCTATCTCACGTCCGGCATTTACTGCCTTGGCAACGAGGTTGTATGCTCTTGTCGCTCCTGCTATACAGGCACTTATCGTTACGGGGTCCATCAGTATGCCCTCACTGTTACGGGGTCTGCCACACGGGGCAAACAATATGCAGCGAGGGCCACGCCTCGGGGTTCGTAATTAAGGGTCCGCTCTACCTTCCCCCTGACAATAGCTGTAGCAAAGTAATTGCACCTATTGATGTCATAGAAATACATGTCCGAAGACTGTATCTGGCCGTTGACCAGAACATATAACAAAAATAGGTGTGTCATGGCTCATCATGGCTTATTGAAAAAACTAAAGTAGGACCCCGTTAGCAGAGCACCTAAGAAGATATAGGTAAAGGTTTTAATCACGGTGTTTGCCGCAGTACGCTTTGCTGACCGCCAAGAGTCTAGAAGGTCGCGTATCTCGCGCATGTCATGAACAGCGTCGTCGTCTTGTAAACCCACGTCACGTAAGGCTTTTTTAGCCCCCGCTTCCGCAGCACGCTGTATCATCGCTTCTAGCTCTAACTCGGTCATCTCATGGGTACTCCTACCGCTATCTGGCCCTACTTAATTGTATAGGACAATACTCCCTTTGGGAACAGTGGGTTATACACCACATTTCACCCTAACAGGTTGTCTTTTATCTCTTTTAGCATACGCTTACGGTAGATGCGCTCGTGTAGGTCATACCAAAAGTGCAGCGGTTTTGGGCTACAGTGGTTTTTAGCCTTAAATATTTGATCTCTAATCTGCATCAGCGTATCCGTGTGAAAGAACGGGACCAGCTTTACAGGCTCTGTAGTTTGGAACCGTACATAACACACCGGGTCGTTTTCTTTTACGTTGATGGTACAAGAATCCTCTAACGCAAGTGCGGCTTCTGTGTTCCTAAAATGTCTGCCTATATCGAAACTACCGCCTAAGTAAGTAGTTTTTTTCTGTATGTCTGCGTTGTGGTAAGTTGCGTGGGATACCTCCATTATTAGAGGCTCTTCTGCACAAAATAAATAGTGTGGGGTACCAAAACTAAGTACTCCATTTGCGGAGTCTCGTAAGTGGATGAATTCGTCAAACTCCTGTTGAGAGTACATATCACTAGAAAAAATTCCGGTGGCTTTATCCCAAGAAAAAGAGTAGTTAATTGGCGACTTTAAAACAAAAGTGTTTGCTATAGATTTAGCAAAGGCTGGACAGCGCATCATGCCAATACCGGATTGCATCCACTCTTTAGATACGGAAAGTTTGCTATTTGGGCTTTTAAGTTCAGATAACAAAGAAACAGGTAAGCAGCCATGCTCTTGCTTTAACCACGTATAATATACAATCACTAACTAGTCTCCAAATATTCTATAAATTCTTGGTGCCCCATACACGAACGCACAACGTTGTTTTGGTTTTTTTCTAGCGCCGCGCAATAAGTTTCTGCTTCTTTTGTGGTAGGGAAACCGTACTCTACGCGCCCCAACCCAGACAGAATTTTAACCCAAGACTGTTCTGCAAAGGCCATATGCAACTCTAACGGTAGTTCAGCTTTGGGGTGGTTTTTTAGGGTTGTTATGGCGGTTTCTGTTTCTTCTAGCAGTGGGTATTTACTACTAAACTCTTGCCAAAAAGCAGTATCTTTTCTGTTTGTTATGTAGTGTAAGTGGACGAATGTAGCCACTCCGTTCATAAGAATGCCGTAGGGTTCGTTAACGTCCTCTTGCGTGAACTTAGAATCCCAAGTATTTAGTGCGTTTGCGTAACAAAAGCTATCTAGTACGTTGCAGGTGACGTAGATAGAAGTTGCTTCTAAAGGCTCTATAAAACTTTGCGCCAAGCCTAAAGCCAAACAATTTTTAACCAGCGTGTTTTTATATCTACCCGCGCTAAACTTAAACTCTTTTGGACTGACAAGAGACATACCGAAATAGTTTTCTGCTTCTGCAAGAGCCTCTTCTTTATTTGTATGCGTAGAATCAAACACATACCCGCAACCGTACCTGTCTCTAACCGGTATCTTCCACACCCACCCGTACTTCATGGCTATAGCTTCCGTTACTGGGGCTACATCGTTGTTGTGGGGTATAAAGAAAGGCACCGCGGTATCGACGGGTAACTTATCCGAGTAGGAGACCCACTCTTCGTTATGTAGTTTTCCTAACCCAAGTCTTGCGAAGCCAGAGCAATCTACTAAAAAATCTGTTGATATATCGGGACCGCCCTCTATCTCAACGGCGTAGACTTCTTTCGCGGCGTTAGTCCTGAAAGAAACAACCTTCGCATCTACGTTGCGTATGCCCCTATGTATTGCCACCTGTTTTAAGTAGGCGGCTAATTTATTTGCGTCGAAGTGCAGAGCGGGGAAAGAATGGCACGACATGCTTTGTTCTGGGGTGTTAGAAGCAAAAGATAGAGTATCTATAAAAGTGTAGGGGGCTTTTTTGTTTTTAATTAGTTTAGCACTAAAATTTATATCGTCGAGATGCTTATATTTCGTTACTACACACTCTATAGTTTCCGCATTTACTCCACTTGATAGTTCGTCTAGCGTTTCAGAAGGAGCAAAATTATGCAGGTACTCTCCGGCACCGCCACACCAATTTTTAAAGAGTATGCCCAGTTTAAGAGTAGCCGAACAATTCTTTACTACGTCGGATATGCTTATACCCAGATCGCCTAAAAACTTTGTTACTAAAGGTACAGTACCTTCGCCAGCACCAAGAATGCCTATTTCTTCACTAGCTATAAGGGTTATTTTTGCATGAGGGTAGGCGTGGTGTATACGTAGTGCCGCAAGCCAACCAGCAGTACCCCCGCCCACTATAGTGACATTAGTAGTACGCATAAGCTAGGCGTACTTCTCTATAGCTGCTTCCCACAGTTCTAGGTCTTTAGCGTAAAACGTTTTAACCGCTTGTTGGTTTTCTAAAGACAATACGTCTGCTCCGACTTTAGTTTGGTTAATTCGCCCCTGCCAGTTGGCTCGTACGCGGCCCCCTTTCTCCTGAATAAAAGCAGTTATAAGTGAGTCTAGTTGCTCTGTTGGCCATAGGGTGGCGTCGTCGGGAACATAGTGGTGTTGCTGGTGGAAATATAACTGCGTAACCCCTTCAGGCGAGGGGTGCGTAAAAAAATAATCGTTAATCGCTTTTCGATCAGCCCCAACATTTGAAATAATATAGTTCATGCCTTCTAGCGCTTTTTCCGTTAAAGCGTTTATACCTTTCGTTTTGATGTCTTCTAAACTGTAAGTTACATTTAACATACTCACCCATCGGTCTATAGGGTTACGTATTGTAGCAAAACATGCTGTGCCAACGGGGATAACTTTTTCTTGGGTTAGATAGGCATATGTAGCATGCACATTACCAAAAGGGCCTTCTATTAAAGTTTTTCCATTTATGCTTTCGGGAGCTAAAGCTTCTTTCGCAGTTATCGGTATGTTACTAGCTTCCGCGGATCGCCTTAGAATTGCATTTCTACCCAAACGCGAAACGATAAAAGTATTAACTTCTTCTTCTGTAGCTCTAGGGTTTTCGAGAATAAAACTACGTTTCACTTGTTGAGTAGATAAGTGCACACTAGTTGTTATAGGTTTGGTTTGCCCGTGTGTAGAGTATTTTGGGTTAGCAACTGGGGCTACTACGCTAGACTCGGGGGCTAAATTCTCTAACGTTATCGTACCCATACCGTCTACGTAGCAGTCTTGGTTGGCTTCTAGGTACATTGTATCTTTTTTAGAGTTAAAAAGCCCTGAGTCTAATAAGTAAGTACTCATAGAAGTTGATCCGGCTTTTGGTATGCGGATAAAAATAGAACCATATTTAGCGGAATATATCATTGTCTTTCTCCGGCGTTGTTTGCTCGCCCGCAATGAGCTTTTTGTACATTAGGTGCCTAGTCCGCCCAAAAACCGAATTAAGCCCTTTTAAATAGCTTTTCAACCGCCTTTCGTGCGCTTCATCTTTTACTGCCACACTAAACCCAGTTTTAACATCGCATAGATTATCTTTTACTAGTTTAAGTAAACACAGCGGCGTGCCGGCTTTTATAACCTCAACGTCATTTAGCACATGCCAATATAGAACTGGGTTTATATAGACCGGCCCAAGCCCACCTTTTAGTGGCCCAGAGAAAACACTAAACCTATTCTCTACCCCAAAAACGTCTAGCGGTAGAAACATCAAGCTGTGGTTTTTGGGTAGTTCTACAGACCACCCCGTGTGTATTTTTACTAGCGTTCTCAGGGTGTTCTGAGGAAAATTTTGCACTGCCTCCGCCCACTGGTGCGGCTCAAAAAATTGCACTTGGCGGTCTTCCTCATTAAGCACTACGGGCACTTCCCAATTTATACTGGTGCCGTCTCCATTAGTTTCTAGTCGTATATCTGTGGGGGCTTTGATCACCCAACAGGAGTCAACCAAACCGCGCAGGGCACTGCACAGGTGGGCTGATGCGCCAGAAGTCGGGCTATTAAATTCTCTTTTCCGCTCGTTTGCTTGTTTAGCTAGCTTTTTTCTGGTTTCCGAAAAATAAACACTCGCTGGGGCTATAGGGTATAGTTCTGCTACATAGTCCTCAGAGGTGTGGAAACATACTTCTAATGGCTTCTTTTTAAATATCATGTAGTAGGCACCGCAGGCCAAGAGACATTATCGGGGTACCCCGCAGAACTACGTATGTTCCTAAGTGCTAAACGATACGCTACCCACTGCTCTTTTTGCTGTACAGTTAAGCCCGCGTCGGAAAGCATAGTCCAGTCGCAGTCACGCAGCTTTTGCTTAGCTAAATCCCACACCGTAACGGCCTTATCCACCATAACTTCCGCAGAGGCTTCGCCTTCAACCTGAACCCAACCTTGGTCAGCGTATGCTTCGCCCAGCCACGACAAATCGCCAAGCTTTTCTTGGATACCTGCCATACCGAAAATAGGACCCCAATTACTTGGCAGTGGACCTGCTTCGTTTAGGACTTCGTTTGTTGACAGATTTTTTAGTTGCCACAGCATTTTCTTTCTCCTTAGCCAGTTTAATAGGCTGTTGTTTCCCAACTTGCGCCAAATCACTTGTTAGGGCCGCATGTGGTGGGTGTCCTATACCGGGGAGTGGTTGCTCCCCTCTAAAATGAGCAAGTGCTTCTGGGGTGTGCTTCCACTCTCTCCAGCTAGCAAAATCTTCTCTTGGTTGTAGCTGTATGTGGCAACCCACATTAGCGGCTAGTTGGTGTATAAGCTCTATAGCTTCTACGGGTTGAAGGATACTATATAAATACCCCCCATGATTACTCCGCATCGACATTTCTAACGATCCACCAAAAGCGGTTCCCACAGTTATAGATGCCGCCCTAGATTGCTGCATGTCTCGTTCAGGGTTAGGGATGTTAACCTGCTCAGCGACCTTCTCCACAATCTGCCCTATCATGTTTTGTATATCTACGTCTTGGCGTTTTTTACTATTCCCAAACACTACTGAGCCTCCCAAGATACTATAACCTGCCCGCCGGGGTTTATTGTAACGCCGTAACTAGCGCCCCCAGTTACTGCCACCCCATTATGTACTGTAGGGCTTGCAGTTTGTCCAGCACCGCCAGTACCGCCAGTACCACCAAAGGCGCCTGAACCTCCGCCGCCACCACCGTGGCTAGTAGCTCTATTATAAGATGGGTTTCCCCCGTCAGAATTTGATGCTCCGCCACCTCCTCCTCCGCCGCCGCCGGCTTGTGGAGAGGTTGAATTTCCGCCGACTAACCCGTTGCTGTTTGATCCTGCTCCTCCATAACCCCCACCGTCAACACCCGGCAATGGCGCAGTGCTCTGGCTATTTCCCGAAGTGCCGGCATTGTTTACGCCGGCCCCGCTCCCGCCGCTGCTGCCCGTGATGGGGCCGGCGTAAACGCTGTTACCGCCGGAACCGCCGTTGTAGCCTCCAGACCCGGCGTTGCCACCACTAGCGCCAGAAGGATAGGGGTTACTTGGGGTGCCATAGTTATAGTATTGAGTGGCAATATTCGCGTTATTGCCTCCGTTTCCCCCCGACCCTGCCGACCCTGCCGCACCCGCATTGCCCGCCGCCCCGCCGGGACACACTAACCCCAAAGCGGTTACAGAGCTTCCGGAGTTGCCCGCCGTGCCCGCCGTGCCCGGGTTACCCGCCGGACCGGCCTGAGCTGGGGTAGAAGTGCCGTAGCCGCTGCCGCCCCCCCCGCCGTTATGCTGCGGGGCACTTTGATATCCGGGAGGGGAGTAGGTTCCGGGGGAATACCAACCACCCGGTGCGAAACTCCAAGGGGAATAATACGGCGGGTAGTACCCGCCCGGGTAGTATATAACCCGTCGTGTAGCTCCTCCAGCACCGCCAGACGCGCCAAAGCCTCTGTTGCCGGGGTTGCCGGGGTTGCCGGAATTGCCGGGAGAGCCGTATCCGGTTACGGCTACTGTGCTTACACCGGGAGGGGCTACAAAAGTACCACTTGCATTAAAAGTTTCAGAACCAGCAGGAACTATTCCTGCCCCTAAAACCCCTGATTTACTTGTACCTATAGGCATTTTACTTGCTCCACCTTAACGTAGGACGAACCAACCCGTGATTATATACTTAGCTGTGTTTCCGTATACGGGGTTGCCTCTATGCGGATGAGTATAGCCCGCGGGCCACAGTACCATGGTGTTTTCCGTTGGGCGAACTCGGCGCTTTTGGTAGAGAAACTCTGTCTCCCCGTTGCTGCCTTCTGGTAGCGTATTTAAATACAGCATATACGTTACGACCCTGTGAGTGACATCCATGCTTAGGTTTTCACAGTGCCATACGTGGTATCCCCCACCCTCTGAGGTTTTTTGCATCTTAAAAGAATTACAAAAAATATCCCCATCGCGTAGCACACTAAATTTTTCTGCATAGTCTTCATAACAATTTTGGAGTCCATGCCAAAAGACAGCTTTTACATCTTGCCCCGCAATAGGGGAATCGGGGGGCGCCGGATTAAAAGACAAATTGCGGTCATGCACAAATATAGCTTGGTCTTTCTTCACATGCGAGGCTACGTTTTCTGCCTCCTGTCTAGTTTTAGAAAAACCAATATTGGCTTCAAACTCAGATATTAAGTGCGCACACGCGCCGTCTGGAAGTACATTAGAGTACACACCTATAAAGTCTTTTAGCTCTACTTGCATCTACATAAGCCCCGGACCTGTTACCCACGCTACTAAAGATTGCCGCTCACCTGCTGTTACTGGTTTTACTCTATGTAGTGTGTGAGAGGGGAAAATTATCATATCTCCCCTGCTATTTGGTAAGGGGTTTTCCGCTTCCGGCCCGACTTTTATCTGCACTTCCCCACCTTTGTATTCTTCGGGGTCGGATAGCTGCAAAATAAAAGAAAGTTTGCGCATACTTTCTAGCCCCGTATCTAAGTGCCAGTCGTACTTCCCTTTGTTTTTAGCTTTATAATTAGCAAGCTGCATGCGCCCCGCTATTGTGCTTAAGTTATACCGGTAATACTGAAAATTTACTTTCGCTACAACAAGAGCTACGCGCTCATAAACCCAAGCAAATTCGTCTCCACACAACCACGTTATATCTGTCCGACGTATTTTGCCGTTTTCCTCTCCTTGCCCTACCGTGGCTGGGCTATACCCCTCTTTAGCTTTGTTCTGCAACAGGTCAAGTTCTTCAGTAGAGAAGGCGTCTACCCAATGCACAAAAGAAGGCGTAGCAACCCAGTATTCCGGTATAGGCCAGCCTAGTTCTTTACCCATTAACATAAGCCATAAGGGTGTCAGCTACAGCAGTAACATCCGCTGCGGTTACGTCACTAGCTTCTGAAGCAGTTAACAACCTGCGGTTTTCAAACACTATAGCCTGTGCTTGGCGCAAGATGTCTGCCTTGCGTTGTTTTTCGTTTGCACTAGTGTGGCTGGCTGTTTGGGCTTCCGCAAGAGCGCTTTGGTATTCAATTTCGTTTAGTTGAGCGTCAGTAAGTGCCATGATAATAGTCTCCTAGACTAAAATTAAGTTGATAGGTTGGTCATTGGTATGCTGACATACCATGTTGTTCCGCCATCTGGGGAAAAGAAAAACCAGACATCTGTAGCGTTTGCATCAGTAGTTCGGTTAATCGACCCATTTGGGTATTTAAAAGTTCCACCGGCTAAAGCGACAGTGCGGCCTGCGGTAGCATCATTAGTCAGAATAAGAGTAAACGAAGTTGCTCTATTAGACGTGTTGTTTGCTGTGTCCAAAGTAATAGTGGCATTACCGTTCAGGGTTGCAGTAAATACGTTACCCCCATTACAGTCGATGCTTCTCGCCGTACCAGTATTCCCTAGCGCCGTTACTTTGTCTGAGAACGTACCGGCAAAAAACTGGTTAGCATCAAATGCAATGACCGAGTTAGCCGCAGAGTCCTGAAGTCCAGTAGTGATTTTAGGAGTGGTAAGCGCAGGGCTTAGGTTAAACACAACTAAGCCTGTCCCTGTTTCGTCACTCATCGCAGAAGCAAAGTGCGCACTAGTAGGGTCTCCTAGCCAAGTAGCTACGTTAGTACCAAGCGAGGTTAGTCCAGTACCGCCGTTAGCCGCTGCAAGCGTGCCAGCTATAGTAATTGTACCAGAAGTAGTTACAGGGCCGCCTGAAGTAGTAAGACCTGTGGTGCCGCCAGAAACAGCTACACTTGTTACCGTACCCCCTGCTTCTGAAGGGTTAGCGTTAATAACCGCAGCACCTGCACCAGCACCGTCTGTGACGATCATTACTTTATCGCCATTAGGGACGTTTACCGTAGCGCCTGAACCCTGCTTGATCGTAATAATCTGACCGCCTGAAGTAGCGTTCTCAATCATCCACGTCTTAGATACCGTATTTGGCCCAAGCGTGACCTCACGAGTCGCTGTTAGCGATACACCAGAAGTAATCTTTAAATAGAAAGAGCGCGTGGCGTCTGCTGTAGCGTCAGGCATAGTGAAGGTTTCGTTGGCATCAGCCGCCATTGCCTTTGTGCCGTAGCTAAAGCCATCAGTGATTAGCTCAAGGTTAGTGTTAGTACTGGTGCCCCAAGTGCCGTCTTCGTCACCTGTGGTGATTTCTTTGAGCCGTAAGTTATTTACATAAGTAGCCATCTAATTTCTCCAGTATCTACACTAACGTGCTGCCGCCAGCGGCGGGGATGCTTGTCGCGTAAATCTTTGTATTCTGTCGTAAGTTTAGTGCTTCGCCGCAATCTGAGCAAGTGTCAGCGCTTAATTCAGCCTCGTTTACATCGTACCCGCAGTTGCCGCATACCACTTCAATTTCATGCTTAGGGTCTATTGCGCTACCCAAGTTCTTTGCTTCGTTTACTGTCTTCATGCTGCTATATCCGTCCACGTAGGGGTTTGACTAATAGGGGCAATGTCTACCCAATTTGGGTCGCCGCCCGGAACTATTTGACTCCAGACTAATACTGTTCCGACTTGGCCTGTGGCCTGTACGCCAATGGCGTATACATTCGCATCGGATGTCTCAGTTGTTTCGCCTAATGCTGTAGTGCCTTGTACGCCTGTTACATTGACAGTTTGCAGGAGGTAAACAGTAACGCTGCCTAGCGCAGACGTTGCTTGTAAGCCGGTTTCAGTGACTATTGCGTCTGCTGTGACGATTACCGTGCCTAGAGCTGTGGTGCCTTGTACGCCTACAGCATCAACGCCTGTGGTCTCAATGACCCGCGCTTCGCCTATTTCTCCTATGCCTTCTACGCCTGTAACATTAACTATAGCGGCGGCATCTACACTTACATTTCCGGCTATTGCCGTACCTGCGTTGCCCAGCACTAGGCCGTTTTTGTCCCCCTCAACGCCAAAGTTGCCTAGGACTATGGTGCTTTGTACGCCGGTGACGTTAGCTACAGCCCCTGCTTCAACAGTAACTGAGCCTACTGCGCCCACAGCTTGGAATACTGTGTTGTTGCCCCAAGAGCCAGAACCCCAAACATCTCGGCCCCAACCACCTAGATAGACATCTACACTCCAACGCGCATAGCCAATATCGCCTGTGGCGCTAACACCACTAACCGGAACGTTAGCACTTGCTTGGGCTATGGAGCTACCTAAAGCCGTATTACCTGCTACACCCGTAAGGGTTACAACAGCAGTTCCAGTAACGCCGACTGACCCTACAGCGCCTGTACCAACAGGAAGAGCGGGGGTGTCACTTTCCCCCCAGACATAAGTGCCCCAAGCACTGTAGCCCCAACCCCCAAAGGTAACCGTAACGTCAGTCACTAGGAGTCACCTTAAGCGATACGGATTATAGCGTTGCTCGCGTCAGCCGCAGGGAAGACAATAGTAAAGTCGCCCGCAGTAGAGGTCTTGTCCGCACCGAAGTCCAGAACTGCAACAGCAGGGTTAGTGCCACCGTTAGCTAAATAGACCAAAGCGCCACGAGCAGTAATAGTAGCGTTAGACCATGTAGTATCCGCAAAGTCTAGGAACGCTGTAGTACCCGTAGAAGCTGGGTTGGCAGAGATAGTCAAGGTGTTACCGCCCGCTACATAGTTAGTACCTACAACCTCGTCAGTAGTTGAGTACGCGGTAGTAGTCGCGTCTAGCGTAGCTGCTGAGGTGAATAGAGCAATTTTAAATACTTGTCCTGTACCGCTGCTAAAGTCGAACGTCCCATCAAGGATGCCAACTTTGAACGATGTAACCATAGCCTGTGAAATAGCCATTTGTGTTTCCTCTTAAATTAACGCGGGGTTATACGGAGTTGACCAGAGCGGTACATATCTTCCCGCATCTTGCCGTCCCCTAAGTTTTTGAGTAGCGCCATAGCGTCTACGTACATGCTTTGGTACAAGGCTACCATATCTGGCTCACCCTTAATAAAGCGTATTGCCTCAACCAAAGCACCATTTAACAGCGCAGAATCAAACTCGTCGCCAAGCCACGTAGTGCCCGCAGTAACAATAGACTCTGGGTAATAACCGTAATGC